>JAENYD010000008.1 GCA_016842005.1 Clostridium thermobutyricum | reverse complement strand
TTTTATTTTATTGATTAAGGCTTTCGATGTCCAATTCGGTTAGGGGGCTAAATAGAGCTTGACACAAGTTCTTCCGGATTTCCTGGATGAAGAAATTGTTCCAGGTTTTATCACTGGTATTTCCATTTAAAACTTCTCCACCTACAAGGACTTTCTTGTTGGTATTGGCCAGCCCAAACATAATCTGCTTAAGATCCGGACGATGGTCTTTACTATGACCCCTTACAATCTGAAGGTCATCTTCTTCACAGGCAGTATATTCACCATACACTGATTTGCTGGTAGTATCGGTATGGATGGTCTTTACCTTGATGTTGTAGATGCCAATACTCTTTATGGCAATACTGGTGAAGATCTCCTTGGGATTCGCCTCATAGAAAGCATCCAGGATACGGCCTAATGCGTCATCATTAAAATGCTCAGCTTTTATCCCGGGTCCAAAGAATTTTTCCACATCCTTGCCCTCATAGAATTCCTGGACCTTGTACAGAGCCTTACGGTCTGTAAGGATGTTGGCAATGATAGCTTCTATACCCATACCAGTAGAGATGATGCTCTTCTCATCATCCCGGGTAGTACGACTATTTATTTCATCGGCTATCCCCAATTTCCTTGCATGACTTAATATCAAGGGGATAGGCCCATCAATTACGGGAGTTATCTTATCGGTATTGATATTCATGGGATCTCCTCCATCAGGATATTTTCCTTCATATTACCACAATTTATCCATCTGGAGGAGTGGCTTACATAATTATTTTAATGGCATTTTATACCTGCGAAATATCGGTGTTAAAGAACCCGTTAAAAGAACAGCTGCCAATAATAAAACTGCCGTTATTATAATACCTTCATCAGGTAACCGGCAGTTTTTTCTATTTTGCTGTATTTTCCTGTTCCATATTCCGTTATCATCTCAACATTCTTTTTTACTTTATCATTGGTTAGATATACTTTATAACTTTGCTCCTCTCATGTTTCTCAGATAATCTTTCAATCCTTTCAGCAGCAGAGATGTATCCGGGCCTACTGAAATACACGAAACCCCTTGCTTAATTAATGCGTTTGCCCTTTCTGGTGTACGAGCTATTATTGTCGACATTTTCCCGTACTCTATTGCCTTTTGGATAACCTTTTCTTCCGCTTCCAGTACTTTTTTATGGTTAGGTTGGCCTGGTACACCTAGTGATTGTGACAGGTCGCCTTTGCCTGTAGCTATCATGTCAATACCTTCAACCGAGAGTATATCATCAATGTTGTCCAATGCTTCCTGGTCTTCTATCTGTATTATAACAGAGACCTCCTCGTTCGCCCTGCTCATGAACTCAATGGGCTCTTCAGTTCCGTATTGCATGGCTCTTGAAGCACTAAACATACCGCGCTCACCTAACGGGGCGAATTTAGTCAGATTAACGGCATCAACAGCTTTTTCCCTAGTACTTACATGAGGTATTATTATTCCTGAAGCTCCGAAGTCCAACAACCTTGTAATATCACTTGCATCAGAAACCCTTACGAATGCCGGCAATCCTATATTACTTGCTGTTCTTATCATATTGGCAACAATAGAATAGTCATACAGCGTATGTTCACAATCAATTCTTATAAAGTCAAAACCGGCATAGTAAGCTATCTCCACAATAGCGGGATCTGTAATGTTGACATATAATCCGAAAACTATATCCCCCTTTTTTATCCTTTTCTTAAGATTACCATCTTTCATCGGAATTCTCCTTTTCTTAATCAGGAATAATCTTCTTGAAATTCTTGTTTAAAAAGATTATTGATTCCTGAGGTAAAATTATAACCAATTGAATACCTGCAAGAATCTGCTACCCATGAACTGATTATCTGTCAGTATCCAGTCGAATACTGCGCTTAACAGCTTCAAGGTGCTCAATAAGTTTGGTTTTGGCCAGTTCTTTATCTCTCATTTTTAAAGCTATCATTAATTCCTCATGCTCCTCTGGCATCTTCTTTTCTCTTTCCGGTTTACCCAGAGAGCGCATTCTGATTTTTGCCAGCAAAGATAAATTGAATTTCATGAAACTGTAAAATGCCGTATTATGGGATGCCTTCGCTAGAGCAAGATGGAAAGTGTTATCAATTTCATAAAGGTCATTACCCCGGGAAAAACTTTGCTCGATCTCAAGCAATTCCTCGTCAGAGGCCTTATCTATAACTAATTCAACTATCTTTAACTCCAAAACTTCTCTCAATTCCATCAGGTCCATAGCATCAACATACTCCAGTTCGTTAATCATATCAATAATCAGATTGGAGTGTGCCAGATCTCTTTCAAGAAATCTACCACCACCCGGGGTGACACTAATTACCCCATTGGCCTCCAGAATACGAAAAGCTTCACGAAGCGTACCTCTGCTGATACCAAGTTGTTCCGCCATAACTCTTTCAGTAGGCAAGCAGTCTCCCGGTTTTAAATTATTGCGTTCAATATAGTTCTTCAACTGCAAAAGTACATCCTTATATAAAGAAGTGCGGTTAATCTTTTGAAAGTCCATATTAAGCCCCCTCTCTCCAAATTATAGCTCGCATAAATTCAACCATGTTTTCTGCATGAACTTTTATACCAGCAATATTTTACCATAGCTTTTCAGCCAAAGCACCCGTTTAATCCAGTTATAGCTTAATTCCCGGTTGAACAATCTTTATACCTGCTCGAATGGAACAGGTATTTGTATATCCATCAATGGTGCATGCTGCTGAGCACCGTAAACGTCAGTTTCTCCTATACTGCCGGAGTCAATAAACCTTTTCATGGTAATCTTGAAAGCCAGTGCCGGGTCATAAAAGACAAGCACCGAAATATTCTCTTCGTTTATATTATAAAGCTTGCAGATCAAATCCTTAGTGATGATTCCAGAATTTTTAACCATGAGATATTTTTCTTCATCATCAAAAATCACATCCAGAGTAAGCTCGAACGGACCTGAATTCTTGCTGCGCAATACCTTAGCCAAATTGTAAAGAGATTTTTTATTATCCATTATTTCTTCCTCCGTCCCCCTTCAGTTCAAAATACTCTGTATCAAATAACTCGCAAGGGTCATCAACATCAACCAGATGATAAACGGTGAATTTGTATACCGGACCGAAAACAATATCCGAAGGTGAATATAGCAGGGCTATATTGCCGGCTGTAGCCTTTCTGCCCTTATAGGGAAAATGCATCAAAGTCGAACGGGCGGCTGCGCAAATGGTGTTGGCCAGTTCCTGGGTTTCGGCAACAACCTCCATCACCATACCCAATTCATGACTCACCGTTTTTACCGGCTCCCGTTCACCCATTACACCATTCTTTCCATAGAGGTGGAAGATAATCTGATATTGGTCACGGGGAATTTCATAAAAATACGTTCCCACCTGCTCTATAATGCCACGCTTGATATCCTCTATATTGGCAATCATAATCGGGTCTCTTATACCACCGATAACCAGGGTACGGTACGCAACTTTCGCCGAACCCTCCATCTTTACCGTATAATGCTCAGGTTTAATCATTTTACTGCCTGAAACCTTTACCATATTATCTGAAACCTGTTCAAACTGGCAGCCCGATAAATCTAGTTCCATACCGGGACCGAGAAGATGATAGGGATGGTCTTTTTCATAAAGTGTATGGGCAGCCACCGAGGTTTTTAAGCATTTTCTTTCATTATCCAGCGGCTCTACCAGGAAATGATCTTCGCGCAAATAGCCCATAATACAATCCTTGGTAGTACCGGGTTCAGCACATAAAGCTCCGCATTCGAGGATTTTACCCAGATGATACGAAAGTCCGGGGTCAAAACCTTTCCAGATGGGAAAAGCAGCAAAAACTGCCGGGTCGTAGGAACGGCCGGCCACTATCAGCTGAGCACCTTTTTTCAGGGCTTCTATAATTGGCTCAGGACCCATCTGCCCGACAATACTGATAGTTTTATCAAGGGCTTCTTTGGTTAATCCCGGTGCTGGCCCCAGAGGTCTGACCTTGCCTTCATCCATTTTCCTCAATACTAACTCTTTGCTGATATCAGCCGAAATAACCGCTGTCTTAAAATACAGATTGTTCTCTCGGACGATTTCTTCAATTACATCCATTGTCCATTCCACATGGGGCTTCGCACCGGAACCGCCTGCAGAACCTATAATCACCGGAATATCTCTTTCAAAGCCAGCCATCAACATATTATATAAATCTTTTTTAACCGCCTGCCGGCTGACTATGCCTTCTCCCGCCCCTAATTTATGGGGTCCAGCATCTGTAGAACCTGCGTCTACGGCGATTAAATGCGGATTCCTATTAAGACCGTTTTCAAATGATGCTTTAGGATATCCATAGCCTAAAATTCCACAAGGTGATAGTATTCTTAATTCTTTCATGTGTAACCCTTCTTCCTCTTTTAGGTTTCTAGAAAAATTGCTGTAAATCAGCTACAAATTCCACGTATAAGTAGCTTTACGCGGGTCAAAGCAACAACCTACTCTCAGGGATATGATTCGGACACCGCTTGCACGCTGGGGACCAACTTTGATAAAAGTACCTAAAGCGGTTGTTTTTCCGCCAATTCCCAGCGGACCTACGTTGGACTTGTTAACTTCATCAGTTATTTCTTGCTCTAGTTGGTTCTGATGCTGAAAATCACCGTCTTTCATCGCTTCCAATGACAGAGAAGCAGCTTCCACATTGCTTCTGCCTATACCAAAAGCCAATACACAAGGCAAACAACCCAAAAGCTTAGAGCCTTCTCGAGCCCAGTCAATCATCTCGCACTTAATCACATCCAAAGAATGTTTGTGAAATACTCTCTGGGTTTTGCCGCGTATTTCCGGCCCCCCGCCATACATCAAAACTGTAAGTTTGACCTGCTTGCCTGGTAGCCGTCGTAATTGCAGGGGAGCAGGCATGAGCATGCCCGGATCGTCATAAAGGCCTTCAGACTGGCAAATCCTCTGGATGTCATTTCCTTTCACCGCCATAGGACGTCCCGGTAAGGCCCGCAAACCCTGAGCTATCCCCTCGTCTATCGCAGCAAAAAAACCTGCAGGGAGTTCTACTTCATCGCCAATTTCCAGAAAAACATGAGGTATACCGGTATCATCACAGAGCGGCAATTTCCCTTTTTCTCCTGCCTCGGCATTTGCCAGAATATTTTTAAGAACCCATTTTGCATTGCTGTCCTCTTCTGCTCCAATCGCCGCCCTATAGACTTTAATCTGATCCTCTCTGAAGCTGACACTGGCTTTAATCAAAATATCTGCAACTGCTTTAGATATTTCCTCAACTGTAAATTGTCTCATTTTGTTTGCCTCCTTAAAGAAATTAAAATATGGATTCTCCTCTAGCTATTGCAATGATAGCAGGGAGGCCTGCTACTTCCAACTCGTACAGTGCTTCCATTCCTTCTTCAGGGAAAGCAACCACGCGCTGGCTGATGATTTTGCTGGCAAACAAAGCTGAAACGGGAGGGGTAACGGCAAAGTATGATTTATAACTATTCAACGCCTCGGCAGTTTCCTGTTTTAGGGAACCTTTACCAAGATGCAGTTTTACACCGGCCTGAGAGAGTATGGGGATGGATGACTCGATATCCAATTTATTACTTGATGTAGGACCAATACCGGCAGGGCTAACCGCTGTATGAAAAATAACGCTTCCGGACAAATCGATATCCAGCTTATCTAAATGCCCTTCCTGATAAAGGCGGGCAATTTTGGGTAAAACCGCATCACGGCCGCAAAAAATCTTGCCATGAATCTCGATTTTATCCATCACTTTTAGTTCCAATGGTTCTTTTACAGGAAAATATATTTTTCCCAATGCTTATCCCCCCTACATTTATTACACAGTCAACTGCATGTCTCGTTCCTTCTTTTTTGTCTCCACTCCTGATATAACGGGTAGAAAAAGCTCAATATACCTAAACTGGTTAATACAGCCGCCAGAGGACGAGAAAAGAAAATCGAGAAATCGTTTTGAGACATCAATAATGAACGACGCAGGTTAGATTCCATAATCCTGCCCAATACAACCGCCAGTACCAAAGGAGCCATGGGAAAATCAAATTTTTTAAATGCATAGCCCATTATCCCGAAGCCTAAAGCCAGATAAACATCCATCATTAAATTGCGATTACTATACGAACCAATAATAGTCAGCCCCAGTATAATAGGTGCTAAAACAGCATTGGGAATATTAAGAGTTAAGGACCATACTTTGGATCCCAAAAATCCCAATACAAACATGGCAACGCAGGTAAGCAATAAACCGGCAAATACCCCGTAAACAACTTCAGGACTATTCGAAAACAGGTCCGGTCCGGGCATCAGACCATGTAACATCAAGGCGCCTAAAAGCACAGCCGTAGTGGGAGAACCAGGAATGCCCAATGTTAGTAGTGGTATCAAAGCGCCGCCAACAGTGGCATTATTTGCTGCCTCCGGTGCTGCAATTCCCCTAAAATCTCCCTTTCCAAACTCAGACTTATCTTTTGCAAGTCTTTTTTCTTGATCATAAGCTACCCAGCAGGCAATACTCCCTCCTGCACCAGGAATAGTACCAATAATTGTACCGAGAACACTGCCCCGCAAAATAGTCGGAATCACCGATTTAATTTCTTTCTTTGTTAGAAAATCCGAGGAAACTCCTTTGCGGTTAGCCCCTTCTCGTCTTTCTCTATAAATACTTTCCACCATTTCCAGGACTGTCGAAACAGCATACAAACCAAGCAGAACGGGAATCAAAGGTATTCCTTCAAATAAAGTAGGAATACCAAAAGTAAATCTACTATATCCGGAAATAGGGTCAATGCCTATAGTAGTCATTAATAACCCGATAATTGCCATAAGCAATCCTTTCGATGCCTGTTTCCCGCTTAAACTGGATACTAATGAAAGACCAAAAACACCTAAAGCAAAATATTCCGGCGGTCCGAACTTCAAAGCAACTTTCACTAAAGATGCGGAAAAGCAAATCAGGACAAATGTTGAAATTATACCGCCAATGGTTGAGGCTGTCAAAGAAACTCCCAACGCTTTGCCAGGAAACCCCTTGCG
Source organism: Clostridium thermobutyricum (assembly GCA_016842005.1). Lineage (GTDB taxonomy): Bacteria > Bacillota > Clostridia > Ch29 > Ch29 > JAENYD01. The sequence continues at coordinate 96,121 of JAENYD010000008.1, read as the reverse complement.
TGCCAAAGGCTGGCCATCCATAACGGTGGCAATTGCAGCTGCAGTACCGGGAGCACCTACCAAAATAGCACTAATGGAACCACCGTATTCCGAAGCCATATACAAGGCGATCATTAATATGAGACCTGTGGAAGGGTTCATACCATAAGTCACCGGCAAAAATAATGCAACCCCAATAGTCGGCCCTAACCCCGGGAGGCCACCAATGACAATGCCTAATACAGTACCGGCAATAACTGCCAAAAGGTTTACCCAAGTTAGCGCTTCGCCAAAACCAATCATCATGCCGTCCAACATGCTAACTCACTCCTACCAGTTAGAATAATATTCCTTGCGGTATAGGAACCGACAAGAACTTGACAAAAATTAAATAGATAACTACTAAAAAGCCGCCACTCACTGAAAGTATCAACTTCCAATTATTGATGCCCAAAACTTTATATACAACTAAAAGAGTAATAAAAGTAGAAATTAAATAGCCTAAAACAGGAATTAGGATAATGTAGAATATAGCTAATAACGCTATTTTAAAAACTAAGCTGTTAGTAGTAACTTTCCCGTAATTTTCTTTTGATCTGATAGCGTTTAAAATTACAACTGTCGCTGCTATAAATCCGATACCCAAATATAATTTGGGTGCAAACCCGGGCCCGGGTATACTCTGCGCATTAAATGAGACCATATCCAAACTCTGGACAAAGAAAATTGCCATCACAAGCAGAAGAATACCGGTAACAATAATAACTCCTTTTTTCATATGTCTCTGTTATAATATACGCAAAAGCAAAATGCGCATAATGCGTATATCATACCCTCCTTTCCATCAGTTTTCTCCATGGGATATATCAGTCCATATATCTTTGAATATACGGGCTGAGCGGCATCATTTACAGTAAAAGAAACAACACCGCTCAACCCGTCATCTATTTTTTAGAGGCCTAGGCTATCAAGGAATTCAGTACGCTCGGTAACTTCATCCTTTACCAGTTGAGTAAGCTCGTCACCCTGTACATTGAAACGCTGCTGCAGAGTTGATGTCATAAAATCTTTCCATTCCTGTGATTCCAGAGCCTGACCCAAGGCTTCGTTGAATTTGTCAACAATCTCCTGCGGGGTGCCCTTTGGTGCTGTAATACCACGCCACAGGAAACCGGACATATCATAACCGCATTCTTCAAAAGTCGGGACATCCGGGAAATATTCCGAGCGTTCTGCAGAACTTATGGCTAACAGACGGATTTCACCACTTTTGACCTGACTGATGCTACTGCTGGGAGTCATAAAACCAACATCAATATGGCCGCCCAGAATATTTATGGGAACATCCCCGCCGCTATCAAAAGGAATCCATGAAGAAGTAAAGCCTTCCATTTTCTGCAGTTTATAATACATATACTGATGGAAACCTGCTGAACCATAACCGCCGACAATATACTTATTAGGATCTTCTTTCATGGCATTAACGAAATCATCCATGGTTTTCAACGGGCTGTCCTTACGTACTGCAATAGCGGTCGGCTCACCCTGAAAAGCTCTGATCCATATGAAATCATCTTCAGTGAAATCAATTTTCCCACTGGCAATATTGAAGCTGGTACTGCCGGTTGCTGTCATAAAGGTATAACCATCGGCAGGCTTGGATGAGACATAAGCCATAGCCGTTGCACCCGAACCACCCGGATGATTTTCTACAACAATAGTTTGGCCAAGGATGGGTTCAAGCAGAGCAGCAACTTTTCTAATCATAGTGTCGGTTGCCCCCGGACCGGTGTGGGCTACAAAAGTAATGGGTTTACTAGGCCAGTTGGCATCTGCCTCGCCGCCGGTACCTTTCTGACCGCAACCGGTGAGCCCCACAGTAAGGAGCATAACCAGCAATACTGACAAACCGATAACAGACCATTTTCTTTTTAACATAGTGTACCTCCCTTTCTTTTTTGGATATAGCATTTAGTAAAGACTGGGATGGACGTAAGCAGCTCTTCCTCCACTGACGATAATTACGCTATAATTGTATTACATCATGTTTATGCGGACCGTCGCCTAACAACACCCCGAGAATATTTTCCCCTGCTCTGACAGCAACGCGTTGCATAGCATCCATTGTGCCACCACCGATATGTGGAGTTAATACTACATTATCCAATTCTCTTAATTTGGACTCTGCTGCAAGAGGTTCGGTCGCAAATACATCCAAACCGGCCCCCAGTAATCTTCCTGATGCCAACGCGTCATACAGAGCATTCTCGTCAACAACTTCACCACGACAGGTATTCACCAGAATCGCAGTATCTTTCATTAGGCTGATTGTTTCCTGATTGATAAGGTTCCTGGTTGAATCGGTCAGGGGTACATGTAACGAAATAATGTCCACGGTTTTAACCAATTGTTCTAAAAGAAAGAATTTAACATTAAGCTGTTTTTCTTCTTCCCCACTCAATCTAAAGACATCATAATAACATAGCTTTGCATCAAAACCGCTTAATAGCTTACAGACCTCCTTGCCTATACTACCCAACCCTATAAATCCAACATGTTTTCCGGTAACTTCATACGAATAATCTCTTAATGCCGTTTTAAACCATTTGCCATTTAGAATACCATTGTGCGCTGTAACCAGCCTTTTATAAACCGACATCATTAACAAAACAGCATGCTCAGCCACCGAACGGGCATTAACTCCTTTAGTAACCGTAAGAATAATCCCTTGCTTCTTCAATTGCTGAAGATCAATTTTATCATATCCGGCACCTAGTTTTTGAACAATACGACATTTAACGGCTTTCTGAATGCTTTCCTTTGAAATGCCTCTGGTAAAAACGATGATGGCATCTGCATCAGGCAGCATTGCCTCTCCCTGAGACACTTCATCAAAAAACATGAGGTTACAATGTCCCGAAAGCTGTTCTTCCACCAGGCTGCGCATGCCCGCTGATAATGGTTCCAAACAGAGTACATTAGGTTTACAGTCCAATCCTATCACCCCCTTTTTATAATTTTTCGATACCTAACTCATCAGCTAACTTATTCAATTTGGAGACCGTATCCTCGCTTAAGGGAATTCCATTGATTAACCGCCCCTGACTGATTTGGTACTCTATTTCACCCGGTAGATATAATTCCTTTGTACCGGGTGCTTTCTCGCTATTCTTTATCAAATCAGCAAAATGCCCAATACGCTCATAATACATTTCCATCGGCATAAAGTTGCTGATTTTGATAGCACCGAACAGATGTCCTATGTTTTGTGCATAATCGGTATTATCTATACCTTTTATCTGGGGACCAAAACCGGAACCGGTCAATATACCGCTCAGCAGATCTACAATCAGGGTAATACCGTATCCTTTATGACCACCTATGGGAAGCAGCAGACCCTTCAAAGCCTCTTCCGCATTCTGCGTCATATTGCCCTCTTTGTCGGTCGCCCATCCCAAAGGAATTTTCTCACCCTTTGCAGCCGCCTGTCTGATCTTACCGGCCGCAACAACACTATTGCTCATATCCAGGGTAACAGGAAAACCCTTTTGAGTGGGGAATGAAAATGACCATGGATTATTTCCAAGAACAGGTTCCTTTCCTCCCCAGGGAGCTAATCGCGGCGATGCATTTGAAAACGTAATGCCAACCATGCCCTTTTCTGCTGCCAGCATGGAATAATAGGCAGCAGTGCCAAAATGATTGCTGTTCTTTACCCCTACTATGCCAACCCCGTATTGATCGGCTTTTTCAATAGCCAAATCCATTGCCTTTCTACCGCAAACCTGCCCTGGCGCATTGTTCCCCTCAAACAGGGCCGTAGCCATGTTATCCTGTATTAGCTCCGGGCTTTTCCAACTGATAGTCTTGAAACGGTTGTAATAGGTAACCAGCCGCACAACCCCATGGGTGTCCACCCCCCGTAAATTGGACTGAACCATGGATTCGACAATATACAGACAGTCTTCATCATCCGGGATAATACTTTTCAATACCTTAAAGGAAAATTCTTTCAATTGTTCTGCTGAATACAGCTTTTTTTCTTTCATCATACATCCCCCTATTTAAATCGGAATTATACCAGATATCCCATGCTTAGCGATAAAATACTATCAGAAATCAAGCTGATATCGTCCTTCTCCCTGTTCTCTTTAACAATACGCTGATTAAGCTTGTCTTTGTGAAATTGAATAATATCCCTGGTAAAAGGTAAATCTCCGACATCATAGTAACGGCATCTTCCTTCATAATCCCTGGCAACCATAACCTTACCATGATTATAGTTTTTATTACTGGAAAAAGGCGATTCCATCACACCTGCCTCATAAGCGTTAACAGCACCCACCAATGGGTCACCGTCACCCATTTCCAGCATTTTGTCAACCAGTTGCTTTGCCTCTTTAATTGTCATAGCCTTTTCCAGTTCCAGATCATCTCCTCCGATTTTTACCTTTTGTTTCTTCAGATAATTTATCATCATACGGGTAAACCTCAGGGCCGCCGCATTGGCTTCCTTGGTCGGCAGGGCCACACCCTGGTCAATAGATTTAACCATTATGCTGTCGGCACCACCCATAACAGCAGCTACTGTATTGAGGGCATCTATGGCATAGGCGGCTTGCGGGTCAGTAGGATAAGGTCCGGTCCAGTGATTTGCAACGGTATAAACTTCAACATCGCCATAGCCCAACCGCTCCAGATATTCTTCAACTATTCCTCGTAATACCATAGTAGAGGCAGTATCCTGCACCAGATTCCCCTGCATAATGGTGTTAACCATTATGTATTTTACGCCCTGAGCTGCCGCAGCTAAAGCTTCAATAACCACATTGGCGAAAACGAAGCTTTGAGGAACACCGACATTGGAAAAAGTCCCGAATACATCAGCCGCCATGGGTACTCCCTTTTCGGTATAAACACCCATTAATCTGAAAAGATGCTGATAGTATTCACAGGCTGTTGCCAGCTTGGCATTTTTGTGATAATGCATTGTTGGACATATGGGCCCATGAATAAAGGCGGAATAGCCGGCCGCCAATGAAATTTCTGCGGACATTCGGGCGTCTACGGCCGATGTCCTCAGTTCCATCGGATTTCTTAAAGCTTCAACAAGTCCTCTTAGTTTTTTCACCCCGACATTTACTACCGGTAAACCGTTAAGATAAGACCTGCCTTCCCGTTCACTCTTCTGAAATGCTTCTTCGCAATCTTCATAGCGGTTTGCACGGGTATAACTGTCAACAGATGTGGAAGAAATATCACATAGCCCTTCATCCTGCAAATATTTAAATAAATCAATGCAAGCCGCTATCGGAGAAATGCCTGACCTTGGCTGAACAAGAGTATCCCCTTCGGCTCTTGCCTTCTGGAGCCTCCTAACTACATTTCTTTCGTACATATTCTTTTTGTGATACTCTACCGCTTCATCAATATCAACTTCCTTGCCGGTGGGCCAGGTAGCCAATACCTCTTTCCTGATTGCTTCAAATTGCTCATCCGTCAGCATTTTGTTCTCAAGCTTCATGATCAGTAACCTCCATTTCCCTTAAATAATGTTGGGCGATATTTCTGGCAATATCTTCATTTACCTGTCTTATCAGGCCAATAGAAAACAATATATAACTCCTGTCAATATAATATTTAGGTTTTTTGGGTTTTAAAACAAACGGTGTTTTAGGGTCTGCAGTCGCCTTATCCAGAATCATTATGGGTTTCTCGCTGTTTATAATCGGACCCCCTGTACCAATAAGCGTGTCAACAGCCGATAAATCCTTGCCATACTGGATAGGTATTTTACCGTCAGGTGTCCACATTTCTTCTATATGACCGGCATGACGGTCGGTGGCCACCTTCACTGCAGAGGAAGCCAGCACATAATCCAGTTTTCTTTCAAAATGATTTTCCGGCAGAATGCTGGTATGAACCGCCCAGGTGTCGAGTATATGCTGGACCTGACCCTCATCAGCCTCAATACCGCTCTCATTGTCCTTAACCATATCAATGAACTTCTCTTCCCCTACCGCTTCAATAATGGACCGGATATTATGCCTTACTCCCAGGTCACCCTCCACTGTTCTCTTGGCATATGGCTCAGGTAAACCTTTTATCGTAACCTGCGGATTGCGGGGCAGTCCATCGGCAACAGAATGGACATCAGTTGTCGCACCACCGACATCTACCACAATTACCCCATTATATACAACTTCCGCTAAAGTCTTGGCAGCTTCTAGGACGGCCAGTGGCGTTGGCAAGGCAATGCCGTCAATATATTGATTAATCTTGCTGAGGCCCTTGGCTACAACAATTCTTTCAATAAAAATTTCCCGGATAACATCCCTGACAGACTCCACATTCAATTTACCAATTGTGGGCATTACATTATCTGCCACCTGTAACAACTTCCCGGCTTCAGCAAATACTTCAGCGACTTCCTCGGCTGCAACCCTGTTGCCTGCCATAATAACCGGCACCGTTAATTGGGATGCAGCAATCATTTTTGCATTGTGGATAACCGTATTCTTTTCACCGCCATCCGTACCGCCGGCCAATAGAATGATGTCAGGGTTTAGCTTCTCAATCTCTCTTACCTGCTTTGCTGTCAGCATAAAAGAGAATGTACCGATTACTTTTGCCCCGGCTCCCAGAGCAGCTCTTTTGGCAGCCTCCATGGTTAAATCAGGCACAAGGCCGATGGCTACCATACGCAAACCGCCGGCAGCACTGCTGGAAGCATATCTTTCCTCCAAAAGCTGTGGGCTTACTTGACGTGCCTTAATCTTTTTCAACGCATTATGAAAACCGACAGCTACATCCTCTATTGTTGTTGGCGAATTTGCGGTTGCCACTACCTGGCATTTTTCAATATCCACCACTACCAGCTTCGTATAAGTACTGCCAATATCTATAAGTAACATAAGTCACCTTCTCTTATCCAATATCTTCTTTAAGCCATTTTATTGTAATATCAGTTGACATGCCCGGTTCCGCCACTCTGTCAAAGCCCATGGCCCGGAACTTGTTTTTAACTTCCTCCCAATCCTGCTGCCCGACAACAAGATTGCCACCAACATACAGCTTTATGTCAGTCAGACCGGATTCAATACACTTCTCCCTGAAGCCTCGGCAGTCCAGTTCCCCATGCCCATAAAGAGATACAACCATAATAACCTGTGCATTTGTCTCTATAGCCGCATTGATAAGTTCTTCCTGTGAAACGCTGACACCGATATCCGTTACATCGTACCCTTCTTTTCTCAGTGCATAGGATAATAACTGCTTACCGATTGTATGCACATCACTGCCAATAACACCAATAACTATGTTTTTGCTCATTTTCTTCCCCTCACATTCTATTTTTCTGCGAATTCAAACCCATCAATGCCCAGCTTTTTATAAAAGCCATCAATTTTGGGCTCCAACTGCTCCCTGACTTCGTCATAACAGCTATTGCCGTAAATATCGGTTTCTACCACAAGAGGACCAAAATCTTCAAAATGAAAATTCCATAAGGCCTCCGGCAAGCCTAAGTCCAGCCAGTCGACACTTTTAATCTCTGTAACTTTAAGGGCAAAAGCACCAGCGAAGGTTCCTGTACGGCACAAATGAACACAACCGAATTTTTGCATGGCCTCCCGGGTTTCCCTGCCTACTCTGCCTTTAGCGATGATTGCCCTGAGACCTAGCCTTTGGATAACCTCCGGCTCCCACTTGTTGAAACGTACACTGGTGGTAATGCTGATAGCCTTGAGGTTGAAATTATTCTCTCCCTCTTTCTTAACGATCGGACCACTATGAAGCATTACATTGTTATGGGTGTGGTCCAAAGGGAAAGGCAAACCCTGTTCTAAAAATTTTCTATAAAAGCCGCTGCGGGAGGTAAAAATATCTCCGCTGATATACACCATATCTCCGGCTTTTAAGCCGGCTACATCTTCATAACTTAAAGGAACTCTTAGATGTTTCATAGTCCCCCCCCTTTTTTATCAATAATTGAACCAACCCGGCCATTTGGCTTCTTCAATACTCCCATCAGCTTTCAGGTTCAGAGTACCAACGCGAGCAGCAGGGCACTGAGCCGCTATAGCTACCGGAGTACCAACCAGATGCGTTAAAGAGAATTCCATATGCAAATCCAGGATAGTTGTTTTTCCCCCCATTCCCAATGGACCGATACCGCTGGCATTGATAACTTCTACCAGCTCATCTTCTAAGGCTTTGATTTCCGGGTCGGGATTACGGCTGCCAACCCTGCGCAGGCATGCCGCCTGTTTGGCCATGGCCATGCAGGATTCCGAAGTGCCCCCTACGCCTACACCAATAATATTGGGAGGGCAGGTAGCACCTGTTTTATTACCGTCAACCACAATGGTGTCAAAAATAAATTTCTTCAGACCTCGGAGCCCATCTGCCGGTAGAATTGTGCGGAAGGCAGGTCCGAATATCTCGGTGCCTCCACCCTTTGGCACATAAATTACCTCACAGTAATCAATGGAGGGGTCAACCTTCCATTCCATGAGCGGCGAACCCCGGCCGACATTGGTACCGGGATTGAAGCGTGAAATGGGCTCAACAGCATTCGGTCTGATATAGCCATTGGCTGTAGCCTGCTCAACGGCAGCTCTGGCACATCTTTGAATTTGTCCCAAATCCAGATCCGGCATTGATCCGATACGCACGAAAAATACAGGGAAGCCAGTGTCGGCGCACATAGGAATCTTATATTCAGTTGAAAGCGCCAGATTCTTCAAATTCGTTTCCAGATGTGCTCTGGCAATTGTTCCTTCGTCCTCCCTGGCATGGGCCTCCTTCAGGGCATGAAGGCTTTCCTCCGGTAACTCACAGACTGCTCTGCGAATTAGCTGCGTAAACCTTTCCACAAGTACCTTATCCTCAAAAATCATACCGCCACCTCCTTCTAACATTTTCATTTTCTTTATTTTATAAATCTGATAATCCTTTTAACCGTTTCCTGACTCTGACCAATTCTTTAGATTCGGATATTTGGATTTACTGGTCAATTGACCCACTGGATAATTGGTTTATCCAATTCTATGTCTAAGATATTCTCCACAAAATCCAAAAACCCTTTTTTTTAAAAAAAAATATTGAAAAATTTCCGATATGAATAATATTGCTGCTTTCCAAATTCAGACGTGTTTGTAATTAAAGGTGGACATTTCCTTCGGTAATCAAATAAGCAATTAATGAAGGCATCAACAGGACGATTGTAACAAGGTGCATTATTCGAAGTAGACCTACCGCAACAACATCGGCATCCATATCAAGGCCAGTGGCTCTCATCTGGGAAGCCCCCGTTGCCGCACAGGCTATTAGGGATGTGGCCAGGTACCATGCGAAAATACTGTGAACCAGAAAACCAGGGACTACCTCCCTGGAAACAATTGCTATTGAAAAAATAAGAGTGGGAAACAGCATATGCCGATAGGCAGTATTTCTGTGCCAGCCGCTTCTTCTACCTTCATCTGCCCATATTTTAAAGCAATCGGAGGGACAACCAGGTACACTGGGATTATCCGTACAAATTGACACAGGGGCACCAAGGAAAAATCCGACCATACTATGCCCCAACAGCTAAATGATGCACCAGGGCCAAAAAACCTGTCATGACGCCACCCGGAATACGCAGATACTTAAAAGCACGGCATTCCAAATATCCAAGAAAAAACAATACAAAAGTCAATGGCATAGAGAATGCAATCCCTTTCATCTCTTTATCAAAACCTCCGGCTTAATCAGTCCCATATACATATACGATGAAACATTTCCAATTGTTATCCCATGTCTATTGGATACGAGGATTGTCTGCCATGCTGTCTAAATAATCATACCATTCAGGTGCAAATACCTCAAGTCTAATCCCCTTCTGATAAGCATCAATTTTTTGCAGGGAAAATATTGCCCTGCATTTGGAATGGCACTACTCACCAACTTCAGGAGCATAGATGACACCTTGCAAAATGTTCAGGAGATATTTCTTTCATTTCAGGCTCATCTCTATAACAATCTTCGAAGGCATGGGGACACCGGGTGTTAAATCTGCACCCTTCGGGAATATTAACAGGGCTGGGGATTTCACCCTGGGGCTTAATCCTCTTTGGTTTTAATTTTTCTTCTTCTTTCGATACAACGGGTATTGACGATATGAGCATCTGGGTATAAGGATGCACAGGACTTTGGAAAAACTCCACTGTGGGTGCAATCTCCATTATCTTGCCCAGATACATTATCGCTATGCGGTGGGATATATTTCTCATTAAGCTCAGGTCATGGGTAATAAATAAATATGAAAACCCGAAATTGCTTTGAAGCCTCATTAATGTATTTATAATTTTGGCTTGAACGGAAACATCCAGTGCTGAAGTAGGTTCGTCCAATACCAGCAGAGACGGATCGGTGGCCAGAGCCCTTGCTATTGCCACCAGCTGTCGCTCCCCTCCGCCAAGGGTACTGGGATATTTATACATATAATCTGCCGGAAGGTCTACCATTTCAAGAAGTTCAATTATCCTGTCTCGGATTTGAGCTTTCGGTGCCATATTATGTACTTTCAATGGCAGTTCCAGTATTTTGCCTATCTCCCTTTTTATGTTCAGAGATGTTCCCGGGTCCTGGAACACTATTTGCATATCTTTTTTAAGCTCCAGCGGCCGTTTGCTGGAAGGCATGGATATATCCCTTTGGTTAAAATAAATACTCCCTGCAGTAGGCGAATGAATTCCCATTACAGTATAGGCTGTTGTGCTTTTTCCGGAACCTGATTCGCCTACCAGACCCAGCACTTCGCCTTTCTTCAATTCAAAATCTATTCCGTCGATTGCCCGTACATACAGGCCTTTTTTGCCCACAGGAAAATACTTTTTCAGCCCTCTAACCGTTAAAATGTTTTGTGCCATCTAAATCACTTCCTTTTCATTGGGAACTTTTCCCTGATAGCTGGAATACCTGTGACATGCAACAAAATGTCCGTCTTCAATCTCTACTAATACTGGTTTGCCCTGCTGACAATTTTCCCCCTTTTTTTCACACCTGGGAGAAAATCTGCAACCGGCCGGAGGGTTAAGATAACTTGATATACGCCCTTCAATGCCCTTCATCTTGCCCTCCCCTGACAATTTGGGCACAGACCTCAGCAGTCCCTGAGTATAGGGATGACAGGGATTGTCAAATAATCTATCTGCGGGGGCAACCTCCACAATATTCCCTGCATACATTACATAGATACGATCGGTCATTTCCCGGGCAACCCCCAGGGAGTGCGTTATCAGTATCAATGATGTGCCTTTTTTCTCCACAAGATTGTGGATCAACCTGAGAACCTGGTCCTGTATCGTTACATCCAGATTGGTTGTTGGCTCGTCAGCAATCAGAAAACTCTCGGTGGTCGCAAGGGCCATTGCAATACAGACTCTTTGCCTCATCCCTCCGCTAAGCTGAAATGGATAGCTGTTCATAATCCGTTCCGCGTCAGGCAGGGCACAGTCCTCCAGGGCTTTTACGGCAAGCTCCCTGGCTTTCCTGTCTCTTTCTTTTTCTCCCTTGATAAGACCGGAATATTTGATTGCATCTTTCATCTGTACGCCGACTGTAAAAACAGGATTCAAAGCAGCGGTAGGATCCTGGAATATCATTGACAGGCCCATTCCCCTTAATGCCTGTAATTCTTTACCCTTCATGGAAAGGACATCTTTTCCCCTGAAAAAGACTTCTCCCCTGTCAACCACTCCCTGCCTGGGCAGAACCCTCAGTACTGTCCTCATTGTGGTGGTTTTCCCGCATCCGCTTTCACCCACCAGGCCAATCTTTTCACCGGGATATACATCAATATTCACTCCATTAAGCACTTTAAGTCTCCCGCCATAAACCCTGTATCCCACATGTAAATCTTTTATCGAGAGAATAGGACCTTTCATGATAAATCTATACCTCCTCGGTACTGAGCATATCTCTTATACCATCACCCAGAAGATTAAATGAAAGTACAATAATCATTATTGCAATAGCAGGAAAAACGGCTAACCACCACATATGGGGCAAATACCTTGCACCATCGGCGACCATAGTGCCTAATGCCGGCTTTGGTGGTTGCTCACCCATTCCAACGAAACTAAGGGATGCCCCAATTAATATGACCCACCCCATATCTAACGTCATCTTGGTTAAAATGGGCCCCAGACAGTTGGGTAGCATTTCCCTGGTGAGAATATGCCAAAAATTCGCTCCGATTAATTCGGCTGACTGTATGTAGAATTCGTTACGAATGGCTGATGCCATACCGTAGGCAATTCTCGCATACCAGGCCCACCAGGCTATACAAACAGCCATCATTGAATTGAACAGTGTGGGTTTAAGAACCGACGATACAGCCAGGGCAAGAATTAAAGGTGGTAATGACAAGAATATATCCACAGTACGCATTATAAGGGTTTCTCTCCAGGTATCATTATAATAACCTGCAACCAGCCCCAAAAAAACTCCAATGGGTGCGGCTGCGGTAAGTACCCCAATACCCATTACAAGAGCTCCTCTGAACGCGAATACAATCCTGCTGAAAACATCTCTTCCAAACTGGTCTGTCCCGAACCAGTAATCTCCTCGGGGGGAAAGGGAAGCGTGGGCATAATCCACAAAAGCCTCGGAATGCTCGGGATATGGTACCAGTACCGGGGCAAAAATTGCACTAAGTATTATAGCCATTACAAAAACCAATCCTATAACCGATAACCTGTTTCGTGAAAATCTGTACCACAGTTTGTGCATATCATCCCATTTTCGGGCCACTCTGTCCTTAAAATTCTCATCAACCATTCTATACCCCCCTCTGAAGTCTTATTCTGGGATCAAGCACCGATATAATAAGGTCTACAAGAATGTTTACAAATACAAAGGTTACTCCTATAATCATAATAACTGCAATAATAGCATTGATATCCTTGCTGAGCATTGCATTTATCCCATACCTGGAAAAACCGGGATAGTTGAATACCAGTTCAACCAAAAATGCATTACCCAGCATCGCAGCCACATCAAGACCTATAATCGAAACAGTGGGGATTAACGAAGGTCTTAACACGTACTTGAGCATTATTGCCCTCATTGGAATACCATTGGCCTTCTCTGCCCAGACATAGTCTTTTTCCAGGGTATCGGTCATACTGGAACGTGTAATTCTTGTAGCCTGGGCTGTTCCACCCATAGCAAGGGCAACTGCAGGCATTATCAGATGCTTGAATGCATCCCAAAACGCCTGAATATCACCTGCAAGAAGACTGTCAATGGTCATAAACCCCGTGACAGCCGGAGGCTGCGTCACAAACGAACTGAGGCGGCCCAGCGTGGGGAGGATTGGCCATAAATACCCGAAAACCAGCATGAATATAATTGCCCAGACAAATGCGGGGGTTACAATTCCCAAATATGCTATCAATCGGACTACACTGTCAAACCAGTTTCCTGAATAACGGGCAGACAGTGCCCCCAGGATAATACCGCCAATTGTTTCAATAACAAGGGCTAACAGAATAACCTCAAGGGTGGCGGGAAGAAACTGCATGATATCTTCCAGTACCGGCCGGCGGCTGAGTAATGACAGGCCAAGGTCCCCATGAAATACACCTTTTAGCCATAACAAATACTGAATATAAATTGGTTTGTCCAGGTTTAGCTGCTGCGTAAGATTGTCCACCGCCCATTGCGGGGCACGCGGTCCCAGAGCCATACGGGCCGGATCTCCGGGTACTACCCGGGCTATTATGAATATCAGCAGGGATAATCCAAACAAAACAAACAAACTGTAAATCAAACGTCTCAATAAAAATGTTCGTACCTTCAACCGTATACCCCCTTTACATTATCCCTTGTGCATACGAAAGATGATTGAGCCGCTAATACCATATGCCCGGAGCCCGTACCATACGACGGGCCCTGAACACATGATAGCTTCATCAGCTCTACCCTGCTTTGGTCAACATTTCCCCGATGATGTTCAGACTGATGGTTTACTTCTTGCCCATAAGCTCGGCTTTTTTATCTGCGTCAATCTTCATTTCGGGCAGGTATATAAACCTTCCCATGATGGGACAGTTCAATTTGCCCTGTTCAGCATAATCAGCTGCCAGCCATGATACATAGGCTGCCTGGTAAGCTCGTCTCTCGTCGAATTCAAACACCCATATGGTGGGGCACATTTCCACAATGTCTTCCTGTATCTTATAGTACTTTGCATACCTTTCCTCTTTATCCACTGTAGACAGGGCTTCTTCTATTGCAGCATCTATATCGTCATTCAACAGCCATTCGAACTGTGTGAAGGTACCGGAGGTATTGGAGTGATATCGCAGGGCCAGCACCGAACCGGCTTCATTGTAACTGTCACCCGGGTACATGATGGTCGCATTTGGTGTGGTCTCGATTGACTGTGCCTGCTGGATGAGTGTAACAAAAGGTGTCTTCTGTATTTCAATATTTATACCCAGTTCTTTTGCGTTTGCCTGCAATAGCAATGATATCTTTTCTTCATCAGGTACGTCTGCACTCCAGGCCAGGGTAACCGGATATTGATCCAGTTTGCCATAATACTTGGATTTTTTCAGTTCCTCCAGTGCTTTCTCTTTGTTGAACTCATACTGCATAAGGTCGGGATTATGTCCGTTGTATACCGGCGCAACAGGCCCAACGGGCTGGTTTGCTCCGGGATAGATGTTTGTTGTCACGGTTTTATAGTCCATAAGATATGCCAGGGCTTTTCTGAAATGCACGTCATCGGTTGGAGGCTTTTTGGTATTCAGGTCTATACTGCCAATAGCACCGGCAGACAGCATGGCCACATCGACACCCTCAATCTGGTCCATATTGTTGATGTTCTCTATGGATTGCCACTCGTCTGTAATCGTCAGTTCACGCTGGGCCATAAGGGTCCTGACGGTAACCGGGTCACACCAGCTTATTACTTTAAAGAATTCGGGAGTATTCTCCTCGAAATCCTGCCAGTAGTCCTGGAATTTTTGTGCCAGCATTGATTCTTCCATTTTCATTTCAACCATTTCATAGGGACCGCTACCGGCATCGTTTGCCAGCAGCCATTTTTTTCCATAATCTCCCATGTCACCATATGGCCCCGGTTTTTCTATATGCTCCATTACAAGGTCCTTATTCAGGACATAAAATCTTACCAACGAGGGTACTAAAGGACCAAAGGTTTTCTTCATATTGAACTGTACCGTATAATCGTCCACCACTTCTGCATTATCAATATAATCGGTATACAGATATGCAAATCCTTCACCTATTGTAAGCAACCTGTTCATGCTGAAAGCAACGTCTTCAGCGGTTAATTCAGTGCCATCGTGGAATTTTACGCCTTTCCTAATATGGAAGGTATACTGCATGCCATCAGGCGATACCTCCCATTCTGTTGCAAGATGAGGCTTGATTTCACCGTCCAGAGCCGGAAATACCAGCGGGTCATAAAGATTAAACAGGGCTGAAGCTTCTATGGCATTACTGCCGACTGCAGGGTCTGTGTACAGCGGGAACGACCCCGTTACTGTCACAGTATAGTCCTCTGGTGTGGGAGTATATTCTTCAGCCTCTTCCCTGGAGGTACCACAAGCTGTTGCAAGACTAAGTATTAACGCTATGATGCTTATGAGCACAAACCACTTCCTGCCCTTACCGTTAGTCAAAAACATAATTGAACCCTCCTTTTTTTTATTCCCCCTCAGACCGCCTTGTAACCTGAACAACCGTCTATTATACCCCTTTAACAACCACCCCCTGAATCAATTAATTCGGGCATTATTCAACGTCAGTGATAAACAGGAAATGCTATATGCTAACCCCTTATAATCCATTTACAATCCACCTGAATTCACTTGTATACTTCAACAGTAACCTTTTCTTTCCCGTATTCCCATATCCTGAGCCCTATATCCTCCAGAAGCTGCTCCTGGTCCACCTCAATACGGCCAATAATGTTTGCCCTCAATGAGCCGTTGTGGTACCTTAACAACTCGGGACCATAATATATGGCAATTGCCTCCTTGGGTCCTTCCCCTTCAGGTACTGTTAAACCATCCCAGTCTCTCCAGTATGCCAGGTCAAACTTGCTGACGATGGTTGAGCAGTTTTCCAAAGGCGGAAGCCTATTGGTCCTTATTTCAAAGCTTACTTCCCTTCCACACCACCTTGTATGATATACTGTTGAAGTAATAGGCAACCTTTCCATTACTTCCTTTACTGTTTTAGGCGCCTTATCGTTTAGTCTGGCTAATAATGTGCCGCCTCTTTCAAAAGTTAGCTTAATCATATGCATTGTAAACACCTCAAGTATAGATTAGTTTGCCGTATATCCGCCTATTTTCGAGTTCTCCTCATGGCCTCTGTCTTCTCATAGTCTACGTTCCCTGATTCATTGATAACAACCCCGTATTCCGCCTCAGCGTGCTCCCGGGTGATATACCCTTCCAGGAAATCTTCCATCACTCTCTCTGGTTCCCGTTCATACGGGTCTCCATAACCTCCACCGCCACCCGATTCAATTGTTACTTTCCATCCCCTGCCTAAAGGATAACCATTTGTTTTCAGCAGCTTATCCTTTATATTTCCGTTATTATCGGTGACCGTTATTATTGGTGCCTTACCGCTTTTGCCCCCCTGCACTCCCCAGGCAGGAAGTTTAGACCTTTCAAACCACAGATACAGGAAAGTTTCATCCATAAGTGTCTGATACTCCCTGATTACCCCGTTGCCTCCCCTGTTCTTTCCAGGCCCGCCCGAATCCGGCCTGATAGCATATCTGTTAACTTTCACGGGGTAATGATTTTCAAATACTTCAACCGGATAGTTTTTGAAATCACCATTGGTAACATTTATCAGGCAGTCCTGTCCGTCATCTTTGCTGTAACCTCCCCATCCTCCTACAGTCGGTTCATCATACAGATATAATTTACCTGTTTTAGGATGAATCCCGGACAGGTAGCAGCACATGGAATCCCCGTAATGAGCTCCGGCGACTTTGTGGGGTATTGCATCTTCCAGGGCTTTCACTATAAGGTCAATCAACAGCCCCAGATGGGAGAAATACCATGAACATGCTGCCGGCTCCTGAGCAGCAAATATGGAAGGTTTTGGAGCTGTCACATGGAGAGCCTTAAAGGAACCTCCTGTAACAGGGGCATGGGGTTGAACAATCATCTTGTATGAAACCCGGCAGGCGGCAATAGTCTGTGCAAAACCGCAATTGGTGCTGCCCCTGACCATATCGCTTGACCCGTCCAGATCAACATGCATCTCACCGTTCTTAACCGTCACTTTCACCTTAACATGAACCGGGTCCTCGGTTATACCGTCATTATCCAGATACCCTTCTGCAGTGTATACCCCTTCGGGTATTTCAGACAGTACTTCCCTCTCCATATTTTCTGACTGCTTGAAAATATCGTGGGTGGCCCTTCTTAGAGTCTCCAGTCCAAATCTTTCAATTATCTCGGCAAGCCTCTTCTCTCCGGTCTTGCAGGCTGCTATCTGGGCATTGAGGTCACCCATTGCGTTTACGGGAAAACGGCTGTTCATGCATATAGTGTCAGCCAGGTCTTTTCTTAATTCCCCCCGGTCCATCAACTTTAACGGTCCAAGTCTGATACCTTCCTGATATATGTCTGTTGAATCCATGGGTGCGGCAGGGTCTTTTGACCCTACATCCAGCCAGTGTGCCCTGTTGGCGGCAAAACCCACCAGCTGTCCTTTATAGAATATGGGAGAGAAAACCGTCATATCATTGGAATGGGTTCCGGTTCTGTAAGAATCATTAAGTATATATACATCCCCCTGGTTGTAATAATCTGCTCCTCCGTAATACTCAGTAGCAACTTTTATGGTCTCTTCCAGATTCCCGAGAAATAATGGTACTCCCAGTGACTGGCCCAGGGCTTCCAGGTTTTCATTGAAAAGTGCTACCGCACAATCCTTCATCTCATAGATTATGGGTGTATAAGCGCTACGGAACAGGCTTTCCACCATCTCATTAGCCGCTGATGCCAGTGCATTCCTGATAATTTCGGTGGTAATAGGGTTCTCAAGAAACTGCTGGTTTTTCATTCAAATCCCTCCCTATTTCATCTTCTTTATTAACAGATTGTTAAACCCATCAACAGTAACTTCATAGCCCGGCGGTATTACTATCGTGCTTGTCAGTTCTTCCACTATAGCAGGACCGGCAAATTTCTGTCCGGGCTCAAGGTCGTCCCGCAGGTATATCTGAGTTTTCCATTCCTTACCATAGAAAACCGCTTTACAGGACTTCCGTGCCTTTGGCCTGGCGGTGCTTAACTGCAGGGATTTCCTCTTCTGTACCTTGTCCAGCTTACCAATACCCACCAGACGAATATTTACTATTTCTACCTCGCCGTCAGGATTGCTGTGACCGTATATATTCTGGTGGTATTGGTGGAAAGTGTCACTCAGTTCTTTCAAAGTGCTCCCGTTTATTTCACCCTGTTTAAAGGGCACCCGCACAGTATATTCCTGACCCAGGTACCTTACATCGGCAATTTTCTGAAACTCGCTGTGTTCACTGCCAATATTCTGTTGTCTCAGCAATACCGACACTTCTTCAATCATCTCGTTATACTTCTCATTAATATCATCTATTGATATATTGGATATGATACTTTTCAAAGTACGTACCGAATCCTGCCTGATATCGCACTGCAGCATTCCCCATGCGGAGAAGATACCGGGCATTTCAGGTACCAGTATTGTCTCTATCCCCAACTCCTCGGCAGTCAGACAGGCATGCATGGGACCGGCTCCGCCGAAAGGTACTAAAACAAATTCCCGTGGATCAATGCCTTTTCGTATGGTAAGCTGCCTGATAGCATCCGCCATCTTGGCATCTGCAACTTTACATATACCTTCTGCTGTTTCCTGTATGGAAAGATTAAGCTTTTCAGCAATCTTGCCTACGGCCTCCACTGCCGCTTCTTTATCCAATATCATTTTCCCGCCCAGGAATCCCTCCGGGTCTATTCTTCCCAGTACTACATTGGCATCTGTGATTGTGGGTTCACTGCCTCCCTTACCGTAGCAGGCAGGTCCCGGGTCCGCTCCTGCGCTTAAGGGCCCCACCCTGAGCCCACCGCCTTCTATCCATGCAATACTTCCTCCACCGGCCCCTATTGTGTAAATGTTAATCATGGGAGTTAGTACCGGAAATCCTTCCAGATTTGTCTCCATAGATACGTCAGGCTTGCCGTCTATTATCATGCTGACATCATAACTGGTACCGCCCATATCAACACCGATCAGATTTTTATATTCCAGCATCTCGGATAGTGACTTGTTGCCTACCGCTCCTCCCACGGGGCCGGATAACAGGGTTTGGATGGGAATATCCTTTGCTATGGGGGATGTTATTACTCCGCCTCCCGATTGCATAATATGTATTGTCTCATTGAACCCTTTCTCTTTCATTCTCTCTTCAAGCAGTTCAAGATATTTTTGCACTATGGGGGCAATATATGCGTTCAACACAGTTGTACTGGTACGTTCATATTCCCGCCATTCCCTGGCTATCTTATGGGAAAGGGAAACAGACACACCTGGCAGCATCTCCCTGCAAATATCACCTATAAAAATTTCGTGTTCCGGATTAACATAAGCATTGATCAGGCATACGGCTACCGACTGGTACTGCCCTTTCTCTATCTGCCGCAGTACTTCTGTTACATTCTCCCTGTTTATCTGCTTCTCAACCGAACCGTCAAACAGTATTCTTTCTTCCACTTCAAAGACGTCTCTTCTTTTGACCAGCGGTGCGGGTTTCTTAAAATACAGGTTATACATCTCTTTTCTGTTACCGCGACCTATATGATACACATCCTTAAATCCTTCAGTTGTTATTAACGCTACCTTAACCCCTTTTCTTTCCAGAAAGGCATTCAATCCCGAAGTGGTACCGTGAACAAATAGGTCTATCTCCGAATAATCATCAATTTTTTCATTAATACCTTTGATAATTGCTTCTGACAGGTTGGGCGGAGTACTCAATGTTTTGCCTTGTTTGTATGCACCTGTAGCAATATCGTAAAATACAAGGTCTGTGAAAGTCCCGCCGATGTCTGCTGAAACTCTATATCTTCCCACGATATTTACCCTCCTGACCTGATTAAAATATGATTATTTCATTCAATTCCTTAGGGAATTGAGTTAATATTTCCACCCCATCTTCTGTTACAACAACATCATCTTCTATCCTTACCCCTACAACACCGGGTATATAAATCCCGGGCTCAATTGTAAAAACCATCCCTTCTTTCAATAACCCTTTGTTTCTGTCATGCAATGAAGGGAGTTCATGAATATCTATCCCTATACCATGACCTACCCTGCAGGTAAAATACCTGCCATACCCTGCCTTTTCAATTACATTTCGTGCAGCAATATCAATCTGTCTCATTTCCAAACCCGGTTTTACTGTGTCAATGGCTTTCTTCTGGGCTTCCAGCACAACACTATAAATTTTTTTGATGTCTTCAGCCGGTGTACCCGCGAAAAAAGTACGTGTAATATCCGACCTGTAGCCTCCATAAACCACACCGCAATCTATAACAATTGCTTCTCCTTCTCTAACCCTTCTGTCTCCTGTTTCTCCATGGGGATTTGATGCATTGGGTCCGCTCGAAACCTGAATGTCAAAGGCAACCCCCGAAGTCCCTTTCTGTTCTGCGATCTCCTGCAATATCTTAGCTTTGACTTGCTTCTCCGTTCTACCTATGGCAATATAATTCACAGTATTTTTCAAAACTTCATCAATACATATTGCAGCCTTTCTAAGACGCTGAATCTCTCCAAGGTCCTTTATTAACCGCATTTTATTAATAAATTCACCTATTTCTTTATAACCCGTGAAATTTTGATGCCGGGACTTCAAATAATTTTCCAGGGTCTGAGCTGTATTAAGTGAAATATGATTTTTCTCTACTCCCAGATAACTGCAATCCCTGATCTGTTCTGTTAAAATTTCCAGAGCGTCTTCGTTATCCCTGTATACCATCTGGTCAAGTTGATAATCTCTCACCTTATTGCTTTCAAGTTCCGGAACAATCATTTGATATGTATCTTGTTTCGAATCAACCAGCAATCCCAAAAATCTTTCGTGAGGCGTAATCGCTATTCCGGTAAAATAGAATATGTTTGACGGATTGGTTATCAGTGCGTATGACATGTTATGCTGCATTAATTCTTCTACCAGCACTTTCTTTCTTATTGTTAAGATTTCGTTCAATAGGTTCCCTCCCTTCATGGATTAGTAATAAAAGGTGGATTACTTTCTGCTGAATACACTCGGAGTGTTAACCGAAAGCAGTTTGACTATTTTACTTGTAAAATTACACCATTCATGCGGTATGGTAGAATTTATATGATAACTGTCCCCCGGATAGAGTTGATACTCCTCGTCTCCAATAAACACAGTCAATATGCCTTCCAGAACATAAACAAACTCTTCACCTTTGTGGGGATATGGGTTTATCTGACTTTTCTTATCCCCCGGCAACACAACCACAAGCATCGGATCCAGGACTTTTCCATCCATATCGTTGGCCAAACTGTAATATATGAACCTTGATTTTTCTATTCTGAAATCTTCCTGTTCATAACTGCGCATGATTTTGGTTTCGTGTTTTTTGGGAGGGGTAAAAAAATAAGAAAGTTCCCCTCCTAAAGCCTCTGCAATGTTCTCCAGAGAATGGATGGCAATGGAAGTTAATCCCCTTTCCGCCTGGGATAAGAAACTCACGGATAAATTGGTTTTTTCGCTGAGGTCCTTTAATGTAAGTCCTTGCTTGGTACGCAGTTCTTTAATTTTTTCACCTATTGTTTTTTTCATCCTGCCCCTCCTCAATGGATTATTAGTTAACCGGTTTTATTGCCGATTAGTTATGATAAGATACCAAATTAAAATTGATTACAATATTTATTAAAAAACACTGTTATTATCGCTTAAATTATTTTAATATTTCAGTAATATTTTGTCGTTTTTTATATGATTGCTTATTTTTATACTGTATGTATTCGATATTTATAAAATTATTCCTTCTTCTTTTTAAATATTTTTTAAATTTATCTGATAATATTGCTGCAGCTGCAGTTAATAGAAAAACAGGCGTTCTACGCAACCGGCGTATAACACCTGTTTTAAGTTTCTGGCTACTCCCTTACTTTGATATGGTTTCTTATTAAATATTTGTTTTATCCGATGCCTACCGCCGCTAATACTTCCGTCCTCTTAGAGGTGGGAGATAAGCGGCGCTACGCCCCTGGATAGCGGTTTCTAAACTTCAGATGTAAAACCCCACCTGAAGCCAAGAATCCTGTTTATAGCTCTTTTATAACGTCTTCCAAATCCTCCAGCCTTTCCTGTGCAGCCATCACATCTGTTCCTTCCTCTGCCAGAGCCAAGCTTTTTCATACAGCTCTTTGGCCTTTGCATAATTATCTTTTCTGTCTAAAAAATACATATCCCCCCATCCGATATATCCCATGGATTATCTGGATAATCCTGTACCAACTTTTTAAACTCCAGTTCAGCCCTTTCAGGGTTTTCGAGACTGGAGTACGATTCTGCAATAGCACACCTCATATTATGAATAATTAATTCATCTTCGTCTGGGAAGTAGTCACAAAATTCTCTGCAATAGTTAATCCTTTTTTCAAAATACTTTTTATCCTTCAAACCAGCATTGTGTAATTCCCGCTCTAAGTCTTGACAGAAGTTACTTACAAAAAAACTCCCTTTATACTGCTTATCCAAAACCTTGAGATTTTCGAATTCCGGTTTAATTCTGTACTTCATCGCTTCCCATACTTCCAGCCAAATATCGCAGGCTGCTTTGGGATCGTTTTCTGATAAATATTCAAAACCTTTATCGATTAAATCGCTCATTTCCAAACGCCCTTAGTCATGAAAGAAAAGGGTATCGTTCATTTTTTCTTATAAGACGATATGAAACTAATTGAGATATGAACATATAAAATGCCGGGATAGTTTAAAAAAACGCCGGTTTAAATCTGACCCAATTGCTGTAATACAGCCGAGCGGTATTAAAAAAAGATGTTCCATGATATAATGGGCTTACAGTTGAATTATTCAGCAAAAGTCGCTACAATAGGAACAGGACTATACGTCAGTGGCGTATAATCCTGTGTCTTTTCTTATACGAGCAAGTCTGTAAGCCGAGTTCTGTCTTGGATGGTCATCTATCTAGGCCTGCTGTCACCAGCAGGCTCCAGCGACCTACCACGGGGCACGACGGGCCGCCGCTTTTCCGCCCCTGCTTGGTCTTGCTTCGGATGGGGTTTACAGAGCCATGCAGTTACCTGCATGCTGGTGAGCTCTTACCTCGCCTTTCCACCCTTACCCAGCACTTAACTAAGCATAATAAATCCATACGGTTGAATTATTCCGACATAGCCGGATTTCAGCAATATGCACATACTGTGCTCAGTTAAGTGCTGGGCGGTATATTTCTGTTGCACTTTCCTTGGAGTCGCCTCCACCGGGTGTTACCCGGCACCCTGCCCTGCGAAGCTCGGACTTTCCTCATGGGCCTCAAAGGACCCATGCAACCACCCGACTTACTCGTATTTCCGTCTTTTTTTGTCTCGAAGTATATCATACCACAGGACAAAGTATTATGTCAACCATATCATTATGGGACTACTTACAGTCTATGCCACAGTTGACAAGCCTGTCAGCCACCTTATTCTTCTCCCGCGGCACATGATTTATGGACCAGTTTTCGAATCTGCCGAGACAGGCTCTGACAATTTCATAAAAGGGCCTTAATCCCTCGTTTTTAACCCTGTACTCTCCCATGACCTGCTTGACCACCAGTTCGCTGTCCATGAAAATGTCTACCGATTTGGCTCCCAAACTTACAGCTTCTTCCAGCCCTCTGACCAGGGCATAATATTCGGCCACATTATTGGTCTGGGTGCCTATATACCTGCTGATTTCCCTTATAATGTTTCCGTCTTTGTCGTAGATTGCCACGCCGATGCCTGCATCTCCCGGATTTCCTCTGGCACCACCGTCCGAATATATAATTAGTTTATCCATTTTTACCCCCGTCAACTCTCTCTTTGGTATAAAATCCGCCCGCAGGTTTCACAGCTTACAATACTGCCTTCTTTCAAATGCTGCATGCATAAAACCGAAACTTCCATATGACATCCGCTGCATTTTCCGTCTTCCACGAGGACAACCGCAGTGTCCGTACCCGTCTTCACCCTGTTGTAACTCCTGAGAAGATTCTTATTAATTGTTTTCACCAGTTCCTGCCGCTTTTCCTTAAGAGCCTCATACTTTTTGGCGGCTTCCTGCCTGTTCTCGGTATACTCCTTTTTCAGACTGTCAAAGGTGTTTTTTAGTCTGAGGAGCTTAAGCTTACCTTTCTTCTCCTCTTCCTCCAGGTCTTCTACTTCCTGTTTCAATTGGCTCATCTTATCTTCCAGTTTCTGAATGGTGTTTTGGGTCTCATCCAGGTTTTTCTGCATTGCTTCCATCTGCTTGGCACTGGATACAATTCCACTGTATAGCTTTTCTTCGGTCTTCTGAAAACTGAACCTGAGTTCCTCTTTTTTTGTCTTGCTTGCCCGGATCTCTTTTTTACCCCGGTCCACCAGCTCTTTATTGCTATCCAGTTTTTCCTTTTCCGCATCAAATTTAAGCTTTATCTCTTTCAGCCTTTCTTTGATTTCTGCGGCATTCAGCTTTCTTTCCAGTTCCATTATTTCGCTGTCCAGGTTTTGTAGCTGCCACAACAGTTCAATCTGATTCATTTTCTGACACCTCCCAATACCCCATATAAAATGTGGTACTATAGAGCGATAAAAGGATCTACATTTATACAGGATTTAATCACTTCAATGTCTTTACCTTTGTTCCTGGCGCCTTGAATAATATAACCCATCAATATGTCTGCAGAAAATTTCTCGGTACCGTAATGGCCCGCATCCACAATGGCCATATCCAGACTCAAAGCCTGGTGAGCCTGATGATATTTGATATCTCCCGTCACATATACGTCTGCACCCCTGGCAACCGCCTGCTGTATCAGGCTCCCTCCACTGCCCCCGCACAGGGCAACCTTTGAAATTGCTTTGTTCAGGTCACCGGACACAGTTACATACTCCAGCCCGAGCAGTTCTTTTACACGACCGGCAAACTCTTTAAGGGACATTTCTTTGTCCAGTACGCCTATACGGCCCAGGCCAAACCCTTCCCGCCTGTTTTCCAGCCTGAATATGTCGTACGCCACTTCCTCATAGGGGTGGACATCCTTTACCGCATCTATCACCCTGGAGGTAATTTCCCGGGGCACAATGGTCTCAAGTCTGTATTCCTCCACCTTTTCCAGTATTCCCCGGGTACCTATATAGGGGTTTGTGCCGTCCGCCGGCTTAAAAGTTCCGGTTCCTTGGGTCTGGAAAGTACAGTGGCTGTAATTTCCTATCCATCCGGCTCCCGCATCCGCCATTGCATCCCGCACCCTGTCTTCATGACCGGCAGGAACATATACAACAATCTTGTTATAGTATTCCTTCACCGTTTCGGCCAGTACCCGGGTATCCCCCAGTTCAAGCTTCTCTGCCAGCATATCGTTGATACCGCCGGGGGCGATATCAAGATTGGTATGGGCACAATACAGGGATATGCCATTACGTATTAACATTGATGCCACTTTACCGGTAAAATGGTCTTCCCGGATGCTTTTCACCGGCTTCAGTATAAAAGGATGATGGGTTACAATCATGTCCACCTGCTTTTCCACCGCTTCCCTGGCCACCTCTTCCAGCAAGTCAATGGCCACCATTACCTTTTTCACCTGTTTATCCGGATGTCCCAGCTGCAACCCGGTATTGTCCCATTTTTCAGCCATACAGGGCGGGGCCGCCGCCTCTATGATATCTATTATATCCCTGCAGGTTGCGGGCATTGTCATCACCTCTCAGTTATCTTATGTGTCCCTTGCCTGTTCTTCAATATACAGTATAGTAGCGGGTTACCGGCAATACTCCATCACCTCTTTATACCACCTTATCCGCTGCTGAAATTCCTCCAGCCGGGCCTTTGCCCCGGGAGAATCCACCCCCATCAGTTCATGTACCACTTTGACGCACCCTCCTATTTTCATCTCCAGCAGCAGGGGAAGCAGGGGATCTTTCTTTTCAATCAGCCTTTGTCCTATTTCATAATGAATTGGGTCTTCAATTGTTTGGGACCCATGAACAGCAGCAATAATCTCATATATTTTTCGGTTTTCCATGGCCAGGACTTCGTCCGAAATGGAAAAACCGTTTTCGACAAGCCACCGTCTCACCGATTCCTGGGCGTTCATGGGCTGGAGCACCAGAAGTTCGGCTTTTTCTATCACCCGTCGTCCCTCATGCAGGATATCGGTTATAAGTACCCCACCCATACCCGCTATTACCACCACATTTACCTCTCCGGGGGTTACAGCATTCAAACCTCTGCCCAGCCGCGTTATTATTCTGTCTTCAAGACGGTGAAACCTTATCTGCTCTATTGCCTTATTCAAAGGACCCTGGTTAACATCTGTTGCAACCACACCGACAGACACCCCCTGCTCCACAAGATAAACAGGGAGATACCCATGGTCGGTACCTATGTCGGCAACAACACTGCCCGCGGGTATCATATCGGCTACGGCCTTCAGTCTGGGACCCAGTTTCATCAGTGCCTTTCCTCCAGTTCGGGTAAATGGTTGTTCACAAACCTGAGGAGGTTTTCATAATCTCCCCTGAAATCTATTTCAGGCAGCTTGCTTCCCCTGTGTATCAGAAAGGTATCCAGCAAAAAAGTCTTCATCCCCAGTTTTCCTGCTACCATATCTTCTTCTACATCGTTTCCCACCATCAGGCAGTATTGAGGCTCCATGTTAATTATTTCCATAATTTCTCTGTAATATTCAAGGTTGGGCTTGCAGAAATGCATTTCCTCAAAAGCAGTAATCACTTTAAAGTGATGGGGTTCCACTCCGGCCCACCTCATCCTTTCTTCAATGGCTATCCTGGGAAACAGAGGATTGGTAGCCAGCACCACATCGTACCCCTTTGCCGTAAGGGTGCTGATAATCTGGCTGCACAGAGGCTGGGGGTTAACAATCTGTTTTATGCGTTTGAAATCGGTGGAATAAAAATGCAAAAATCTATCCATAAGTCCGGAAATGTCTTTTCCCATAAGCCTTTCAAATTCTTCTTCGAAGACCTCTTTATTTGTTTTATGCGGTTCCAGATTCTTCACCATATACTCGGTGGCCTTCATAATCTTATCGGTTAATAATTCAGGATCCATGATATCACTGAATGCCCTGCCCACTTCCGCAAAATATGACTTCATGAATTTCTCCATCTCCAGCGGCAGCAGGGTGCCATCCAGGTCGAAAAGTACCGTCCTTATCATAGGTCAAACCTCCCTATATTAATTCTACCTTTATTACGGGAAATTGGCAAATAGGGACTCCGTTCCGCTGAATAAAAAACTGCAGCCCGGGAGAACAAACATGGGGTTTGGAGGATAGTCACGTAAAAATAAAAAGCACTCGAATGAGTGCTTGAATGGTGGGCCTTCAGGGACTCGAACCCCGGACCGACCGGTTATGAGCCGGTTGCTCTACCAGCTGAGCTAAAGGCCCTGATATGGCTCCCCAGGCTGGATTCGAACCAGCAACCCCTCGGTTAACAGCCGAGTGCTCCACCGTTGAGCTACTGAGGAACAAAATCGACAATATATATTATACAACATCTGATATATATGTCAATAAAATTTTATCACTCCAGGTAGTCCTTTAGCTTTTTACTTCTGCTGGGATGTCTAAGTTTTCTTAATGCCTTTGCCTCAATTTGTCTGATCCTCTCCCTGGTTACATTGAATTCTTTTCCTACTTCCTCCAGGGTCCTGACCCTTCCGTCGTCAAGGCCGAACCTGAGCCTGAGAACCTTTTCCTCCCTGGGAGTCAGGGTATCCAGTACGTCTATAAGCTGTTCTCTGAGCATTGTAAATGCTGCCGCTTCTGCTGGAGCAGGGGCTTCATCATCGGGGATGAAATCTCCCAGATGACTGTCTTCTTCTTCCCCTATGGGTGTCTCCAGCGATACCGGTTCCTGGGCTATTTTAAGTATGTCCCTCACTTTATCTTCTGAAAGTCCCATTTCAGCAGCTATCTCTTCCGGCAAAGGTTCCCTTCCCAGTTCCTGTAGAAGCTGCCTGGACACTCTTATGAGTTTGTTGATGGTCTCCACCATGTGTACCGGTATACGTATAGTCCTTGCCTGGTCAGCAATAGCCCTGGTAATGGCCTGCCTGATCCACCAGGTTGCATATGTGCTGAATTTGAACCCTTTCCTGTAATCGAATTTTTCGACTGCCTTAATCAACCCCAGGTTACCTTCCTGAATAAGGTCCAGAAAGAGCATGCCTCTCCCCACATAACGCTTGGCAATACTCACAACCAGTCTGAGATTGGCCTCAGCCAGCTTTCTCTTGGCTTCCATATCCTCCTGCTCTATTCTCTTGGCAAGCTCTATCTCCTCATCAGCACTCAGCAGAGGTATTTTACCTATTTCCTTGAGGTACATCCTGACCGGGTCATCAATATTTACCCCTTCCGGAACAGAGATATTCTCCACATCCAGGTCCTCAACCTCTTCGTTGTCATCGGATATCATGTCCATCTTATCATCTTCACCGACAATATCTATATGCATATCCTCAAAGATTTCGTAAATTTTCTCAATCTGCTCGGGGTCAAGGTCCACCTCTTCCAGGGTATCCATAATCTCTTTATAGGTCAGTACCCCTTTATTTCTGCCCTTTTCAATTAATTCCTTAACTCCCCCAATAGTTTCTACTTTATTGACTTTGCTGTCACCTGCCACATTGTCAATCTTCATCGGTATCCCCTCCCTTCTGCATAGCTCCAGACAAACCCCTCATTTTACGCTGTATATTCACAAATTCTGTACACAGCTTCCTGTATAATTGGTCTTCCTCCCCGGTTCTATCTGTTTTACCGGAAAGCTCGCTTATCTGCTGCTTTATATAATTTGCCCTCTGTCTGTCCCTGTGCATATGAATGGTATATATACAATCTTCCACAAACTTATCCATATCGTCAACATCTACAGATATGTCTTTCTCAGCCAGTGACACTATTCTGTTTATCTCTTCCCTGTCATCGAATAGGTTCAGAAGATCCGCTACATTCAACCTCCCCTTGTTGCTCAGCAAGTTTATTGCTTCCATCAGCTTCCTGTGGAACCGGTCGGAAAAATCTTCCCTGGCTACTCTGCCCCCCAGGTCGGTATAGCTTCTGATATTCTTCAGCATTAATGCTAGAATATTCTCCTCCGCTTCCCCGACAGCATCTTTAATAGTGTGCTTTACCTGTTCAACACTATTATTATGCCTATTTTTACCATATATATTCCTTTTATACCCCGCATTCCCCTTTTTAATGCGGAAAATTTCCTCCCGTAATGCGGATTCGTATATCCCGGTGCTGTGAGAGATAACCTTTATATATTCGGATATTTCTATCTCACTGTCCAGTCCTGCCACCAGCCCGGATACCTCTTTCAAAAACTGCAGTTTCTGCTGCCTGTCGTCAAGGTCATACTTCTCTCTCAGGAGCTTGATCCTGTAATCCATGAAAGTATAACCGTTTTTGACCACCTGCTCAAAGGCCTGTCCGCCATACATGCTGACATAATCGTCAGGGTCTTTCCCTTCGGGTATCTCTACAACCTTTACGTTGCAACCGGCCGCCTGCAATATTTCCAGTCCTCTCAATGTTGCTGTCTGCCCGGCAGCATCGGCATCGTATGCAATGACAATGTTTCTGCAGTACCTTTTCAGCATTTCCGCCTGCTGTCGTGTGAAAGCTGTCCCGAGAGAAGCTACTACATTTTTAATACCCCTTTGATGGAGGGATATAACATCCATATATCCTTCTACAACTATTATTTCTTCTCCATGTATATGTTTCCTCGCTGTGTTCAGTCCGTAAAGGCTGTTCCTTTTGATAAAAACCGGTGTTTCAGGAGAATTCATGTATTTGGGTCCGTCAGCGCTGTCCAGTACCCGCCCGCCAAACCCCACGACCCTGCCTCTCACATCAATTATGGGGAAAATAATTCTGTT
Organism: Clostridium thermobutyricum; assembly: GCA_016842005.1. Classification (GTDB taxonomy): domain Bacteria; phylum Bacillota; class Clostridia; order Ch29; family Ch29; genus JAENYD01. Next base: position 65,901 of record JAENYD010000008.1, on the reverse strand, counting down.
CCTGAACCGGTCGTAAAAGCCACTGCCATCTTTTCTCTTTATAAACAGCCCTGAACCTGCAATAATATCATCCGAAAAACCCTTCTTTTTCAGGTAATTGAGCAGTCTGTCCCACTCATTAACCGCATACCCCAATCCGAAATGCCTGACGGTTTCGGTTGTTAACCCCCTCTTCAGCAGATAATCCATAGCCCTTTTGCTGCTTCGCAGAGAACCCGCATAGAACCTGGCCGCTTCCAGATTGGCACTGTAGATTTTCTGGATGAATTTGTACCGGCCGTCATCCTGACTGCCTTCATATGCCCGGGGAATTGCTATTCCGGCCCTGTCAGCCAGAAATTTAACCGCATCAATAAAATCCAGTTTTTCAACACCCATTATGAAGTTAAATACATTTCCCCCTTCCCCGCATCCAAAGCAGTGGTAAAGCTGCTTGTCAGCCGATATAAAAAACGAAGGGGTATCTTCTCTGTGGAAAGGGCATAAACCCTTATACCTGTCCCCGTTTCTTGTCAGAGTCAAATATTCGGATGCAACTTCAACCAGGTCGCTGCTTTCCCTCACTCTATCGATAAATTCTTCAGGGAAACGATATTTCATGTAGATGGACCACCTTATACATGCTTGAACAAGAACAAAATCTCTTCACAGACCTACAATTTAATGATAATTCGACACAACTGCTTTTTTTCCTTCAAATAATTTCAATAGATTTGCTTAAATACTTTAGTATTTTAGACAATAAATTTATATTATATACTTATTCCCGTACTAAATCAACTATCGTATGTTATTTATTAATTCTACAAATAAGCAATATATCCTTTCAGACGAAATATATTTTTAATATTAAAATTTTTCTAACAAAATCCCTCCCAATCGCCTCCAGAGGTTACAGCAGAGCCTGACCGGTCTCCCTGTCCCTGGTCCTCTGGTGTCATTTTGCTATACTAACTTCTACACAGTTGAAAGGATTCCTGCATGATAAAATTATTATTATGGGAAATTGTTAGCAGGATTTCCCGCAGTCAGGGGACACACCTGCTGAAGCCCCGGTATTCCTGTCAGCGGTCAGGAATGTCCCCATCGGAATGTCTCCTGTAAAAGTAAAACCCCGGCTTTGAGATGCCGGAGTGGTGACCGCCGCACCCCAAAGGTTCATCTCCGGAATGCGGCGTGGCTTATATTCCTTCACAGTGATCAATGCCTAATCAACAAAGGACCTGGGGATGGTTATATCCTTGAAGGTGTTTATACAGAAATTGTCACTCATACCGGATATATAATCACACACGCCCCTTTCAAGCCCTTCTTCCCTCGCTATTTCAAGGTAAAACCCGGGCAGCTTGTCAGGGTGCTTCAGGTAATACCTGAAAAGAAATTCTATAACATGACTAACCCGGTCCCTTTCCGCTTTACATACCGGACCAAAATATACGTTCTCGAACATAAAATCCCTGAGGCCTGAAAGGGCTTCCTGTACAGGAGGACTCAGCCTGACAGCGTATTGTCCTGACTGGAGCAGCTTACTACTGTATTCTATGGCATCCTTCACCAGGGTAGAAATCCTCTGACTGTGGGTGCTGCCAAGGAGGTTCAGGCATTCTCCCGGAAGGTCCTCCATGCTCAAGACCCCTGCCCTGATGCTGTCGTCAATATCATGCTGCACATAGGCTATCTTGTCGCTTAGCTTTATAACCTGTCCTTCCAGGGTACAGGCTTCTTCAGCCTTCCTTTTGCCAAATCCGCTGTGACGAAGTACCCCGTCCAGGACTTCTTCGGTCAGGTTCAGTCCGCGGCCCGTCCGGCCCTTTTCTATCATAGTCAGAACCCTTACACTGTTTTCATTGTGGCGAAAACCGCCGGGCATGAGGGCATTCAGAACCTCTTCCCCCGAATGGGAAAAAGGGGTATGCCCCACATCGTGGGAAAGGGCGATAGCTTCTATGAGATCGGTATTCAGGCGCAAACCGGCACCTATTGTCCTGGCAATCTGACTTACCTCCAGGGTATGGGTCAGCCGTGTCCGGTAATGGTCGTTGTCCGGGGAGATAAACACCTGGGTTTTATGCTTCAGACGCCTGAAAGCCTTTGAATGTATCACCCTGTCCCTGTCTCTTTGAAAATCTGTCCTTACATCGCATTTCTCTTCGGGTATCTTCCGTCCCCTGCTTTTGGCTGCCGGGCAGGCATATGGAGACAATATCCGCATTTCGGTTTGTTCCTGCATCTCTCGTATATTCATGCTTTCCACCCCGTTAACAGCAACTGCCTGTTCTGTGCACAGGCCAAATCGGCTGTTTAAGATCCTGTGTCCTGACAATCCTGCCAGGAAACATAACCTGTCTAAAATATACCAGATGGTCCCAGAATTTTCAACTGAAGCAAAGGGACCGGACAATATCTCCGATCCCCCTTTATTCATTGTCAGTCTAGAATACGCTTACTCCTTCCACTTCCACATGTTTCAGGAACAAAAAGCTCCTGAGCCGGAAGTGCAGTATATCCTTAACCGTTGATATGCCTTTTGGTACAAAAATCTCAATTCCGTCTATCACATACTTGTCATAGCCGTCTTCGTTCCCGGGCCTTTCCATTAAAACCAATGGAAAATTCGCTCCGGTTCAGCAGGGGCTGGAAACAACTTTTTTTACCGTCAGAGTTGTTATTAATTTGTTGTTCAGATAGTCCTTAAGCTTGTCTTCTACCATTATTTTCATTCCAGTCCCTCCCATCTCAGATATTATTATTCCTTATTACAGCCTGGGCTGCTGCAAGCCTGGCAACGGGCACCCTGAAAGGTGAACAGGAGACATAGGCCAGCCCCACCCTGTAGAAAAAGTCAATGGATGACGGGTCCCCTCCGTGCTCCCCGCATATCCCCAGCTTTATGTCGGGTCTTGCCGCCTTACCCAGCTTCACCGCCATTTCAACCAGTTTGCCTACTCCTGCCTGGTCCAGCCGCTGGAAAGGATCGGTATCAATAATCCCCTTATCCCTGTAAGCACTCAGGAATTTACCGGCATCATCCCTGGAAAATCCCATAGCCATCTGGGTAAGGTCATTGGTTCCGAAGGAAAAGAACTGAGCTTCCCGGGCAATCTCGTCCGCCGTAATGGCAGCCCTGGGCACCTCAATCATTGTACCTATCAGATACTCAAACTCTACGCCTGTTTCAGCCATAACCTGGCCGGCGGTCTCTGTGATAATATCTTTCAGGTATTCGAGTTCGGTCACGCTGCCTACCAGGGGCACCATAATCTCCGGTTTAACCTGAAGGCCTGTTTCCCGGATAACCTCCGCAGCAGCTTCTATAATCGCTCTTGTCTGCATTCTGGCTATTTCCGGGAAAGTAATGGCCAGACGGCACCCCCTGTGTCCAAGCATGGGGTTGAACTCCGACATCTCTTCTATTATACCCCTGAGCTCATCAAAAGAAATCCCCATGTTTAGGGCCAGTTCTTTTATGTCGTCATCCTCCTTGGGCAGAAACTCATGGAGAGGAGGATCCAGCAGCCTGATTGTCACCGGCCGGTCTTCCATAACCTTAAATATTCCTTTAAAATCTTCCTTTTGCATGGGCAAAAGCTTGGCAAGGGCCTTTTCCCTTTGTTCGGTAGTCTTGGAAAGGATCATTTCCCTGACGGCAGGTATTCTCTCCTCTTCAAAGAACATGTGCTCGGTACGGCAGAGGCCGATACCTTCAGCCCCGAATTTGAGGGCTGTAGCCGCATCCCTGGGATTATCGGCATTGGTCCGGACTTTAAGACTCCTCACCCGGTCCGCCCATTCCATAAGAACGGCAAAGCTTCCCGAAAGCTCGGGCTCCACCCTGGGCAGGCTTCCCAGATATACCTTTCCAGTGCTGCCGTCCAGGGAGATGAAGTCTCCTTCTTTAACAACCGTGTCTCCGGCAACAAGCCTTTTGCCTGCCTCTTCCACCCTTATCTCTCCGCATCCGGCCACACAGCATTTCCCCATACCCCGGGCGACAACCGCCGCATGGGAGGTCATCCCGCCCCGGGAAGTAAGAATACCCTCCGCAGCATTCATGCCCTCAATATCCTCCGGAGAGGTTTCCTGGCGCACCAGGATAACCTTTTCCCCCTGGGCGGCTGCACAAGCGGCTGATTCTGCGGTAAAATACACTTTCCCTGTGGCGGCTCCGGGAGAAGCCGGCAGCCCTTTGGCCAGCAGCCTGGCATTCTTCAGGACTTCCGGGTCAAAATTCGGGTGAAGCAGCTGGTCCAGATGCTGCGGTTCTATCTTCATAAGCGCTTCCTCCCTGGACAGTAATCCCTCTTCCACCATGTCAACCGCTATTTTAAGGGAAGCCGCGGCAGTTCTCTTGCCGTTGCGGGTCTGTAATATGTACAGTTTACCCCTCTCAACGGTAAACTCTATATCCTGCATGTCCTTATAATGCTTTTCCAGGGTATTCAGCACTGCGGTGAACTGCTCATACACTTCAGGCAAAATATCCTGCAGCTGATTGATATCCTTCGGCGTCCTGACCCCGGCAACCACATCTTCTCCCTGGGCATTCAGGAGAAATTCACCAAAAACCTTTTTTTCACCGGTTGCCGGATTCCGGGTGAAGGCCACCCCTGTACCCGATGTATCCCCCATATTCCCATAAACCATAGACTGGACATTTACCGCAGTCCCCAGGTTGTGGGGTATCTCGTTGATATTCCTGTAAGCTATGGCTCGGGGGTTGTTCCATGAATTAAAAACCGCTTCAATAGCCATAAGCAGCTGTTCCCTGGGGTCCTGGGGGAAATCCCTGTTCATTTCCTTGCTGAAAAGGTCCTTGTATTTCCCAACCACTATTTTAAGGTCTTCCGCCGTAAGGTCGGTATCATATTCAACGCCTCTTTTTTCCTTTACACCCTCCAGTATATTTTCAAACTTATATCTTTCAATGTGTGTGACCACATCACCGAACATCTGAATAAACCTTCTGTAGCTGTCAAAGGCAAATCTCTCGTTACTGGTAGCCCCTGCAAGACCCAGAACCGACCGGTCATTCAGACCCAGATTGAGTACCGTATCCATCATGCCCGGCATTGAAATAACCGCTCCCGACCGCACCGAGACCAGCAGTGGATTCTGCGGGTCGCCGAATTTTTTGCCCGTTATATTCTCAAGGCGGTCCATGCTTTCAAATATCTGGTCAACCAGACTGTCCGGAAGCTCTTTATTCCATTCTCCTGAATAGCTGTTGCAGGCCTCGGTGGTTACAGTGAACCCCTGGGGTACGGGAAGACCAATCTTTGTCATTTCCGCAAGGTTGGCGCCTTTGCCTCCCAGCAGCGACTTCATGCCGGCGTTTCCTTCATCAAACATGTACACATATTTATTCATGCTGTTATGCCCCCTTTAAAATCTCTATGATAATACTGGCCGTTTCTTCAATGGCCTTTCTGGTCACGTCTATAACCGGACAACCCAGTTTTTTGATTATGTTTTCGGAATACTCCAGTTCCTGCAGGATTCTTTCCATACTGGCATAATTGGCTTCGCCATCCAGGCCCAGGGTCTTGAGTCTCTCCTTCCTGATATGATTCAGTTCGGTAGGCTGTGCAGTCAGGCCTATAATCTTTTTCTTGGGTATCTGATAAAGCTCCCCTGGAGGAGGTACTTCGGGTATAAGAGGTACATTCGCCACTTTATAGTTCTTGTTGGCAAGATACATGCTGAGAGGAGTTTTTGAGGTGCGGGAAACCCCCACCAGCACGACGTCAGCCTTCAAAATACCTCTGGGGTCCTTGCCGTCATCATATTTAACGGCAAATTCTATAGCTTCAACCCTTTTAAAGTAGCGCTCGTCAAGCTTACGGATAAGTCCGGCCTCCAGTTTGGGGGAAGCGGGAACTATCTTCGCCAGGGCATCCATTATGGGCCCCAGGATATCCACCCTCGGGATATTATACTTGTCGCATTCCTCTTCCAAAATCTTTTTCAGTTCCGGAACAACCAGGGTATATACTATCACGCATTTAACATCTTTTACATCCTGCACAATCCTCTTTATCTGAGACTGGTCAGTAACATATGGCTCCTTCTTTATTTCGGTAATATGCGAATTGTACTGTATGGCCGCTGCCATTACCACCTTCTCAGCCGTTTCCCCGATGGAATCCGAAACCACGTACACCACCGCGCCGTTGTCTACCATTACTATAGTTTTCCTCCCTCACTAAGCTTTTATCATTTCATAAATAGCCCTTATAATGCCGGTCTTGGATACCCTGCCGGTAATCTTATATCTTTCCTTGCCGTCACCGGTATTGCATTTTTCCACAACAGGCATACAGTCAATCTCATGTTCAACCATCTTCATTATGGCATCTGCCATCGTCTCGTCATCCTCCAGCATTATTATATTGGGCATTCTGGTCATTATCATGTTCACAGGCAGTCTGGTCAGGTCGTTTGTGCCTATGGCGTGTTTGACAAAATCCTTTCTGGAAACCACCCCGGCCAGGTATCCTTCCGATTGTATAAAAAGGGTTCCGATATCCTCAATGAATATTGTTACGATGCTGTCGTAAACGCTTGTATCTCCGTCCACCACCATGGGCCGCGTTTTTATATCCTTTACTTTTATATTGTCAACATACTGCACAAGCATATTGAAAGGCACCCTGCCCGTATGAAAATAACCTACCTTAGGCCTCGCTTCCAGTATGCCGGTCATTGTAAGTATCGATAAATCCGATCTGAGGGCAGCTCGGGTCAGATTTAACCGGTCTGCAATCTGTTCACTGGTTATGGGCTGTTCCTTCTTCACAATTTCAATTATCTCATGCTGCCTGTCAGACAGTTTTATACTCATCACCCCTTTAACCAAAACTCCCCTATATAGTATATCTTTTTTCGGTCAAATGTGCTACCCTAAATATCATGTTTGCATATTTGCACCTGCTGATCATCCATAAGGGCTCTGGCTGCTTCCCTGACGCTCCGGCCGCCGAAATCCCTGTCAGGTATGAGATAGGACAGAGGCACCATCACAAAAGCCCTTTCCCCCATACGGGGATGAGGTACTGTGAGTTTCGGGTGCCTTATAATCCTGTCCCCGAACAATAGGATATCCAGGTCAATGGTCCTGGGGCCCCATCGTATCTTCCTCACTCTGCCCAGCTTTTTCTCCACTTTCTGCAGGAGGTCCAGCAACTGGAAAGGAGTAATTTCCACTTCCATCTCCGCCACAGTATTATAAAACCAGGGTTGGTCCACATAACCAACAGGCTGGGTTCTGTAGAGGGGAGCAACCCTGGTCACTTTTACCCCCGGCCCGTTGTCCATCATATCAAGGGCCTTCCTTATCAGTCTAATACTGTCTCCCTTGTTGGACCCTATGCCTATATAGCTATACTCCATCTCTCTCCCTCTCTACCTCCATAGCCACCCAGGAGAACTTCACAGGTATGGGAGCATGGGGTTTCTTTACCCTGACCTTTACCTTCCGCACCATATCAAACCCCCTGAGTATTTCCCCGGCAATGTTTTCCGCCAGCGCTTCCAGCAGATTGTATTTCCTGCTGCAGACAATCTCTTCCACCAGGCCGATAACCGCAGGATAGTTTATGGAATTCTCCAGCCTGTCAGTTTCACCGGCTTTCTTAAGGTCCAGTTCCATATCCAGGTCTACAATAAACTTCTGCCCCAGTCTTTTCTCTTCAGGGAATACCCCGTGATAACCGTAAAACTCCATTCCTACAATTGATATGCTGTCTGCCATCAATTATTCCTCCTTGCTCCGGAATCCTTTATGGCGTCAGCCATCCTTGCCGCCCTGACCATTTCTTTTACGTCGTGAACCCTTATTATATCCGCGCCGTTAAAAATCCCTATGACTGCAGCTGCCAGCGTCCCTTCCAGCCTTTCCTCCACAGGCAGGTCCAGAACCCTGCCTATAAAGGATTTTCTGGAAGGCCCCAGCAGTACGGGATACCCCAGCACTTCCAGCTCCTTCATCCTTCTTATTACTTCCAGGTTGTGCTCCCAGGTCTTGCCAAAACCTATCCCCGGGTCAATTATTATATTTTCTGTCCTGACGCCTGCATTAGAGGCAATCTCCACACCGTCCCTGAAGAAATCAATCATATCCCCCATTATGTCCGAGTATCCGGTCCCATGCTGGTTGTGCATCATTATATAGGGAACTCCCAGTTCGCTCACAGTGGCAGCCATCTCCGGGTCCCCCCGCAGACCCCATATATCATTGATCATGGAAGCCCCTGCCTCCACCGCCCTGCGGGCGACTTCCGCCTTATAGGTGTCTATTGATATGGGCACCTCTATTTTTCCGGACAGGAGTTCAATGACCGGCAGTACCCTTCCAATCTCCTCTTCAGCATCTACAGGTACGTGACCGGGGCGGGTGGATTCTCCTCCCACATCGATTATGTCAGCCCCTTCCTCCACCATCTTCAAGGCCCTTTCCAGGGCCTTCTCGGGACTGAAATATTCGCCCCCGTCCGAAAAAGAATCGGGAGTAATATTGAGTATACCCATAACAAAAGTTCTTTCTCCCACTTTTATCTTCCTGCCCCTGCAGTCAAGAACAGTTTCTCTCTTCATTGATATACACCTCTTCCCTTGCATCTGTCGTTTTTTTGATTATAACAGAATAAATGAACTGAATACACACCATCGTTAACTTTATTATTGCCGGAGAATACAATGAAGTGAAAAAGCATAAAGGGGGTGAAACCTTGTATCAGATGCCCGGCTGCAATTATGGAAGCAACCCTATGTATATGTATGCCATGCAAAATGATAGGGACGAAGAGCATATGTACAGGATGTACCCGGAAAGCTGCCGTGTTATAATGCCCTATGCCGAAGAAGCAATTGCACGAAGGGAGAGAATGGGGCAGCTGCCCGACAATGCCTACCCGTCGCAGCACGTTTACGATGAAATGGTTGAGGAAGTGTATGAACAGTGTAAAGATTACTTCGATGGAGACCCCGGGCAAAAATCCCGCCAGTATGACGGAAGGTTTTTCAGAGACCTGATAGGGATACTGCTTATCAGTACACTCCTTCGCAGAAGACGCAGACGCCGCAGGAGATTCTTCTTCGGGTATTAGCTTAAAGGCTTCCGCTTATGCGGAAGCCTTTAAGCTTTTCTATTATCCCCTACTACAAAGTGGTTAACGGCATACACATAATCAATGCCGGCAGTGCAGGCAAACCAAAACATCTAAATCCCAAAGCCACCTATGTTGCTGCGGATATCCATGCCGACAGCATAAAAGTAGAGATTGTGGAAATACCCTATGACCATGAAAGAACGGCCAGAGCAATAATAGACAGCGGTTTGCCCGTCGAGTTTGCAGAAATGATAAGAACGGGCAGGGGATAAGATATTAGTATAAAACAACAGATGTTCTGTGCGGAATTCCATATAATTTTGTGCGATACAGCCGCATAATTCGCACAAAATTATTGTATTAAATGGTCTGCAGTGGTATAATCTCACTGGAGGTGATTGTATGAAACCGATTAATTACAGGGAAGGGGTTGTAATAACCGCAACCGAACTTAAACAAAATTTAGGAAAATATCTGGATTACGTAGAGCAGCAAAATGACGTGGTCATAACAAAGAACGGAAACAAAATTGCCAGGTTGACTCCCTATGTAACAGATATCGAACAGTATTTTACAGTGAGAGAAAATGCCCTGGACTATCAATACGGCGGAAAAAAGGTTTCCTATGAGGAGTTTATGGAGATTTACGAGAAAAGTACCCTGAGGATGGAACTGATTAATGGAGAAATATACCTGTTGTCTTCCCCGACCATTGAGCACCAGGAAATACTTGGAAGACTGTATCTGATATTCAACGAATATTTCAAAGATAAAAAATGCAGGGTGTTTCTGGCACCCTTTGATGTGCATTTTAAAAAGAAGGATATAAAAGAACCGGATGTTATGCAGCCGGATGTGTTGGTAGCATGTGATCTGGACAATAATGTTAACGAAAAAGGCAAGTATATGGGCACCCCCACTCTGGTTATTGAAATACTGTCGGACAGCACACGAAGCAAGGATATGATTGACAAATTAAATACCTACAGACTGTCGGGAGTGAAGGAATACTGGATTGTTGACCAGAGACAGGAGAATATTATGGTGTATGGTTTTGATGATTATGAAATTGATAAGTACAAGACTTTTGAAAAAGGAGATATTGCCAAATCCCTTGTATTCAACGGCTTGTCGGCAGATGTTGAGAGTTTGTTTCATGAATTGATATGAACGGGACGAGGGCAGGCCATGACATACGGGGGCACACCATATGAGAAGTGGAAAGCCGGCGGTGAGGGGTTGGATTTAAGTATTGCTCCAGCATCCAACCCCCCTTCCCACTTCTCAGAGGACAGGAATGCCCCCTGGAAGGTCCCTTCTGTTTGCTTTTAATCCCTTACGGCTACAATCAGTTTAGTACTCCAGTCTCTCGTCCAGGTATTCTTCCAGCTTGTCAATGCTGATCCTTACCTGTTCCATGGTATCTCTGTCCCTTACGGTTACCGAGCTGTCTTCCCGGGAATCAAAGTCGTAGGTTATGCAGAAGGGAGTGCCTATTTCGTCATGTCTCCTGTACCTCTTTCCTATACTGCCAGTCTCGTCATAATCAACGAAGTATTTTTTCTGCAGCCTGGTATAGAGGGCAAAGGCTTCTTCCCCCAGCTTCTTGGAAAGCGGGAAAACGGCAGCCTTATACGGCGCCAGGGCAGGGTGAAATTTCAACACAGTCCTGCTGTCCCCCCCTTCAAGCTCTTCCTCCCCGTAAGCATCCACCAGGAAGGCCAGGGCTACCCTGTCAACTCCCAGGGACGGCTCTATGCAGTATGGTATATACTTTTCATTGGTAAAGGGGTCCATATATGTGAAATCGGTCCCTGAATGCTCCATATGCTGTCGCAGGTCGTAGTCGGTCCTGTCGGCTATACCCCACAGTTCCCCCCATCCGAAGGGAAATCTGTATTCGATATCAGTGGTGGCATTGCTGTAATGGGACAGCTCTTCGGGACTATGGTCCCTTAACCGGATATTCTCTTCTTTCATGTTCAGGTCCAGCAGCCATTTGTGGCAGAATTCCTTCCAGTACCTGAACCACTTCAGGTCATCCCCCGGGGCACAGAAAAACTCCAGTTCCATCTGTTCGAATTCTCTGGTCCTGAATGTAAAATTGCCTGGGGTTATCTCATTCCTGAAGGATTTTCCGATCTGGCCTATGCCAAAGGGTATTTTCTTTCTGGAACTTCTCATTACATTTCTGAAGTTCACAAATATGCCCTGGGCTGTTTCCGGTCTCAGGTAAATCTCAGATCTGGAATCCTCGGTTACACCCTGATAAGTCCTGAACATGAGGTTAAACTGCCTTATGCCGGTAAAATTATGGGCACCGCACTCCGGACATTCAATCCCTTTCTCTTCAATGAACTCTTCCATCCGTTGATTTTCCCAGCCGTCAACAACAGCCTCTTCGCCCTTTTCCAGGAGGTAGTCTTCTATAAGTTTGTCGGCCCTGAACCTGGATTTGCATTCCCTGCAGTCCATCAGCGGGTCATTGAAGCTGCCCACATGACCTGAGGCTACCCAGGTCTGGGGATTCATCAGAATGGCGGCATCCAGGCCTACATTATATGGATTTTCCTGTATGAATTTTTTCCACCAGGCCTTCTTGACATTGTTTTTGAGTTCTACCCCTACAGGGCCATAATCCCATGTGTTTGCAAGACCTCCATAAATTTCGGATCCGGGGAAAATTATACCCCTGTTTTTGCTGAGGGATACTATTTTCTCCATAACATTTTCCCTTTTATCTTTTGCCATGTCTCTTCCTCCTTACAAGGATAAATATTTTGTAAAATAAAAAGGCTCCTTTTCATCCCGTAACATAGGGACGAAAGGAGCTCTCTTTCGCGGTTCCACCCTAATTGACGTCTCTAGACGCCCTCCTCATTCCAGGCCGCTCAGCAGCGCCCTTCACCGGCCCCTTTGCAACGGGTTTCCACCGTCCCCGTCTCACTGTGCCAAATCAACCGGCTACTCCTCTGCTTCTCCGCAGCGTATATGTAAGATTATTTTTATAAAATATCAGATTTCCTCATCTTTGTCAACACTGCTGCCATCCTTTTTACCTCTCTTTGACAGGTCCTCCACAAATCCTTTGGCATCTTCGGCCAGTTCCTCGACTAATCCCCTGGCCTTTTCCGCCTGTTCCCCCATAATCCTGTTCAGATTGACAGTACCCTTGTTCGGTCTCTCTATCTCCAGTGTACATTTTGAAATAAGCGCCACAACAGTACCAATGGCGGCAAGCTGGGGAGCAATCAGGGTACCGATGGCTCCGGCAGTTACCGGGATATCAAGGATCACCTTTTCGTCCTTCTTTACCCTTATCTTGGTCACATTCCCCTGTTTTATCAATTCCTTTACTTTATCCACTGCTTCACTGCCCGCCACCGAGATTGTCTCGGTCCATTTCCCCTGTTTTTGCCCTTCCTCCAGATAGATAAGGGCATCTACCACTTCTCCGTTGCATGCTTCAAGGGCTTCCTTGGCTTCCTTGTATGATACTCCTGTCCGTTCCCTGATGGCATCAATCTTTTCAATGGTGATTGTCATAACAACATTCCTCCCTCATTCCAGCTTTCTTATATTGTCCATAAACCTGACTGTAGAAAAAGATTTATCTATATGTATCCCAATAAAGGCCCTCATTATACTCTCCAGTTCCTTTAATATCTTATTATTTATTTTTATGCACCTGACCCGGGTTAAGTTCCAGTTAATCAAAGTTTTCATGAATTCCAGGGTGGCAGGGGAAATATTATAGCAGCATACATCTGTTTTCCTGCAGTCATTACATAGAACTCCCCCTGAAGATGGACTGAACCAGTGGAGCCTCTGAGCCTTCCCGCAATTAACGCACCTGCTCAGCACCGGTCTGAATCCCGCTATATCCATGATTTTAAGCTCTACTGCCCGTATAACCAGCTGGGTATCGCCTTCTCCCTCAGACATTGTCCTCAGCGCCTCCACCGCCAGGTCGAACAGGGCTTCCGAAGGTTGCTCAGGCTGGGCCACTTCGGCTATAAGCTGTACAATATACGTACTGCCGGACAGGACTTCCAGGTCATTCCGGATTTTATAAAAGCTGTTTATAATATCCGCCTGGTTGACATAATGCCAGGTTTTTCCTTTATAAAGCAAAAAATCACCATAGCAAAAAAGCTGGGTACCCGCTATAAACCTGCTGCGAGTCCTGCGGGCCCCTTTTGCTACAGCCTGAATTTTTCCGAATTTCTCCGAAAGGAGAGTTATGATTTTGTCGGCCTCTCCCAGGTTTATCGTTTTCACTACCACTCCCCGGGTTTTCAATAACATATGATTTCCTTCCCTCTTATCTTATCCTGTCCGATCCATTTTCCCCCCGGCTTCATCTTCCCTTACCTCTCCAGCAACTGCTTCATAATCTTTATACTCAAGATAATATCTCACGTCACCGGTTTTTTCAAAAGCCCCCCAGATTAAATCCATAAGCACCATTGCGTCCCTCCATTTTTGTCATTGATAATATTTTTTCCTGCACGAAAAATCCGTATACGGGTAATTAAATGCCATAAATGGAAGGATGGATTTCAGTGAAAACCGAAATTTCTTATCGAGCCTTCAACATTTCTCCAGTCTTTTTTGACTTTAACCCATAATTCCAGATACACGCCTGATCCCAAAAGTCTTTCCATGTCCTGCCTTGCCCTCTTTCCTATCTCTTTAAGCATTGCGCCATTTTTGCCTATTATTATGCCTTTATGAGATGCCTTCTCACAGTAAATATTGGCGTAAATGCGTACTATATGTCCGTTTCCCTTTTCCATTTCCTCTATATCCACCGCAATACCGTGGGGAACCTCCTGTTCCAGAAGCTCCAGGGCCTTTTCCCTGATTATCTCTGACACAATAAACCTTTCGGGCTGGTCGGTTATCATATCGTCGGGGAAATATCGGGGACCCTTTTCCAACTTGTCAACAATAGCCCCTCTTATGATATTGAGATTATCTCCCCTTACTGCGGAAACAGGAATCATATCGGCAAAATCAATCTGCTTCCTGAACAGGTTCATTACTTCCTCCACCTGCTGGCTGTTCACCCTGTCTATCTTGTTCACCGCCAGAATGACAGGGGTTTTTACCTTTTGAAGCATATCCAGTATGAATAAATCCCCTCTGCCCATACCTCCATCCGCTTCTACAACATAAACCACCGCATCCACCTCGTTCAGAGTGGTCCGGGCGGTCCTGACCATGTACTCTCCCAGCTTATTCCTCGGCTTGTGTATACCCGGGGTATCCAGAAAGACAATCTGGTATTCCTCTGTTGTATATACCGCCTGTATGCGGTTTCTGGTAGTCTGGGGCTTATCCGATATTATCAGAACCTTTTGCCCAACCATGGCATTGATCAAGGTTGATTTTCCCACATTGGGCCTGCCGATAACCGTGACAAAACCCGACCTGAAATCATCTCTCATGCGCTTTCTTCCTCCAGCATATCCTGTAAATCCAGCTCCATTACCAGTCTGTGCTCCCCTTCTCCATATTCATGCTTCCGCATGTCAACCTTTTCAAACCCGAAATGGTCGAAATATACCCTAATGGCCGCCTTGTTTGATGGGTCTACGGTTAATTCAACTTTGACTATATCGTCCTTCCTGTAGAATCGATTGAGTATTTTCCTCAAAAACTTTGTTCCGTAGCCATTACCCCTGAGGTCCTTCCTTATATTAACCCCGATAAGATAAACCGTTTCCGGATCTTCCCAGTCTCTGATGAACTCTGCCACCCCTGCCAGTTGCTTATTCACCGACAGTGTAAAAACCCTTCCATGGCGAATAAGGGGGGTCATCAGCCATTCGTTATGAATTCCTCCCTTGCCGAAGGCCTCTTCTTCCAGCGTGGTCATCTCATCTATCAGGTCAAGGTCCACTTTGGTAATAAGGTTTACTTCCAAATCGTCCATATTATTAACAAACATCCTCCCAATATTTATTTTATTATGTCCGCAGCAGTAAAGGCATGGGGTATCAGGTCCCTTATTTCGTATATCCTGAAGTCACCGTCAGCCTTTCCCACTATAACCTTTATATCCGGTCCGAATTCAGCAATCACCTGTCTGCAGATACCGCAGGGAAAAGTCCCGCCTTCCCCGTTACTTTCTATTGCAATGGCTTCAAAGCGCCTCTCCCCCCTGGAAACAGCACAGGAAATGGCCGCCCTTTCCGCACAAATTGCAGCGCCGTATGAGGCGTTCTCCACATTGCACCCGGTATAAATCCTGCCTTCCGCAGTCAGCAAGGCTGCCCCCACCCTGAAGCCGGAGTAAGGCGCATATGCGTTTTCCTTCGCATCCTTTGCCTTTTTCAACAGTTCCCGGTAATCCACAAACTCACCCCCTACTCAAAAGAAACCGAAGCATTCATGGGAATAACCTGAACCCATGTCTTGCCGGGATTCAGTTTCAGTTGCTCGCCGTTTTCAAGATAAAACTCTGTTGCATCTTTTCTGCCGTCCTTTTTCCAGGTCAAGGGCACATATTGCCCGTCACTTATGTACATACCCTCTCCTTTGCCCACCAGATCAATTCTCCTCCGTCCCTCGCTGTCAAGCACCTTGTGGACGGCTTTCTGGATTATAATGTTCTTTGCTGTCAGGTGGAGGTCTTTATTGTTCTCATCCGTATGGGGCTTATCCATTACATACCTGAAATAAACCCCCTCCTCCGGAGAATAGCGGTAGGATACCCTGTAGTCCGGGGGGTACAGTATTCTGACAGCCGCTGCCTGCTGGCCTTCCGGCGGCATATCTTCGTGGTTGAATGAGAATACCTTTGCCTGGGTGCTTTCCCTGTAACCTTTATTGGAGGCCATCTTCCGTGCTTCACTGAGGTTACCGTAAATATTATGGGGCATTTTTCTGTGGTTTTCTCTCCAGTATACAGGGTGCCCCAGTGACATTGCATCCAGGGACGGTATCTTCAGGCTTGCTATATCCTCCCATGCCTCCGGACTTCCTCCGGCGTGCAGGTAGATGGCATCATGTTCCATGGCTTTGTCGATAAAATATCTCCTCGCACTTCTGACAGGTCCGACGATTTCCCCGTTATCATGCATGTACACGGCCATATACCTGGTTATATTGCCTTCAGCCAGAATCTCATATACAACATCTGCCTGATCCAGTCCCGCCTGGGGCCTTGCCGCACTGTGATTGTCAAGCATTACGGCCACCGGTCTTTCATACAGGCTTTCTTCTTGAACTTCCTCTCCACACAGGGGACAGACAAGACCATCCACCATATCCTTTCCTTCAGTTGTTTCTTCCTCAGATACTACTGCTTCCCCTTCATCCGCCGCCTTTTCCTCCTCCACCGCAGGGGGTACATCGACCGGTTTGCTACAGGCTGTCAGTGCTAATGCCTCTATAAATACTACTATAAATACCATAAACAAACAAATATTTCTCCTGGTTATCATATCCTAGTTCTCTCCTTTATTATGCTTGAATATCTTCATTTTTACAATTCTTCGTCCATCTATCCCCGTCACCTCTATTATGACTTTCCCGAACCTTATCCGGTCCCCCACCCTGGGCAATCTCCCCAGTTTATTGAACACCAGCCCTCCAAGGGTCTCAAACCCCTCATCGGGAAGTTCCAGCCCGAAATCCTCTTTAAGTTCATCCACGGCTGCCATACCGTAAACCGTCAAGGTCTCGTCACTATTGTCTATTATATAGGATTCCTCTGCATCATATTCATCCCTTATCTCTCCCACAATTTCTTCCACTATGTCTTCAATAGTCACCAGTCCCGCAGTACCGCCATATTCATCCAGGACAACAGCCATATGAAATTTCCCTATTTTCATTTCCATAAGCAGCTGGTTGAGTTTTTTGCTCTCAGGCACATAATAGGCTTCTCTCATCAACTTTCCTGCATCAAAGTCCTCTTTACCCGAACATGCATAATCAAGCAGGTCCTTTGAATAAAGCACGCCTACTATATTGTCAATACTGTCTTCGTAAACCGGCAACCGGGAAAATCCAGTATCTTTGGCTTTCTTTATCACATCCCTGAGAGGACAGGAGATATGTACGGCTACAATATCTATCCTGGGCACCATTACCTCTATGACGCAGGTATCATCAAACTCAAAGATATTATCTATCATCCTGCTTTCCTGCTGGTGGATTATGCCTTCCTCATGCCCCACTTTTACCAGAGTCCTTATCTCCTCTTCGGTCACAAAGGGCAACCCTGATTTCACCTCGCCTCCGAACACCCGGATAACTCCCGTTGTTATATAGTTTAAAGCCTTCAGAAAGGGATACAGTACTGTACTGATAACAAGAAGACTCCGTCCCACCTTCAAAGCCACCTTTTCCCCATTATGACTGGCATAGGTTTTAGGGGTTATTTCACCGAATATGAGTATCATGGCAGTCATTATAAATGTTACCAGTACGGTACCCCCTGCGCCTCCCATAAGACGTACTATGAATTCGGCCGCAATGGCTGTTGCAGCAGTATTGGCAAGATTATTTCCCAGCAGTGTGACGGAAAGAATCCTGCTGGACCTGTCCGCCAGCCGTGCAATGACATCCGCTCCCCTGACCTTTTTCTGCTGCATCTGCTTTACTTTTATATGATTTAAGGATGTCAGGGCCGTTTCGGAGGCGGAAAAAAATCCCGACATGAACAGAAGAAAGGCCAGCAGAGCTATCCTTAACACTACCGCATAAACCGTCAAACTATTCTCCTCCTGTTTTCTACATCAGTTGAAATATCAGTACAGTAATAATTATACCCAGAACCGCCCCAATAATTGTTTCAAAGGTGGTATGAATTTTTGATTCTATTCTGCTCTGCATGACCAGAAGGGCCAGGAGGAATGTGAGGGTTAAGGCAAAGATATCATGAGAAATAAAAGCTACGGCGGTGACTATGCTGAAAGCCACAGCACTGTGCCCGCTCGGCATGCCCCCCTTCAAAGGGGTACCATCGCCGGTGAAGGCTTTAATCACCACCACTGTCAGGATCACCAGTATAAGGCTGATAAACGTGACGTGGGCGGGACTCTGTCTTACCCTCACCAGTACTGACAGGGTCAGGGGATTTAATCTGTCGAAAAACAACAGATATGCCACCACTATGGCATTCAATGCAGATATGAGCACAGCCCCGGCCGCCACATTCTTTGCGATCCTGGCCAGGGGATGATATCTGTCGGTTATAAGGTCTATGGTTGTTTCTATGGAAGTATTTATCATCTCTGTAACAAGGATGAGAGAAATGGTGAAGAACAGCAGGAGCAGCTCCAGCCTGCTGAAATCCATAAAAAGGCTTACCAGCAGTACGGCTATGGCCACTGCAAAGTGAATTCTCATATTTCTCTGGGTTTTCAGGGAATATATCACACCGGATATGGCGTTATTGAAGCTCTCTATTACCCTGCGTCCTTTCAAATCAGATACCTTCAGCTGAACGGCGCTTTAGTCCCAGCAGCTCAAGGATTTCCTCCTCCCGTTTTCTCATTATTTCCTTGTCATTTTCTTCCATGTGGTCATATCCGAGAAGGTGAAGTACTCCGTGAACAGTGAGGTAGGCCACTTCCCTTTCCATGGAATGCCCATACTCCTCCGCCTGCTCCCGTGCCCTTTCCATTGATATGATTATATCCCCGATAATAGCTTCCCCATCTTCATTAACATCAACCACTTCTTCCCCTTCAACCATTGAAAAGGACAGTACATCGGTAGGAACATCCCTTCCTCTGTATTCCCTGTTAAGCTCCCTGATGCCCTCATCATCCGCCAGTATTACGCTTACCTCGCAGTCATAGGGCAGTTGCTCCAGTTCCACACTGGTACCGGCAACCTTCCTTATCAAGCTTAAAATGTCATCCTTAATCACTATGGATTTTTGTCTGTTTTCTATCAGTACCGTCATCTTTTTTCAAGCCCTCCGATTGTCCGTTTATCTCCGGGTACTCAATTCTCTGGTGAAAAATACCGCCCAGAATACTGGAAAAGGCATTGGCGATGATATCCAGATCTTTCAGGGTCAGGTCACATTCATCCAGTTGTCCGTTATCCAGCCGCTCTTTAATAATCTTCCTTATATGCCCTTCCATCTTTCCCGCACTGTGGTCCGTCATAGCCCTGACCGCAGCCTCGACACAGTCTGCAAGCATTACTATGGCTGCTTCCCTTGTCTGGGGCCTGGGCCCTTCATATCTGAAACTGTCCTCGGTTACCTTATGGGAATTTTCCCCCTGCCTGGCCTTATGGTAAAAGTAAACAAGCAGTGAGTCTCCATGGTGCTGCCTGATAATGTCCCTTACCGCAACAGGTATTCTGTGCTTTTCCGCCATTTCCACCCCGTCTTTAACATGGGAGGTTATGATAAGGGTACTCAAGCTGGGGGTTATTTTATCATGGGGGTTGTCCGAAATCATCTGGTTTTCATTAAAGAAATAGGGTCTTCTTATCTTCCCTATATCGTGGTAATAAGCGCCTACCCTTGCCAGAAGGGCATTTGCCCCGATTTCCTGGGCAGCATATTCTGCAAGGTTACCTACAATTATGCTGTGATGATACGTTCCCGGGGCCTTGAGCAGGAGTTCCTTCAAAAGGGGTTGATTGGGATTTGCCAGTTCCATAAGCTTCAAAGGGGTTATTATATCAAACAGGTTCTCCCATATGGGAAGGGTTCCAATGGTGAGTACTGCGGCAAAACCCCCGTTCAGCAGCCCCCAGGAGCTCTGCACAGTTATGTCAAGCAGGCCCCTGCCCATAAGCAACCCTGTGCTCAGAATTACAATGGCATTGCTCACACCGACCAGTATACCTGAAATGAACAGGTCCCTCCTCTGGTTTGACCCCATCATCTTCAGTGCACCTACCAGTCCTCCAGTCATGGCGACAATCATGACGGATATGTCATTGCTTCCCGCCATCAGGCCCACCAGTACCGCCATTGCAAAATTGACCATAACTGCCACCCTCGGGTCCAGCAGCACGGCTATCAGCATCGGTATGGCAGCAGTGGGTATCAGATAGCTGGAAATCACATTTATCCCCAGGCTGATAAATAGCACCATTACCGTTATCAGACCAATCAGCAGCAGATTGCCGGTATTTTCATATATCCTGTTATGAAAATGCCTTATATAGAGAACCGTGAGCAATTGCAGCACGAAAACCAGCAGCGCATAGCCCCCTGCAAGTCTGATATCTATCAGTCCTTCTTTCAGCAGGCCTGAGGCTTTCAACAGTTCTATATGGGCCTCGGTTATCCCTTCCCCCCTGGAGACTATGTTCTGGCCTTTGTGTATCACGACAGGTTCAACCTGACTGACAGCAATGTCAATATCCTTCTGGGTCCCCTCGGTATCCGGCAGCATATTGGGTCTTATCACCTTCGAAGACAGGTTGTATCCCAGGTCCTTCAGGCCCTGTCTTATGGCCTGCTTGCTGAAGAAATCCCCTGCTTCCCTGCGGGAACGGTCAAGAGCGTCCGGGGTAACACCTACGCTCATTATCTGATTGGTAACATCAAGAATATTCTGTTTCAGACTGCTCAGTTCATCTTCCGAAGCCTGCAGACATGTTTCATAATCCTTGTCTTCCAGCTGTATGGCAGAATTCTGCCTTAATCTGTTTATCTTCTCCTGGACGGATATATCCGGCTGACTTCTGACTTCGGCAACCAGATGAAAAAATTCTTCTATACTGCTCTTCACTTTAATGGGTATGGTATGGTCTCTGGTATATATCACCTTGACCGATTCCCTTGCCCGCTCTATAAGTTTTTCAGTTTCCACCCTGTCTACAATATCTTTGGGAGCAATAATATTAACCGGCGCTACATCCCCAGCCTTAAGGTTGTATCTCTGGGGCATAACCCCCATCAGCACCAGTATCAGTGCCGCTAAATAGATAACTGTTGCAATAATAGCCCTCTTTACTTTATCTCTTCGCAGAAAATCAAAAACCCGCAAACCCTTTATCCATCTTGCCAGACGTTTCAACCCATTCATTAAGTTTCCCCCTAATCCCTGCGTTTGTCACCGCCGTTTTCCCTGGAGTACTTCTCATAGGCCAGTATTATCTTCTGAACAATATTATGCCTTACAACATCCTCATCGGTAAGGTAAACAAACTCCAGTCCCCGTATGTCTTTCAAAATCCTTGTAACTTCTATCAATCCGGAATGTTTCCCCGTGGGAAGGTCTATCTGCGTTATATCACCGGTGACCACTATCTTGGATCCGAAACCCATCCGGGTCAGAAACATTTTCATCTGCTCAGGGGTTGTGTTCTGTGCTTCGTCCAGTATAATATAGGAATCATCCAGGGTGCGTCCCCTCATATAAGCAAGGGGTGCAACTTCAATGACCCCTCTCTCTTTATATTTGATATATGTTTCTCCTCCCAGGATATCATAAAGGGCATCATACAGAGGTCTCAGGTAAGGGTCCACCTTATCCTGCAGGTCACCGGGCAAAAATCCCAGTTTTTCTCCTGCCTCCACCGCCGGCCGTGTCAGTATTATCCGGCTGATTTCCCTGTTTTTCATCGCCCTGACTGCCATTGCAATAGCCAGATAGGTCTTCCCTGTACCGGCGGGACCTATGGAAAATACAATATCGTTTCTCTTCATAGCTTCCACATATTTTTTCTGTCCCAGGGTCTTGCTCTTAATCTGTTTTCCCTTGTGGGTTATGCAGAGGATATCATTTACCAGATCCTTGATTTTCTGCTCCTTCCCAGCCATAACAAGACCTATTGAATAACTTATACTCTGGGGGTTCAGTTTCTCACCCCTTGCAACCATCTCCAGCAGATTTTTTACAAGCTTTTCTGTTCTCCGGATATCTTCCTCCCTGCCCTGTATCTTTAATTCGTTGTTCCTTGCAATGATCTTTACGTTAAAGCTGTCTTCTATTATCTTTATGTTTTCATCAAAATTGCCAAAAAGTTCTGCCATATGCCGAAAATCGTTTATTCCGATACTGATTTCTCCCATCCGATTGTTCAAAATTTAATCCTCCCTGTTAGTTACATTAATCCGTTCTTCTATCCCAATATCTTCTAGAGTTTCCAGTATCACTTCCACCCTTATTCTTTCACTATCTTCTTCGTAATATTTAACACTTTTATCCACCCGCTCAGCATCTTCAGGTATCATCTCCTCCAGTTTCTGCTCTATCTTCCTTACGGCCAGCTGGCGGGCTTCAAATTCCGAAAGCCTTTCTTCCTTTACTTTCACCTCATAGTATTTTTCTATAACTAATTCTACGGGTATGATAATATTCCTCCATCGGGCAGAATTTTTACTCCGGGTAATTATGTCATACTCCTCAAAACTTACCTTACCGGGAGTAATGTACACAGAGTATTTCCCCAGCTGCAGTCTTACCTTTTCCTGTACCGCCCCGGTTCTCTCCCTTTTTTCAATTTTCAGGGGCTGCACTTCATAAGCCTGGTACCAGGTCCTTGCCTGGACCTTTCCCATTGCATGCACAAAACGTACAGGCATGCCCGGTTTCTCCACTATACCCGTTATAAGGACCTGTCCTGCTTTGACCGTATCTCCTTCCTTAACGGCAGGCTCCCCCTCAAAGACGAATATGTTAGTTATTATTCCATCCCTTGATGCCACAACGTTGCACGGGGTTTCCTTGGAAAGGAGGGAAGGTGGTTCCACCCTTTCAACTACATCCACTACAGCTTTTGTGCCGACTATATTTATTCCCACCCATGCAATACGGTCCATCTTTATAATGAGTTTTGTCTCAATATCATCGGTATCAAGGGAATATTTAAAAACCCCCGGCTCAAGTCCGAGGTTCTCTAACTCCTCGATGATTCTATCCTGCGATATCTCCTGGTTCCCTTTCACTTCAACAACCCATATAAAAGAAGTAAGAATGTACATTGCCAGTAATGCAGCGATACCCCCCGCCACCAGTGATTTCCTTCTCATAATCCTGTGCAGCAGGAAGGGGAAACCCCGTTTCTCGACAATGTAAACCTTGCAGTTGACTTTTTTCATTACCTGCCGGAGCAGTTTGTAACCTCTGATGCTAACCTTCGTCTGGATAACCGAATAACTTACTTTTTTAACATCCCACAGGTAAATACCTTTCGCAACCGAAAGGTTGATAAATCTTTCCAGATTTAATCCTTCCACTCCTATTATAACGTAACCCCTCAAAAAATTCCAAGTCCTTATAACCAGCATCCCTTACCCCTCCTACTGCACAAACTCAACTTTCTCTATTTCTCCTGTAATCAGTACTTCCTCCACTTCTATCGATTTTATTACCAGCCTGTCGCCCTTGACAACCAGCAGCCCCGCCCTGGTATTTACACGAATAGTGCCGGCCGAGTACTCAATAATACCTTTGTGATTTTCTATATAAAGCTGAAGATTGCCCACCATCGTAATCTTGGGCAGATCCAGTACTATGTCCCCTGGAAGTTCCAGAATATCCGAAATACCTTTTTTGACGTAATCCACCTGATTTTTCATAAGCCGCCCTCCTTGTATTAAATCTATGCTGGAACCTGCTGGTTAATAACAATTAAGTATGCTATACTATTGCATGATAACGCTCGGGAGGTTGCATTATGAATAAAAGGTCATGGTTGATTCTTGCATTCCTGATTTCCGTCAGTCTGCTTGGCAGCTTATTGCTGACAGCAGTACAGTTCGCTGCTTTTGATATAAACAATTACAGCAAAGCCTTTGACAGCTACAATCTTGGAAGTACAACCCGCCTGACAAAGCCCGAATACCTGAGGATAAGCCGTAACCTACTGGAATACCTGAAAGGCGGGACAGACACCATTTATAACTCAATGATAGCTGATGGAAGAGAAAAAGTCCTTTTCAATACAAAAGAGCTCCGCCATATGGAAGACGTGAGGTCTCTTTTCAGGACAGGTTATACGGTAAGAAACCTATCTTTCCTTCTTCTGGTTGTCTCGGCAGTTTTTATGGTAATTACGGATAAAGGCCGGAAGAAAAACCTCGGAAAAGCCTTTTTTTTCAGCTCGGTTACAATGCTGGTGATTCTTATCCCCCTCTTATTACTGATAAATACCGATTTCTACAATTACTTCACCATTTTTCATGAAGTATTGTTTACAAACGATATGTGGCTCCTGGACCCTGATACCGACCTCCTTATCAACATGTACCCCCTAGAGTTCTTCGGTGCCATGGCCGCCAGGATTTTCATGTACTTTGCAGCCCAGCTCCTTGCCGTAGGAGCTATGGGATATTTCATATTCAAAATGAACAAATAGAGTCAAAAAGGCGATTCCTATAGGAACCGCCTTTTGTTCGGCCTCCGGGAAACAGGAGGCTGTATGATTTCCGCCATGATAATACCTCTTAATACATCATCCCTGCCCGTGAAACCAAGCCGCAGGTCATATGCAGGCATATCTCTTTCCACCGCCACTATCTGTACCTTCTCCTCTTCCCTTTCCTGCATGGCTGCCGGCCTTTTATCCGCCCCGGCTGACCTCTGGCTCTCACCGGTATAAACCTGCTGCCAGTCTACCTGCTGTTTGCCGTCGTCACCTTCCAGGGTCGAAGAATATACTTTCTGCCAGTCCACCTGCTGCTTATCGTCATCGCCTTCCAGCGTAGAGGAGTACACCTTCTGCCAGTCCACCTGCTGATTCACCGGAGGTTCTTCAATCTTTTCCGGTTCCCGTGCTTCCAATCCCCGGGTATAATCCGGCTTGGTTCTACCGGAAGGCATATTCATTGTACTGTCCAATCGACCTTTTCGGCTTCTGGGCCTCATATCCCGTCCGGCTTTTTTTTCGTTCTTCTCTTTCGCTGCTTTTCTCTTGCGGGCGGGTAATATCCCAAAGATATATATAAACACCAGAAACTTGATAATGTCTCCAAAATCCATATTCATTCCCTCCTCCGGGAGTTACTTCTTATCTTCCTCTATCCTATCTTCCCCCTTCTTATCCATATTGGAAATAGCTTCCCTCATACTGGTATCTGCCAGTATGTTTTTCATGTTGTAATAATCCATAACGCCGAGATTTCCTGAACGGAAAGCTTCTGCCATGGCTCTGGGCACTTCCGCCTCCGCCTCTACAACCTTTGCCTTCATTTCCTGGACCGCTGCTATCATTTCCTGCTCCTTGGCAACGGCCATGGCCCTGCGTTCTTCCGCTTTAGCCTGGGCAATACGCTTATCGGCTTCCGCCTGATCTGTCTGGAGCTGCGCACCTATATTTCTTCCCACATCAACATCGGCAATATCTATGGAAAGTATCTCAAAAGCGGTTCCTGCGTCCAGTCCTTTTCCAAGGACGGTTGTTGATATTAAATCAGGATTTTCAAGGACTGCCTTGTGGGTGGATGCTGAACCAACGGTTGTAACAATTCCTTCTCCAACCCTTGCAATTATCGTTTCTTCGCCTGCTCCTCCGACCAGTCTGTCTATGTTGGCCCTCACCGTTACCCTTGCCTTTACCATGACCTCTATACCGTCTTTGGCCACAGCAGCTACTTTTGGCGTTTCGATAACCCTCGGGTTAACGCTCATCTGAACAGCCTGAAGAACATCCCTGCCTGCCAGGTCTATAGCCGCAGCCCTTTCAAATTCAAGGGGAATATTGGCTCTCTGTGAAGCTATAAGGGCGTTAACAACCCTGTCAACGTTACCTCCTGCCAGATAGTGGGCTTCCAGTTTGTTCACACCCACATCGAGCCCCGCTTTGGTGGCTTTGATCATGGGATTTACTATTCTGGACGGGATTACCCTCCTGAGTCTCATTCCTATCAGAGTGAAAATCCCTATCCTCACCCCTGCCGCCATGGCTGAGATCCACAAACCGATAGGAATAAAGGTAAGCAGAATGACAAGCCCGAATAATACCAAACCCGCCAGTATGATAAAACTAATCAGTGTACCCATTTGATTTCCTCCTTCACTTATTCTATTTTTTCAACAATTATCCTGTTGCCTTCGACCCTGATGATGCGTATTCTTTCGTCTTTCTTGACATACTCTCCCCGCGTTATGACATCCATCCTGTTGCCTTCAATATTCGCAGTACCCGAAGGCCTGAGAGGCGTAACGGCAATCCCCTCTCTTCCTATAAGGGTGATATCGTCATCCATATTAATATAGCCCTCTTCCCTGTTTTGACGGGTGGAGAGAATCAACCTGTCAAAATACTTGTTACGGGGAGCAAATTTCACCAGGACAAAAATCAGCACAACGCTTAATACCATGGAAATAGCCAGGGAAGCCAGGGCCTGCTCCATAGACCGGGACGCCATCACTATACTGGTGAAAATGGCTGTTATACCTCCTAATCCGGGGATCCCAAATCCCGGAATAAACACTTCCACCAGTAAAAGTATTATTCCCACTATAAACAGTATTATGGCAGCCCATCCTGCATGACCTGCCAGGAGGTTCCCTGCAAAAAACAAAGCGAATGAGAGTAAACCCAGGGTTCCGGCTACGCCAAAACCAGGTATTAATAATTCCGCCACAAAGCCCACAAAACCCACAGTCAGGAGCAGGGCACTGGCAGTAGAGCTTGCAACAAGTTTGGCCAGGCTCATCTGGAAGCTTTCCCTTATCTCCACCGCCCGGGCATCAGGGAGGCCCAGCCACTGCTGCAGCTCGTCCCTGGAACTCACAATTTTATCCGCTACCCCCAGTTCCACTGCCCTGGATGCGGTCAGATTCAGGAGTTTTCCTTTCTCTATTACTCCCGGGATTTCAATGTCCCTGTCAGCCATGGCCGCTATTATCTCGCCGTCCCTGCCCCGCCTTTCAGCCACCGCCCTTAGCTCTCCGGCCCATGCAGATATATTCTTTTCGGTATAGGGTATCGTTTCCGCCGAACCGATGGTACTACCGGGGGCCATTACCACCTTCTCACAGGAAATAGTAATAATAACCCCGGCGGAAAGGGCTCTTTTCTTAACATAAGCCACCGTCGGCACTTTTGCATCAAGAATGACATCACTTATTTCCAGGGCCGAATCCACTCTCCCGCCAAAAGTCGATATCTCCAGAACTATTGCCGAAGCCCCCTGCTGACGGGCATTCTCTATTTCCCTGGAAACAAAGGCGAGCATGGGGGGGCCGACTTCTCCCTCTACAGGAATATAAAATACGGAATCAGTATTATTCCCGAAAGCATCCTGAGCGTAAAAAGTAGTTGAAAATACAGCAACTAATAAGATAATCGAAAACATAAACAGTTTTCTGGATTTCATAAATCCCCTCCTTCCCAGCAGTTTCATTATATTGTATTTGCGATTTTTTTACAATAAAAAACAGACTGCTGAATTGACAAATTTACATATCTTTTACACCTATGTCTGCAATCAGGGGTAAATGGTCAGATGCCGGGGAATTTACAACAAATACGTCCTTAACCCTGATTTCAGGAGAAATAAAAATATAGTCTATCTGTACCTGTGTGCCGTCCGCATCTTCGTAAGTACCTATTCTATCCCTGGCAGTATCCCTGACTGCATTCTTAAGATACCTGTCTATATACATGACTTCTCCCTGTTCCGGAGTGGCATTTAGATCTCCCACCAGAATTACTTCGTCCTCCAGGAGGTCCAGGTATCTTTTTATCTGCTGTATCTGCACGTTACGCAGGTTTTTACTCAATGAGAGATGGGTAACAAGAAAATTTATCACTTTCCCGTTTACATCCACCGCTGCAGAAATTATACCCCTCGGTTCCCCTGTACTGTCCAGTTGCAGGTTATTTACACTGGTAATGGGAAACTTGCTCAATACGGCATTACCGTATTCGGCTCCCAGTATATTGAAAGTCTCCCCGAAGCAGTAATACATGTTCAGCTTCTGCGCCAGTTCCTTGACTTGATCCCTGAACAGGGTCCTGATAAAGCGTTTGTCCACTTCCTGCAACCCGATTATCTGAGCACCGCTCTCCTCAATAACTGATGCTATGGCATCAAGGTCCATATGACCTGCGGCGGATATCCCGTGGTGTATGTTATATGTCATGACCCTCAGGTCCATTTCTGCAGTGTTTATCAGGGGAGTTGCCTTTAAAATATAACCCCAGTCGAAGTTTTTCCAGTATTCATTCCCTGCAGGGGATATATAGCCGCCTTTTATATTAATAAGCCGGGAAACATCCCTTTCAGAACCCAGGTAAATTTTAAACCTCCCGTTCATATCAGGCACTGCTTCAAGGAGGTCCCTCCCATATCTGAAAACCACTTTTCCCTGTCTGGAAACCGTTCCTTCAATAGTATTGTCATCCTGATGATAAACTGCAAAGAAATACGGTATATTGAACTTGAAATAGTACCCCTTTTCATTATAGGCTATGGTATAACCATCCCTGACCTGTATCCTGTCTTCTTCCCCGCTGTCCTGTATGATAAAATCCCCTTCCTTAAAGGAAACAACTTCATTAATATAGCCTTTGTATATTCCCCTGTCGTCAAGTACGGTTATCCTGGGAATGTCCCCGCTGATACCCGAACCCTTAATCCTTGTATAATCGTCTCCCGCCTCAACCTTTATAACAGGTATGTGCCTGGCAACCGTAGTGTTGAGCCCGCCCGGAAACCGGATGGTGGAATAAAAGGACGCACCGGGTGACAAGAACTCCCGGGGAAGGTCATCAATACTTACCGAATACCACCCTTCTTCATCTGCAATGATATTATATTCCCGGCTTTCAGAACCGGCTTTTGCGACAAGACTGTATTTGCTGTCCCTGGTGAGATATATTTTAACCTGTTTACCGGTCAGGTTCACCTGCACCTGGGGTGATACAAGCGTATAAGTGGTTTCCAGGGTCGACCCGGGAAAAAGTATTACCCTGGCAGGCATTTTCTGAGGCAGGCTTATATTCAGTATAAACCTGTTGAATCTGGTACTGTCCATTCTCTTGGTCAGATAGCGGTCCACCGTCTTCTTCATCAGCAGCCTGCCATCCCCATCGTATACTTCCAGGGGGATCGAATTTATATATACGGGGGCAGTAAGGTTGATCTCAATGGTGTTGTTCTGTTTATCCACCAGGTAGTTGAAATCCACGTTCAGCTGGGAATAACCCCTGGGAATAATCAGGACCATCAGAAACAATAATACAACTGTGAGTATTCCTGCAAAACCTCTTAGCATGCCCGCACCCCCTTTACGATATACCGGTTTACATAATTATATCATATTTTATGATATTTTTTTACCTGGAGAAATAATCCTGGCAGCCGTGCGTCACCCCATGCAGCAAAAAAGAGCAGCGTTACTGCTCTTTTCATCATTGGGCACATGAGACCGATGTAAATTCACTGGTTCTTATTTCACCAGCATGACCTGTCATACTACTCCGTTCTGAAAGAATTCACAATCGTATTGAATTCATCCTCGGTTACAGGAGGAATGGAAGTCCTGAATTCATACATTTTGTTCCCGTCAAAGAAGATTGTATTTCTCAGCAGCGCTTCCGAACCATCCCCTCTGGACCTGATGGTATATGTATAAACTGACAGTTTATCGTCCCGGGATACCTCCAGGGGCACTTCCAGTTCATTATCCGCTTCCCGGGCATTGACCTTTCGCTCAATCTCCGACTGTATCCATGCCTCAAGTTCCGCCTGGGTCACAGGCTGTGAGTTAAATACAACCGTCTTCCCTGTTGTACTTTCCTGCACAAAGCCGTCCTGCACCTTATCCCAGTTACCTGGGTAGCTGAAGGACCACCCCTCTTCATCTACGTATTTTTGGGCCTGGTCTTCCGGTCCCGACACCGAACACGCCGTAAGAACTGATATAGCAGTAACCGCAGCCAGAATTAAAAGCATTGTTTTCCTTTCCATCTCTTCTATCCCCCCATGTAAATTATTATGGTACAATTCATTACAATTTAACTATATATTTGTAAAGAAAATATCAAATGCTACAAAATTCTCATCAGAAAAGCCCGGTTGTTTAACCGGGCCTTATTACTCATCTGCTGAGATATTCTCTTACTATCTTATTGACAACCGTACCGTCGGCCATTCCTCTAACCTTCGGCATAACTGCCCCCATAACCTTCCCCATGTCTTTCATGCTGTTAGCACCGACTTCATCTATGGTCTGGCTGACTATCTCTTCTATCTCTTTCTCGTCAAGCTGTTGAGGGAGGTATTCTTCCAATATCTCAATCTCTTTCTCATTTTTTTCTATAAGGTCCTGCCGACCGCCCTTCCTGAAATCTTCAATGGCGTCTCTCCTGAGCTTAACCTCTTTTGCCAGTACCTGGATCACTCCCTGGTCATCCAGGTCTTCCCTTTTGTCTTTTTCTATTTGCAGCACTGCTGCCCTG
The DNA here is from genome assembly GCA_016842005.1 of Clostridium thermobutyricum. Classification (GTDB taxonomy): domain Bacteria; phylum Bacillota; class Clostridia; order Ch29; family Ch29; genus JAENYD01. The sequence continues at coordinate 35,443 of JAENYD010000008.1, read as the reverse complement.
GCCATGCTCAGTATGTTTTTCCTGAAAGCATCCTGCGCTTTCATGGCAGACCTCATATCTTCCAAAAGCCTGTCTTTGAGGGACATTGTTCCACCCCCAATCCCTTAATATCTTTTATTCTTTCTCCTTCTTGCAGCTTCAGATTTCTTCTTCCGCCTAACACTGGGCTTTTCATAGTGCTCCCTTTTTCTTACTTCCCTGAGCACACCCGCTTTGGCACACTGACGCTTGAACCGTCTGAGAGCGTTGTCCAGTGATTCGTTGTCTCTTACTTTAACTTCTGACATCCAATTTCCCTCCCTCCGCTGCCAACAATTGAGACCAGTTATGAATATAACTCTTTCATTATACACTACCCTTTAAAAAATAGTCAACATCTTTGCCTGTCAACCGGGAGGCCATTCCATAAACCTGCCGCCCAGCAGATGAAAATGCAGATGGTCCACTGTCTGGCCGCCTTCTTCACCGCAGTTGTTGACTATCCTGAAACCTTTCCGGTCAATGCCCTTTTCCGCAGCCAGCCGGCAAGCCACTTTAAAAATATGGGAGAGGATATCTTCATTATCGCTATCTATCTCCATAACCGATTTTATGTGACTCTTTGGTAAGATCAGTATATGTACAGGAGCCTGCGGGTTTATGTCATTTATTGCTATAACCCTGTCATCCTCATAAACCCTGTCCCCGGGTATCTCACCATTGACTATCTTACAAAAAATACAGTCTGTCATTTCATATCACCTCCTCTGCCTGTTTGTACAACCTTTTTACTATACTAGTTTATTCAACAACCATTCCTTAATTCCTTCATTAGAAAAATATTTTAACACACCAGCCGGCCTATTACATAATCCTTACGGCTCTCTGCCAGGTTTACCTGCAGTATCCGGTTGTTCAGGTCTTCATCGGCAGGAACAACCACCCTGATATAGTTATCCGTCAGGCCTTCATAATGCCCTTTTACAGTTTTACTCCACTGTTCAAACAGCACATCCATGGTCTGTCCGATAAACCTGCCGTAAAATTTCTTCCTGCATCTATCGGCCAGTTTTATCAGTTCTTTACTCCGGCTGTCCTTGACCCGGCCATCCACCTGGTCTTTAAAACCGGCGGCGGGAGTCCCCGCCCTGGGTGAATATTTGAAAATATGCATGTCGCTCAGGCAAATTTGTTCCAGGAATTCATAGGTCTTCGAATACTCTTCATCGGTTTCCCCGGGAAATCCTACCATGACATCGGTTGTCACGGCAACTCCGGGTATTCTGTCCCTTATCCTGTCAACTATTCTTCTGTACTCACCGGATGTATACTTCCTGTTCATACGCCTCAGCGTTTCATCACAGCCGCTCTGAAGGGAAAGATGAAAATGCCTGCATAATTTGTCCAGCACCGAAATCTCCTCAACAAACTCCTTGCTCAAAAAAGTTGGCTCCAGGGAGCTAAGCCGTATTCTCTCCAGCCCTTCAATCCGGTGTACTTTCTTGATTATTCCCAGGAGGTCGGTATCCCCTGTGTCCATACCGTAGGATGCTATATGAATGCCGGTCAGCACTATTTCCTTATATCCCTGGCTTACCAGCCCCTCAACTTCCTCCACAACCCTGTCCGGCTTACGGCTCCTGACAGGACCTCTGGCGTACGGGATAATGCAATAGGTACAGAACTGCCTGCAACCTTCCTGTATCTTTATAAAAGCCCTTGTCCTGCCGCTGTGGCGTTTTTCCAGCCTGAGGTCATCAAAAAACTCCTCCACCCGGAATTCTCTGACCGCGCTGACAGGATCAGAAGCCTTCAGGGCTTTTTCAACCAGTTCAATAATCCTGGATTTGTCGACCGTACCTATAATAAGGTCGGCTTCGGGCATCATTCTGAGTTCATCATAGGCCACCTGAGCATAGCATCCCACCACCACAACCAGGGCAGCGGGATTTTGTTTTTTGGCCCGGCGTATCATCTGCCTGGACTTACTGTCACTGTGATGGGTAACGGTACAGGTATTTATAACATATATGTCCGCCGGCTGATTAAAATCCACTTTTTTATAACCCGCCTTCAGGAACAGTTCTTCCATGGCATCGGTTTCATATTGATTGACTTTACAGCCTAGGGTATAAAAAGCCGCAGTTTTCATCAGATTCCTCCTATATCCCCGAAGCGGTACATCAGTATTGACGCAAGGACAAGACCGGCAGTCTCGGTTCTCATAATCCTGGGACCCAGCTTTACGGTATATATACCCCGGGCCCGGGCCTGCTCCGCTTCCCTTTCGTCAAATCCTCCTTCAGGCCCGATAAAGACAGCTATATCCCTTATGTCACCCTTTTTTGCAGTGATAGCGGCAATTGTACCCGACCTTTCCCCTACATACGGCATCACTTTAAGGTCATACTCCCCGGCCATGCTCACCGCTTCACCGAAGTCAACGGGAGGCAAAACCTCCGGTATTATTCCCCTCCCGCTCTGTTTGGCCCCCTCTTCCGCAATGCGCTGCCATCGGCTTATCTTCTTCCGTTCACCCTTGTCCCCGTCCAGTTTCACCACCGTCCTGGATGTCACTACCGGCACAAAACGCCTTATCCCCAGCTCGGTACCCTTCTGGATGAGAAGGTCCATCTTCTGTCCTTTGGGTATGGACTGAAAAACAACTATATCCACCGGCGGCTCGGTACCTGATATCCTTGGACTGTCAAGTCCCACTGTTATTCTATCCCTGTCAATCTTCAAAATTTCACCGTCATAATCGGTATTCTGCCCGTCGCATATTACCAGGCTGTCCCCTGTCCTGAGCCTCAACACCCTGGTTATATGCCTGGCATCGTCGCCCTTTATATCCACCCTGTTTGCTGCTATGTTCTCCTTCGGGACATAGAATCTGTGCATGATTACTTTCCTTCCGCCTTCGCCACCAGGGCAACCCATTCATTCTTTACAAACTCTTGTATGATATCAAGGCCTTCTTTGTCCAGGGCGTCCATTACTTCTTGCTTCCTGTCCCTGATAATACCCGAAGCAATAAAAATGCCTTCCGGCTTGAGGTGTCTGCTCACCTCCGGTGCCATCCTGATTATCACATCGGCAATTATGTTGGCACAAATCAGGTCAGCCCTGCCTTCAACCCTGCTGAGCAAATCGCCTTGCTGTACAGATACAATCTGCTCAAGTCCGTTCAGTTTCACATTCTCCCTGGCCACCTTGACAGCAACTTTTTGAATATCGTATGCCTCCACGCGTGCGGCACCCAGCCTGGCAGCTACGATGGCCAAAATACCGCTGCCACACCCTATGTCAAGGACCCTTGCGCCAGAGGTGATATACTGTTCCAGTAGCTGTATGCATAATGCAGTAGTTTCATGGGTCCCTGTCCCAAAGGCCATGCCGGGGTCAATTTCGACGACAACATCCCTTTCTCCGGTGCGGTATGATTCCCATGAAGGTTTTATTACTATATTGTTTCCTATTCTGATGGGCTTATAATATTTTTTCCAGCTCTCCGCCCAGTCTTCTTCCCTGACCTCGTCAACAGCCAGTTCCAAACTGCCGCAGCACTCACAGACTGAAGCCAGCTCCTTCAGTCTGTCTTTAACCATTTCCACCCTGTCATGCAGACCTTCGTCAGCCGGGAGATATCCTTTAACAGTTACCTTCTCCGGACAGTTATTAAGCAGGTCCGGATCAATCATTTCATCATTATTGTACTTTTCCATTAACTGAATGATATCCGCAGGGTCTTCTATTACCACCCCGTTTACCCCGGCATCATACAAAATGCTGGCTACCAGGTCCACCCTTTCATGGGTTGTCTCAATCTCCAGTTTGATCCAGTTCATACCACACCCCCCTACCTCATACGCCAAAGGCATCCTTAACTTTATCCAGAAAACTCCTGTATCCCTGGTTTACATTGTCACCGCTTGCCTCAGCAAATTTCCTTAACAGTTCCTTCTGTTCGCTGTTCAGCTTTCGGGGGACCTCAACAAATACCTTTACATAGTGGTCTCCCCTGTTTCTTCCATTCAATCTGGGAATACCTTTTCCCTTTAGACGGAATATGGTCCCGCTCTGTGTACCTTCGGGAATTTTGTGCTTGACTTTCCCGTCAAGGGTTGGAACGATTATTTCATCACCCAGGGCTGCCTGTATGAAGCTGATGGGAATCTCGCAGTATACATCGTTTCCTTCCCTCCTGAATATCTTGTGGGGCTTAACCCTTATATACACATAAAGGTCCCCGGCAGGTCCACCCCTTTCTCCGGGCTCCCCTTCCCCCTTGAGGGATATGGCCGAACCTGTATCCACCCCTGCAGGTACCTCTATGGTAATCCTGCGGGTTTTGCTGACTGTACCGGTTCCATGGCATCGGGGACAGGGGTTGTCCACTACCCTGCCTTCCCCCCTGCATTCGTCACAGGTCCTGATAGTTTCGAACCGGCCCAGGGCTGTATCCTGCCTGTATTTTATCTGTCCTGTTCCTCCGCATTTCGGGCATGTTTTGGCTGTCGTTCCGGGCCTTGCACCACTGCCTCCGCACTCATCACATTTTTCCCTGCGGTTTACCCTTACTTCCTTGGTAACTCCAAAGGCTGCTTCAGCGAATTCCAGGTCAATGTCCACCCTTATATCATTTCCCTTGACAGGCCCCCGCCTTCTCCTGGAACCACCAAAACCGCCGCCGAAAAAGGTATCAAATATATCTCCAAATCCACCGAAATCTCCAAATCCACCGAAACCCCCAAAATCTCCAAATCCACCGTATCCGCCCTGTTGTCCTCCCGCAGCATGGCCGAACATATCATACTGCTTTTTTTTGTTCTCGTCGCTCAATACCTCATAGGCTTCGTTTATTTCTTTAAATTTCGCCTCTGCTTCCTTGTCCGCTCCATTTACGTCAGGGTGATACTGTTTCGCAAGTTTCCTGAAGGCCTTTTTAATCTCCTCCTGGGATGCGTTTCTGTCAACACCCAGCACTTCATAATAGTCTCTTTTACTCATTGGAACCCTCACCTCATAACTGATACTGTGTGCCTTGAATATTCAATCAACATTTACAATAAACAGTATAACATATATTGCAGCAAAACCGGCCCGCAATTTTCAAGGGCCGGTGCTCAGCAGTCTTATTTGTCGCTGTCCTCTTCTTCCACCACTTCATAATCGGCATCTACAACATTCTCTTTTTTATCGCCACTGGCTTGCTGCCCCTGTCCAGAACCCGGGCCTCCTGCATTGCCGGTATTCTGGTATAGTTTTGCTGAAATATCATAGAAAACCTTTGTCAGAGATTCTGCGGCACTTTTTATATCCTCTGTGCTGTCTTTTGCCAGGGCATCTTTCACCTTCTGCAGCTCAGTCTCCACCTTCTGTCTATCAGCCGGGTCTATCTTGTCTCCCATCTCCTTCAATGTCTTCTCTGTCTGGTATACCAGAGAATCAGCGTTATTTCTGGCTTCTATCTTCTCTTTGAGTTTTTTGTCCTCTTCGGCATATTTCTCCGCTTCTTTGACTTTCTGTTCTATTTCCTCATCGCTCATGTTTGTAGTGGCTGTAATGGTTATCTTCTGCTCTTTTCCGGTACCCAGGTCTTTTGCATATACGTTTACAATACCATTGGCATCTATATCAAAAGTCACTTCTATCTGAGGTACTCCCCTCGGAGCAGGCGGAATTCCGGTAAGCTGGAATCTTCCCAGGGTCACGTTCTGAGCCGCCATAGCCCTTTCTCCCTGGAGTACGTGTATTTCCACACTTGTCTGCCCGTCAGCGGCAGTGGAGAATATCTGGCTCTTCTTGGTAGGTATTGTGGTATTCCTTTCAATAAGTTTGGTAAATACCCCTCCCAGGGTCTCGATCCCCAGTGACAGGGGAGTTACATCCAGGAGCAGCACATCCTTGACTTCCCCGGTAAGAACCGCTGCCTGAATGGCAGCCCCCATGGCAACACACTCGTCAGGGTTAACGCCTTTATAGGGGTCCTTGCCTGTCAGCTTTTTGACAGCTTCCTGTACTGCCGGTATTCTGGTGGAACCGCCTACAAGGATTACCTTATCTAAATCGCCGGGTTTAAGACCGGCATCCTTTAAAGCCGCCCTTGCGGGGCCAAGGGTAGCCTCAACCAGGTCCCCCGTAATCTCTTCAAACTTGGCTCTTGTAAGCGTTATGTCCAGGTGTTTGGGCCCGGAAGCATCCGCAGTTATAAAGGGAAGGTTTATGTTTGTGGACATCACGCTGGAAAGCTCTTTTTTGGCCTTCTCAGCTTCGTCTTTAAGCCTCTGCAGTGCCATCCGGTCTTTCCTGAGGTCAATACCGTGCTCCTTCTTGAATTCTTCCGCCAGGTAGTCTATTATCCTCTGGTCAAAGTCGTCTCCCCCCAGCCTGTTGTTCCCGTTAGTGGCAAGGACCTCGAACACGCCGTCCCCCAGTTCCAGAATAGAAACGTCAAAGGTACCCCCGCCAAGGTCAAAAACGAGTATCTTCTGGTTGTCTCCCTTGTCAAGGCCATAGGCCAGGGAAGCTGCAGTAGGCTCATTTATTATCCGGAGTACTTCAAGACCTGCGATTTTACCGGCATCCTTGGTTGCCTGTCTCTGGCTGTCAGTGAAATAGGCCGGCACCGTGATAACCGCCTTGCTTACCTTTTCTCCCAGGTAGCTCTCGGCATCCATCTTGAGCTTCTGCAGTATCATGGCTGATATTTCCTGGGGCGTATACTCTTTACCATCAATCTTTACCTTGTGGTCTGTACCCATTTCTCTCTTTATAGAAACGATAGTCCTTTCGGGATTGGTAACGGCCTGCCTTTTGGCAGTCTGCCCGACTAAACGTTCACCATCTTTGGAAAAAGCAACTACCGACGGAGTGGTCCTGCTGCCTTCCGCATTAGGGATAACGACCGCATCTCCTCCCTCCATTATTGCAACGCAGGAATTTGTAGTTCCCAGGTCGATTCCTATTACTTTACTCATAGTATATCATCCTCCTTAGACTTATTTTGCCACTTTAACCATACTGGGCCGTAAAATTCTGGAATTTAACATGTATCCTTTCTGCAGCACTTCCACTATCTGCCCCTCTTCTTCCCCGGTGGCTTCCGCCTGCATTACAGCATAATGATAGTTCGGATCAAATTTTTTTCCCTCTGCGGGGATCTCTTCTACTCCGAACTTTGCAAGAATATCTTCAAACTGTTTTACAACCATATTTATGCCTTCTTCTATGGAACTGCAGCCTTTGCACCCGGTACCGGTATTCACCGACTGGGACGCCCTCTGCAGGTTATCAAGCACTCCCAGGAACTGCCCCAGAATCTCGCAGGCAACATCCTTATAGGTTTCCTCTCTCTCCTTTATTACTCTTTTCCTGTAGTTATCCAGGTCTGCCACAGCCCGCAAGTACTGATTGTAATAATCCCTGCTTTTCTCCTTGTATTCCTCCAGTTCCCTTTTCAGGTCATCAACAGGGTCTTGTTTCTCTGCTGTATTTTCTTTTGACCTTATCTCTGCCTTCCCCTCCGTATCCTCTGCCGTATCAGGCTCTTCCGGAATATCGTCAACAGGACTGTCCTGGCAATTAGTTGTTTCCTCAGGATTTTCTTCTGTTTCCCGTCTCTTTTTTTCTTCCACTTGATATCACCCTTATCAATAATAATGATATGTCAATTATGCATCCAGGGAAGCCCGGATGCTATTTGCTCAAATAGTTATCAATGAGATAGCTCAGGTAATCTCTGAAAAACTCCAGGGTCCCCACCACTTTCCCGTATTCCATCCTGGTGGGACCGATAATGCCTATTTTACCTATAACCTTGTCCCCTACCTTGTAAGTGGCGGTTACCAGGCTGCAATCTTCAATATTCTTATTTTCCAGCTCGCTGCCGATACAAATATGGATGCCGTTTTCCATATTCATATTGATCATCTTTACAAGCTGGTCCTTCTCTTCCATAAATGCCAGGAAATTTCTGGCCTTGGTTATGTCCGAATACTCGGGGAAATTAAAAATATTGGAAACACCGTCCGAATAAACCGTATTACACAATTTTTCTTCCATACTTTCCAGGAGCATGGGCATAAGAGTGTCCAGAAGCTGGTACCTGTACACCAGCCTTTTGTAATCTTCCGAGGTTATGTTTTTATTCAGTTTTTCTATGGTCATACCACCGAATTCTTCATTCACTGCCCTGGTAAGATTTTCAAGATAATCAGGGGTAATTTTCTCCGCTGACTTAATGGTGGTGTTTTTCACCACCCCCGTATCCGTTACAATAACCGCTACAAGATTGTTGCTGTCAATGGGTACAAAGTGAATATGTTTTAGTTTGCAGTTATCCATCTGTGGACTCATAACAAGGGAAGTATACTTTGTAAGCTGTGACATTATTTTTGATGTTTTTTTGATCAGGTCATCGATTTCATCTATACCGCCTGCGTATTCCCTCTTTACAGCCTCCTGCTCCAGGGGGGACAGTTCCTTTATTCTCATAATCCTGTCCACATACAGCCTGTAGCCTTTTTGCGAAGGGATACGTCCTGCTGAAGTGTGGGGCTGTTCCAGCAAACCCATATCTTCCAGGTCGGACATTTCATTCCTTATGGTAGCCGGGCTTATACCCAGGTCAAACTTCTTGGATATTGTCCTGGAACCTACAGGCTGGGCAGTAGAAATATAATCCATTATTATGGCCTGAAGTATTGCGAGTTTCCTGTCGTCAATCTTCATACCCTCACCCCTCTTGTTAGCACTCTCCCGTATAGAGTGCTAATAGTCCTGTTATTAAAATACCATTAGCCCTATTCTTTGTCAACAGTTTTATGTCATTTTATCAAGGTAAAACTTCTATCAATTAAGGGATTCTTCATCCCGCTGATAGTCAGCCCTTCCAATCGGGATGCTGGCGTCCTTTATCCCCCGCTTCAACCGGGGGCATGAATTCCTGGAATACCCTGTTGGAAACATCAATGCCGTAAGGCGTAAGACGTACCGACCTGTCCCCCATAAACAGCAGCCCCTGGCGCTGCAGGTTTTCCAGCTGGTACCGGTATAAATCCCTCATATCCACTCCAAACCTGTCCTCGAATTCTTCAAAAACTATACCTTCGGATGTCCTAAGTTTCAGGAAAACTGTCTCGAATATTTCGGTTCCCCTGTCTATATGCTCTTTTCCGGCCCGGGGACTTCTGCCCTCCTTTACGGACAGGCAGTAGTCATTAACATCGGTTACATTCCAGTACCTGCAGTTATCCAGGAAAGAATGGGCTGCAACCCCCAGTCCGATATATGGACGGTTATTCCAGTAATTCATGTTATGGACACACCGGAAGCCCTCCCGGGCAAAATTTGATATCTCATACCTCCCGTAACCTTTTGCTTCAAGGAATTTCACCGCCCTGCAATACATTTCCCTGTCAATATCCTGATCAACTTCCTCCAGCCTGCCTTCAGCCAGCATACGGTGAAACGGTGTACCTTCCTCAATCTTAAGGGAATAGCAGGATATATGTTCCGGCTGCAGCGATACCACTTCTTCCAGGGTATCCATCCAGCTGTCCAGCGTCTGCCCGGGAATGGAAAACATAAGGTCAATGTTTATATTCCCAAATCCCGCCTCCCGGGCCTCCAGATAATTCCTCACAAAATCCTCTCTGGCGTGTATCCTCCCCAGCCCTCTCAATTCGTGGTCATGCCAGCTCTGCAGGCCTATGCTCAGTCTGTTGACCCCCATATCCCTGAGAGTGGTTAATTTGCCCCGGGAAAGGGTTCCCGGATTGGCCTCAATGGTGATCTCACTACAGTTTCCCGTATCATAATACCTGTAAATCTCCTGAAAGATTTTCTCCAGAGATTTTTCCTCAAGACAGGTGGGGGTTCCGCCTCCTATATATATGGTCCCGAGCCTGTAGCCACTGTAAAGCTTCATCTCTTCCACAAGGGCGTCCGTATATTCTTCGGTACAATAACCGCCGGCAGGATAAGAAACAAAATCACAGTAATAGCATTTTTTCAGACAGAACGGAATGTGCACATACATGGAAATGTCCATATAATTTCATCCTTTGCCATTATTAAAGCCTTTGAGTTACCGTTGAGTGGCAATCCAATTCCGGGATAGCCCAGGCCTTTTCCGGGAGGCGGCAGCAGAAGAAAGGCTTCGTCTTCAGCCAATGCCAGCCAGTATGGCATCTCCAACCTCACATATTTCATCCGATACAGGGGATGTTTCGGATTAAAACAAAAAGAACCGTCCCTTTTGCTTTACAGCTTCAAAACTGCCATGAAGGCTTCCTGGGGGACTTCCACGCTGCCCACCTGGCGCATTCTCTTTTTCCCTTCCTTCTGCTTTTCAAGAAGTTTCCTTTTCCTGGTGATATCTCCACCATAGCACTTTGCCAGCACGTCTTTACGCATCGCTTTTACCGTTTCCCTGGCAATTATTTTATTCCCAACGGCCGCCTGGATAGGAACCTCAAACAGATGTCTGGGTATCAGCTCCTTCAATTTTTCGGCTATGCTCCTGCCCCTGGAATAGGCCTTGTCACTGTGTACAATGAAGCTCAGGGCATCCACCGGCTCACCGTTGATAAGTATGTCCAGTTTTACCAGATTGGATTCCTGAAATCCCTTGAACTCATAGTCAAAGGAGGCATAGCCCCTTGTCCTGGATTTAAGGGCATCAAAGAAATCATATATTATTTCATTCAAAGGCATTTCATATCTCAGTACCACCCTGGTCTCTTCCAGGTACTGCATATCCTTGAAAACACCCCTTCGCTCCTGGCACAGGTCCATTACAGACCCTACATAGTCGGACGGAACTATTACCGAGGCGTCTACCACCGGTTCTTTCATACGCTCGATTTCGTTGGGTGATGGAAGATTTGTGGGGTTGTCTATGGATATTTCGCTGCCGTCCGTCTTAACGATCCTGTACTGCACGCTGGGTGCTGTAGTAACTATATCCAGGTCGAATTCCCGCTCTATTCTTTCCTGCACCACCTCCATGTGCAGCAGCCCCAGAAAACCGCAGCGGAATCCGAAACCAAGGGCCACAGAGGTTTCCGGTTCAAATAACAGGGATGCATCATTCAACTGCAGCTTTTCGAGGGCATCTCTCAGGGCTTCATAATCCGAACCGTCCGCAGGATACATACCGCAGAAAACCATGGGGTTGATTTTCTTGTATCCGGGCAGAGGGGCATCGGCGGGATTATTCTTATCCGTTATGGTATCCCCCACCCTGGTATCCTTCACGTTCTTGATGCTGGCAGCAATGTATCCCACATCTCCCGGTTTCAACTCTTCAACGGGGGTTGGAGCGGGGGTAAATATCCCCACCTCGTTGACTTCAAAACTTTTCCCCGTAGACATCATCTTGATTTTCATCCCGGCCTTTACACTGCCGTCAAAAACCCTTACATACGAGATTGCTCCCTTATAGCTGTCATAAAAGGAATCAAAAATCAAAGCCTTCAAAGGAGCCTGATCGTTTCCTCCGGGATGGGGGATCTTATTGACCACCGCCTCCAGCACATCAGTGATATTGGTGCCCTCCTTTGCGGAAATCATGGGGGCATCCGAAGCATCCAGACCTATGACATCTTCGATTTCCTGCCTGACCCTATCGGGATTGGCACTGGGAAGGTCGATTTTATTAATAACAGGCACAATTTCCAGATTGTTTTCCAGAGCCAGGTACGTGTTGGCCAGCGTCTGGGCCTCTATCCCCTGGGATGCATCCACCACCAGCAGGGCCCCTTCACAGGCAGCCAGACTCCTCGAAACCTCATAGGTAAAATCCACATGACCGGGGGTATCGATGAGATTGAGTATATACTCTTCACCCCTGTCGTTCTTATAAACCAGTCTCACCGTCTGGAGCTTGATGGTGATGCCTCTTTCCCTCTCCAGGTCCATGCTGTCAAGAACCTGTTCCTTCATCTCCCTTTCGGTCAGGACACCGGTCTTTTCTATCAACCTGTCGGCAAGGGTGGATTTTCCGTGGTCTATATGGGCGATTATACAAAAATTCCGTATTCTATGCTGTCTGTCCATGACCTGTATCTTCCTCCGTTTCTCAATAACCTATCATAACATTATAGCATATCGGGGAAAAAATATGCAAAAAATCAAATTTAAAAAACCCTGCATATCCCTGCAGGGTCAGTTGCCCGACATGACCTCCATTTTAAGCTGTCCCAGCTTATCCTGGAAAGTCCTTATGAGGTTTATGATTTTCTCCTTGTTGATATAAACTTTTTCTCCGAGTACATTTACCTGCAGTATATTCTGGCCGGCATTGCTAAAGCCAAACAGGACCTCTTGCCGGCTGTCACCCACCATATCCCCGGTGCCCATGTCAACCACCTTAAGTCCGCAGAAAAATATAATTGTACAGACGACCACTGTAAAAAAGACCTTGCCCCTGCTTTTTTTCCTGTACCTCCGTTTTTCCATCCTGTTCATGGCAGTTCCTCCCGGTCTCAAAAACAATGTCTTCAAAGTGTTAGTTTTTACATAAACCCCTTTTTTTATTCTCCGATTTCTGTGATAGCCTCCGAAATAGCCCTGGCAAGATAGGGAACCGACCTTAGGGCCTCTTCCATGGTATTGGCATTACTCCCTACTTCAACAAGGGCCGAGTAATCGGACAGATGCTGGTTGTACCTTCCACTGCTTTTTTCCAGGACTTTCCGGCACAATCCGGAAACCTGCCCATTGATCCTGTTCTTCAGAAGCTCCGCGAATTTTCTGGTTTCCCGGCTATTCTCCGCATCAGGACCCCACACAATCATAATCCTTGCCACATTTTCACCGTTGATGACTTTAACGCTTTCAGTTCTGGCCTTGTCAATTTCATTTTTGTTTCTCATGGGAAATGCATCCCGGTGGATGTCAATAAGTATCTTCAAAGAAGGATTCCGGGCCAGGATATTCTGTACGGTATTTAATGACCTGCTATAGGACAGACCGTAGTCCGGATAGTCGTGAAAGGTAGTATTATGTATAACCTTGATATCATATCTATCTTCAAGAATATCCTTGAGTTCTTTTCCCACACGAACCACACTGTACCTCGGGTCAATGGTCCTGTCAACATCGGTGGGAGTATAGTTATAGGCCTTTGAAGGCTCATAGGCTTCCGAAGTATGGGTATGATAAATAAGAACTAGGGGTTCTCCCATATCTAATCTGGTTTTCTCCGGTTCCCCGATGTTTGGATCTGCCAGAGTCTGACTGTATTCTCCCCTGTCAATCTGGACATTATTTACATCATACTGTCTCAGTATTTCATCAATATCATTCTCCGGGTCGTAGGGATCGCCCCTGTCCCATCTTTCCCCGTCACCCCTGCTGGCATGAATGTCATAATTGTTCATAATGGGTATTTCAGCCATGAAAAAGGTTTTAGGATCCCTGTAGTTCAGTTTTGTGATAAAGCCCATTATATTAAAGGAAAACCCGCTGCCACCGGTCTCACCACCGCTACTGGCCTCCATCCCCGGAATGGCTCTTTCAAGGATGTTTTTGAACACATCATTCCAGAGCTTGTCTCTATCATCTGTACTATTCGAATCCCCGGCAGAAAATACGTCAACCGCAGAATGATTGTATGCAATACTTCTGAACATTATCAACAGCAGTATAATACCAATGACAAACAGTAACCCATATGTCCATCTTTTCAATTTCAGAACCTTAATCCTTATCAATACCGTACCCCCCCACTTTGCCGCTGCTGTTCATGTTTAACTATACAAATATATTCTCCGGCTGTGTTCATTATGTCGGAATACAAAAAAAACCGCTGAGCGGTTTTTAGTTGATATACCTGTCAACATCTTTCGGGTCCACAGACGGATGGAGAAAAATGTTGAGACCGTTGGCCAGTATTCCGGATATGTCCTTAATCAACTGGTCTATCTCTTTTGGCGTAACCACCAGATTCCCCACATAGGGGTTCAGTACTTCCTTTATAAGGGTGTATTTTTCTTCCTCCTGCATGTTCCTGAGCACTTCGAAGAACTCCTGCCCCTTGTGAGCCTGCTGTATCATGGCATCAACCATCTTGTCAATAACATCGTTGGCCATGGTAGCGGCATCAACCACCGTAGGTACCCCGATGGCAATAACCGGGACCCCCAGGGTCTCCCTGCTCAATTCCTTTCTTCCACTACCTACGCCTGAACCGGGACTGATACCGGTATCCGCTATTTGTATGGTGGTACTCACCCTTTCCATCTTTCTGGAAGCCAGGGCATCAATGGCAACAACCCGGTCTGGTTTTACCCTGGATACCACCCCCTGGATTATTTCTCCCGTTTCTATACCGGTTATACCGAGTACTCCCGGGGATATTGCACATACCGGAGTCACCCCTTCATCCACCTGTTCGGGCAGATATTCAAAGACATGCCGGGTTATCATCAGACTGTCGGTTACCTCGGGACCCAGTGAATCCGGTGTAACATTCCAGTTCCCGAGACCGACCACAAGGGTGGTGCTATCGGTATCCGTCCTGGATATCCGGGACAGTTCTCTGGCAAGGGTACGACTGACATTTTCAAACAGATCCTTATCCCTCTTTTTTATACCGGGTGCCTCCAGGGTAATATAATTGCCCATAGGTTTTCCCATAATCTCTGCCCCTTTTTTTTCAAATATTTCTACCCTGGTTATCTTAATGTCCCCTTCTTCCGTCACATCTACCCTTACTCCCGGTATTTCCTGCTGTTTTTGTTCCTGATAAAGTTCTCTTGTTTCAACAGCCAGATCCGTCTTTTTACTGAACATAATATGCCTCCCTTATTGTTTTATACTTCGGAGCAGGACAAGAAAACAAAAGGCACGGTTCTTTCTGTTCTACTCCGGAGCAGACCCAGGCTTGTATGGAATGCGATATTTATGAGGCTGGAGATGCGATACTGGTTGCCTCCTGCCCAAAATTACGGAAATACTTGACAGCGGCAGTCACCGGATAAAAATAAATATTAAGCCAATATTAATACTGAATATAGGGTTAGCTGCTGAAATGCTTTTTATGCAGTAAATCTTGCTTTTTTAGAACAACCGTGGTAAAATATCTCTTGTTAACCGCAGCAAAGGGGGTGAAATGCGTGGCAAATATCAAATCGGCTATGAAACGGGCAAAAATTGCAAAAGTCAGAACCCTTAGAAACAAAAGTTACAAATCCGCCATAAAAACTTCCATAAAGAGATTTGAACAGGCTGTGGAAGCCGGTAACATAGATAATGCAAAAATTGCTTTTGCCAATGCGGAGAAGAAGCTGGACAAAGCGGTTTCAAAAGGTATATTACACAAGAACTTTGCAGCAAGACAAAAGTCAAAGCTTGCCAGAATACTCAATAAGGCGATGTAACCACAAAAATAAGCGTACCCGTTATAGTACGCTTTTTTTATTGGATTCTCCGCCCAGTTCTGTTATAAGGAGTTCCATGGACAGCCATGGTTCAATCTTTCCCGATTTAATACTTATATCCCGTCTGCTGCAGCATATCAGCGCTTTTCTGAGGTCCTGCAGGGAAAAGTTCTCTCTCTGTTTAAGCAGGGAGCTTACAATAAAGGGTTGCAGTTTCAACCGGGATGCGATACCCTTTGCTGAATACCCTGCGTCCTTCAGAAAAGCAACCTTCAGCAGCAGCCTGAACTGCCGGGTAATCATATAGAATACCCTTAAGGCCGGTTCCCTGGCCAGTTTCATATCTTCCAGCAGGCAAAGGGCTAAAGCAGCATCCCTGCGTCCAATCGCATCCACCAGTTTAAAAATATTTGTCTTCAGGTTCCTGGGAGCTATAGCCTGAATATCTTCCTCTTCTATCACCTTTTTAACCCTGCAGTATTCAACAAGTTTGTCAATTTCATTGGTCATATCATCCAGGGTCTTCCATCCATCCCTGTCCAGGTATCCCGTTATTTCGACAAATCTTTTGACCTGTGCGGTATGTATTGTCTTGTCCCTCATCTCAACCTGCTTTTTTATCCACTTCACCAGGTGCTCAGGCTTCAGTCTCCCGAACTCCACTGCAACGCCGTTGTTCCTGATGGTCTTCATAATCCGGGTTCTCATATCGGGATTTTCTGCCGTTACAATAACCACACAGGAATATTCGGGTATGTTCTTAAAGTACTCTTCCAGGGCGTCCACATCATCACGGGACAACCTGTCCCTCCCGGCAGAACCGGCATTAAACCCTTTAATGAGAACCATCCTCTTACCGTTCATAAAGGGCAGGGTTTCGGATGCATTGATTACATCCTGAGCACAGATTTTTCCGCCTTCCAGTACCGTAAAATTGAGACTTTCAACCGAAGGGGGTACAAGTACTTCTTTGATTTTATCCACTGCCTGCCTTTTAAGCAATTCCTCCCGACCGTAAAAAAAGTAAAGTTTTTGCATTATGCCCTCATTTAGGTCTCTGAACAATTCCATATAATTCATTGTTTATTCTACCTTCACCGCCGTTCCATAAGCCAGCAGTGCAGCGGCACCCTGCATTACCGAAGAAGTTGCAAACCGTACATTGACAATGGCATTTACCCCCATTCCTTCGGCTTCGTCCACCATTCTCTTTAATGCTATTTTTCTCGCCTGGGGCAGCATTTCGGTATACTCCTTTATCTCGCCCCCCACCAGTGTCTTTAACCCAGCCATTATATCCTTTCCCAGGTGCTTTGCCTGTATGGTATTGCCTTTAACCAGTCCGTACACTTCAACAATCCTTTTGCGCGGCACATCGTTAGTATTTACTAATATCACCTTCATCCTCCTCTTTTCCCTTTTCCTTTTCCTTTTCCTTCAAAATACCTGCAACAAGAACCAGTACTCCTATCAAAAGCATGGTCATAGCTGCTTTGAGTATCCCCGGTATATTGGGTATGCTTGTTATTATATATACGGCAAACAATAATATGACAGATAATCCGGCAATTATACTCCCGGCACCCATGTTTTTCATTTCGTTACCTCGCTTCCTATAGTATTTCTAAGGTTTACTACTATCAGCAGGATGCATACCGTTCCGTAATACACCATTAGAAAAACGGTCCCCTTGGCCTCCGCCCGGAAGTTTCCCCATGGTATGCTGCCTGCTGTCTGTACAATATAATTCATTATATCTATTATTATACCACCTATTTGTGCTGTCGGCATATACAGCGGTATCCCCGCCGCCCAAAAAAACAGAAATATTATAATGCACCATAGTAGAACAGCGGCCAGGGGTATTACCAGGAGATTGGTCAGCAATGATACCGGCGTGATATATCCGAAATAATTGATCAGGAGGGGCAGCAGCAAAATCTGGGACGAGAGGGTCAGGGATAAACCCCTGGCAGTATAGCTGCCGGCAAATTGAAACCATACCCGGAATACGGGATAGAACAGTATCAGACCCAAACAGGCAAGGAAAGACAGTTGAAATGAGATACTGTAGATAATAAAGGGACGGCCGACCACCAGCAGGAAAGCCGTAAATACGAGGGAAGTAAGCGCATCCTGCTGCCTGTTCACAAATACTCCCAGAAGCACTATTGAAGCCATAACAGATGCCCTTATCACAGAAGGAGTAAGCCCCACCATAAAGCAAAACAGGACCAGCAACAGGCAAATCGCAAGAAACCGCAAACCCGGCGGGAACCCTGCTCTTCTGGTCAGCCAGACCAGTACTCCCGCTATTATGCCTACATGCAGTCCGGACACCGCCAGCAAATGGGATACGCCTGCCGAGGAGAACCTCCCTCTTGTATCCGGGCTGACCTCCCTGCCTCCCAGTAACAACCCCCTGGCTATTTCACTCTTTTCTGGGGTGAATGCCCTCTCTATACCCTCTTTTATCCAGCCGGCGGCCCTGTAGCTGTAACATCTAATCCTGTTACCGCACCCCGGCAGCACCTTGACATATTGAGGATATGACTGCAATATTCCTGCCGCCCCCGCTCCCCTGTAATAATTCCTGTAATCATTGTCTCCAATGGCCTTTACTCTACCGGTTACCACAACGTTCTGTCCCGGAACCACATTGATTTTTCCTCCCGGCAGTACCATCAACCTGCCTTTATACCCAGTTTCAATTCCCCTGTAGGACATCTCCTCCACACTTATCATAAACCTGTCTGCCCTCTGTACAGATGACACCGTCCCCTCAACCGTCACCCATCTCCCGCCGAATACTGATGCCTTTTCTTCTGCATTAAGGCTGAGGGAAAACACTGCGACGCCCCAGTAAAAAAACAAAAAGGCAAAAAGAAGTTCATGCCTGTATTGACCGTATCTTATAGAAAGGTATAATGCCGCGGGTATTGCTAAACAGGAGAACGGTATCAGCAGGCAGGTGCAGTTCAGAATGCAAAATCCACACCCTGCGAAAAAGGACAGCACAAAAAACAGCAGTTTCCTTTTCATACATCATCTTCCTTTGACTCTGCCGGTAACAGGAACTCTTCCCCGGGCCCCCTGTCCACCCTGACTGCAATATATGTCGGTCTTTATGATTATCACCTCATACGTCATAAGTCCTCATGGCTACAGACGCCTCCGCCGACGGGAACACTGCTGCCGCCTCTGCAACCACCTCTTCCACATTATACCCCGGCCAGAAATGGGTTAAAAGCAGTCTTTTTACCCCTGACCGGAGGGCTATATCCCCGCTCTGCAGTGCAGTAAGATGGACCGGGTTTTCTCCCATGTCCCTGTTCATCAATGCAGCCTCACACAGAAAAAGGTCACATCCGGATGCAAAATCAATCAGCTCTGGCGAATATGACGTATCCGCCGAATAGACAATATTTCCGCCTTTACCCTTCACTTTTACCGCAAAGGTCAGGACAGGATGGATCATCTTCCTGAAGCTGAAAGTCAAACCTCCTATATCTATTTCGGTATCTTTTGATATTTTATTAATGTTGAATGCATTTTTGTAATTCAGCCTGTCAAAATCATCTTCGGGCTGCGAGGGTACGAACAGGTTCAGGGGCGCATCCATCCGTTTTTTGTTCTGCATTATATCAACAGCATATCTCAATACCAGGAGGTCTGACATATGGTCACTGTGCAGGTGTGATATCACAATACCCTTCAGGTTCTCCAACCCGGTATACTGCTGAAGCCGGCTGAAAACACCGCTGCCACAGTCTACAAGTACCCTGTTCTCTCCCTCTTCTACAAGGTATCCCGAACAGGCACCCCCGACCCCGGGATAAGGGCCGTGGTTCCCCAGTACCGTAAGTTTCACATCCATCACCTTTTCTCCCATGGTCTATTAGTTCACACATCCAATCGCTTGTCCGAATATCCCCCATGAGTTCCAGGCCAAACCGCTTTCCATCTTAGTCATATTTCCTGAACACATTCACTCTGTCCAGTACCGCCACTATAGGAAGGGCAAGAATGATACTGCCTGCTGCCTGGAACAGGTTTCCCGGCAATTCCACAAAGGCTGCCACAGAACCATACAGTACAACCTCGGCCCCGAAATATCCTGCCGCCATCCACAGTCCCCCGGCTGCCATAGCCAGAATCCTTGCCTTGAAGCTCTTTTCCCCTGAAAATATGCTGTGAAAAATATACCCGGCCAGAAATCCTTCCAGTCCTTTAATAAAAAGGGTAAAAGGCGCCCATGCAGCATACGGGGACAGGAGATCGGCCAGTGCGGAACCTACTCCCCCTGCAACGGCACCATACCTGGCCCCCAGCAACAATGCCGAAACAAATATGATGGTGTCCCCCAGGTTGATATACCCCCTGGTGGCAGGTACCGGCACCTGAAAGGCCATAGTCGCCACAGTTACCAGGGCCGTAAGAAGTGCGGCGGTTATCAGTCTGTGAGTCTTGTTCATAGTATTTTCCTCCTGAAAATTATGTATTACAAGTAGATTATACCACTGACCATCTTTATTTCAATATTCACGGGCGTATTTTGGCCCATAAGGAAAAAGACGGGAAATCCCGTCTTCAATCACCCTTGTTTTCTCTGGACTTCCCGGCATTCCTCCTGTAACTCAGACCTTCGAAAACATTCTTGTGCCCGCTGTAAACCCCGACTGCTGCCGCACCCATAACGGCTCCACGGATAAACCCGCTTCGCCAGTCCCCGGGACACAGAAACGCAACCCCGGCCACAATCCCCAGCACCAGGGCCACCAGGGGACTGAGTTTTTTCGGCAGTCCAGCCAGTTGGAGACTTTTCACAGTAAATACGATTATCCCTATAAGGGCTATTTCCATCAACTTTCTCCCTCCATTCTGTCCAGCAGCCGGGTCAGCACCACCGCAAATTCACCCCAGGTCACCTCATCGTCCAGCATATGCTCATCCGTCACCAGACCCTCTTTCCTGATCCTTTCATAATATTCATCTGCCCAGTGCTTCTTCCCGGAATAGTCAGTCCCCAGAGTATCAAAAATCCCTGTTGCAATGGCATTGGCCACCTTTTTTCTGAAGGAATTGCTGGAAAGTAACCGGTTATCCGAGGGATTGGTCAGAAAGGCACATTCCACTATTACCGATACCGGCTCAACTTCCCGGATAATAAAATAATAATCCTCTCTTTTGGCATTCAGTTTGTAATATGCCCTGCGCCTTTTGACACCCAGCTTTACTATTTGCTCCAATATATTTTCGGCCAATTTTTTTCCTTCTTCCGAGCCATAACCATATATGGTCTCCACACCCTTGGCTGATACAGGTCCTCCATTACAGTGAATGGATACAACCATGTCGCATTGCGACCGGTTAATCAGGTCTGTTCTCTCATTGGGAGTTAGGGTAACATCCCGGTCCCTGGTCAGGATAACTTCCATGCCTTCCTGTTCAAGCAGTTTTGCCAGTTTGACGGCAATATCCAGCACAATATTTTTCTCTGTAATACCGAAGCCTTCAGTCCCTGGGTCTGTCCCTCCGTGACCCGGGTCAATACAGATTCGCATGTTACCACCTCCACTATATATTATGTAAACTTTCTCCGTATGGTTTCATATCGCTGTCAATGAAACACCGGGAAATACGGCAAAAAAAATAAGCCCTGCATCAATCTGCAGGGCTGGAATGCAAGACTATTCTTTGCCGTCTGAAATAATTCTGTAACAATGGTCACAGTAATCATGGTTTTGCATTATTGTATTCTGCCGTCTGAAACGTATCCTGGGATTGAACACATCAACAGCAGGATACTCGGTCATACAGCAGTACTTGTATCCCAGGTCCTGGGCCCCAAGTTTTTTGTATTCATCAGCATAAAAGCACTTTTTCACTTTCAGGCACAATTCGTTGTCCTTCTCAACTTCTATTTCACTTTCCATTATATCTTTTTTAGCTTCCCATATTAATTCATATAATTCCTTTAATCCAGCATCTCCCTTATCCATGTTTTCCCACTTGTCATGGACCCTTTCTATAAGTACTTCGGCTATATCATCCGCTACCTGGGGTCCATACTTTTGCTGAAGCTTTCTGGTCAGATCCACCAGTTTCTTGATCTCTTTTCTCTTGAGATCCTTGTAAAGTTCCAGCATTTCTTTGTCTAACGCCATAAAAGCATCCCCCTAACAAATGATTAAATAATGGTTCACGGCATAAAACATTGCGTTAAAATTTTTTGATAAGTCCACAAAATTTGTGATATTAACAGCAAAATGAATAAAGAGCCGCAAAGGCTCCTGCTTGATTATACGAATATATTATACAATACATGTCGAACAATGACAAGGGTGACGAAATTATGGCTGTTCCTTCGACATCCGGATGTTTTTACCAATAAGATGGATGGCAGGTCCGGCGGCAAGCCCAATGAAAAAACCCGTTATAACTGCCGATACCATCATCACCGGCAGGTAATAATACAACCCGAAGTTTTCCACAATAAAGCTGGCAACCAGCAGTTGACCCACGTTGTGCATCACCGCCCCGATAATGCTTATACCTATGAAGCTGAACCTGCCCCCGGTTCTGCTATATACCAGGTACATGACCACCGTGCTCAAAATACCTCCTGCCCCGCTGAAAAGGAAGCTTGAGGGCACTCCTCCCAGCAGTGCACCCAGGAATGTCCTGAGGACCACCACCAGCAGGGCTTCCTGCAGCCCGAATATCACTATTGCTACCAGTGACACCATATTGGCAAGGCCCAGCTTCACGCCCGGGGCCACATAGGGTACAGGCAGCATACCCTCCACCCCGTGAAGCATCAGGGCCATAGATACCAGCAGGCCCAGAACAGCGGTCTTACGCCCATTAGTCATATCTATCCACCTTATTCCATACTATAGGTCTTGTCCAGTATTTCAAAGGATTCCTTCAATCCTGAAGATACAAATACCCGCTTGTCACCGGTTATAAACACTGCCTCCACGTCTTCCAGGTTCTCCACCAGCTCCATGCCCTTGTCAAGCCCCATCAGAAATACGGTGGTGGACAGGGCATCGGCATCAAAAGAGACCGGGGTAACAATGGTTACACCCTTCAGCCCATTGTTCTCGGGATAACCGGTAGCGGGATTCAGTATGTGGTGATACCTCTTGCCGTCTTTTTCAAAGTATCTCTCATAATCACCGGAGGTTACCACAGCTCTGTCCTTTACCTTCACCGTCCCCATAGGGCTGCCGGTGGGGGCATCCGGGTCCTGAACCCCTATTTTCCAGTAGCCACCGTCATACTTGCCGCCAACGGTAAGGACATTGCCCCCCAGGTTTATTATAGCATGGTCTATGCCTTCCGAAAGCATTACGTTCTTTACCTCATCCGCAGCGTATCCTTTGGCAATACCCCCCAGGTCAATCATCATACCGGGGTTTTTCAGCATGACCTGACCGTCTTCTTCCTTTATGCCTATATCCCTGTAGTCAATCAATTTCACAGCATCTTCAAGTTCGCCTGACGAGGGGACCCTGGGATTTTCGGTGCCTATGCCCCACAGCTTTACCAGGGGACCTACCGTTATATCGAAAAGCCCACCGGACAATTCACCATAGTATATGCCTCTTTTGATGACCTCCAATGTATCCTCATGGACTTTCACCCAGCGGGTACCCGCCTCACCGTTGACCCTGCCCACATCGCTGTCCTGTATATTAGCACTCATGAGGGTCTCTATCTCTTTTATCCTTTCAAAGGCCTTTTCAGCGACTCTTTCTCCCTTCTCCGCATCATGGGTGTACATCTTCAGGGTTATTACCGTCCCCATGAAATAACCGGTCTTCTCCACCTTCTCATAATCCTCTTTCCTGTCCCTTCTGCATCCTGTCACAAATACCAGGGACAAGCATATAAAAAATACAGCTATTCTGGTCAGTCTGCGTTTATACATAGTCGTCCTCCCGGATTATATTGTCGCTATCTATTATATACAACATTTAATCCCAATACCAATGTATTGGGATTAAATGTTTCTATTTAGCCGTATCCCTTTTCCTCTCATAGGGAATGGGAATATACTGTACCGACGGCCTTCTCTGCGGGGGCTGGGGATACAGCTCCATGAGCCGGTATATCTCTCCCGGGATACCTTTCTGCACAGGCAGGCCCATGGCCCTGAGTTCTTCAAAATCTATGGGGTAATCGTGGGTCCATTTTCCTTCGGTGAGCAGCCGGGCAATATTGCAGGCCTCCTCCTCTTCCATCCTGGGTTTGATTATCTCGTAGACCGTCTTCCGCACCTGTTTGATTGCCTTTTCCGCTATATCCGCCAGTATCAGGGTTTCATCGTCTACCTTGCTGATATCCTTAAGGTGTAGCACCTTCAGTAAAGATGCCGCCGGATAGCTGCCCAGCTGAGGGTCCACAGGCCCCAGCACGGCATTCTCGTCCATATATATCTCATCTGCGGCCAGGGCCAGCATTGTCCCGCCGGACATGGCGTAATGGGGCACGAACACGGTAACCTTTGACGGGTGTCCCTTTATGGCCATGGCTATCTGCTCGGCAGCCAGAACAAGTCCTCCAGGGGTATGCAGTATTATGTCTATGGGCATATCATCAGGAGTGAGCCTTATTGCCCTGAGGACCTGCTCCGAATCTTCAATATTGATATACCTGCTGATAGGCAGCCCCAGAAGACTGAAGGATTCCTGACGGTGAATCATCGCTATTACCCTGGTACCCCTCCTGCGTTCAAGCTCCCTCATCAGCCTGATTCTCGATGTCTGTATCATCCTCTGCCTTATCAGAGGTGTAAGGGAATAAAACAAAAGTATTATCCAGAAAACATAGGTCACCGGTATCCCCCTCGCCTTATTATATGATCTTTTAATACCCTTTTTGAGCCATATGCAAACACATTCCGCATTATTTCTATAATATACCCCGAATTAAATGAAAAATAACTGCATTCCCGTTCAGCCCCGCTAAAACAACAGTACCCGGTCAAAGGCAGAACAACTCATCAGGGCTGACCGTAATGCTTCAGATAGTATTCCCTCATGATCTGAACATCTTCAAAAGAAAGGTGAAGGGGCTGACCTACCATATGACTCAGTATCAGAATCTTGGAAGCCTTTTCAACAATCTCGCATATCCTGAAGGTCTCTCTAAGGGTTCTGCCCATCCCTACCATCCCGTGATTTGCAAGTAAGGCCGCCTGCCGGCTCCTGGCAGCCGTAAGGACGTTGTCAGCCAGTTCAGAGGTACCGGGCAGTGCATACTTTGCAACCCGGACATCTCCTCCCACCACCTGTACCAGTTCCTCGACTATGGGCGCCACAGGTCTGTGGGCACAGGCCAGGGCAGTAGCGTAAGTACTGTGGGTATGTACTATTGCATTTACATCCTCCCGGTTTTTATATATATGCAGGTGCATGGGAAGCTCTGTAGACGGTCTCCGGTCCCCGCTCACCACCTTCCCGTCCATGTCCAGCACCACAATATCCGATGTCTGAAGGGTATCATACTCCATACCGCTGGGGGTAACCGCTATTAGACTTTCTCCTTCCACCCGGCAGCTTATATTGCCCCATGTGCCCGTCACCAGGTTTGATGCCAGCATCTTCCTGCCTGTTTCAACAATACCGGTTCTTGCCGCTTCAATATTGTTCAATGTCCCGTCCTCCTTTCACCGACCCATTATAGCCTCACGATGCTCTCACTGCAGCGGCATTTCTCATCCAGATCCATACCTGTGAAAACATGCACAAATAGCCTCAGAAGCTGTTCCCTGCCTTTTCTCATGATGCTCCTTATCTCCCCGTGGGAAATGGGCTGGTCTGTCATACCATTGCACCAGTTGGTTATTATTCCAACGGCCCCGTAGCATATACCCACTTCCCTGGCAAGAACAACCTCCGGGACATTGGTCATACCGACCATATCCCCGCCTATGGACCTGAAAAAACGTATCTCGGCCCTAGTCTCGAACCTGGGCCCTTCCACGCACACGTAGGTGCCTCTCCCATCAATATTGACGCCGGTCTGCTGGCTTCCCTTCTCCAGTGCTTCCATGAGCCGTACGCAGTACGGGTCGGCCAGGTCGGCATGAACTACGCCCTCCTCGCCGTCATAAAAGGTATAGGGCCTGCTCTTTGTGAAATCTATGAACTGCTCCAGCACCACCAGACTGCCCGGCGGATAATTATAGTTAAGAGACCCCACAGCCGCACTGGCCAGTATCCTTTTTACCCCCAGCTGCTTCAGGGCCTTTATATTCGCCCTGTAATTTATCCTGTGGGGCGGGACCGAATGCCCGGCCCCGTGACGGGGAAGAAAGACAACCGGATGCCCTTTCATGTTCTGAATATACACCCTGACTTCTCCGTATGAGGTTTTTATAGTCTCCTCCACACTGCCGCCTTCAAGACTGTATATACCTGTTCCTCCTATTATGGCATTCTCCACCATATATGCTACCTCCGTTATCTGCCCAATAATCTCTTCAGGGACCTGTCCACCTCATAGAATATTTTTTCCCGATCAAGGGAAACCAGTTCACCCTTTTCCACCAGCACCTTCCCGTTTACAATGGTATAGGCCACGTCACCCCCCCCAGCTGCATAGACCACATTGGAAACCAGGTCATGCTGCGGATAGAGGTGGAACCTGTCCATATCCACAAGGACAATGTCAGCTT
Organism: Clostridium thermobutyricum; assembly: GCA_016842005.1. GTDB lineage: Bacteria > Bacillota > Clostridia > Ch29 > Ch29 > JAENYD01. The sequence continues at coordinate 9,385 of JAENYD010000008.1, read as the reverse complement.
TCATACCTGCCTTTATCCGTCCAGTCTGCCCCTCCCGGCCCAGGGCCCGGGCGCCGTTCACCGTGGCCATGTTCAGCGCCTCATAGGCCGGCAGAGCTACCGCATCCATTGTACCTACCTTCTGTAGAAGGGCCGCGGCCTTCATCTCCGCGATCATGTCCAGGTTATTATTGCTGCAGGAGCTGTCGGTTCCCAGGGCAACGTTTATCCCCTTTTCCCGCATTTTGTCCACAGGGGCGATACCGGACGCCAGCTTCATATTGCTGTGGGGATTGTGTACAGCCGTTACACGGCTGTTATTCATTATTTCCATATCCTTCCCGGTCAGATGAACACAATGGGCGGCTATTACTTCTCCTTCAAAAAGGCCCGTATCCTCCACGTATTCCACCGGCGTTTTATCGTATTTATCCTTTATCCGGTTTATCTCGTCAAGGGTTTCAGCAATATGCATATGTACCTTTGCCCCCAGTTCGTCCGCCAGCCCCTTCACCATTGCCAGAAACTCAGGGACACAGGTATAGGGTGCATGGGGCCCCAGGGAAACGGTTATCCTCCCGTCCGCCTTACCGTTCCAGCTGTTGTAAAACCTCCTGCAGTTTTCAATGCTTCCCTCCCAGTCATCCCCCGAGCTTACAAGACCAAAGCTCAGGTCCGCCTTTATGCCGGCTTCTTCTACTGCCCGGGCAACGTCATCCATGAAAAAATACATGTCTGCAAAGGCTGTGGTGCCGCTTCTGAGCATTTCAGCAATACTTAGGGCCGCGCCCCAGTACACATCTTCTCCCGTCAGTTTTTCCTCCACCGGCCATATCCTCTCGTTAAGCCATTTCATAAGGGGGAGGTCATCCCCGTACCCCCTGAAAAGAGACATGGAAGCATGGGTATGACAGTTTATAAGGCCGGGTATGGCAACCATTCCCTTACCGTCAATAATCCTGTCAAAGGTCTGCAGCGTATTCCTCACCGTCCCGGCATATGTAACGGTGTCCCCCTCAATCTCAATCTGCCCGGTCCGGAATATCTCCTCCGGAGAGACCATGGATATAATACTGCAGTTTTTTATCAATGTTTTCATAATATATAATACCTCCCTCAATAGATTTCAGCCCGAATCCCTTTGCAGTAGAAACATCCGCCTAACCCTTCAGATGGTCCAGTTTTCCTTCATAGGGGTAATTCACTATACCTTTTTCAGTAATTATACCTTTTATGTATCTGGCGGGGGTTATATCAAAGGCCGGATTGTACACCCCTATCCCCTCCGGGGCAATCTGTACCCCGCCGACGTGGGTAACCTCTTTCCGGTCCCTTTCCTCCACCTGGATTTCTTCCCCGCTGGCAATCTCAAAATCTATTGTGGTGGTGGGTGCCGCCACATAAAAGGGCACTTGGTTCTCCCGGGCAAGGACCGCCAGGGCATAGGTACCTATCTTGTTGGCAGTATCCCCGTTGAGGGCTATGCGGTCCGCCCCCACCAGCACAAGATCGATTTTCCCCTTCTTCATCAAATAGCCGGCAGCATTGTCGGGAATCAATGTAGCCGGTATATTCTCCCGTACCAGCTCCCAGGCGGTAAGCCTGGCCCCCTGCAGCCGAGGTCTGGTTTCATCGGCAAACACATGTATATCCTTTCCTGCCCTGTGGGCAGCCCTGATAATGCCCAGGGCGGTTCCGAACTCAACAGTGGCCAGGCTTCCCGTGTTGCAGTGTGTGAGAATACTGGCCTCGCGGGGCACTATCCCGTTACCGTATTCCCCGATTTTTTTGTTTGTCAGGACATCCTCGCCGGCAATCTTCTCGGCTGCTTCAAATATCTTCAGAAACAGGCTTTCATTGTCCCTGCCCCTGTTTTCCTCAATCACCCGTTCTATCTCCCCGAGAGCCCAGAAAAGGTTTACGGCGGTAGGACGGGTGGATGCCAGTTCCCGGGCAGCATCCTCCAGTTTCAGTAAAAACTGCTCCTTATCCAGGCCGCAGAACTGCCGGGCAGCCAGGGCCATACCATATGCAGCCGTGGCACCGATGGCCGGAGCCCCTCTTACCGCCATATCCCTTATTGCCTCAGCTACCTCCCCGTAATCTCTGCATAAGCTGTATTCCAGTGTCAGCGGCAGCTTCCTCTGGTCAATGATCCTGACCGCATCCCCTTCCCACGACACAGTACGCAAATACCATCCCTCCTTTTATGCTCTTAATAGTATATACCACAATTTTCTTTTAAATCCTTTTTATAAACAGGCTTCTTGGTTTCAGGCGGGGTTTTAACCCCATGCGAAGCTTAAAAAACGTTATCCGGAGCATTATTCCTTATTTGAGAATATCCTTTTAATATATTAAAATGGGTATAATAGTATTTATCCGGGAGGTTTTAGAGTTGAAAGATCTGGTTATAAAAATGATGAAAGACAGAGGGGTGAAGGTTGAAGATATAGCCCGACTGGTAGTGGAGGCCCAGAACAGATATATCCCTGTCACCCTTGAAGAGGCCAACACAATAGTGGAGAGTGTTTTTGAAAAACACGAAGTTCAGAATGCCATACTTACGGGGCTTGCACTGGACATAGCAGCGGAAAAGGGCGTCATAGAAGAGCCGCTGCTCTCAATGCTGCTTACCGACGAACCCCTGTACGGGGTGGACGAAATCCTGGCCCTGAGCATAACGAATATATACGGCTCCATTGCCTTTACCAACTATGGCTTTTTTGACAAGACAAAACCCGGTGTACTGGCAAAGCTTAATAAGCACCGGGATAAACAGTGCAACACCTTTTTGGATGACCTGGCAGCCGCCGTCGCCTCGGCAGCCTGCTCAAAGCTGGCCCATACCTACAGGCGAAAAGCCGGTAAGGAGAACAGGGAAACAGAACTCTGACAAAGCTGCATCCCACCGTCTTTCCCTACATGTCTGCATAATCAAGGAAAAAATGAAAGAATTCCGCTGTGCTTAACTGCGCCAAAGGAACGGCCACTTTGGTGACTTCATGATAGGTCTTTGCCGACCTGGCCAGTTTGACCTGCTTCAGGTACTGAGACGAAGTCAGTGCATTCTGAAAGGAAAACTGTGCCGGGCTCGAGTACCTGCCATAATCTCCGCCTTCATAAACAGCATAATCCAGATGATGTTTCTTTACCCAGTTCTCGTATCTCCGGTGACCGGGAGACATGGTATTGGAAGCATGGTGAGGTTCGCACAGGTCCTGAACTATATGAACGGCCGCCCCCAGATAGAACATAGCCTTGTTAAAATTTTTTTCCCTCCACAACCGGGCCGCATTATTAAAATAAGAGACCGTTTCGTCTATGGCATTGGCAAATTTGAGTATGCCCTTCCCCTTGTCGGGGTCAAAGTAATGGGTAATGTTCTTCCAGCCTATGTCCGCCCAGTTGACTCCCGCGTTTATATCTTCCAGGTAGTATTCCAGTATATTTCCGTAATACTCGAAACCGTCATTCTTCAGTATCCGTATCCCCTGACTGTTCAGAAACTGGTGGGAAATATTCACATGGGACCTAGCGGGTTGCATAAAAGTTGTCCTGCCCATTATCCATTTCGCCCCGTAAGTCAAATATGAATGACCAAGAACATTAACACTCATAATCAGTCTCCTTGTCTCATAATTCCATAATGTATTATTCCTTCCCTTTCAGCGTAAAACTCCTTTTTATCCCAGTACATGGCCTGGTCCGCCCTGTGTAAGAGGGTCTTAAACTCAGCTGCTGTAATGGCCGATGATACTCCCATGCTCAGGTAAAGGCCGTAGGGTTTCCCCCGGGTATTGTTCCATTCTTCGCATTGAGCCCTGATTCTTTCCATCACAACCTTTCCTTCTTTCAAATCGGTATTTTTCATGAGTATTACAAATTCGTCTCCCCCGATCCTGAATAGCAGGTCTTCTTTTCTGACTGATTTTCTGAGTATCTGGCTGCATTTCCTGATGATAAAATCACCTTCCAGATGACCCAGCATATCGTTAATAATCTTCAACCCGTTGATATCCACCATCACCAGCAAGACACTTGTTCCATATTGAAAATCTTTTCCCATATCCTCCATAATGCGATTAAAGTACAGCCTGTTATACAGACCTGTCAGAACGTCTGTCTCGGCAATAGCCCTGAGATGATCCCGTATCCGGGTTTCCCTGGAGATATCGCAGGAAATCAGGGTGAGGCCCCTGTACTTTCCATTTATGTCGATGATGGGGTGAATAACATGGTCAAAATCCTTTCCATTTATGCTCAAAATTTTTTCCACATCTACTTTAATGCCCTTACGAACATCTTCTAGAATGTGTGATATTCTTGTCTTATTATCCAGCATATGGCATCCAATAATATTCCTGCCTATCAATTTGTCTTCGGACAGTTTCCTCGCTTTAAGAAATGCTTTGTTTGCATAAAATATATCCCCGTTTTCATCACAAGCCAGGATACCAATGCTGAGACTATCCAGGATAGCATTGGCCAGTTCCCCTGCAATACTGCTTCTCATGTCACCCACCTGTCATTATTTTTCTTGTATAAATATAGTCAAAGTATACCACACGGTAAGAATATTTGTAAATTAAAAATATGTAAACTTTAGTTTGTAATATATACATACAACCCCTTGCATTATAAGCCATACAGCAATATAATGTTAATCGGAAGATTTCGAGCCAACGTAGCTCAGCCGGTAGAGCGACGCACTCGTAATGCGTAGGTCGTGGGTTCAAGTCCCATCGTTGGCTCCACTAAAAGATAGGCCCCGTAAGCAATTGCGGGGTTTTGATATTTTTACATATGTGTCTCAAATACGATTTTGGGTACTGTTTGGGGACTATTAAGAAAATTTTAAGGAGAAGAAAAAGAGCCTTTCGGCTCTTTCGATTATTATGTGATTAAATCTTATAAAATTCTGCACCATCCAAGAATAATTCACCTTTAGCGGTTACCCTTGCATCATTTAACCAGTACAATATTACTTTGTTTCCGCCTCTTTGAACTGCTCCACCATCGATATAACCTTCTTTTTTTTGCTTCCTCAATGGCGATTCCAAATTCCTCTTTTCCTACAACCACATATTATTCCATTACTTTTCCTTTCCTCCTTCGACCAAATCTTCCTCCGTAATCTCTCCTGTCATGAGCCGGGTCAGGTCGTCTATGGCCTCTTTCTCGTTATCGTAGTCCCGGAAGACTTTCACTATCCGATGGCAGTTCTTGCCTATCTTATGCAGCCCGTATTTGTCCGGGCCTTTGTTGATTATCTTCATTCTCTCGCCTTCCATAAGGACCTTCTTCCTGAAGACCCCTTATTATTATATCAAAATATACCCGGAGCGCCTCATACGCTTGTATACAACTGTATATGACTGTACACATTTGAATAATACAGAATAATGTTATTAAGGTTAATAATCTTAATAAGAAAAGGAGAGGAAAAAATCCTCTCCCTAAATATTAACCTGGTACTCTCACCGGCCACACCGCAATATCTTTACTGCTCTTTCCTCTGCTTCTTCCTCGCTTATATAATCAAATAGGCTGTAAAGCTCACGGTCCATGATGTGGTATATATTCTTATCGTTAGATCTGATTATGTCTGCCTCAATTAAATTCCGTAGAGCGATAACAGCATAAGCCTGAGCCTGAGAATTGGTCATAATATTATGCTCCCTCTCAACCTTGTCTGCTTCTCTCCTATAAGCTCCAGCAGCAGGTTTATACCGTCCTGGAAGCCCTGCTTATACACTATCTTCTCACTAACTGCCATCTGCTCAGTGTAAACACCTTCTATGTCGTCAGCAACCTTGCAGGGCATGTCCTTTAATAATTTACTGATTTGCCTGTTACTCATTTCCATGGCTATATTTAAAATGCTATCGCTGCATGGTAGATTTAACATTATTAGACCCCCCTCAGCTTCTTAAGTTTTTTAGCCATCCTGAAGCCTCTGCAGAACGCCTTTCTTACTGCAATATATTCCATTCTGCCTTTCAGGTCCTCCAGGTCCACAATCAGGATCCTCTTATTCTCCGGAACAATACTCATCAGTTTATCAACAGTACCGTCAAATTGTTCCCTGAGTTCTGTATAGTCCTCCTGCTTCAGGCAGGGGTTGGGTACGACAGCATATTCCCTCTTCAAAATACATTTATCCATTGGTTTTCCTCCCTTTAATTCATTCATCCCATGCAAGGACTTTCTTCTCCAACACTGCAACCAGCTTATTAACTGTAGTTTGGAAGGGGGTTGTTACACCCCCTCCGGTGTACTATTTGATCTCTACCGTGCGGCGGCCATCATCTTCATTAGCTCCTCAATGGCGTATTCCTTGCCGTCCATCATGAAGCTTCTAAGCCCTTCCTTCTTCAATAATGAGTGTAAGTCTATTGCCTGCTCCATAGACATTTCTTCTATTGTGTCTGCTGCCATGTAGTAAACATTTCCCTTTGCTTTGACTGACCTTACAACTATGCCTTTTTTAAGTTCTGATAGATTTGACATGAAAATACCTCCTTCAAATTTTAGTTGCCCTTGAAGGAGGTCCGCAAATATGCGATAATTGAAACGGACTATCCTTCAAGGGTGGTCGAGAATAATGGAAGCCTGTACACTCGCCAAAGTTAACCGGGCTTCCATTATTTATTTGTTTGCATTCTGCTCCAAGTATTCCTCGATGTCTTCTTTCTTGATGCGCCAAACGCTTGTTACCTTCGATGCCTTCAGCTCCTTTCTTTCAATTAATTTGCGTATAGACTTGCTTGAAAGTTGTAAGTATTCAGCCGCCTGTTCAATTGTCATGATGTTAGGATATCCCTTTTCCTCCAATAATATCACCTCCCTGATAATATTATATATTAGAATATATTGCCTTGTCAATCCCTATTTTGGTATATAATGCCCTGCAATATCTTTTTTTTATTCCCTGATTCCATATAAACCCTACTACTCAATTCCCTTTAAATTATTAATCCTGAAAGAAGGTTGTTATGTCCTCCTCCGATGTGGTATGCTTTGATTGATGTTTATCATCACCGCTTTACCGCCTTTCAATATTACTTATTTCAAATTACCTTCGGCCAGGGCCGTCTCCTGGTCTTTCTTTATTATGCAGCAGCAACAAAGCACCGGGCAGGATTAATTACATAGCATAAAGGGAAGAAGGAAGGCCCCTGGTTAAGTTAACTGAATACATATACAGTAAAACAGACAGATTTCCTGCAGTAAGGCTGAATAGAAACATTCGGGTACCGGTAGATAAGCTGGAGAAGTGGTTAAGAAGACAAGGCTTATAAGATTACTGGAAAGAAGCGTGAGGTAGCAGCAAAGGAATGATATAGGGATATGCAATAATTTACAGTTATTTACATGAGTGAAGGGGTAATAAGAGGGGTTAGAGGTGACAAGACAGGTGTAAAGACAGGTGACAGGACAGTACAGCATCCTCATTGTAAACCCCCTCTCAATTGATAATTATTCTCAATTATACCCCTCTCCCCCCTCTCCCCCTCTCAACCCCAGCAATATCAAGGGTTCCACCGTATTATACAAAAGATTAATTTTGTATAATTAGAAACCCGCTAAACTCAAGCATTTAAGCCACTTCCCCGCTTTTTTTACTACTAATTAACAGTAAAATGCCATCCAGTAGCCTCTTACTTCGAACGGAAAGACCCCCCGGGGGGCCTCCCTGCTGTGTCCGAGAGAGTTACCCCTCCCAAAAATATCCCACATATAAGCCCTCCAATGTCATCTCAGCTTATCAGAAAACTTATCGGAAATGCTTAATACCATCTTAACCCTTAGAGGTAGGCGGTTTTGGTTTTTTTGGGGCTTATAATCGTGTTGCGTAAAATCCCCTAAGTACACACCTCAAAAAACGTACTCGGATTTAATATATAGAGAGTGAGAAGAAGCAGGTGTAGTGGTTTTATAAGAAATCCAGTGATACCAATGGTTTGAGGGCAATTTTGGGTATGACAAAAATGGCGTACGTGTAGGACATTTTTGTCCGGTACCGAAAGGCAGGTGTACCAATGGATAGAGGGCAATTTGGATTAAAAGTGCCGAACATGCGAGTAAAGAATCACTATATAAACGATTTACATTACCAATTCCCGCTATCCGTTGATACATAAGGGATTGAGGTCATTTTAGGAACGTGTACTTTTTACACCTAACTTTTACACAAAAAAGAATTAAGACTAAGAGGGACCAAATAGGCATAAAATACACTTGGGGCTGAAACGCCGACAAGGGGCAAGCTGCAGCTTATGTTATCTGAAAGGATAGGGTTTATGGCTCCGGTTTTTGATACGAGATGACTATAGATACTATATATAGCATCTTTGAGCAAAATCGCATACTTGAAAATCCTGTATGCCTTGATAATACTTAATTACAAGGCATTTTTCTGTTTACAAAAAAAGTGTGCAAAAACGGCATTTTTGAACAAAAAAATTGTAAGCGATTTTAGAGGAGAAGATGGGGATTAGTGTATAAAAAAAAGACCGGGGTTGCCCGGTCTCATCTACTGTGTTATCTATGTTCCATAATTCATAAATGATTGTTCTTTCTCTGGGATCAGTTCCAGGAGATAATTATATAAATCGCCTTTTTCGAAAAATATAAAAACATTTGCATCGTCAATGCTGCCCTTAATAATAGTTCGCCTCCCATCAATTGTTTTTACGTTTGACAAAGGTTACTTATTATTTTTCATAGCCGCAGCCGTTCCGAATAAGCCCTCGGTTATCATAGTACCGCCCACGCTTTTATTATTGCCACCGATAAACTCGGTTCCAGTTTTCATATCACCTTTTATCGAGTAAAAATCAATATCGCTAACAGGTAGAGCAAATTTTACATCATTATTGTCTAAAAAATATAGGTTTTTATTTTCTGTCCAGACAAATAGTGGTTGCTTCTGCGGATATACAGAGATACCTGAAATATAATTAAAAGATTTGCATTCGGAAGGGCAATTGTGCTTCTGGAGATAATTCAGTCTATCCTTTGCTTCTTTCTCTCTTTCTTCATCCTTTTTGTTTTTATTTATGAATATTGAAACTGGGATAATGACTGCAATAGCAAATACGGTCCAAAATATAATAGGCGATATAGCATAACAAATAAACAGCATAACTATTGCGGAAATACCTCCAAAAAACATACTGCACCCAGAATTATTATTACTCACACAATCCCCCCCCTTATTCCTCTATTAGTGGCAATATTGAGTTGAGATAATAATTTTTTTCAACATACGACCTGCCATTAAAGATTTTATATGGTATATTTTCAAGCAATACTGTATAATTATTTACGCATTTAACTGGGCCATTAATACTACTCCGTTAGTATGTATTACCATGCTAAAATCATAGCCAATCATGTA
>JAENYD010000007.1 GCA_016842005.1 Clostridium thermobutyricum | reverse complement strand
AACTTTGGGGCATTTAACACCGTCAATTTCCGGATATCATAGGCCAGCAGCAACATTTCATATTAAACAGTAAATTAGGGACATCTATCATATCTATTACTAAATGTATTTTTAAGGTGGTTTATATTTTTTTTGGATTTTTATCATAGTATAATCTCTCCTTTCTATGCTTTATGTTTCTGCATAATTGTTGCATAATTGTATTGTTTTAAGTCAAAAATGCTATTTCACATAGATACCCTCGGTTGTAGCACTTGTCTCGTCTACCAACAGTCCGTCTTCCGCATAATGATAGCTTTTTACCCTGTAATATTTCTCGCGTTCTACAGATACAGTTTTAACGCCTTCGACATAGTCGGTTTGGTAGTCGTAAAAAGTGTAACTGCCGAGGTTTATCCATGTTGAGCCCGTCCATTGTTGAAGCGTCAGTTTTACGCTTACCTGATCACAGATTCTATTGCATTGAGTATAGCCGAATAATTCAACCTTACCATCACCCAGATCGGTAATTTCACTGTGCCAGATATTAATCAAATAATCTTCTGCTTGAACTTTAAAGCCGTTTACTTCTGCATCCAGTAAATTTCTGTCGTTATGGGAAACGGCATGAGACTGATATAAGGGTGTATTTGCTGCGGCATAAGCTGATGTAGCTATTGACATTAATAAGATGGCAACTAAGCAGAATTTGAATGCTTTCATATACATCACCGCCTTTGAAATATCTTCTACTATATACTCAATTTAAAACCGAAAAAGGTTTCACTTTTTTGGAAATTTTTAAGGAAATTTTTCAATCATCCGATTACTATTATTGAGAGTAATGTTAAATTAGGATAAAATATATAAAAAAAGTAAGGGGATTATAGCGTGAGGTCAATGAAAGCTTTTAACATTTTATATAGATCGTACTTTGAAAAGGTTTTTAGGTCTACATATCTGGTAATACATGATGAGACGATAGCCTATGATGCTACACAGGATGCTTTTCTTGAAGCCTTTATTAACCTGCATAAACTAAAAGATATAGATAAGCTTGAGCCATGGATTTCAGCAGTGGCCGCAAATAAAGCCAGAAATATGGCTAAGAGAAATGCAAGAATGATTTTGTCAGAAGATACAGAACAACTCGGAGATATTGAAGATAGTGGAGACCCTCTGAAATTACTAATCAATAAGGAAAGAAAAGAAGAGATTCTGAAGATTCTAAATAAATTAGATCTAAAATACCGGGAGGCGATAATGTTAAAATATTATTACAGACTTACGGATGATGAAATCGGGCAGCTTTTAAAGCTGCCAGTTGGTACAGTCAAGACCAGATTGCACAGAAGCAGAGAATACCTGAAAGAAATGCTTATAATTAAGAAAATTTGGGGTGAGGGTAATGGGTAGTTATGACGATGATTTTGATAGGTTCTTATATGAACAAATAAAAAGAGGTGTGGAAGAGATACCTGTACCTGATATAGAAGGTGCCTGGGCGGAATTGGAAGAAAAGTTAAATATACAAATGAGAAAAAAACGTAGAATGTTAGCCTTAAAAAAGATTGTTGCTGCTGTGGTTGTAGTAATGTTAATATTTACCGGGATATTTATTGTTACTGACGATAATGTATACGCTGATTCCAAGATTTTTAAGACCATTAAATCGTTATGGGTTAATGTTACCAGTATAGCAGGTTTTACCCAAAATGCCATCGATCCACAGGAAGAAATTGTTGAAGAGACTAATAAAGCCGGGGAGAAAACGCTATATATGCGGGATAAGTGCTGCCGGCTTAACCCAACGGTTTTTCGGAACTTGTCCTATCTTCCGTAGAATTTCAGTAGCGCAGTTTTTCTTCTATTTCTATAAATCAGCTTGTCTTTGATAATTCAGTGGATTTGTTACTGCTCAAAGCATTTATCAAAAAGGGGATTTCCTTGTACCCCTTTATTGTCCTGAATCTTGCTTCTGTCAGTATAAAACCGGAGGATGCCCATCTTAAAACCTGGTTTTCACTTTGCCAGTTTTTAACCCGGCCGCTGACATCCAGAGCAGTCCCAATAGCTGATTCAATGGGGTTGGTGTTTGAAAGTGTAGTCCTTAACAGCCCGGGAACTTTCAGCTTGTGAACTGTAAGGGTTTCCTCAAGCCCTTCCCGTAAGCTGGCTGATGCTGACGGATACTTGAATTCAAGTTCTTTTGCCAACCGCTCAAGTTTCTTCTTTGCCTCCTCGTAGTCAAACTCCATATATGCCCTGTTCATTGCTGCCTTTACCGTTTTTTGCTCGCTCTGGGGCAGATAGCTCTGCACATTCCTTAGTTTATGTATCTGACATCTTTGTATATATGCATTTTCTCCGAATACATCCTTAACTGCTTTATGCAGCCCTTTACCTCCATCCAGTACGAATAGCCTGTTTTCTTCAGCATCCAAACCTCTCTTAATCATGTTCTGAATAAGGTCCGTGCATATCTTAGCGTTTTCGGTGGACCCTTCTATTATGCCAAGGACTTTTTTCTTGCCCGCCTTTGATATGCCAAGGGCCACAATAACCAGATAATCTCCTGTCGTTACTCCATCCATCATTATTACAGGATAATAATCCTCTATCCGGCGATTTATGAATTCCTGCATAAGCTTTTCTGTTTCTTTTGTAAACCTTCTGCTTATGCTGCTCTTTGAGGTTGAATGGGAGCCTTCGGGTATTTCATCCAGGGTATGCCTGTAGTTTCTAACAGATACACCATGAAGGATCCTTTTTAATGCTGCATTATTGAGTAGATCCTCTGTTTGGAACTGTATAAGTGTTTCCAGGGGCAATTCTCCGCTTCCGTCTTTAGTCCTGACCCTGGGCTTTTGTAATGCTATCTTCTGACCGCCTAAAACAACGTTGGTTTTTTCATGCCCATGCCGGTATGCAGTCCTTGATGGGTTATGCCTGCCTTTCTCTCCGGCATATGAGATAACCTCATCTTCAAGCATAATCTTTAATGCCTTGATACCCAATTCCACTGATAATGACAGCAGCCCGTTCCGTGCCATTTCCTCAAGTTCTGAAAAATCTACAGTTAAATGTAAGCTTTCATTTACCTCCCCTTGCTGTCCATAGTATAATTCCATTGGTGGCGTCTCCTTTCGTTATCAGGTTTTCCCAACCAACAGTTTAACAAACTGTCGTCAGGAACGCCACCTCAATTTCCACGGACTTTGGAACAATTTCGGGTAAGAAAAACTCATGAGGTAAAAGTATCTGGGCTTCTGTTCTTTTGTACATGGTAATTCGCCTCCAAGTGCAAGGTTTTTTGAGGGGAAAGTGGTGTTTTCCATGCACTATTATATCACAAAACCGGCTCTAAACTCAGTATTTATGAGGGTTTGCGCCTGTTCAGCAAGCCCTAGGTAAATAGTAATCAGATAACCTGATTAACCTCTGAACGATATAATTTTTAAATTGTACAAGATTAGTACCACAGCTAATATGGTTAATAAGATTACGAGAAAAGGGATGAAGCTCTTTTTTCTGAATTTATATTCTTCAATTAATGTTACAATACAAGCTAATACTACTAGTGTACTAGATAAAACAGGGTACTTGAAATCTCCGAAAAATATTGTGATGACATAAAGACAAAGCAGAAGAAGTCCTGTATAATGCAGGTTGGTTTTTGTAAATTTAAACATGGCATAGCCTCCTTTTTTATAATAATACTGAAAAAATCTATATAAATCCATTTTTTAAAAATTTGAATGAAACAGCAAACGGATAATCAGGGAATATTCTTGAAGGAATAAAAATCCTAAAGAAAATTGTTATATCCCTTGCGGGGACCTGTAAACCTTCCAGAAATTAATTGTACAGATTCAATTATAGAAATTATTCAAAGGAGAAAAAGGTCCTGATCTTAAAATCAATTTATCAGGACCTTATGAAAATTTGTTTACTTAAATCAAGTTGTTATTGCGCTGGTGAGACCCCAAGATAATAAATAGGGCTATATGTCTCACCTAGATATTCATCATATTCTGGGTCTGCATAAAATTTTGTTACCATATAATAGGCACCACTATCTGGAGATATATGCATTTCATCTTTCATATAAATAGTCCATGGATCCCCTCCAAATATACCAAGAATAGCAGAAGCTACTGCCATAAGTACACTCTGTTTACCATATCCCAAAAAATATAGTAAAAGGCTGACAATACCTTCAGCTGTTGCAGCATCACCAGATAAACTTCTGTAATTTACATATTCTACTGGCCAATCAGGATAATCACTTGCATACGCAATACTTTGCGCAACAAACAAGAAGGTAAGTAAGCAAACAAGCACTAAAGCAATTCTTTTCTTATGCATATACATCCTCCTTTTAATTATTGTTTTTTAACTTTCACCTGTTCTCCAAAAGAAATTTCCATTATAATATACCCTCATACACACCACTCCCCTCTCCGAATCTCCTTTACCTTTACAGAGACATGGAAGGAAGGTATAATAGAAGCAACTCCCAGCCTGTCCCTGACAGGTAAAGGGTTAGTCCCTGCCGGTGCCGGTCTTGGCTAGAGCTTGTACATCGGCAGGGATGTTTACTTGCAAAATCATTCTACATAGATATCCTCAGTTGTTGCACTTGTCTCGTCTATCAACAGTCCGTCTTCTGCATAATGATAGCTTTTTACCCTGTAATATTTCTCACGTTCTACAGATACAGTTTTAACGCCTTCGACATAGTCGGTTTGGTAGTCGTAAAAAGTGTAACTGCCGAGGTTTATCCATGTTGAGCCCGTCCATTGCTGAAGCGTCAGTTTTACGCTTACCTGGTCACAGATTCTATTGCATTGAGTATAGCCGAATAATTCTACCTTACCATCACCCAGGTCGGTAATTTCACCGTGCCAGATATTAATCAAATAATCTTCTGCCTGGACTTTAAAGCCGTTTACTGCTGCATCCAGTAAATTTCTATCGTTATGGGAAACTGCATGAGACTGATATAAGGGCGTATCTGCTGCGGCATAAGCTGATGTAGCTATTGACATTAATAAGATGGCAACTAAGAAGAATTTGAATATTTTCATATACATCACCACCTTTGAAATATTTTCTACTATATACTCAATTTAAAAGCAAAAAAGGTTTCACTTTTCTGGAAATTTTTAAAGAAATTTTTCAATCATCCGATTACTATTATTGAGAGCAATGTTAAATCAGGATAAAATGTATAAAAAAGTAAGGTGGGCATGACATGAGGTTAATGAAAGCTTTTAACATTTTATATAAATCGTGCTTTAAATTTGACTATAATATTGATCTCCCCGGATATGTGCCTGAAGGATATAAATTCATAGGGATGTATATGAGGAATACTGCCTCACGCATGTCACCGGTACAATTACTGTTTGGAAATAATCAGAATGATGATTATATAACCATTGACCAGAAACCTGTAACCAAGCCTTCTTCTTTCATACATAATTTCAGAAATAACGATGCTGGGGTTAAACAGGTGGATATTAACGGATATCAGGCTGTGTTGGTATATTTTAAGAATAATGATACCCGCCAATTGATGTGGCAATCGCCGGCGATATACTTTATGACAAGCGGACCTATAACTGAAGAAGACATTATTAATCTGGGCAGTTCTATGCAGAACTAACAGATTATTTTACTGAACTCTTAGAAAAAGATAAAGCTGCGAGGTATTCACCTGGCAGCTTTAAATGTGCTTGCTTCTTTATTTTAAAACACTGCATTTTAAAACGCCGCTCCTGTCAATCCTGCTGATTGCCTCCTTCAGCAGTTTCTCATCCTGGACCAGGGCCATCCTGACATAACCTTCTCCTCCGTCGCCGAAGCTGATGCCCGGTGTAACGATAACCCCGGCCTTGTCTATAAGTTCCATGGTAAACTCCATGGAACTCTTGTATTTATCCGGAATTTTAGCCCAGACGAACATGGTGGCAAGGGGTTTTTTAATGTTCCACCCAATCTCATTCAGCCCGTCAACAAGTACATCCCTTCGCTTCTGATAGGTCAGGGCGGTTTCGCGGACACAGTCCTGGGGTCCTGTAAGGGCGGCAATACCGGCCCTCTGAATGGGCAGGAATATGCCGTAGTCTATATTGGACTTCAATATTTTAAGATGCTTTATAACTTCTTTGTTGCCCATGGCAAAGCCTATGCGGCAGCCGGCCATACTGTACGTCTTGGACAGAGAGTTGAATTCAACCCCCACATCCATAGCACCGGGATATGCCAGAAAGCTGCCTGTCTTATACCCGTCGAAGGTAAGCTCACAGTAGGCGTTGTCATGGAGGACTATTATATCATACTTTTTTGCAAAGGATACCAGGTCCTTGTAGAACTGGTCATTGGCCACTGCGGTTACAGGATTGTTGGGATAGGAAACTATCATGAATTTTGCCCTTTTGGCATCTTCCGGGTCTATAGCGTCAAAGTCTATCAGGAAATCGTTTTCCTCCATCATGGGCATTTTGACCAGTTGTGCCCCTGCAATCACGGGTCCGGCATTGAAAATAGGGTACCCGGGGTCAGGGGTCAGCACAACATCTCCGGGATCAACAATAGCCAGGGAGATATGGGCAAGCCCGTCCTGGGAACCGATAAGGGAAGTAATCTGGGTCCCGGGGTCAAGGTCCACATTAAACCTTTCTTTATACCAGCTGCTTACCGTTTTGAGAAGCTCGGGCAGGTCGTTAACCGCATATGCGTAATTATCCAGGTTGTCAATTTCTTTCCGGAGGGTATCCAGTATATGGGGTGCCGGCGGCTGGTCGGGGGACCCTATGCTCAGGTCCACGGGATCAATACCACTGGCAATCAAGCTGTCCTTTTTCTCTTTCAACTGTGCAAAGATGGCTGACCCCAGTTTGTCAATTTTACTTGAGAATTTCATTAACTCATCCCCTTTGATTATGTTCTCATAGTTATATTCTTATGTTTATTTAAAAATCCTTTTATATTTGCAAAAAAACTTTCAAGTATCCACAAACTGTTGAATAGGAATATTAGTAGGAGCCGGTAAAATATCTGTCAAGGCGGGTGATAAGAGGTGTTTAAACCTGTAGAGCTGAAAAAGTTCGATTTCAGCAGTATCAAGGGGATTTCCACCGAACAGCTTACCCAGCATTATCAGCTTTATAAGGGGTATGTGGATACAATAAACAGGATATGGGGCGGTGAAAAAAAGAATGATACCCGGTGTATCCAGCTGGCGCAGAGCTATAGTGCCAACGGTGTAAAACTGCACCAGCTGTATTTTGAAAATCTGGGGGGAGACTGCAAGAAATCTTTCGGGAGCATTCTGAGCCTGATGGAGAGAGATTTCGGCAGTTATTCCGAATTTGAAAAACGGTTTAAAGACATCGGGGGAGTAATGAGGGGATGGGTGGTACTGGCCTTTGACCCCCTGGACAAAAGGCTGCACATCTACGGGTCGGATGCCCATGATGAAGGCAGTATATGGGATGCAGTTCCCCTTCTTGTCATGGATGTATATGAGCATGCCTATATGATTGATTTCGGTATAGACAAAAAGAGATATATAAACGTATTTTTCAATAACATCAACTGGAATGCAGTTAATGAGCGGCTTGTCAAAAATGTGTACAATGAAAAATGCCATACCCTGGAGCACACGGTGAAAAAGCCCCGGAGGGGACTGAAATTCTGGGAAAAATAGCCCTAAACGGGCTATTTTTTTCTTTTGGTGATATAATATAATAAATTGTGCGGCCAGACATTATACCATGAGGTGAAAAGGAGAAGCAGCATATGATTGGCAAAGAACTGATAAGGGAATATGCCCGGAGTATCGGACTGGACCCCGTAGGCTTTGCCGGAGCTCATTCCTTTGAGAGGCTGAGGGAGATGCTGGAGGAAAGGCACGGCAAGGGATACCTTTCCGGTTTTGAAGCCGGGACTGTGGATGAAAGAATTCATCCCCGCCTTCATCTTGAGGAGGCCCGATCCATAATTGCTGCAGGCCTTCCCTACTTAAGGTTCAGCGGGCAAGAAGATATGTGCGGGATTGACGGTTCTGCGGGGATTATAAGCGGCAGCGCCGCCGGGGAGGATTATCACCGGGTATTGAAGGGCAAACTGGAACAGCTGGCCGTATATATTTCCAGGGAAACCCCCAATTTCAAGTACCTGATCATGGTGGATACCGGTCCTCTGGTGGACCGGGAGGTGGCTTACAGGGCAGGACTGGGATTTTACGGCAAAAACTGTTCCATAATTGCTCCATCCCTGGGTTCGGGAATATTCCTGGGAGAGATGCTGGTGAATATTGAGCTGGAGCCGGACAGCGTACTGGATATGGACTGCGGGGAGTGTGGCATATGCCTGGAGAAGTGTCCTACGGGTGCACTGGTGAAGCCGTACACCCTTGATGTTGCCAGATGCATTTCTTACCTTACTCAGAAGAAGGGGATAATTCCCCGGGAACTGAGAAGCAGGATAGGGGTGCATATTTACGGATGTGACAGGTGCCAGCGATACTGCCCGTACAACAATAAAGCCCTGGGACAAACCGATGAGGGAGTTATAGTTGATATCAAGGAACTTATGGAGATGGGCAAAAGAGGTTTTGCAGAAAGGTATAAAAACAGCGCGGCCGGCTGGAGAGGCCTGAACATTCTCAAGAGGAATGCAGTGGTAGCCCTGGGAAACCTTAAAAGGGGAGAAGACCTGGACCTGCTTGTAAAGGCCATAATCCATCCTTCCCCTGTGATAAGAGGCCATGCTGCCTGGGCTGCAGGACGGATAGGAGGGGAAAGGGCAGAAGGCATTTTGATTAAAGCATTGCATACCGAAAAAGACGAGTATGTACTGGATGAAATTAAGAAGGCCATTGCAGAAATGTAAAGAGGGTTTTTAAATGCATATGTGGAATAAAAACTGTATCGGACAGAATAATATCAATCCATGGCTGTGAGGTGAGATAAACGATGAATACCCGGTTCAGAGAGAAGAACAGTCCGGTGATAAATCCCTATATTGCCATAGCAATGGCGGTGATGGCGGTGTCCAGCGCATCCATATTTATCCGCCTTATTGAAGCATCTTCCCTTGTCATTTCCCTGTACAGGATGGGGCTGGCATTTTTGCTTATTACCCCTGTGGTCCTGCTGAAATACCGGGAAGAGCTGAAATCCCTTACTGGGAAGGACCTGGCAATTTCCCTGGTCAGCGGTGTGTTTCTGGCCATGCATTTTTATACCTGGATATCGTCATTGAACTATACCACCGTTGCCAGCTCTGTGCTGCTGGTTGATACCCATTCCATATTTGTGCTTATTGGGTCTTACGTGCTTTTCAGAGAAACGGTGCCCGCCAGGGCACTCCTGGGATCTGCACTGGCTATAGGAGGAAGTGTCTTTATCAGTATCTCGGATTTCCGGCTGAACAGCCAGGCTTTCCTGGGTGATATGCTGGCCCTGTCAGGGGCATTTTTTGTAGCCGGATATTTTCTTATAGGAAGAGACGTGCGGCAGAGGCTGTCCATGCTGCCCTATACCTTTATAGTTTACGGCAGCTGTACACTGACCCTTCTGCTTGTTGGTGTCTTCACCTCGGCCGATCTTGGACCCGGGTCCATTAAGAATATGCTGCTGTTTCTGGCCCTGGCTATAATCCCCACCCTTCTGGGGCACAGCGTGTTCAACTGGGGGCTGGAATACGTGCAGGCATCGGTTGTGTCGGTGGCGATGTTGGGAGAGCCGGTAGGGGCGACCATCCTTGCCATACTGGTGCTGCATGAACTGCCCGCATTGGTCCAGGTAATGGGAGGGATTGTTATAATCACAGGGTTGTATATATTTACTATAACCACTGAAAAGAGTGAAAGGGAGAGGATATCGTGAGATTTATAGTTTCCGGAGAAGTATTTGAAAAACTGCCCCATGTATGCTTCGGAGTGGTGGTGGGGCGCGGTATTGATAACAGCAGGCCTGTACCCGAGATAAATGAGCTGTTGAATGAAGCCATTAGCAGTATAAGAGAGGAGATAGGTACCGGCAGTCTCAAGGAGTATAAATATATTGTACCCTACAGGGAAGCCTTCACCCAACTTGGTATTAATCCCAACAAATATATGAATTCTGTGGAAGCAATGGCTAAAAGGGTGGTCAAAGGCAGCAATCTGCCGTCCATAAACGGCATAGTGGACATGGTAAACGCTCTTTCCCTCAAATACATACTGCCCATGGGTGCCCATGATATTAACGCCCTGGAAGGTGATATAGCCGTAAGGTTTGCTGACGAGGGCGATACTTTCATAGCCTTTGGAAGCCGGGAAGAGGAAATGGTGGACCCCGGCGAGCTGGTATATACCGACAGTAAAAGGGTGAGAACCCGCAGGTGGATATGGAGGCAGAGCGACAGGGGCAAGATTACCGAGGAGAGTACCGATATATTCTTTCCTATTGACGGGTTCACGGGAGTGAACAGGGACAGGGTCCTGGAAGCCAGAGACCTTCTGGCCCTTCTTCTGGAAAAGTATTTCCGCTGCAGTACCAAAAAGCTGTTTGTTGACAGGGACAACAGGGAAGTTGAACTGTAGAATAACGAATGCCGCCCGGCGACCGGGCGGCATTCGAATTGATTGCCTGCCGGTTTTGAAGGTATCCGGTTTAAAAACCGGCACGCTTTGTGGTGCGCCCTTCCCGGACATTAACGGTATCTAGTAATTGTCGGGACGGGCGGAAAGCTTCACATCAACCTTCTTTTCTTTTCCGTTTCTTGATACGGTTACCTGGATTTCATCGCCGGGTTTGTATTTGTACAATTCCTTCCTCAGCTGATTCATACCGGTTATTGCATTGCCGTTAATCCCGGTGATAATATCGCCGTTTGCAATCCCTGCCCTGCTTGCCGGGGAGTTATCCTGGACCTCCCAGATATATACACCCTGATCAACACTGAAGTCGATATTATAATGTTCTTTAATGACCTGAATGTCATCTCCTATTATTCCCAGGTAAACCATTGTGAAGGTACCTTTGTCTATAACCTGCTCAATAATGGGTTTTGCCTGGTTTATGGGAATGGCAAATCCCAGTCCTTCAGCCTCGGTTGAGGATATCTTTGCGGAATTGAGGCCGATAACCTCTCCTTTCGCGTTGAGGAGGGGACCGCCGCTGTTACCGGGGTTTATGGAAGCATCGGTCTGTATGAGGTCTTCCATGGTGGCATTCTGGGATATCTGTATATTCCGGTGCAGCCCGCTTATAATGCCGGCGGTAACGCTGCGCTGGAATTCCAGCCCCAGGGGATTGCCTATAGCTACAGCCATTTCCCCTACCACCAGCTTGTCGCTGTCCCCGAGGTCGGCAGCTGTGAGATTTTTTGCATCCACCTTGAGTACCGCCAGGTCAAGGATATAGTCATGCCACAGGACTTTTGCCTCCTTTTCTGTACCGTCGTTGAACAGTACGGTGATCTTTTCCGCCTGGCCGCTGTTTATTACATGGTCATTGGTAAGAATATAACCGTCAGGATTTACGATAATACCGGAGCCTACTCCCTGGCCCTTGCGCAGAATGCCGAAGATTAAATCCCGCTGTACCGTAACGGTTGTAACTCCCACCACCGAAGGCATGGCCTTCTGGGCTACTGCTGAAGCAACGCTTAAATCCTGGCCTTGGGGCTCAATGGTAATATTGGGCTGCTGGCCGTCCTGGTGATAGCCAATATTATTTTCCATTAAAACAGGTGAAAAATACGCTACTATCAGCCCTCCGACAACTGCACCTATGAGTGCGAATATAAAGGCCCTAAAGAGGCCAGGTTTACGGGAGGAGACTCTATAATAGTCGCTGTTATTATTGTATTGATCATTGTTGTCATACATGCTTCCAGCCTCCTTGCAATGATTTATTATTTAATGAGGTATAAATATATTCTACAACTTCAATTTTTAAAAATCAAACCCGGGAATAAAGGGAAACTTTTATCAGCAGGGTTTTTCTCCATCGCTTGCAACGGCCAGGAGACACAGTCTATGGGAGACGAGAAGTCAGAAGTGAGGGGCTGGATTTAAGCATTGCTCCGAAGCACTGCCGGAATCCTCACATCAAACATTCTCCATCTCACCCCTCGATGAACAGGAATGTCCCCATCGGTACATCTCCCATCGAAAACTGGAATTTATTATAGTATAATTAATAGCGGAGGGTTCTAATCGTCAAAAAATGTTTAGCATAGGAGGGGAAACTGAATGAGAGGTAAAATGAAGGCTGTTGTCAAAAAGACGGCCGGCCCGGGGGCGGAATTGTTGACGGTGGACATACCCGCCATCGGGCCCCGTGATGTGCTGGTCAGGGTACTGGCAACATCCATATGCGGTACTGACCATCATATCCATATCTGGAATGACTGGGCCCGGCAGAGGATAAAGCCACCTATAATTATGGGGCACGAGTTCTGCGGCGAGGTTGTGGAAACAGGCGACAGGGTTACTTCAATTAAGGTAGGGGATATGGTTTCTGCCGAGACCCATATTGTGTGCGGGCGGTGTCCCTTATGTCTTACCGGCAAAGGGCATGTCTGCCATAACACCAGGATACTGGGAGTGGATACCAATGGCACTTTTGCCGAGTACGTGGCTATACCCGAGACAAATGCGTGGTTAAACCACAGGGATACGCCTCTGGAACTGGCATCCATCCAGGAACCCCTGGGAAATGCGGTCCACACAATACTATCGGCCGAAATTGCAGGGCGGACTGTTGCCATCACAGGATGCGGCGCAATAGGACTTATGGCCATAGGGGTGGCAAAGGCGGCGGGAGCGGCGGCGGTTTATGCCACCGAAATAAATCCGTACCGGTCACAGCTGGCTCTTAAGATGGGGGCCGACAGGGTATTCAATCCTGCCAGAGAGGATGTGGTCAGGGCGATACTTGAGGAAACGGAGGGCTATGGTGTGGATGTGGTGGCCGAAATGTCCGGCCATTCCAATGCTGTGCAACAGGCCTTTGATATTGTGAAACCGGGAGGCACGGTTTCCCTGCTGGGGCTGCCGGCAAAGCCAGTGGAGCTGGATTTAAGCGAAAAGCTTATCTTCAAAGGCGTTACCGTTAAAGGGATAACGGGAAGGGAAATGTACGATACATGGTTCAGGGTGAAAGGGATGCTTGTTTCGGGAAACCTTAACATTGAACCGGTAATAACTCATAAATTTTCCCTTGAGGAATATGCTAAAGGTATGGAACTCATGGATACGGGCAACTGCGGTAAAGTAATTCTCTATCCGAATATGTAGGGAGGTATACATATGTCAGATGTTCACCAGCTGGATTTTCTAGAAGAGAAGATATCCCAACTGAAAGAACAGGGTGTATTCAGGGAACTCCCTGAATTGAACGGTCCGTCCGGGGCTGTTTCGGTAATAAACGGGAGGGAGGTAATTAACCTATCATCCAACAATTATCTCGGGTTTGCCAACCATCCACGGCTTAAGAAAGCCGCCATACAGGCAGTGGAGAAATATGGCGCCGGTGCCGGTGCTGTCAGGACTATTATCGGTACCATGGATATTCACAACCGGATGGAAAAATTGTTGGCAGATTTCAAAAGGGAAGAGGCTGTAATAGTGTTTCAGTCCGGACTTACCTGCAATTCAGGAACCATTCCCGCGGTTGTGGACGAGGGGGACCTGATAATATCGGATGAACTGAATCATGCCAGCATAATTGACGGCTGCAGGCTATCAAAAGCGGATGTTCTCAGGTACAGGCACTCTGACATGGAGGATCTGGAGAGGGTATTGAAGGAAAATGCCCATAAATACAGAAATCGTCTTATCATCACCGACGGAGTTTTCAGTATGGACGGTGATATAGCCAGGCTGCCCGAGATTGTTGAACTGGCAGAAAAATATGAATGCATGACCTATATTGATGATGCCCATGCCAGCGGGGTTCTGGGAGAGAGCGGGAGAGGCACGGTAGACCATTTCAACCTTCACGGCAGGGTGGATTTCACAATAGGAACCCTTTCAAAGGCCATTGGAGTAATGGGGGGATATGTGGCAGGCAAAAAGGTGCTGATAGACTGGCTGAAACACAGGGGGAGACCCTTCCTGTTCAGCACCGCCCATCCGCCAGCTGTGGTGGGAGCCGTGATCGAGGCAGTGAAAATGCTGATGGAATCCACCGAATATACTGATAAACTGTGGGATAATGCAAGATATTTCAAACAAAAGCTGCAGGGCCTGGGCTTTAACACGGGTAAGAGCGAGACGCCCATTACTCCGGTAATCATCGGGGAAGAAGCAAAAGCCATGCAGTTCAGCGACAGATTGTTTCAGGGAGGAGTATTCGCTCAGGGTATAGCCTTCCCTACCGTTCCCAGGGGGACAGCGCGGGTAAGAACTATAGTTACTGCGGCCCATACCAGGGAGCAGCTGGACAGGGCTGTGGATATATTCAAAGAAGCGGGACAAGAGATGCACATACTTTAGAGTGAGACTGAACCGCTCCTCCTCCGGAAGAGCGGTTCAGTCTGTTTGCTGTATACTATTGGCCGGTATAATGCCATTGGGATGGGTTGGGCTGATGGATTATAGAATATACCGGTATGGTACTGGTATAATTGAAGTATATCCTTGGAATGACTGACGGGGGGTCTCAAAGATGATTACAGGGGCTTGCAGGATTGAAATGATTATATACGGTGCATTAAGTTTAAAAGACAAGCGCAGGGTCATAAAAAGCCTCCTGGATAGGGTCAGGAGCAGGTACAACGTCTCTGTAGCCGAAGTAGGCCGGAATGATAAATGGAAGACTACGGTAATAGGTATTTCAACGGTTTCCAACAGTGCTATCCAGGTGAAAAAGGTGCTCGACGCTGTAATTAAGTTTATAGAAGGTGATGGAAGGGTGGAGGTAACGGGGTATCATATTGATATAATCTAAATTATGACAGGAGGGAAGGCATGCAGCGGGATTACAGGACAGGGAATGAGAAGGTTGGGGAAGTGCTGGATATTCTTGAAAGGAATTACCCTGACGCCACCACAGAATTGAAACACAGAAGCCCGTTCCAGCTTTTGATTGCTACCATTCTTTCTGCCCAGACAACAGACCGGCAGGTGAACAAGGTTACACCGGAACTTTTCCGAAAATTCCCCGGGCCGGCTGATATTGCGGAAGCACCGGTGGAGGAGATTGAAAATATGATAAGGACCTGTGGCTGTTACAGGTCAAAGGCCAAAAACATAAAGGAAGCATGCGGTATCCTGATGGAAAGGTATAATGGGAAGGTGCCTTCAACGGTTGAAGAGCTTATGGAGCTTCCGGGAGTGGGCCGGAAAACTGCCAATGTGGTTGCCAGTAATGCCTTCGGGGTGGCTGCCATTGCTGTAGATACCCATGTTTTCAGGGTATCCAACAGGATAGGTCTGGTAAAGGCTTCGGATGTACACAAAACCGAAGAACAGCTCATGGATAATATACCCGGGGAGAAGTGGTCCCGGGCCCATCACTGGCTGATTCACCACGGGAGAAGGGTATGTAAGGCCAGGAAACCTCTGTGTCATAAATGTCCTCTTACGCATTTATGCGATTATTACCAAAAACTAGTTAAATCTTCCGGGGATTAAATCCGAAATTAATAATAGTCCTATTTTAATGTGTAATTTCGGTGAAAACTGAATGGTTTAATGAAAGAAGCGGGACGCAGTGGTCATCGTATTACCTGTTTTAGGCATAACAGTATATTTGGTGGTGATTGGATATGAAAGAAAAAGCCCTCAATAGAGTTTTCGCCCTGGACATAGGCACCCGTACCGTTGTGGGTGTTCTGGCAGCAGGCTGTCCGGAAGAAAAGCTGCTGGAGATAGTTGATGTGGAGGTTATGGAACACTCGGACAGAAATATGTTTGACGGTCAGATCCACGATATTGATAGGGTGGCAGCAGTGGTCAGGCAGGTAAAAGACAAGCTTGAAGAGAGAAACAACTGCCGTCTTTCCCATGTATCAATTGCTGCGGCAGGCAGGGCCCTTATAACCCACAAGTCGAGGGTGGATGTGAATACCAGGGGTATAGAGCCGGCAAGCAAGACTTTTGTCAGCAGCCTGGAACTGAAGGCAATACAGAATTCCCAGCAGGAGATAGAGGAAAGATTCAGGAATAATACCAGGTACTATTGTGTGGGCTACAGTGTGGTTAATTATTTTCTTGACGATACGGTTATCAAAAACCTGGAAGGCCATCGGGGTGTTACCATGGGGGTAGAGGTTATTTCAACCTTTTTACCCAGAACGGTGGTTGATAGTCTTTATTCTGTGATGGAAAAGGTTGAACTGGAAGTAATACACCTTACCCTGGAACCTATTGCAGCCATAAGGGTGGCTATACCTGAAAATCTCAGGCTGCTGAACCTTGCCATGGTTGACATAGGGGCCGGCACATCGGATATTGCCATAACCCGGGATGGCACCATTACTGCCTATTCCATGGTTGCCATGGCAGGAGACGAGATAACCGAGAAAATTGCCTTGGACTTTCTTACCGATTTTTATACCGCGGAAAAAATGAAAATAGATATGTCCCGGGGAAAAGACATAATTTATTACAGAGATGTACTGGGAACCCAGAAAGAGGCCTCCAGAGAAGATATTATGAGTGTTATTTCTCCTGTAATAGATACACTGACGCAGAAAATTGCAGAGGACATTCTTGAATACAACCAGGGGCCTCCCAGTGCCGTATTTTGCATTGGCGGAGGCAGCTGTGTTCCAGGTATTAAGGAGGGACTTTCGGAAAAGCTGGGTATACCGGTCAATAGAGTGGGGATTAAAAATCTGGAAGAAATCAAAGGCTTAAGAATATCCCTGGGGGATGTCTTCGGCCCGGATATGGTTACACCGGCGGGTATCGCCCTGACGGGGTTTGTGGCTACCGGAGACCATTTTATAAACATTGAGATAAATGGAAAGAATCTGAGAATGTTTAACACAAAACAGATTAATATAACTGATGTCTTGCTTGCCATCGGGTTTAACCCCAGAAGTCTTATTCCCTCCAGAGGTGGTTCGGTCAGGTTCTACATGAACGGGGAACTCCATGAGATTAAAGGGCAGATGGGTCAGCACTCAATTATAAAGCTTAATGGCCGGGAGGCGGGATTAAACACCAGGGTCAAAAACGGGGATGTAATAGAAATAAAGGAGGCCGTCCAGGGAGAAAAGGCAAGACCTACAGTAGGTGAGGTTGCCCGGGAAAAAAGTTGTCAGATTTTCCTGGCTGACAAGAGGCTTACACTGCCGGTCATATATACCCTCAATGGTGAAAAAGTGTCTCCCGATACGGTCATTAAAGATAATGACAGGTTGAAGGTTATAAGGGTGCAAACCCTGCAGGAGCTTATAGATGCCTGCGAACTTCCAACCAGGGGATATACATACCGGGTGAACGGAGAAAAGGTATCCCGTCAGTATATTCTTAAAAATGAAGACAGGGTGGAATTTGTTAAATCCGAAAGGGATGAAGGAGAAGAAGGTATAGCTGTTACTGTCAATGGTAGGCAGATAAATCTGCCAGACAGGGGAAAACCCTATATGTTTGTGGATATTTTCAATCATATTGACTTTGACTTTAAAAATCCGGGGGGAAGAATTGAACTTAAAATCAATGGCAACAGAGCCAGCTATACCGATAAAATAAAGCCAGGGGACGATATACGTATATTCTGGAACAAGTATGCAAATAATGGACGTTGAATGAACTGTCATTAGAACGTATCATTGAAAATATAATATGAAAAGAGGGAATATATATTATTTCTGGGGGACTGCTTTCATGAAAACGGCTGTAAAAATCCGGCCAATGCTCTGGCCCAGGATAGGGGCCGGTATTTTAGCCCTTTTTTTGTTTTTTTGTTCCTGCTTTACATTTTTTATCATGAACCGGGAGGTAATATATGAAGGTATTACCATAAACGGTATCCTGGTTGGGGGCAAGAGCCAGCAGCAGGCGGTTGAAGACCTGGAGGCTGTAATGGAGCCTGTTTTCACGAAAGAAAGGCTTACAGTAGTCTATGGGGGGGACTCCTGGGATATTAGCCTGAAAGGTATCGGGGGCTATTTTGACTATTACCATGCAGTAAAACAAGCTTACAGTATAGGCCGCAGGGGGAATGCCGTTAAGAGACTTGGCGAGATTTACAGGGCCCGGGAAGAGGGGGTTGACGTTCCACTCCGGTTTAGTTACAATACCCTGGCTTTGAGAGCTTTTTTAGAAGCAATTGACAGGGAAATAGCCAACCCTGCTGTTAATGCGACCATTTCAAGGAAAGGGCAGATATTTGTTGTTACCCCTGAAGTCAAAGGGGCCGGAGTGGATATTGACCTGGCTTTAAAGCAGATTGGCAGTAAACTGGAAAAAAAGGACTGGTCCCGAAAACAACTGCCGGTTAAAGTGAAAATCCCTGAAATAACAGCAGATATGCTGAATCCCATCAGTACCCGGTGGGGGATTTTTCATACTGCCTTTGATACCGGCAATAAAGGCAGGAGCGAAAACATCAGGATTGCATCCTCTTCTATCGAAGGCACGCTGCTGAAACCGGGAGAAATTTTCTCCTTCAATCAGGTTACCGGATCCAGACTGTCAGAAAATGGATATATGGAAGCGCCGGTAATATTCAAGGGAGAACTGACACAGGGAGTGGGAGGAGGCGTATGCCAGGTCTCCAGTACCCTGTACAATGCTGTGTTATACAGTAACCTGGAGATAGTAGAAAGACACCCCCATTCATTACCTTCCGCCTATATAAGCAAAGGGCGGGATGCTACCGTAGCAGGGGATATACTGGACCTGAAATTCAGGAACAATACTGACGGATATGTGTATATTGCCTGCTGGACCGAAGGCGGCAGGCTATGCGCAGCGGTCTTCGGCAGAGAGCGTGAAGAAAACTATGATATAAAAATCAGGACGGAGACCGTTCAGGTTATAAGGGCTGATACTGAAATAATCATGGATGCCACTCTGAAAGAGGGGGAGGAAATAGTGGAAAAAGAAGCCAGGGACGGATACAGGGTAAAGACGTACCGCCAGGTGTTCAAAGGGGATAAACTTGAGAAGGAGGAACTCCTGTCCTTCGATTTTTACAAACCGGAAAAAGGGGTTATACGAAAAGGCATCTCTCCCGCAATCGGAAGCGGTATTGACGAGGGTCAAAATATTGTACGGTATTAGTTGCGGGATAAAAGATTCCTGTTCAGGCAGGAATCTTTTATTTTATAAAGAACCTTTAAATGTTCGGTTGAATAGACATAATGGACAGGAGTAGATTGCACATGAAGAAAAGTCCCCTGTATCAGGTGGATATGAATTGTCCCGTCTGCAAAGTGACCTTTAAAACAAGCAAGGTGAAAACGAGCAGGTGCATTTTGAAGTCCAGGGATGCGGATTTTTGCGTGTATTACAGGGATGAGAACCCCATCTTCTACCATCCGGTGGTATGTCCCCAATGCGGGTATGCTGCCATGATAGAGGAATTTGACAAGGTCAGCTCTTCTGAAGCTGGAAAAATATTTGCCAATGTGGGCCGGAAATGGAAGCAGAAGGACTTGGGAGGCGCCAGAAGTATAGAAGAGGCCATAGATGCATATAAACTGGCATTGTACTGCAGCCGCTTGAAAGACAGTACTTCCTTCCTGTCAACTGCATCTGTGTGCATGAGGCTGGCATGGATGAACAGGTACAGGGATAATGCGGAAGAAGAGAGGCATTTTCTGTCCCATGCCCTGAAAAATTATAAACTGGCTTTTGAGAATGAAAATATGAAGGGACATATGGATGAGATGACACTGATATATCTGATAGGAGAGTTGAATCGCAGGCTGGGAGACTACCGGGAGGCAGTATCATGGTTCAGCAGGGCGGTATCACATAATATGCGGTTTCAGAAACCGGTCATTGAAAAGATGGCCAGGGAACAGTGGCAGCTGTGCAGGGAACATGCGGAGGAGGGAAAAAAAGATGAGCGAGAGAATAGTGTATAATTATGTTAATACCCCCCTGGGGCAGATATTGCTTGCCAGTTCTTCCAGGGGATTGTGCAGACTGGATCTTTCCAGGCGAGACATGGACAGGCTGTATGACTGGGCACGTAAAGTATTTGACCATCCGGTCGTAGAGAAAGGTATCAGCCCTTTCATAAGGGATGGAGAAAAACAGGTGAAGGAGTATATGGAGGGGAGACGAAGGTCATTTTCCCTGACCCTTGACCTCAGGGGGACAGCCTTCCAGAGACGGGTGTGGCAGGCACTGCTTCAAATACCTTACGGTAGTGTTGTGTCATACAAGGAAGTAGCTCTTCGTATCGACAACCCCAAAGCAGTCAGGGCAGTGGGACAGGCTAATAACAGGAACCCTGTGGCAATAATTGTACCATGCCACAGGGTGGTTGGAAGTGACGGCAGTCTGGTAGGATACGGCGGAGGACTGGATTTGAAAAAGAGGCTTTTAAGACTGGAAGGAATGGCAATATGAGCGGGAGACTTGTTTATGTCACAGGAGGCGCCCGAAGCGGCAAAAGCACTTTTGCCGAAAACCTGGTTATGGAGCAGGGACATAAAATCCTCTATATAGCCACAGCCCTTCCCATTGACGGCGAGATGAACGACAGGATCAGAATACACAGACTGAGAAGGCCTTCGTTCTGGAAGACCCTGGAGGCGTACAAGGGGATAAAGGCAAAACTCGAAGGGGAAGGGATAAAATACCATGGTATTCTGCTGGACTGTATTACCATAATGATTACAAATCTTATGCTGGACGGAGGACTTAAAGGGGATAAACCTGACAGTAAGCAGGTTAACAAGGTTGAACAGAATATATTGAAAGAGGTCATGGAAACCCTCAAGGCCATCAGAACATGGGCGGATACGGGCATAGTGGTGTCAAACGAAGTAGGTATGGGACTTGTGCCCGACAGTTCCCTTGGCAGGATTTTCAGGGATATTGCCGGAAGGGTAAATCAGGCTGTTGCCGGTGAAGCGGATGAGGCATACCTGACTGTATCGGGGATTCCCGTGAGAATTAAATAGGAGGTTTTGGTTATGTTGAAAAAACAGCTGGATAAAGGGCTGGTACAGGTCTATACCGGCGAAAGCAAGGGAAAAACCACGGCTGCCCTGGGCCAGGCTTTCAGGGCGGTAGGCAGCGGCTACAGGGTGTACATGGTACAGTTCCTGAAAGGGGGACCGTCGGGAGAGCTTAATACGGTAAAGAAACTGGAGCCTGACTTCCAGATATTTCGTTTTGAGAAGGATAGGGGATTTTTCTGGACTCTCAGTGACGGGGAGAAGGAAGAACTGGCGGGGGAAATAAGGGAGGCCCTGGATTTTGTCAGGAAAGTGTTCAGGGAAGAAAGCTGTAATATACTTATTCTTGATGAGATTATGGGGGTTATTCATAACAACCTTATTTCGGAGGAAGAAGTATGCGACCTTATAAGAAGCAAGCCTGAAAAGATGGAGTTAATTCTAACCGGCCGGGATGTACCGCAAAGCATAAAAGAAATGGCACACCTGGTTACCGAAATGAGGCTGGTCAAACATCCTTTTGAACAGGGTATCGGTGCAAGGGAAGGAATAGAGTGGTGAAATGAAAAGATTTTTGTTGATGCTTCAGTTTACTACCAGGATACCCGTACCCGTATTTATACAGGCCGGAGAAGAGGATTTTCAAAGGGGTATGAAATATTTTCCGGTGGTAGGATTTGCAATTGGGGCAGTACTGTGGGGTTTATACAAATTCGCCAGTTTTTTTGATCCCATTGTGGCAGCGGTGGTGGCGGTACTGGCCGAAATTGCAATTACCGGCGGTTTGCACCAGGATGGTCTGGGGGATACTTTTGACGGGCTGTACAGTAACAGGACCGGCGACCGGATGATTGAAGTAATGAAAGACAGCCGCCTGGGGACCCACGGGGTTTTGGCCGTTACCGGCATAATACTTTTGAAAGTCGCACTGATAAATGCCATTGCAAGCCCAGCCGCACTGTTGAGTATGCCTATATTTTCCCGGACGGCCATGGTGTTTGGCGCGGCCTTTTCCCGCTGTGCCAGGGAAGAAGGGCTGGGCTGTATGTTCATTAAAGGGGTGGGATGGAAAGATGCCTTATCCTCGGGCCTGATGGCAGGGATATTGGCTTATATGTTTACCGGATTGGTTTTTGTATCTGTGATGGAAGGGGTTTTACTGGCGACAGCCATGGTTTTTATCAGGATGATGGACAGGAAGATCGGGGGCATGACCGGGGATACCCTGGGGGCTCTGGAGGAGATTTCTTCGGTGGTATTTCTTTTTGTATACGGAATATTTGATCTGTTATCGCTGAGCTGAAGAAGGGAAGGAGCAGGATTTATGCTTGAACTGACCATTGTAAGGCATGGAGAAACCGAGGGAAACAAAAAGCAGCTATATCAGGGCTGGACTGATGTACCCCTCAATGAGAAGGGGATATGGCAGGCGGAGAGATTGGCCCTCCGGCTCAGAAACCATGAATTTGACAGGATTTTCAGCAGTCCTCTCAGCAGGACTTTGGAAACGGCTTTCATAATCAATAAATATCATGGCCTGGATATTCAGAATGTGGAGCATATAAAGGAGATTCATTTTGGTGAGTGGGAAAATATGAGCAGGCGACAGATAGAAGAACTGTACCCGAACCATTTACAGGAATGGAGGAAGGACTGGAGGAATTTTGTCATACCCGGGGGCGAGAGTCTTGAGGCTGCTTATAACCGTATCACATCATGGCTGGACAGGCTTCTGAAGGAGAACAGCCGGGGTAATTTTCTGATTTCAGCCCATGCAGGGGCAATAAGGGTGATGGTATCCTGGCTTGTAGGCCGCGGGGTGGAGGGACACTGGAACTATATGCTGGATAACTGCAGTGTTACCAATATAAGAGTGTTTGACGGATTCCCGGTGATGACCCTCTTCAATGATGTGAGCCATCTGAAGGAAGGTGAAGAGTGATGAGGAACATAATGTTCCAGGGGACCGGGTCTTCTGTGGGCAAAAGCCTTATTGCAGCAGCCTTTTGCAGGATTTTCAGAGAAGACGGGTACAGGGTGGTACCCTTCAAGTCCCAGAACATGGCTTTGAATTCCTTTATAACCGAAGAAGGGGAGGAAATGGGCAGGGCGCAGGCGGTTCAGGCTGAAGCCGCCGGTCTCAGACCTTCAGCCCTGATGAATCCCATTTTGCTGAAACCTACTTCGGACAGCTGCTCTCAGGTTATAATCCGCGGTAAAGTCTATAAGAATATGACTGCGGCCGAATATCATCAATTCAAGCCCCGGCTGGTGAAAATGCTTGAGGAAACCTACCGGGAACTGTGTCGGGGTTTTGATATTGTCGTGCTGGAAGGAGCGGGAAGCCCGGCCGAGATAAACCTTAAAGAGGGAGATATAGTGAATATGGGCATGGCGGAAATAGCCGACAGCCCGGTAATTCTTATAGGGGATATAGACAGGGGAGGTGTTTTTGCCGCCCTTGCCGGAACAATAATGCTCCTGGAGGAGAAGGAGCGTCAAAGAGTGAAGGGGGTTATCATCAACAAGTTCCGGGGAGATGTAAAAATACTGGAACCAGGCCTTAAACAGCTGGAGGAGATAATTCAGATTCCGGTGCTGGGGGTTATACCGTACTGCGACCTGAGAATTGACGATGAAGACAGTCTGACCGAGAGGTTTTACAGGAAGGGAGTCGGGGAGACCTGCCTGAAGGTGGAAGTAATCAGACTTCCTTATATATCCAATTTTACTGATTTCAGTGTCTTCGAAACACAGCCGGATGTTTCATTGAGATATATAAATCCGGGAGAAGTGCCGGCGGAGCCTGACCTCCTGATAATACCCGGGTCCAAGAATACAATCGGGGATATGAAGTATCTGAGGACATCAGGACTGGAGGAAAATATAAGAGAACTGCACAGGAAGGGACAGTATATCATAGGGATATGCGGTGGATACCAGATGCTGGGGAGGGAAATCAGGGACCCCCATAACATTGAGTCTGAAAGTGGATATATTGAAGGCCTTGGTCTGCTTGATACGGTAACAACCATTGCAGACAGAAAAGTGACCAAACAGGTGGAGGGTGTCGTATGCCCGGACCGGGCATTGTTCAGGGGTTTAAGGGACTGTGCGGTTAAGGGATATGAGATACATATGGGTAAGACCAGCCGGAGGGGCGGGGCAGAACCAATGGTGAGGATTAAGAGGTCCGGGGGTATGATGACGGACAGTTTTGACGGCGCCGTGAACAGTCAGGGCAATGTGGCCGGGACATATATACACGGCATTTTTGACAATATTGAATTTACCAGGGGTATCCTGAACAATATAAGAATACAGAAAGGGCTGGCCCCTGCTAAGAGCGGAATAGATTCTTATGACGAGTACAAGGAGGAGCAGTACCGGCGACTGGCATGTCTGGTGAGGGAAAATGTAAACATTGACAGGATTTACGGGATCATGGGGGTAGGACAGAATGCTTGATATCATAGCCGGATATATTCTGGACCTGATATTGGGAGACCCTCAATGGTCTTTCCATCCGGTGAGATGTATCGGCAAATCCATCCGAGTTACTGAAGGCCTTATCCGGCGGCATATCGCTGGAGTTCGGGGCGAAAAGGCCGGAGGGGTTGCCCTGGCCGTCATAGTGGTCGGTATTGCATATTTCTCTGTATACGGGGTATTGAAACTGGCATCATCCCGCTGGATATTATATCACGCAGTAAATATCCTGTTTATCTATTTTATCATTGCAGTCAGGGACCTTCATGAAGAGGCCATGGAGGTTTTCAGGGCCCTTGAAGCCGGCGATGTCTCCCTTGCCCGGGAAATGCTTTCCCGTATAGTGGGCAGGGATACCTGCAATCTGGATGAGAATGAGATAATAAGGGCTGCGGTGGAAACAGTTGCTGAAAATACATCCGACGGCGTGATAGCCCCCCTGTTTTATATCTGCCTGGGGGGTGCGCCTCTGGGTATGGCATACAAGGCGGTGAACACCCTTGATTCCATGGTGGGATATAAAAACGACAGGTACAGGTACCTGGGATGGGCGTCCGCCCGGCTGGACGACCTGGCAAATTACCTGCCTGCCAGGGTTACGGGAGTTTTAGTTGTGGCTGCATCCCTATTCCGGCCAGGGTCTTCCCTGAGGGGATGGAGGACTATGGTAAGGGACGGTAGAAATCACAGCAGCCCCAACAGCGGATACCCTGAGGCGGCAGTGGCAGGGTGTCTGGGTATACGTCTGGGAGGGACCAGTTATTATTTCGGAGAAAAAGTGGAGAAACCGACTATAGGAGACGCGGTAAGGGATATGGAAATACAGGATATAAGGCGGGCCATACAGCTTATGTATACGGCATCCATACTGTTTATGGGTATTATGGCAGGTGTTTTTTTTATTTCTATGAGGTAAATGAAGGGAGGTGACCCTAATGGCCGAACATGGAGGGAACATATACAAGGCTTCAAGGATTTCAGGTTACTGTCAGGATAAAATACTGGATTTCAGTGCCAACATAAATCCCCTGGGGTTGCCTTTCCTGGCCCGGGAGGCAATAATCACCAACCTGGATGGTGTCGTCAATTATCCGGAACCGGGGAATCCCCGTCTGGTTTCGGCACTGGCCGGTTATCACGGTGTAAGGGATGAACGTGTAATAACAGGTAACGGGGCTACTGAGATAATATATCTTACCATACGGGCGGTTAATCCCGGCAGGGCTTTGGTACTGGCCCCGAGTTTTTCGGAATATTGCCGGGCCCTTAATACTGTCGGGTGCAGAGTGGAGTTTTTTCAACTGAAAGAAGAGGCCGGGTTTGCCCTGGATGTGGAAGGGCTTATAAACCGCCTTTCGGATGAATTTCACATGCTTTTGCTGTGTAATCCCAACAATCCCACCGGAACAGTGGTAAACAGCGATGATATGAAACACATAATAGAAAAAGCTGCAGAACTGGGGATTTATGTAATGGTTGATGAGGCATTCATGGACTTTGTGGAAGACCATGACAAGTACAGTATGGTGAAATGCCTGGAAGATTACACCAATCTGGTTATCGTAAGGGCTTTCACCAAGTTTTTCGGGTTCCCCGGTTTAAGACTGGGTTATGGACTGATAGGCAGCAACAGGCTGAAGCTGATTATGGAAAACATCAAGGAACCGTGGTCGGTGAATTTCCTTGCAGAAAAAGCGGGTATCGCCTCCCTGAACGATGTGGAGTATATAAAAAAGACCAGGGAATGGCTTGGCAGTGAAAAAATTTATTTGTTTAAAGCCCTTGAGAATATGGAAGGGATAAAACCTTACCGCAGCAGTGCAAATTTTATTCTTTCAAGAATTTTGCGTCCGGGAATGGGTGCCGGCAAACTCCAGGACTTAATGCTCCAGAGAGGTATACTCATACGGAATGCTGGCAATTTTCAGGGCCTGGATGACAGTTATGTCCGGCTGGCTGTTAAGAGCAGGGAAGCCAACCGCTGTCTTGTACAGGTCCTGGAAGAAATACTGAAATCGGAGGCATCGGGTGATGAAAGCTAGTGCCATATGTCCGGGTTCCTGCGGAGAACTTATCCAGGGGGTCATAGGGGGAAGGGAACTGCTGGTCTCTTATCCTGTAAACCGTTATTCCCGGGTAACCCTGGTCGAAACCCGAAAGAACATGAGGCATACCGGGCCGGTAAAGGCCAGATGTGCCCTGGAAAGGACCTTTGAGCTGATGGGTATCCCTGTCAGGGAGAGTTATAACATCCGTATTAATATTGATAGTGACATCCCGGAATGTAAAGGCATGGCCAGCAGTACGGCCGATATTGGAGCGGTGGTGGCTGCTGCAGGCCGCCTGGCGGGGAAGGAAATCCGGGAAGATTTTATAGTTGATGTCGCCCTGAAGATTGAACCCACTGATAGTATTCTATTTGATGACATAACCCTTTTCGATCCGGTGGAAGGCCTGGTACGCCGGAAGCTCGGCAGACTCCCCCCGATGAAGGTAGTGGTGCTTGAAGGCCGGGGGACAGTAGACACCATTGAATTCAGGAAGCAAGATTATATGCCGGTTAAAAGAAGATACGGCCACATGATAGAGCAGTCCTCTGAGATGCTGATAAAAGGAATTAAAGAAGGGGATTGCTCTGCCATAGGAAAGGCTGCCATTATCAGTGCCTTTGCCAACCAGGAGGTGCTCAAGAAGGAAGGACTGGAACGGATAACTGAAAAGGCAATTGCCTGGGGTGCTGTGGGGGTTAATGTGGCCCACAGCGGTACGGTAATGGGAATTATTGTTGACCCGTCCTGCGGGGACCCCCGGGAAATAATGTATAACATAAAGGCGGAGGGGATAGAAAGGCATATGGAAGCTGTATATTGTGTGGATATAGCGGATGGCGGGGCTAAGGCCCTATAAAGTGCAACTTGCCAGCCTGCTGGCATAGACAGGCCTGCACATAACTGACGGCAGTTACACCGGAGCTAAAATGGGAAAATTTATATAAAAATAAACAATAACAAAGAAGGGATTACAGGGTTATATAGAGAAATAGGTATAGCAGGTGAAATACAATTTATAATCACAGCGGAGCGGTATGGCTATGAGAGAGAGGAACGACTGCTTGCCGAGGTGGTATGAATGAATAAGCCAGGTAGCGATAAGGGGGATGTTGCCCGGGTGTTTTCAGTGATTGAGGGCCTGATTTTGAGGCACCGGTTATTGAAAGCATTGCTGGATGGAGAAAGTCAGGAAAACAAACACCTTAAAGAGCAGTATGGGGAAAATGCGGTAAAAATGGGTAACGATATAATAGACATCTACTTATGTCTGAGAACAATAGTCAAGCGTTATATGAATTAAAACGAGAGGAGCACAGGTAATACGGGGATGCCTGTGCTCCTCCAATTTAGCACTTCAATATATATTTTAGATGAACTATAATTTTTATATGAGGGGCGGGAAGTTTCATTTTATCCCATTACTACCGTCGTTAGTATCCCGGGCCTATTGGATGGGAGGCGTGCGGCGTTGCGTCCCTGGATAACGGGTTCTTAGCTTCAGACGGGGCTAATGCACCTGAAGCCGGAAATATTGTCTATCAAAAGGAAGGGAAGATGCTGCGTGGAGAGAGTGTCTGTACTAAAATGCAATGGTTATGACCGGGCAGAGACCGGCAGGAATATACGGCAAACCCTTGAAAACCTCGGAGGCATAGAGAATTTTGTCAAGAAAGGAGACAGGGTTCTGATTAAGGCCAACCTGCTTATGGCCAAAGAACCGGAAGAGGCTGTTACAACCCATCCTTCACTGGTTGAGGCCCTGTGCAGGGAGATAGTTGCTGCTGGAGGGGTACCTGTGATAGGAGACAGCCCCGGCGGGCCATTCAATAAGACTGTACTGAAGAGGGTATACAGAATGACCGGGATGGAGGAAGCTGCCAGGAGGTCAGGGGCAGAACTCAATTTTGATACAGATTTTGTGGAGGTTTCCCATCCTGAAGGGAAAGTAATTAAAAGGCTCAAAATAATGAAATGTATAGCGGATGCTGATGCGGTCATATCCTTCAGTAAACTGAAAACCCATGGTATGATGCTGTTTACCGGGGCTGTTAAGAATCTTTTCGGCGTTATCCCGGGTTTGATAAAGGCAGAGTATCATTTCAATATGCCTGATATTGAAGATTTCTCTAATATGCTGGTGGACGTGTGTACCTATCTAAAACCCTGTCTTTCGATAATAGACGGCATCGTAGCCATGGAAGGGAATGGGCCTTCCGCCGGAAGGCCGGTGAATATGGGGGTCCTTATGGCATCCCCAAATCCCTTTGCCCTGGATTATACTGCTGTTACTGCGGCAGGTATCAATCCCCAGGAAGTTCCTACCGTATGCAGGGCGCAGGAGAGGGGGCTTTTCAGCGGGAGAATGGAAGACATCTCTATAATTGGCTCGGATCTGGGAAAAATAAAGTTAAAAAGATTCGAAACACCATCCATTCGGGCAGTACCATTTCTGGAGGGAAGGATGCCGGAACCTGTGGCCAGATTTATAAACAGCAGGATTAAGGCAAAACCCCTGTTCAAACTGTCAGCATGCACCGGCTGCGGCGATTGTGCCAGGAACTGTCCTCCCGGGGCAATAACCATTATGGATGGCCGTCCCCGGGTTGACCTGGAAAAATGTATAAGGTGTTTCTGCTGCCAGGAACTCTGTTATAATAAAGCGGTAGAAATATACAGGCCCTGGATTATGAAAATGGTGCACAGGAGAAAATCATAGGGACTGTATCGCACAATCCGCCATTATGGCGGGAATTATTGAGGAGAGGGGAGGCTGGTTCGTATTGTTCAATATAGTACTGGTGGAGCCTGAGATTCCCCAGAACACGGGCAATATTGCCCGTACCTGCGCAGCCACGGGTTCGGTGCTGCACCTGGTAAGGCCTCTGGGGTTTTCTGTAACCGACAAATACCTGAAAAGGGCAGGCCTGGATTACTGGCATCTGGTAAAGGTGCAATACTATGATAGCGTTGAGGAACTTAAGGGCAGATACGACGGGTCCCGGTTTTACTATGCAAGTACAAAAGGATCAAAGTACTATACCGGAGTCGGATATAAGACCGGCGATTTTCTTGTATTTGGAAAGGAGACTGCAGGACTGCCCCGGAAATTATTGGAACAGAATAAAGAGTTCTGTATAAAAATACCCATGGTTAAGGAAGTGGAAGCCCGCTCCCTGAACCTTTCCAATGCTGTAGCTATAGTCTTATACGAAGCTTTGAGACAGCAAAATTTTACAAATTTTAAATAATCATAACAATCGTATAAAAAAATTAACATAGATTTAACAAAACCTGTCCATAAATAGTTTATTATATAAGGGGTTTAATCTTTGATACCAAACAATTGTTACGGGGGCGTAGGTAAGATATGACTGTAAAAATTGCCTTTGAGTTTCTCGGAGGTCTGGCACTTTTCATATACGGAATGAATGTGATGGGGTCCGGTCTGCAAAAGGCGGCCGGTGAAAGGATGAAGAGGCTTCTGGAGATATTGACCACGAAAAGGATTATGGGGTTGCTGGTAGGGGCTCTGATTACTGCAATAATACAGAGCAGCAGTGCCACAACCGTTATGGTGGTGGGGTTTGTAAATGCCGGTCTCATGTCTTTGATGCAGGCCGCTGGAGTTATAATGGGGGCCAATATAGGTACAACCGTTACTGCTCAACTGGTGGCTTTCAAGCTTACCGACATAGCCCCCGTTGTCGTAGCCGTAGGGGTTGCCCTGCTCCTGTTCGGTTCCAAGAGGAGGCACCGCCAGCTGGGCGAGATACTTACCGGTTTCGGCATACTGTTTATAGGGATGCATCTCATGTCTTCCTCCATGAAACCTCTCAGGGAACTTGAAGCCTTTTCGGACATAATGAAAGGGCTGGGCAGAAACAGATTCCTCGGCGTACTGGCGGGATTTGCGATTACCGCCATTATACAGAGCAGCAGCGCTTCCATCGGCATACTTCAAGCCCTTGCTGCAAACAATCTTATAACACTGCAGGTTGCATTACCCATCCTTTACGGTCAGAATATAGGGACCTGTGTAACCGCCCTTATATCCAGTATAGGCACCAACCTCAATGCCAGGAGAGCAGCAGTAATCCATGTGATTTTTAATATCATCGGTACTGCAATATTTATCTGGATAACAGGCCCGGTGATTACGCTGGTAAGTCACTTCGGCGGGGATACAATGAGGCAGATAGCCAATGCCCACACCTTTTTCAATGTTACCAATGCGATTGTTCAGCTTCCTTTTGCCGCCTTCATAGTTATGGCTTCCAGAAGGCTGGTACCCGGCGAGGAAGAAAGCGAAACAGGATTAAAATACCTGGACCGCCGTATCCTGGAGACGCCCAGCATTGCCGTGGTTCAGGCCGTCAAAGAAGTTGTCAGAATGGGCAGGATTGCCCAGAACACTCTGCACGATGCTTTGCGCGGGTTCATGGATGAAGATGAAAAATCGCTTGAGTCGGCCCTGGAAAAAGAAAAACAGGTTAACCGTCTGGAAAGAGAGATGACCCAGTTTCTGATAGACCTTGCCAACAGCGGACTGTCATCTGCAGAGAATGACATTGTTACGGGGCTCTTCCACACCATCAATGACATTGAGAGAATAGGGGACCATGCGGAAAACATTGTGGAGTTAAGTCAGTACAAGATTGATAACAGGCTTGTATTCTCGGATATGGGGAAAGAAGAATTCCAGCGTATGGCTGACTATGTCTATTCAATGGTGGAAGACGCTGTTACTGCACTGGAGAAAAGCGATTTTGCCCTTGCCAGGAGTATAAGAAGCAGGGAGGACGAAGTGGATACAATGGAAAGGGAACTGAGACTGGGACATATTAACAGACTGAATAATCACCAGTGTATGCCCAGTGCTGGGATAGTATTTCTGGATGCAATCAGCAACCTGGAAAGAATAGGGGATCATTGTTCCAATATATCCCTGGCCGTGCTTGACAGGGAAAAAGGCTAAACCTGTCATTGTCAGGGGGACGCTGTCAGGGGGATGTCAGGGGGACGGTTCTGCTGACAACATTAAATGTTGTCAGCAGAACCGTCCCCCTGACAGTTTACAATTATATTGAACCCGGGCAGGATTTAATATAAAATTAAACTGTGGGGGAGATAAAGTTGCTAGGGGGTATTGAACATATGCAAAAAATAAAGATAGTAACCGACAGCACTTGTGACCTGCCAGGGGATGTAATTGAGCAGTTGAATATAGAGGTAATACCTTTAACGGTAACGTTCGGCAAGGATAGTTATAAAGATGGAGTTGATATATCTTCAGAAGAATTCTTTCAAAAACTAAAGGCATCTGAAACATTTCCCAGTACGTCTCAGATTTCTGTAGGGCAGTTTACCGAAGTTTTTGAGGATTTATGCGGTGAGTACGAGACCATACTGGGGCTTTTTCTGTCAAGCAAACTGAGCGGTACATACCAGTCGGCCGTTATAGCAAAAAATGTACTGGGCATTGAAGGTATATACGTGTTCGATACAAAGATGACAACCATGGCCCACGGCTTTATAGTCAGAGAGGCGGCAGTAATGGCCAAAGACGGGCGCAGCATATATGAAATCATGGAGAGGGTTCAATACCTGTCAGAAAATCTATATAATATTCTGGTACTTGATACCCTGACTTATGTGGAAAAAGGAGGAAGGATAAAGAGCGGCGCGGCACTGGTAGGAAATCTCCTTAATATAAAACCCATACTTACCTTTAAAGACGGAGAGGTTGCGGTACTGGGCAGGGTCAGGGGCAGAAAGAAGATTGTGAAATGGATAAAAGATCAGATCACCGCGTTAGGAACCGACCTCACCGGGAAAACCGTGGGTATGAATTATGTAGGTTATGAGGATATTGCCCGGGAACTGCAGGACCTTCTCAGGAACTGTTTTGGCGTAAAGGAAATAATTAAAGGCAGAGTGGGAAGTGTTATAGGAACCTATTCGGGTCCCACAGCCATAGCACTTTATTTTGACAGGGAGGTATAATGAAATGGGCGTAAAGATTATAACCGACAGTACTGCCGATTTACCGCGGGAGTTAATCCAAAAGTACGATATTGAAGTACTGCCCCTTATGGTTAACTTCGGGGATAAAAGCTACAGGGATGGAGTTGACATTACTCCTGGCCAATTCTACGAGATGCTTGCCGGCAGCAAGATCCTTCCTACAACATCTCAGGTCAATCCACCCGCCTTTGTATCCGCTTACCAGAGAGCGCTGGATAACGGAGATGCCGTGATATCAATACATTTGAGCTCTAAAGGCAGTGGTACATACCAGTCAGCAGTTATCGCCAGGGATATTATTGGCAGTGACAGGATATTTGTAATAGACTCTCTCGGGTATTCTATGGGTATAGGTCTTATAGCCCTTGCAGGGGCGCGGCTGGCCAGGGCAGGTATTGCGCCCGAAGAAATTGAAAAGGAACTCCTTGACCTGCGGGACAGGATGAATTATGTATTTGGAGTAGACACACTGGAGTATTTGAAGAAGGGCGGGCGGTTGAGCCCTGCCAAGGCGACAATAGCCACTGTTATGAATATAAAACCCATACTTGAAGTGAGAAATGGAGAACTGGAAGTCCTGGACAAGGTCAGAGGAAAGAAAAAGGCATTGAACAGGATTATTCAGATTGCCCGGGAAAAAAGTCAGAACATGGAGGATAAAACCGTGGCAATTGTCCATGCCGCCTGTGAGGAGGATGCCGTCCAGTTCAGAGATATGGTTGTGCAGGAATTCAATCCCGGAGAAGTAATTGTTTCAGAAATCGGATGCGTAATAGGGACCCATGCCGGGCCCGGGACGATAGCCATTATGTTTGCATAGGCAGGGAATAAATTTTATTAATAAATCATTGGATTTATTAATAAAAAATTAGAGGAAATTAAAAATTTTTATAGAATTCTTATATTAAAATTTATAGCATTCCGGATGAAGGATGCGGGAGAGACCCTTGCGGGCACCGAAGGGGTAAGCTGTCAGCTGCCTGCTGGCAGTGAAACTCTCAGGTAAAAGGACCGTGTCCGGACGTATCTCTGGAGAGCTGCATCTGCAGCACCGAAGGAGCAATTCTTTTTTTAAGAAGAATCTCTCAGGTACAAAAACAGGGAGGAAAGTGGCGACAATCAGGCCATTTGACTTACCTGTTTTTTATTTACAATAATTCATAATACAGGAAATCATATGCAGCATAGTTCTGCCATTTTGGTGAAATGCTTATTCATGTCAGGCCTGACAATCTCACCCGGGAGGTATGATGTTGTGAATAATATAGTAGTTGTTTCTAATAATAATCTTGTAAGAGAAAATCTTTCCTCACATTTTGAAATTGTTTTTGTTGAGGGGAGTTTGCTGAATACACTGGAAAAAGCCAGGGACCTTATACACACCGGATACAGGCTTCTGACCCATCCTCTTTCGGGGAGCATCAAGCCCAATTTTACTCCTTACAAAACCGTAGTGCTGGAAAAAAGGGAGGGGAAAGTGGACACTGATTCCCTGCTGATTATGGAAGACAGCATATGCCGTACAGTATCCCTTTTGAAAGATAAAGCGACACCTGACTGGCCTGATAAATACCTGCGGGATTTCAGTCTTATAGATTATGATTTAATAAAAAATGCTCTTAAATTATAAGGAGGGATAAGGATGGCACAGGAATACGATATTATAATTATCGGGGGAGGGCCTGCCGGATTATCTGCCGGTTTATATGCCGCAAGGAGCAAGGCCAAAACCCTTATACTGGAACACGGCAAATGGGGGGGGCAGGCAGCAACAACCGAAGAGCTGGAAAACTATCCGGGTTCCATCGAACAGCCCACAGGGCCCGAGATTACTGCCAGGATGAAAAAACAGGCTGAAGAATTTGGAGCGGAGACCAAAGTTGAGGCTGTTACCAAAGTTGAACTCAAAGGGGATATAAAAACTGTTGCTACCGAAAACGGTGAATACAGGTCAAAAACCGTAATCATCGCCACCGGAGCCAAGCCCAGGCTTATGGGAATACCGGGGGAGCTGGAACTCAGAGGGAAAGGCGTATCCTACTGCGCCACCTGTGATGCGGACTTTTTCACCGATCTCAATGTTGCGGTCATTGGCGGGGGCGATTCTGCCATACAGGAGGCCTTATACCTTACCAAATTTGCTGAAAAGGTAACTGTTATACACAGGCGGGATGAGCTGAGAGCGGCCAAAACCCTTCAGGATAAAGCCTTTGCCAATGAAAAGATTGATTTTATATGGGACAGTGTCCCGGTAGAGATAATGGGAGACGGTATAGTCGAAAGGTTAAAGCTGAAGAACAAGAAAACCGGGGAAATCTCTGAAATTGAGGCAGACGGAGTATTTATTTTCGTAGGCTATGACCCTGTTTCCGACCTTGTAAAAGACCTGGTGGAAACCGATGAGCGGGGATACATAATCACTGACGAAGAGATGAGAACAAGCATGGACGGAGTATTTGCCGCAGGAGACGTAAGGAAGAAGATGCTGCGGCAGGTTGTCACTGCAGCAGCGGATGGCGCTATTGCAGCTGTCGCTGCAGAACACTATATGGCAGAAAAATTTGAATAGGGAGGTGAAAGAGTTGATTGAAATCAACACCGATAATTTCGAACAGGAAGTGGTCCAATCGGATAAGCCAGTGCTGCTGGACTTCTGGGGGCCAAAGTGTGTGCCCTGCAAGGCGTTGATGCCTCATGTGGAAGAACTGGCCAAAAAGTATGGAGACAAGATAAAGTTCTGCAAACTCAATACTGCCGAAAACAGAAGACTGTCCATCAAGCAGAAGGTATTGGGCCTTCCCAC
Organism: Clostridium thermobutyricum; assembly: GCA_016842005.1. Classification (GTDB taxonomy): domain Bacteria; phylum Bacillota; class Clostridia; order Ch29; family Ch29; genus JAENYD01. The sequence continues at coordinate 70,121 of JAENYD010000007.1, read as the reverse complement.
CATAGCCATGTACAAAAACGGTGAGAAGGCAGAAGAGCTTACCCAGGACAATGCGACACCTGAAAATATTGAAAAGATGCTTGAGAAATATATTTAAAACAAGGGGAGGTGAATCTAATGCGTTTAGAACTAGGCTATATCAACATTAAAGATGTGCAGTTCGGTAACGCAACCAAGGTTGACAAAGGAGTACTCTATATCAATAAGGAAGAACTTCTAAAAACCGTTGCCGGTGATGACAGCAGATATGCCAAGCTGGATGTCGAACTGGCAAAACCGGGTGAGGAAATAAGAATAACCCCGGTAAAAGATGTTATTGAGCCCAGGGTAAAGGTTGAAGGTCCTGGAGGAGTATTCCCCGGATTCATCAGCAAGGTTGATACTGTAGGGTCGGGGAGGACTCATGTGCTGAGGGGTGCTGCCGTGGTTACCACCGGTAAGATTGTCGGTTTTCAGGAGGGGCTTATCGATATGACAGGCCCGGGAGCAGAATTCACTCCTTTTTCAAAAACCTGCAATGTGGTGGTGGTTTGTGAGCCCGTTGAAGGTCTGGAGCCTCACCAGCACGAGGAGATCGTAAGGATGGCCGGCCTGAGGGCGGCGGCTTATCTCGGGGAAGCTGCCAAGGAGGTCAGTCCCGATGAAGTAAAGGTATATGAAACCAAGCCCTTGCTGGAACAGGTGCAGGAGTACGAAAGCCTTCCCAAAGTAGCATATGTTTACATGCTTCAGTCCCAAGGATTACTGCATGATACATATGTCTACGGCGTGGATGCCAAGCAGATTATCCCTACAATAATCTATCCGACAGAGGTCATGGATGGAGCCATTGTCAGCGGAAACTGTGTGTCTGCCTGTGATAAGAACACAACCTACCACCATTTGAACAGCCCTATAATTCATGACCTTTACGAGAAACACGGCAAGGAGATAAATTTTGTGGGAGTAATAATCACCAACGAAAATGTATATCTGGCCGACAAGGAAAGGTCTTCCAACATGTCCGCCAAGCTTGCTGCCATGATGGGCGTGGACGGTGTAATAATATCCGAAGAAGGCTTCGGAAATCCGGATACCGACCTTATCATGAACTGCAAGAAGATTGAGGCGGAAGGTATAAAAACAGTTATTGTAACCGATGAATACGCGGGAAGGGACGGGGCATCCCAGTCCCTGGCCGATGCCGACCCCAAGGCGGATGCTGTTGTAACGGCGGGGAATGCCAATGAAATAATAAAGCTTCCTCCCATCAAAAAAGTCATCGGACACCTGGATTATGTGGATGTTATTGCAGGGGGCTTCAGCGGCAGTCTTAAGGAGGACGGGAGCATAGAAGCAGAAATACAGATAATAACCGGTTCCACCAACGAACTGGGTTTCAGCAAACTGTCGGCTACCAATCTATAATCACAATTAAAAAATGAAAGGATGGTACAGATGCTAGAGGGCAAAAAAGTAGTTGTCATCGGCGACCGCGATGGTGTACCGGGTCCTGCCATAGAAGAGTGCCTCAAGACAACTCAGGCAGAAGTCGTGTTCTCCAGCACCGAATGCTTTGTCTGAACTGCGGCCGGTGCAATGGACCTGGAAAACCAGCAGAGGATAAAAGATGCGGCAGAAAAATACGGGGCAGAAAATGTCGTGGTAATCCTTGGGGCTTCCGAAGCTGAAGCAGCAGGACTGGCCGCAGAAACCGTAACTGCCGGAGATCCCACTTTTGCAGGTCCGTTAGCGGGAGTCCAGTTAGGGCTCAGAGTATATCACATAGTTGAACCGGATATTAAGGACCAGATTGATGCCGGTGTGTATGACGAACAGGTAGGTATGATGGAAATGGTCCTTGATGTTGATGCCATAATCGAGGAGATGAAGTCAATCCGTACAGAATACTGCAAATACAACGATTAGGAAGCGCTTAATAAAAGAGAGGAGGGTAGCAATGGGTAAGTATAAGGTAGTACACTATATAAATCAGTTTTTTGGTGGTCTGGGCGGCGAAGAAAAAGCCGATGTCAGGCCGGAGGTTAGAGAAGGGGTCGTAGGCCCCGGGATGGCCCTTGCTTCTGCCCTGGGAGATCAGGCAGAGATTGTGGCTACAGTTATATGTGGCGATTCCTATTTCAATGAAAATATAGCAGAAGCGCAGAAAACAATTCTTGATATGATAAAGAAATATCAGCCGGATATATTTGTTGCCGGGCCTGCGTTTAATGCGGGCAGATACGGTGTTGCCTGCGGTACAATATGCAAGGCGGTAAAAGAAGAGCTGGGCATACCGGTTGTTACCGCAATGTATATAGAGAATCCGGGGGTTGACCTGTACAGAAAGGAAATAAGCATTGTAAAAACAGGCAATTCTGCCGCAGATATGAGAAAGGCAGTTCCCACCATGGCTGCTGTTGCGTTAAAGCTTGCCTCAGGAGAAGAACTGGGGGCACCGGCTGAAGAAGGCCTGATTGAAAAGGGCATAAGAAAGAATATATTCAGAGATGCAAGAGGTTCTGAAAGGGCTGTTGCCATGATGGTGGCAAAGCTGAAGGGTGAAAAGTATGAAACCGAATATCCCATGCCCAACTTCGACAGAGTAGCGCCCAATCCTCAAATAGGAGACCCCGCCAAGCTGAAGATTGCAGTAGTGACTTCAGGGGGGATTGTGCCTAAGGGAAATCCTGACAAAATCGAGGCATCCAGTGCTTCCAAATACGGTAAATATGACATACAGGGAATAGACGACCTGACTTCCGATACCTTCCAGACCGCCCACGGCGGTTATGACCCTGTATATGCCAATGATGACCCCGACAGGGTACTTCCGGTGGACGTACTGAGGGATATGGAGAAGGAAGGGGTAATCGGAGAACTTCACAGGTATTACTATGCTACTGTAGGTAACGGTACGTCGGTAGGAAATGCCAAGAAGTTCGCGGAGGAATTCGCTAAAGAACTTAAATCCGACGGAGTTGATGCAGTTATACTCACTTCCACCTGAGGCACCTGTACTCGTTGCGGTGCAACGATGGTGAAGGAGATCGAAAGGGCGGGAATTCCTGTAGTCCATGTATGTACAGTTGTTCCCATATCCCTTACGGTGGGGGCTAACAGAATTATTCCGGCCGTAGCCATCCCTCATCCTCTGGGAAATCCGAAACTTTCAAAGGAAGAGGAAAAAGCCCTCAGAAGAAAACTTGTGGAGAAGGCCCTTAAAGCGCTGCAGACAGAAGTTCACGGTCAAACGGTATTTGAAGATTAAGATGCGAATGGGTGATGTTATACATCACCCATTTTACTAGGATATATTTCGGAGGTGAATATTATGTTTCCGGTTGTGAAGTATACAAGTTATGTACTGGTACATGCCCCTGATATGGTAATAAACAACGGAACCACCCAGACAATGGAGAAAGCCATCAACCCTGATTCCGAGTATCTGAAGAAGCTGCCCGGGCACCTGAGAGATTTTGATGATGTGGTAGCATATCCCCCCAACCAGGTCTATATCGGCAGCATGTCACCCGATAAACTGCGAGATATAAAACAGCCCTGGTATCAGAACGGAGTAAAAGATGCCAGCAGGTTCGGGAGGTTTGGGGAGATAATGCCCCAGGACGAGTTTTTTGGTCTTATGCAGGTGGCCGATGCCTTTGACCTGGTAAGGCTGGAAAGGGACTTTGCACAGGATGTAAGGAATAAGATAGCGGTTCATCCATGCCTTGGGGAGGAGATAGCCGGGAAGGTAAAGGATGGTGTAGACCTGAAGGAGATAGAGGACCTGGTCAATAATCACCATGCAGAAGGTATGTACAACCGCGGTAAGCTGGTGGGCTGCGTGAAAAAGGCCCATGACCGGGATGTGAACCTGAATGCCCATGTAATGTTTGAAAATCTGGTGACAAAGGCGTCGGGTATGCTGGTCATGAAGAATCTTTTAGAACTGAACCAGATAGACCCCGGAGAAATAGACTATGTAATAGAATGTTCAGAAGAAGCCTGCGGGGATATGAATCAGAGAGGAGGCGGCAATTTTGCCAAAGCCATAGCTGAAATTGCCGGCTGTATAAACGCAACAGGCGCGGATACAAGGGGTTTTTGCGCCGCTCCCACCCATGCCTTTATACAGGCATCCGCTCTGGTGTCATCCGGGATTTATAAAAATGTGGTAATTGTGGCCGGTGGTGCGGTTGCCAAGCTTGGAATGAACGGTAAAGATCATGTGAATAAAGGGCTCCCCGTTCTGGAGGACGTATTGGGAGGATTTGCCGTGCTTATCAGTGGAAATGACCGGGTAAGTCCTGTTGTAAGGACTGACCTTGTGGGCAGGCATACGGTTGGCACCGGCTCTTCACCGCAGGCCGTTATAACCTCGCTGGTAATAACGCCTCTGGATAAAGGCGGACTTAAGATTACTGACATAGATAAATATTCCGTTGAGATGCAGAATTCCGAAATAACCGTGCCTGCCGGAGCGGGTGACGTACCTGCAGCCAATTACAAAATGATAGGGGCACTGGCAGTCAAGAGGAATGAGATAGAAAGAAACGATCTGCCCTTATTTGTTCAAAAGCATGGCATGCCCGGCTTTGCACCTACTCAGGGGCATATACCGTCAGGAGTACCTTTCCTGGGGCACTGTAAAGACATGATGGAAAACAATCAGATAGAAAGGGCTATGATTGTAGGTAAAGGCAGCCTGTTCCTCGGGAGGATGACCAATCTCTTTGACGGAGTTTCAGTGATTATTGAGAAGAATAGCGGCAAAGGCCAAAGGGAAAAGGGGATATCCGAGGAAGAGGTGAGGTCCCTGATAGCAGAGGCCATGAGAGAATTTGCTTCCCAGCTCTTAAAGGAATAGAGGTGAGAACATGTCTGATGCAGATATCAAAAAAATAGTAGGGAAAGTATTCAATCAGATAGCAGAGGGTTTGGAAACAGGTAGTTTTGGGAAAAGAACCAGGGTGGGACTGACCACCCTTGGCAGTGAGCATGGTACCCGGGAACTGGTTAATGCTGCCCGGATGGCGGTCGAAGATGACCCTTCCATAGAGGTGGTGCTTATAGGCGACGGGGGAGGCAGCACTCTGGAAACCTATGAAACGGATAATCAGGAAGAAATGCATGCCAGGATGGAAGAATTACTGGATAAAGGGGAAATAGACTGCTGTGTGACTTTGCATTACAATTTCCCCGTAGGGGTTTCCACTGTGGGAAAAGTAGTGACTCCCGGTACGGGCAGGGAAATGTATATTGCCACAACTACCGGCACTTCTGCTGTTGACAGGGTTGAAGCCATGGTAAAGAACGCCATATACGGTATAATCACTGCCAAAACCATGGGCATCACAAATCCTACCGTAGGTATCCTCAATGTGGATGGTGCACGGCAGACCGAGAGGATACTCAAGCAATTAAATCAGAACGGATACCATATCAACTTTACTGAATCTCTCAGAGAGGACGGGGGATTTGTAATGAGGGGTAATGACCTCCTGGCCGGAACCCCTGATATAATGGTTACAGATACCCTTACCGGAAATCTTCTGATAAAAATATTCTCTTCCTATACCACCGGAGGGAGCTATGAAGCCGCAGGCTATGGCTATGGTCCCGGTATAGGAGAAGACTATTCCAGGATAGTACTGATTATCTCAAGGGCTTCGGGAGCACCGCTGATAGCCAATGCCATCAGGTACGGGGCCAAGCTTGCCAGGGGAAATATGATACAGGTTGCGGCCGCAGAACTGGAAACAGCGAAAAAAGCAGGACTTGGCAGCCTGATTTCCCGGTTAAGGACATCCCAACCCAAACAGGAGGCGGGCGGTGGAGTGGAGCCTCCTCCTAAAAAGGTTGTAGATGCTACCATTTCGGGTATAGACATACTGGACCTGGACAGCGCAACCGAGGTACTCTGGAAGAATGATGTTTACGCAGAGACAGGGATGGGCTGTACGGGGCCTGTTATCATGGTAGCGGGAAACGACCTAGAGAAGGCAATAAAACTGCTGGGTCAGAACGGATATATTGCCCAGGAAAGTGAGTGTTAAAAAAAAGCAGCCAGGCTGCTTTTTTTTTTAATGCATTATGATAAGTTACAACGGCAGTTTGCGCAGCATATAATCAACTACCAGATTTCTGAGTTTTTTCCTTTCGGATACAAAGGAATGGTCTGTGTGCAGTACCCAGAATTCTGCATCTCTTCCGGCAGCCTTAACCTGGTTGTACAGCTCCAGGCAGCTTTCGGGGAAAAGGATCTCGTCTTCGGTGGCTGCAACCAGCATGAGCGACTGGTCACCCATTTTCTTAATCGTGTCAAAGGGGGACCACTCTTTCCCCGCCCAGGTCCATCCTTCAATCAGTTGCTCAACCGTAATATCTTTCAACGGTATTATAAACTCAGGGGCAAGGTCCCGGGCGGATATCCTGATTCTGTCGAAGTCTATCACCGGAGCCAGTGCCGCTATTGCCTTTATCCTTTTATCAATCTTTGGGGTGATCAATGAAGCCCATCCGCCTATACTATGTCCGACAGCACCTACCCTCTCCGGGTCAATACCCCAGGTTTTCAGAAATGGCACTGAAAAGACATGTTTGAGAATAGTATCTACATTTTCAGGTATATTCTGAAGCCTGTAGCTGCCCCGGCTGCCCCAGCATCCATTGTAATTGGGGGTCAGAACGGCATATCCTTCCTCCCTGAGGGCATAAGCGATGTCGAGATTTGTCTCATTGCCCGGGAGACCGTGAAACAGTATGACCAGGGGGCAGTTATCCCCGCCAGCAGGCCGGAAAATCCGGCTGTAGATGCCGCTGTTGCCGATAAAAAATCCGGTTGTCTCTCCACTAAACATTTACCGTACACATCTCCTTTCAGGGTATACAATATCAATAACTTGTACTTATTTGGCAGTTTCCTACATATGAATATACATGAAAATGATTTTATTAGCAATTTTTTCATTGGTGGTTGAACGGTTATCTACTCTTTTTATGATGGCGGGAGGTATGATATAATAAGAATCAACGGGGGAAAAAGCAGATTAATTTTCCGGGGGAGAGGTTTTTATGAAGATGGGGTTTAACCTGACTCTCGAGCAAACGCAAAAACTGATAATGACTCAGGAACTTCAGCAGGCCATAAAAATTCTTCAGTTGCCATCTCTGGAGCTTAATGAGTATATTCAACAGCAGCTGGAAAGCAATCCTTTGATTGAGACCAAAGAAGAAGAAGGTGAAGAGGCATATACCGAGAATATGGAACACAGCATTTTTCCAGAGATCGTCAGGAATGCCGACTTCCGAAGAAAAGATTATCAGTACGGTGAAGATGGGGACAAAGATTATTCATATGAGAATTTCATTCCCAGCATCACTACTTTAAGAGATCACCTTCTCTTTCAACTGCATATAACTATTATGCCCGGCCGGACCAGGAAGATAGGAGAATATATTATTGAATGCCTGGACCAGAACGGTTATTTGCGGGGCAGTATTTCGGATATCGCCAATATTTTGTCGGTGAAAGAGGAGGAAGTGGAAGAGGTACTTAAAGTCATACAAACCTTCGATCCCGCCGGCGTAGCATGCCGTAGCCTGGCGGAATGTCTCCTTATACAGCTTCAGGTCAGGGGCATTGATGACCCCGTTATAAGAGAAATTATATCATGTCATCTGGAACATCTGGCAGATAAGAAATTCAAACAAATAGCGAGGGAGTTCAACATCTCCACTGGGGAGGTGCAGGAAATATACGATATAATTAAAACCCTCGAACCCAAACCGGGAAGGTCTTTTGGGAATTCATTGGAAACGAAATATATAAATCCTGATGTGGTAGTGCGAAGGACTGGCGGAGAATATCTGGTTCTGGTTAATGATAGTGCTGCCCCCCGCCTCATCATTAATTCATATTACAGGAATATTCTGAAGAACTATAACGAACAACACAATATTTCCCAGTATATTACCAGCAAGCTGGAATCGGCCCTGTGGCTCATCAAGAGTATTGAGCAGCGGAGAATGACTTTGTTCAGGGTCGTAAGTGCTATTGTCGATTGTCAGAAGGATTTTCTGGAAAGGGGTATCAGATTCCTGAAACCCCTTACATTAAAAGATATTGCCATGAGGATAGGCGTTCATGAATCCACTGTCAGCAGGGCTATTAACGGCAAGTACGTTCAGACTCCCCGGGGTATTTATGAACTCAAATTCTTTTTTACCAGCGGGGTAAATAATGTTATGGGGGATGAAATTTCCTCAGAGAGTATTAAAGAGGCTATCAGGGAAATTATTGACGCCGAAGACCCCTTCAGACCTGTCAGTGACCAGCGGATTACCGATATCCTGAACTCCAGGGGGATTGAGATTTCCAGGCGGACGGTTGCAAAATACAGGGACGATATGAATATTCCTTCTTCAAGCAGAAGGAAAAGATATTAATTACAGTTTACAGTCGGTGGGGGATAGTGCAAGGTTTTTGGAAGCTGGGTCTGCCATGACCGGGACATAATTTGTACACCCGGGTCAAAAAATAGCCAATTCCTCCAGGAGGTGATGTTGTGGAAAGAATGATGAATCATCTGAGAAAACTAACCCCTGAAATGCTGGTTCTAATCGAAAAGCGGTATTCCATACTGAAGAATATATATTATTACCAGCCTATCGGCAGGCGATTGCTGGCCGACCGGATGAATATCAGTGAAAGAATAGTTAGAAAGGACCTGTCCTTCCTGAAAGAGCAGCGACTGATAGATATTACTGCGGCGGGGATGGAGGTTAATTCCGAGGGTCTGGAACTGATAGATGAGCTGCAGGATTTTATAAAAGTGTTTAAAGGCCTTCACCAGTTAGAATCCAGGGTAAAAGAAATTCTTGGTATTGACGCTGTTCTTGTTGTTCCCGGCAATGTTGATGAAGACCTTTCGGTGAAAAAAGACATGGGTAAAGCTGCTGCGGCAGTCATCAGGAAAGAGATGAAGGATGATTCAATAATTGCGGTATCCGGTGGCTCTACTCTTGCGGAGGTGGCCCGGCAGATGCCGGACCTTTACGGGGAGCACAGTATTGAAGTCATACCTGCCAGGGGCGGTCTGGGGGAAGTGGTGGAATACCAGGCCAATACCATTGCTGCTGACCTGGCCGGGAAAATAGGCGGTAGATACAGGCTCCTTTACGTACCCGACAATCTCAGCCGCGAAGCCCTTGAGAAAATCAAGACCGAACCGGCTGTGGAAGAGGTGGTTGCCGGGATAAAAAAAGCGGATATTCTGATATTCGGTATCGGAAGGGCAGAAGATATGGGAGAAAGAAGGGGACTGCCCTTCGAGGTTATGGAGCGGATCAGGTCTGAAAATGCGGCCGGGGAGGCCCTGGGTTTTTACTTTGATATAAATGGAAATATTGTGTATACCAGTACCAGTATAGGATTAAATCTCGAAGATTACGGCAACATTCCCCGCGCCGTTGCGGTGGCAGGGGGAGCGAAAAAGGCCAGGGCCATTATGGCTGCAAGCTTTTTCAGAAAGAGAACCCTTCTGGTTACAGACGAAGGAGGGGCCAGGGAGATTGTAAGACTGGATAGTATGTAGGCTGTCAAACTGAATAAAATTTCAGTTTATATTGAATTTTATTTTAAACGGAGGGATGTATCAATGACAGTGAGAGTAGGCATTAACGGTTTTGGAAGGATTGGTAAAAATGTCCTTAGGGCTGCACTGGAACAGGGAGCCACTGATATTGATATTGTAGCTGTAAATGCGAGGTCTTCGGATAATACTATTAAAGCCCATTTGTTTAAGTATGATTCCCTTTACGGTACATATAATGAGAAAGTAGATACCGAAGGAGACCAAATTTTAATCGGAAATCGCAGGATAAGAGGATTCACCGGTCTGGACCTGGATGAACTCCCGTGGGGCGAACTGGGCGTGGATATAGTTGTTGAGGCATCCGGAGCTTTCAGGAACCGGGAGGCCGCCGAGAAGCATATTAATGCCGGGGCAAAGAAAGTGGTTATTACCGCACCTGCAAAAGGGGAAGATATCACTATAGTCATGGGGGTTAATGAGGAAAAGTATCAACCTGACAGGCATCATATCATATCCAATGCGTCCTGTACCACCAACTGCCTGGCTCCCGTGGTCAAGGTTCTTGATGAAAAATTCGGCATACGAAAAGCATCAATGACAACCGTACATGCCTATACCAATGACCAGAACATACTTGACGGGAAGCACAAGGATTTAAGAAGGGCAAGGGCGGGGGCATTATCCATGATTCCCACCACCACCGGAGCTGCAAAAGCGGTTGCCCTTGTTTTGCCCCAGCTGGAAGGCAAGATAAACGGTATGTCCATAAGGGTGCCTACTCCCACTGTATCCCTTGTCGACCTGGTTGCAGTTCTGGAGAACAAGGCAGGCGGTGCGGAAGAAATTAATGGGGTCTTCAAAGAGGCGGCCCGGGGTCAGATGAAAGGAATTCTGGATTATTGTGACAAACCCCTGGTTTCAGCCGATTATAAAAAAAGTCCATATTCATCCATCGTTGACGGACTTTCGACTACCGTCATTGAAGAGGACATGATAAAGATACTGGCATGGTACGATAACGAATGGGGATACTCCTGCAGGGTACTGGACCTTGTGAGACATATCGCAAACAGCGGAATATAAGAACGGGCCGGAAAATCCGGCCTGTTTTACATTATTTGTATTGAAATTAGCCAATAAATGTTATAAAATAATTTAACAAAGAGCCTGGGAAGAGAGCTCCTTTATTTATCAGCTACATGGGACTGAATATATATATATGGGACAAAATATGTCCCGATATTATATAGAATATAAGCAAAGATAACAGTAGAAAATATTAATTGACGTATTGTATTTTTTAATATAAATATTAAGGAGGAAGCGTCTATGAAAACTAAGGTTGCCATAAACGGTTTCGGCAGGATAGGAAGAATTACCTTAAAGGCGATTCTTGAACAGAAAAGCAGTTTAACCGAGGTAACGGCAATAAACGACCTGGCAGACCCAAAAACTCTGGCCCATCTCTTCAAATATGATTCTGTTCATGGTAGATTTGATGGTGAGGTTGAGGCCGGCGAAGAAGCACTTATAATCAACGGTAAATCCATACAGATGCTGTCTGAAAAAGACCCTGCAAATCTGAAGTGGGGAAAGATGGATGTTGATATAGTCATTGAAGCGACAGGTGTCTTCAGGAAAAGGGAAGAAGTTGCAAAGCATCTGGCGGCCGGTGCGAAGAAGGTGATAATCGCTGCTCCCGCTAAAGACGAGGACATAACAATAGTGCTGGGTGTCAATGAGGACAGGTACGACCCGGAGCATCATCATATAATATCCAATTCATCATGCACCACCAACTGCCTTGCTCCGGTGGCAATGATACTGGACGAAAGATTTGGCATTAAAAGCGGTTTTGTTACAACGGTCCATTCATACACCAATGACCAGAAGATTCTGGACCTGCCGCACAAGGACCTGAGAAGGTCTAGGGCTGCATTCATGTCTATAATACCTACTACTACAGGGGCGGCAAAAGCCATAGGGCTGGTGCTTCCCCGGCTTAAAGGGAAGCTTAACGGGGTGGCCGTAAGAGTTCCCACCCCCACTGTGTCCCTGGTTGACTTGGTGGCGGTTTTAAATGAAGAGGTAAGCGAAGAGGATGTGAATAATGTCCTTAAAGAAGCGGCTGGAGGAAGGCTCAAAGGTATAATGGACTACTCGGAGGAAGAGCTGGTATCGATGGATTATAAAGGTGATCCTCATTCCTCCATAGTGGATGCTGCATCCACCATGGTCATTGGCGGTAACATGGTTAAGATAATGGCCTGGTACGATAATGAATGGGGATATTCCCACAGGGTAGCAGATCTGGTAGAATATATTGTGGGGAAAAAAGTGAAGGAACCGGCAATGGCAGGATACCTTTCATAAACAGGATGCTTGGCTTCGGGCGGGGTGGTTAATCCCGTATGAAGTCTAGAACAGTTATCTACGGGCATAGTGCCGTTTAAGACCTGCCTGAGGGTGCGGGGATATTAGCGGCGGTAATCACCGGGTAAAGTGGAACTTCATGACAATAAGTTGAACCAATCGGGGCACCGGCGTCCGTTGATCGGGCAGTGAGCTGAGGAACTCCGGGAGAGCTGAGGAAAATATTTAAATCCGACTTCCCGCTACCCGGACCGAACGGGAGTCTTACGGACGGCTGCACCGGGACAAGGAGGTATTCAAATGAGGAAAAAGACGGTAAGGGATGTGGATGTCAAAGACAGGAGGGTTATTGTACGCTGCGATTTCAATGTCCCCCTTGACGATGGGGGAAATATAACGGACGATACCCGTATTGTAGCATCCCTTGCAACGGTGAATTATTTATGCGAGCAGGGAGCACGGGTTATTCTCATGTCCCACCTGGGAAGGCCGAAAGGGGTGTTTGATAAGAGATTCAGCCTGGCCCCCGTAGCCAGAAGACTGGGAGAGCTGCTGGGAAAAGAAGTCTCCATGACAGAAGATGCGGTAGGAGAGAATACCCGGAATAAGGTGGCCGGGCTCCGGCCGGGAGATGTACTTCTTCTTGAGAACCTAAGATTTCACAGGGAGGAGACCGAGAATGCCCCGGATTTTGCAAGAGAACTGGCCCGGATGGCGGATGTCTATGTGAACGATGCCTTCGGCACAGCCCACAGGGCCCATGCCTCTACAGCCGGGATAGCCGGTTATATTCCTGCAGTGGCAGGATTCCTCGTGGAAAAAGAACTGCAGGTTATGGGAGAGGCTGTGACCAATCCCAAAAGGCCCTTTACTGCTATTCTGGGAGGGGCAAAGGTATCTGACAAGATAGGGGTAATATCCAGTCTGATTGACAGGGTTGATAACCTCCTGATAGGGGGGGGAATGATGTTCACCTTCCTGAAAGCAAAAAATCTGGATATTGGGAAATCCCTTCTTGAGGAAGACAAAATCCCCCTGGCAGTGGAATTGATGGACAGGGCGGAGGCAAAGGGGATAAAGTTTGTACTGCCTGTGGACGTTGTGGTGGCTGAGGCCCTTGACAACCAGGCCCCCCATCATACCACGGCGGTTGATAATATACCCCCTGAATACATTGGTGTGGATATTGGAGGGGAGACATCCGGGATTTTCTCGGATATAATCCGGAAATCATCCACAGTAATATGGAACGGGCCCATGGGAGTATTTGAAATGCCCAATTATGCAAAAGGTACGGAAGCAATTGCACGGGCCATGGCAGAATGTACCGGTACAACCATAGTAGGCGGGGGAGACTCTGCAGCGGCGGTAAAACAGCTGGGTTACAGCGGCAGTATGACCCATGTTTCTACCGGAGGAGGTGCTGCCCTGGAGTTTCTGGAGGGTAAGGAGCTTCCGGGTATTGCCGCATTACTGGACGCGGACAGATGATCTACTGATATAGATGGGAGTGGTATTTGTGAGAAGACCCTTAATAGCAGGGAACTGGAAAATGCATAATACAGCCGGTGAGGCCGTGGAGCTGGTGAGATCGCTGGTAAGTTCACGCAGTACAAAAAAAGATGTGGACGTAGTTGTGTGCCCCCCCTTCACAGCCCTCAGAGATGTAGGCGAGGAGCTTAAAAGTTATCATATACGGCTTGGGGCTCAAAATGTGCACTGGGAGGATACGGGGGCCTTTACCGGGGAAATATCGCCGGTGATGTTGAAAGAACTGGGAGTACGGTATGTAATCGTGGGACACAGCGAGAGGAGAAAAATACTGGGCGAAACCGACGAAATGATACGCAAAAAAGTCCGAAAAGTGCTGGAAAAGGATATGATTCCTATACTGTGTGTGGGAGAAACACTGGAGGAAAGAAAGGCCGGCAGAACCGAAGAAATAATAAGGCGGCAAATCGAAGAAGACCTCCGGGGGCTCCGGGCAGAAGAAGTGAAGCAGGCAGTGATAGCCTATGAGCCCATCTGGGCTATCGGGACCGGACAGTCGGCCACTGCGGAAGATGCGAACAGGATTATAGGTTTTATCAGGGGACTGGTGGGGGACCTTGCCGGTCAGGAAACGGCTGCAGCCATACGGATACTGTACGGGGGGAGCGTAAAGCCGGAGAATGTGCGGAAACTGCTGGGACAGCCCCACATAGACGGTGCCCTGGTAGGAGGCGCCAGTCTGAAGGCCGGCGAGTTTTTATACATAATAGATGAAGCTTCAGGAAAGGAGAAAATATAAGGTGACAATAATCAGAGAAGTATATGGACGTGAGATACTGGATTCAAGAGGTAATCCCACAGTAGAAGTTGAGGTTCTACTGGAGAGCGGAGCCGCAGCAAGGGTGGCAGTTCCTTCGGGAGCATCCACAGGGGCTTTTGAAGCCGTTGAACTGCGGGACGGGGACAGCAGCAGGTATATGGGTAAAGGCGTTTTAAAAGCAGTTGAGAATGTAAACGAAAAAATAGCTTCCCGGATAATCGGGTTGAATGCCCTGGACCAGGCATATGTAGACAGGGTAATGACTGAACTGGACGGTACACCCAACAAAGCTGATCTCGGCGCTAATGCCGTGCTGGGAGTGTCAATGGCCGTTGCGAAGGCGGCGGCGGCAGCCCTGGGAATACCATTATACCAGTACATAGGGGGTGTCAATGCAAAACAACTCCCCGTGCCTATGATGAATATTCTCAATGGAGGCAAGCATGCGGACAATAATGTGGATATACAGGAGTTCATGATAATGCCGGTGGGAGCCGGCTCCTTCAGAGAAGCGCTGAGGATGGGCAGCGAGGTATTTCATAATCTTAAGAAGGTGCTCAAGGAAAAGAATATGAATACCTCTGTGGGAGATGAAGGGGGATTTGCTCCTGATCTGAGTTCCAATGCGGAGGCCATTGAAGTTATAATAGAGGCTGTAAGAAAGGCCGGTTATACTCCGGGGAAAGATATTGGCATAGCCCTGGATGTTGCCGCAAGCGAGCTATATAAAGACGGAAATTATCATCTGAAAGGCGAGGGAGTTGTCAAAACCGCCGGAGAGATGGTGGAATACTATAAAGAACTGGTTGCAAAATACCCCATACTATCATTGGAGGACGGGCTGGCTGAGGATGACTGGGAAGGTTGGAGCCTGCTGACAAGGGAACTGGCAGGCAGGCTTCAGATTGTGGGAGACGACCTGTTTGTAACCAACGTAGAAAGACTGGCGAGGGGTATAGATGAGAAGATAGCCAACTCCATTCTTATAAAAGTGAACCAGATAGGGACGGTTACCGAAACCCTGGATTGCATTGAAATGGCAAAGAGAGCCGGGTATTCCACCGTAATATCCCACCGTTCGGGAGAGACAGAAGACACCTTTATTGCAGATCTGGCTGTGGCGGTAAATTCCGGACAGATTAAAACAGGTGCCCCTTCCAGGACGGACAGGGTGGCAAAATACAATCAACTGCTGCGTCTGGAAGAAGTGCTGGGGGTCATTGCCCAATACCCGGGCAGGAAAATATTTGTATAAACAGAATAACAACGGTATATTATTCTAAATTTTAGCAACAATATAAGAAGGCAGAGCAATCGGCTGATCTTTGTTGTATTTTAGCAATGTGTGTGTTAAAATAACGTTGTTAATCACAAAGGTAGGGGGTGCAGGAGAGTATGAAGACTTTCGTAATAGTTATACACCTGTTAGTCAGTTTTATTCTTATTAGCAGTATTCTGCTCCAGTCAGGTAAAAGCGCAGGACTGTCCGGCGCAATCTCCGGGGGTGCTGAGAGTATCTGGGGCAAATCCAAAGGCAGGAGCTATGAAGGCCTTCTGGCAAAAGTTACGGCTGTTGGTGCGATTCTGTTCGTAGTTACTTCTGTTTCGCTGGTGGTATTGAGATAATAAAATATAAAGGATAAATTAATATGCTTAAGGAGGTCACAGTAGATGCAAGGATATTTTTACCTGGTACCTGCAGTGGGCGTGGTTGCTCTTTTTTTTGCCTATATGCTGTCAGCCAGAATAAATAAAGCTGATGCAGGTACCGACAGGATGAAGGAGATTGCTTCATACATACAGGAAGGGGCAATGGCCTTTCTTTCAAGGGAATACAAAAGTCTGGCTGTCTTTATTGTAGTGTTGTTCGCGGCACTGTCGTTTTTAATTGACCTTCAAACGGCAGTTTGTTTCTTAACCGGGGCGCTTTTCTCCATATTGGCGGGATATTTCGGTATGAAGGTTGCCACAAAAGCCAATGTAAGAACTGCCAACCAGGCACGGGAAGGCATGAACAAAGCCCTTACCATTGCTTTTTCCGGCGGAGCCGTTATGGGAATGAGCGTTGTGGGCCTGGGTCTTTTGGGTCTCGGTGTACTTTACATTGTATTCGGGAACCCGACAATAATCGCAGGATTTGGCCTTGGTGCCAGCTCCATTGCGCTTTTCGGCCGTGTTGGCGGGGGTATATATACCAAGGCTGCTGATGTGGGAGCCGACCTGGTAGGTAAAGTGGAAGCCGGTATCCCTGAGGATGACCCCAGAAATCCCGCAGTTATCGCTGATAATGTAGGTGATAACGTAGGCGATGTCGCAGGCATGGGTGCCGACCTCTTCGAGTCCTATGTGGGCTCGATTATATCGGCTGTTACCCTTGGCGCCGTGCTATATTCGGGGCAGATGAACGGGGTATTGTTTCCGATGCTTCTGGCAGCTGCAGGGATTGTGTCTTCCATTATAGGGGCTCAATTTGTTAAAGGCGGGGAAAACAGCAGTCCCCACAAGTCATTGAATATGGGTACATATGTCAGCGGTATACTGGTTCTCATCAGCGCATTCCTGCTCAGCAGGTGGCTGTTTGCCAGCTACAGGCCGTTTTTTGCTGTGATTTCCGGTCTGGCAGTGGGTATCATAATTGCCCAGTTAACAGAGTATTATACTTCAGGAGATTATAAACCCGTTAAGAAGATAGCGGACCAATCCACCACAGGGGCTGCAACAAACATAATAAGCGGGCTGGCTACTGGAATGATATCCACCACCTGGCCCATAGTGTTTATAGCGGCAGGTATACTTGTAGCCTTCAGGGTGGCCGGGCTTTACGGGATAGCCCTTGCCGCCGTTGGTATGCTGTCAACGGCCGGCATGACCATTGCGGTTGACGCTTATGGTCCCATAGCCGATAATGCCGGGGGCATAGCGGAGATGTCCGAACTACCGCCTTCTGTAAGGCAGATAACGGACAAGCTGGATGCTGTAGGCAATACCACCGCTGCCATAGGAAAAGGATTTGCAATCGGGTCTGCGGCCCTTACGGCCCTGGCGCTGTTTGTTTCCTATTCGCAGGCAGTAGGCCTGGATACCATTAATATATTGAAACCCGAGGTAATAGCAGGGATGTTCCTGGGTGGAATGCTTCCCTTCCTCTTCTCTGCTATAACAATGCAGGCCGTAGGTAAAGCGGCCAACCAGATGATCGAAGAGGTAAGAAGGCAGTTCAGGGAAATACCCGGGATAATGGAAGGTACCGGCAAACCTGAGTACGCAAGATGTGTGGACATAAGCACAGGTGCTGCCCTTAAGGAAATGATATTTCCCGGTTTACTGGCTGTTATCGCACCCATTCTGACAGGGTTTATACTGGGGGCCGATGCGCTGGGCGGCCTTTTGGCAGGAGCCCTTGTAACAGGTGTTCTTCTGGCGGTTCAGATGGCCAATTCCGGCGGTGCCTGGGATAACGCCAAGAAATATATTGAAGGCGGCGCCCACGGCGGAAAAGGAAGTGACGCCCACAAGGCTGCTGTTGTCGGAGATACTGTAGGGGACCCGTTCAAGGATACTTCAGGTCCTTCAATCAATATATTGATAAAATTAATGACCATTGTGTCTCTGGTTTTCGCCCCCCTGTTCCTATAACGATATCTAAGGCATCGGGAAATAATCCGGTGCCTTTTTCGATAATAGGGAATTTATATCAAAATAAAATGGACGGAGAGGAGAATAATAATGGATAGACAAAAGGCTCTTGAACAGATAAAAGAGAACGTGAAGAGCAAGAACTTTTTAAAACACATGCTGGCTGCCGAAGCGGTGATGCGGGGCCTTGCCGAACATTTCGGAGAAGATGCGGATAAATGGGGGCTGGCGGGACTGCTTCATGATATTGACTATGACAGAACGGCAGATGACCCGCAGAAGCACAGCAGGGTAGGAGCCCGGATGTTGGAAGAACTGGGATACGATGAGGATATTGTGTATGCTGTAAAGGTACACAATGATGTCCACGGGCTGGAAAGGAAGAGCCTTATGGACAAGGCCCTGTATTGCGCCGATCCTGTAACCGGTCTGATTGCGGCTGCGGCCCTTATTCATCCCGATAGGAAACTGGCATCCATAGATGTACAGTTTGTCCTCAACAGATTCCATGAAAAGGGTTTTGCCCGGGGAGCCAGGAGGGACCGGATTTCTGCCTGCGAGGAACTGGGCCTGTCACTGGAGGAGTTCGCTGAAATAGCCCTGAACAGCATGAAATCCATATCAGGGGAACTGGGCTTGTAGAATGGAGGTATTGTAGTATTGAATTTAAGAGAACAAATAATCACCTTTATGAAGGAAAAGGCTTTTAGACCTTTGTCGGTGCAGGAGCTTGGGGATAAACTGGGCATACATGAGAAGGAGCATCCGGTACTGCTCAGGGTCCTGAAGGATATGGAGCGGGAAGGGGACGTGGTGCGGACCCGGAAGGGCCGGTACGGTATACCCGAAAAAATGGACCTGATGGTAGGGAAGCTCCAGTGCCACCGGAAGGGTTTCGGGTTTGTTATTCCCCGGGAGGAGATATTCGAGGACCTGTATATACCGGCTGAAAATATCAACGGCGCCATGAACAATGATAAAGTAATCGCCAAGATAATCAGTAAAAAAGGTGAGGGCCGCAGGAATGAAGGGGAGATAGTCAGAATTCTGGAGAGAAACAATACGAGAATTGTAGGGACTTTTGAGAAAGACAAATATTTCGGGTTTGTGGTACCGGATGACACAAGAATATTTCAGGACATATATATTCCCAGAGACGAGACAATGGGAGCCCTTGAGGGTCACAAGGTAGTGGTCGAAATAACACGGTGGCCGGAGAAGCGGAGAAATCCCGAGGGCAGGGTGATTGAGATCCTGGGGCATAGGAATGATGCAGGGGTGGATGTACTGTCAATAATAAGGGACCACAATATCCCGGAGGAGTTTCCCCTCAAGGTACTTGAAGAGGTTAAAGGTATGCCGGCGGTGGTGAGGGATACCGACATCAGGGGAAGAACCGATTTAAGGCATCTGCATATTGTTACAATCGACGGAGAGGATGCCAAAGACCTGGATGATGCCGTATCCATTGAGAAGCTATCCAACGGCAATTTCAGGCTGGGCGTGCATATTGCCGATGTAGGTCATTATGTAAAGGAAGGTTCTGCACTGGACAAGGAGGCATACAAAAGAGGCACCAGTGTATATTTTGCGGACAGGGTCATACCCATGTTGCCCCCGAAACTGTCCAACGGGATCTGCAGTTTAAATCCCAGGGTGGACCGCCTTACCCTGAGCGTATTTATGGAAATTGACAGTCGGGGCAAGGTGGTCAACCATGAAATATTTGAAAGTGTGATTAATACCTGTGAGCGTATGACCTATACCGATGTATCCGATATACTGGAGAAAGAAGACAAAACCCTCCTCCGGCGATATGATTATCTCATAGAAAAATTCAGACTAATGGAAGAATTATGCCATATACTTAATAGAAAGAGGCTTAAGAGGGGAAGTATTGACTTTGATTTTGAGGAGACAAAAGTTATTCTGGACAGTGAAGGCAAGCCGGTAGACATAGTAAAGGTCGACAGGAGAATTGCGGACAGAATTATTGAAGAGTTCATGCTTGTGTGCAACGAAACTGTGGCAGAGCATATGTACTGGCTGGGAAGCCCTTTTATATTCAGAATACATGAAGAACCGGAGACTGAAAAGATGGAAGGATTCAATGAGTTTATTTATAGTTTCGGTTATTCTATAAAGGGTATAAAAGAAGTACACCCTAAAGCCCTCCAGAGGCTGCTGGAAAAAGTAAAAGGCCGAAAGGAGGAAAAAATAGTCAACACCCTCCTGCTGCGGGCAATGAAGCAGGCCAGGTACTCCCATAACAATGCCGGGCACTACGGTCTTGCTGCAGAGTATTACTGTCATTTTACTTCACCCATAAGAAGGTACCCGGACCTGGTAATTCACAGGATAATCAAGGATATGCTTAAAGGGTACCTGGGACCGGAGAGGACAGAAAGCCTGTCCGTATTTGTGGAGAAGGCTGCAGTACAGTCCTCCGAAAGGGAGAGGGCCGCGGAAGAGGCCGAGAGGGCGGTGGAAGACCTCAAAAAAGTTGAATATATGGCCCGGAGACTGGGGGAAGAGTTTGAAGGAATTGTGTCCGGGGTAATAGCTTTCGGCATATTTGTGGAACTGGACAACGGTATTGAGGGTATGGTGAGGGTCAGCTCCATGCTGGACGACTTCTATCATTTTGACGAAAAACGATATATGCTCATTGGGGAGAGAACCAGAAAGACATACAGGATAGGGGATGTTGTGAGGGTGCAGGTTGCGAAAGCCGACCTTGAGAACAGAACCCTTGACCTGGTCCTGTTATAGTTTGCTTAAGAATAAGTTTACATAATTCCTTGACAATTTGTGTAATTTACTGTATCATAAACTGAGTAAGAGAAATATGACAGCCCTATTTGCCGGACAAATAGGGCTGATTTTACCCGTAAAGCAGGTGTGTTTACTCATGGGTGATGATGTCAGAGTAATAGCCAGAAACAAAAAGGCCCGTCATGACTATTTTGTGGAAGATACCCTGGAAGCGGGGATCGAACTGGCAGGAACCGAAGTGAAATCCATCCGTGGCGGCAAGGTCAATATCAAAGACAGCTTTGCCAGGATAGAAAACGGGGAAGTTTTTTTGCACAATATGCATATCAGCCCTTATGAAAAAGGGAATATATATAACAAGGACCCTTTGAGGACCAGAAGACTCCTGCTTAATAAAAGGGAGATCAGAAAGCTGATAGGGTATATACAGCAGAAGGGATATGCCCTTATTCCCCTGAGCGTTTATATTACCCGGGGACTTGTTAAAATAGAACTGGCAGTGGCAAAAGGCAAAAAGGTCTATGACAAGAGAGAGGACATTGCCCGGAAGGATGCCCAGAGAAGAATTGAAAGGGCGCTGAAGGAAAGATATTGATAATGGGGAATGGCTGTCAATGGCTGAGGGCAGATTTTTGTCCGGTCGAACACTTCCGATTGACTGTTTTAATATATATATGGGGGCGTATTGGTTTCGACGGGGATGATAGAGTCAGGAGCAGCGAGTCGTGGTTTGCTTGGTGCCACGTAAAAAAGCCGGGCACTTAAACACAAACGCAAACGAAAATTACGCTTTAGCTGCGTAATTAACGCAGCTCGTTCAACCCGGTCGTCCCGCAGGCCGGGATTGGGCGTCGACCAAGCGGGGAACTGCACTGCCTAAGCTTTGCGGCAGTGTCGAATCCATGAAGCTAGCGTAGCCGTAATCCTGCTACCGGGAGTACGGTGAGGCGAATCCTGAAGCGGTAGCTGTACTCGGAGAAACTCCTGGTGATATATCTTCGGACGTGGGTTCGATTCCCACCGCCTCCACCACATTGTATTCCCAGCAAACAACGAGAACCGCCCTGATGTTTCCTGATTTGACTTTTTTTGATTTTGTGTTAGAATTATTATAGGCTGGCTGAAGCCAGCAAGGTATTTAAATTTTTATTTGTTTTTAATAATTATACCATGAAGGTATTTTGCTTTCCCAAGGAAGGTGATATCTACATGGTATTTTTTATTTGGAGGGGAAAAGAACATGGGAAAATTATCAACAAAGAATTTGACACTTGCAGGATTATTTCTTGCTCTTGGACTTTTGCTGCCGTTTCTTACGGCTCAAATTCCGAGCATAGGCAGCAAATTATTGCCGATGCACGTTCCGGTTTTGATTTGCGGTTTTGTTTGCGGATGGCAGTATGGCTTAGTAGTAGGCCTTATTGTGCCAGTATTTAGAAGCATGATTTTCGGAATGCCCCCTATGTTTCCCACTGCTGTTGCCATGACCTTTGAACTGGCTACTTATGGCTGCCTTACAGGACTTTTTTACAAACTATTTCCCAAAAAAGATATTTTTATATATGTAACACTGGTCCTATCTATGATTTGTGGAAGAGTGGTTTGGGGAATTGTTAGCTTCTTTTTATACGGGATTAGTGGTAGTGCTTTTAGCATGAAGCTATTTATCACCGGCGCATTTGTCAATGCTCTTCCGGGCATTGTGATTCAAATACTTATCATTCCAGTGATTATCATCGCTCTGAAAAAGCAAGAGCTCCTAAAATGCAATATATAAATATAAATAGACTGAAAGATTTGCTAGTAAAGCAGTACAGACTGCATCCCAGAATGCAGATTCAGGATATGGTTAAGCTGATATATCATAATGAATTTGCCGGTGGTCATTTAATTACCGATGAAATGGACAGTTTGAAGCGTTTGGAGGAGGAGTGCCGTGCTTTTATGCGGCACTCCGAAGACAGGGAAATTCCTTCCGGCTCTGTATTTGAAGACATAGGCAATGGCCTTTGCAGGCTTCATTTAACAACGTTGCAGGGTGCCGGTATCGACTTGGCGACAGTAAACAGACTGTTTATCAATACTGCTAATTCAGTTAGTGGGAGTATTCAAAATTTTGAGGCAAAACTAGAAGTTTTAAAGCAGTGCTGCAAGGATAAACTCCTACCTTATCCAATAGATGAAGTAGAATCTTATCTGTATGACTATCAAAGTCAAGGTTATCCACCGATAAGACACAGTAAGATTTATCGAGATTTCTATTTACCTGCATATCGTATTGTAAAAGCGGAGTACAGGGATTATTTCAAAGTATTCTGCAAAATTGATGCTCTGATAAAATCAAAGGATACCGTCCTTGTAGCCATTGACGGGAATTGTGCTGCCGGGAAAAGCACATTAGCACATCTCTTGAGCACAGTATATGATTGCAATGTATTTCATATGGATCATTTTTTTCTTCGGCCCGAACTAAAGACAGAAGACCGTTTAAAAGAGGTCGGAGGAAATGTAGATTATGTCCGGTTCCAGCAGGAAGTAATTGCAGGATTACAAAGCAGGCGTGAATTTCGGTATCAAATATATGACTGTGTGCAAATGGCTCTGGAACAGTATGTATCGGTTTTGCCTAAACGGCTGAATATTATTGAGGGTGTTTATAGTATGCATCCCGCTTTAGTAAATAACTATGACCTAAAAATTTTCCTGCAGATTGAAGAAAAAGAACAACGCCTTCGCATCCAAAAAAGAAACGAAACTTTTATGCAAAAGCGATTTTTTTCTGAATGGATACCACTAGAAAATCAATATTTTGAAGAGATGAAAATCCGGGAACAGAGCGATCTGGTTTTTGGAAGATAACCTGTAAAATACAGGCGGTGTTACGCCTCAGGATAGTGATTTCTAAGCTTCGGATGAGTTAAAACCTCACCCGAAGCCAAGAACCCTGTTTATGGGGACACTATACTATTTACTGACAAATTGCTTTACCTGTTGCACTGCCAGCTGAATATATTCATTAAAGGGCAGTTCTTTTATGCCAACCACTGTATTGTTACATCTGTTTACCGGAATCAAAACTTTATGAGCTTTACTCTGACCGATTGCCTGTGCCATTGCCGGGGAGATTTCTCCCAAAAGCGAATTGGCAATTACAATTCCTAACGGGCCGACTATTACATCAGCATCAGCACAATTGAATATTACCGGATTTTCGCCGGTTGCTCCAAAGTCCGCACCAGCTTTAAGCATGGAGGAGGTAGCTATACTGTTTGTGCCAAGGGCGATAAGTTCATGATCGGGCAAACTCTTTTTAAGCTGCTCTACGAGCATTTTACCCATTTTCCCGCCCTGACCATCTATTACTATTATTTTCAAGCTTATTCCCCCTATCAATATTTTTATGCTAAAATATATCACACGGCCTACCATAAATCAACCACTTTTCGTATCAAACTGTGATTGGAGGAAAACATGGTTTCTTAGAGAGATGCTGGGCAGATACCATACGGGAAATGGTATTTTGGTATACATTAATGAGTCTATTGACACTAATATATTAGTGTTATAATATATACTCGATAGAAGAGACACATAATACAGGTGCCGGTTATGGAGTTGATATCAGTCCATGAATCGGTGAAAAGGGAAGCGGGTGAAAATCCCGCGCGGTCCCGCCGCTGTGAAAGAGGAGCTCTTGCCAAATGCCACTGGGAGACCGGGAAGGCAGCAGGAGCGATGATACTTGAGCCAGAAGACCTGCCTGTTTTATGCACCATAATACTCTACGGATGATAGGGAGGTGCTTTGCAGTGAATAATGATATGAATGACTCAAAAAAATTTTTGAATGAAGAATTTACCGAAAAGGAGAAAAAATTGATCAGGATTCTTCGCGAAATTAGTTACGGTGAGGCTAAAATTACTGTGCAGGATAAGCAGCCTATACGTATAAAAGAAATTACAAAATCAATCAAGCTTTAGTCCTTCACGAGTAAAATCTTGCGAAAATAGGGCAAGAAATTTTTATGCGAATTTTTAGCCCATCGCATAGCAGAGATTTCAGAAGATGAAAAAATTTTTCGACTTTTTGGTTCCGGCTCGTCCGGGCTAGGAGAAATGATGATTGAAAATAAGTATTTTATCAAATTACATACAGATTTGTTGCACATATTACCTTTTTAGCTATCGGTATAAATGGTATATGTGAAAGCAGGAATTTCAGATGCCTGCGCAGTGCTGACCGAAAAACGGAAGCATTACCCTGAAACGAGGGTAGTGCTTTTTTTATTGCTTATTATGTAAAGACGGGCGAAATATTATTGACATTTCCTGAAAGGCTAGAGAAAAAGCTCTTATGTGCTCCAGCTTATTGAAAACAGCGGAAGGAGGTAGAACGTTTGAATAGTATGAATGATGAAAAATCTCAGTTTCATGCAACCGCAAAGGAGAAAAGGCTAATCCGACTGATAAGAGAAACGTCCAGCGGAGAGTTAAGAATCATTGTAAAGAACAAGCAGCCTGTAAAGGTGGATAAGACAATCAGGAAGCTGGAGCTTTGAATTATGGGGAATAACAGAGGCCGAAAGGGGGTGGTTCCATAGAGGATTATGAAAGGGGACCTTGCTAAAGCAGGTGCCGTCTGAATATAGCCATTGAAATGCTGATCCGGACCGGCACGCATTAAAAAATGTAAAAAATTAGGGAGGTTATTATCAAATGAAGAAAAATTTCAAAAAAAGAAGAGTACCAGCGATACTTATCATGCTGGCTGTGGTACTCATCCTCATGCCGGTCTCAGTATCGGCGGCGACCCATGGAAACCTTGAGGTATCAATCCCCTCGGGTGAAAATATCGAGCTCAATTATGACCAAAGCATAGATAATACCCATTACTATGATGTGGATTCCACGCTGCAGGGCTATTACCCTTCAGTCTTTTCCCTTGTAATCGAACCTGACAGCGGAGTAGAGGTGGACAGCATAACAACTAACAACAACTCCCGCGTCACCGAGTACAGTGCACCGTATTATGTTGTAACACTGGAGGAAGGCACGACAACAACCATTACCATCACTTCCGATTCAACTCCGGCGCATACTTACATACTGCGTTGCGACGAGCCGGACGGCGGCAGCACAGGCTCTGCCAGCGGCATTTATGCTTATCTACCGGCTCCGGGACAATATGTAAATGAAGGCCTTGAGTCCGGCGGATGGGGCACCATCTATACCTCCAGCCTTGATGAGGTGAAGGATATGACAGATAATGTAGTGACCACAGGCGTTTCTCTGGGCTATTTCGGGGGCTATGTTGTGCTTGATTACGGCACTAACGGTATTGACAATGCTTCTACCAACCCCTACGGCGTAGATTTCATCCTCTACGGCAATGCTTTCAACAACAACTCGGAACCGGGCTGCGTTCAAGTCTCAGATGATGGTGTGCACTGGTACGATATCGCCGGATCCCTGTACTACGACAGCGACACGGATGCCGATTATCACCTGACCTACACAAATCCGGTACCTGACGATGATGATGACAGCCATGATTACGGTTATACAGGCACTATTCATCAAGACGGTGTTCCCTACACGGGATCGGAAACCGGCACAGTCGACTATAACTCCTGGCACCAGCACAGCTGGTTCCCGCTGTACTGCAACTATTTTACAACAGTTATCCCTGCCCTCGGCTCTATGGATAAAGCGGAGGATACTACGCCTCTTCCGTTTGTAGATTATGATTATGACGATACGAACGGATCGGAGCTTACGATTTCCGGCGTAATGCTGGGAGACGCCACCAACACAACGACGGCAAATTATACCTTCGGCTACTGCGACGTTCATGCCAATGGACAAAACCCTTCATCTACAGCGTATAATCCTTATGAAGGCTCTGCCAGCGGCGGCGATCCCATCGACATATCCTGGGCGGTAGACTCCGATGGTAATCCCTACTACCTGGACAGCATCCGTTTCATCCGCGTCTATACCGGTGCTTCGGCTATGAATGGTATCTTCGGCGAGATCTCCACAGAGGTCTGTGGTTCTTATCGCGCCACTGGAACTAATACAGGCAGCCCGAGTTTGCCGGACATCGAAATTGATGGTGATGATTTGGAAGATTGGGCCGACGATCCAGATCAGATTGAAAACATGGGGGCGGTAGATGTAACAGAGATCGGTGAAAACAGCGTTACGGTAGAAGCTACCGGCGGCACCTATGTTTATATCAACGGTGTAAACACCACATCTGCAAACATCGACCTATCCGACAACGAGGTACACTATGTACAAATAATCTCACAAAGCGGTACAGCTGAACCGTACATTATCGTTCTAAGGTTACAAAAATAGTCGTATGCACCAGCCCAAGGTTAAAGGGTAATGAAAGGGTCCCGTGTACATTTGCACGGGTCCCCCTTATAATATTTGAACTCCGTTTTTAAATGGATGATGGGGGTTGAAATCTTGAAACAAAGAAAAAAGATGAAATTCAATAAACTTTGTGCAATGCTCCTTTCAGTCATCATGTGTTTTTCATTGCTGCCGACTCTGGCTCTGGCGGATGGCGAGAGTGCGGAAACGCCGGTTTTTGACACCAATCTGAGCACTGGTCCTGTGGAATATAATGTCGGTGATGATGCAGATGCCCTGACGGTTACCGCCAGCGTTTACGGTGACGGTACGTTAACTTATCAGTGGTACTCCAATACGGAGAGCAGCACAGAAAACGCAGATATAATCGAAAATGAAACAGATGCAAGCTATACGCCTTCTACAGATATCGCCGGCACAACATATTATTACGTTGATGTTACCAATACAGTGTATGGCAAGACACCTGCAACGGCAACCAGTAATATAGCCTGCGTGGTGGTAAAGGAAGAAGAGCTGGCTGATTCGGTTACAGCATACTTTTTTGTAGAAAACACAACATTACGAGTGCAAGGAAAGTCCAATTTCAGGGCTGAAGTAGACTCCATTCTTCCTATGCGGGAAGTTACGGTCACACTAGGTGATATAGAGACTATTAACAGTGCCTTGGAGACCAGTCTCGGTTTAGCGGAAAACACCTTGAGTGATACCAATTATAAAGCAATCCATTTTTTAATCAAGGCAATGACGGATCTCGGTGACACCAATCCGTATTCACACGTTACGCTTGTTCAGGAAACAGAAAGTGGTTCATATGTCTTTGGTGATACGTTAACCGTGACGTCAAACAGTTCAGAGGATTATTATATCAGATCCCTGACGCTTGGCGGAAGCACTGTGACGGGACTGAATCAAGAAATAACCACCTATAAGTCGGCTTCATCCCAGTCAAACAACAAGTGGTATTCGGTTACATATCCGATGCAGTGCATGGTCATCACTGATGGCAACACAACTTCCAAGGACGGCACGTTGCTGGAAACCCCGGTAAACAATGGAGACATTTTGGGTTTAACTCGGGAGATTGTGGCATTTACTACCCCTTCCAGCGATAACGCTTCCCCGTTCTACAAAATGTCTTCTCCATCCGTATCATCCTCAGTGGACGATGCCCCATCACTGACTTTTCAGCTTCAGTCGGTATTGGACGGTACGGCAGGCGATGTAACTTTAGAAGAAGGCGAGACGCAGGAAACAAAGCTTTATAAATTCAACGAAGCTTCACAAATGTATTCTGAAATAGAAAACTATGACGGCCCGGGTCTGTATGTTGTCCGGATATGCTCGTCGGGATACTATAACAGTGACATTGACCAGGGTGATTCGACAAAGGCATACCTTTCATCCGCATACTGCATAGTTACGCTTACAGGCGCATCTTCTGTCGATAAATCAGCTTTGCAGTCAGCCATAGCAGCTGTCCCGACAGAAGGCTATTACATGACCGGTGACCGCTGGAACGGTAGCGAAACAAGTGAAAACGGCTTCTGGGCCGATATGCAGGCAGCTTTGACAGCGGCAAATATGATAAATGATAATACTGCCGCTACGCAGGAGGAAGTCGATACCGCAGCAGACGACCTCCAAACTGCCATAGACAATCTGATACCCGTTACAAACGTCAATGCGACGCTGCTATACGAGGCGGTGCAGATTGCAGGGACTAAGGTTGCGGATGAATATACAACTGCCTCGTGGTCAGCGATGCAGGACGAGGTTGACGCCGCAAATGAGATGCTCGAATCGCTGTACGATGACGGGAGCCCCACAGAGCTGAACATCGCGGGCTATCAAACGGAGGTGGATGCGCAAACCGCTGCGCTTACATCCGCCATTGAAGGGCTGGATACGCGTGTTGCCAGCGAATTTGGATATACTTTTAACGATGCCGTTTATAAATACGATTCGCTGAAAGCCCTTTACAACACGTTGTTTGCGGGGCTTAACGAAGATGATTACACGCCGGAAAGCTGGGGTGCCTTCACAAGCGCACGGAGCGAAGCGGCGGCATATTTTGCATCATACCCCGACAGGCCTACTGAAGAAACTTATGGGCATATCGCATACGATGCGCTGAAATCAGCCTACGCAGGATTTGTCAGCGCTGCCTACGGGCTGATAAGCATAGACGAAAGCATCAGCGTCACGCTGACGGTGGTGGACAACCTTGCCGCAAGGAAGGACAGTGTCGATTTCATCACCGGCGCGGGAATCTACAGCTTGACGCTCAACGATGGATATACCGTTGCTGATGCACTCACCCAGGCAGGTATCGCCACAGATATCCGCGATCTATCAGGAGATGTTGCCTATAATCAGGCATATACAATCTTTGTAAACGGCGTGTTCGTATGTGGTCCGACAGCAAATATGGGTGCCAACGGAGTAGGGAATATGCTCAGTGGGCTTGGAGTATCAGGAATCCACCTGCAAAACGGGGACGCAGTTACAGTAGCGTATCTTGACACTCCTTACTTTTTAAACGCTAGCAGCGCTCCAACCGATTACTTTTTCAATGAAGTTGCGAAATATTTACGCATATCTTACTTGTCAGGAAACGATACGGTTGAGGCGGGCGAGGAGACTACCTATACGGCCACTTCCTGCGCATCATATTATGCACAATACAGCGGGAGAATGTCCACCCTGTCAGGGGCAACAGTATTTGTAAAACCGCCTTCAGGAAGCACCTTTGAAAATACCGGGGTTAAAACGGGAAGCGACGGCAGTTTTTCCTATACCTTCTATGAAGAAGGCACCTACCAGATCAGCATATACCCACTGGATGATAATAATTACAACGCTGGCATTATTCCCGGTCTGACCGCCGGCGCGACAATGAGCATTAATGTGACCGAACCGTCGGATCCGGAAGCGGTACTAAGCGCACTGAAGGCCGAGCTGGATGCTGTGTACAGCGCCTATGACGAAAACTATTTCACCGCCGATGACTGGTCAAGTATACAAAACCACTACCAGACCGGTATTGACGGAATTCAGAACGCGTCAACAATAGGGGAGGCTAGCGCTGCACAGAAAACTGCGATAGCTGCGATTAAAGAGATACAGGAAGCAACGACCTTGGAGACTAACGAAAAACTTGCAGCCTTCCGCGGTTTTCTTAACCGCCTACCGGGCGATATGACGCTGCTGGGTGCAAACGCTCAGGAACTGGTAAATGCGCTTATCGAAAGCTACAACGGGATGAGCGATTATCAGCAGGGCATGGTGACCGGCATGGAGCTTGCAAAATACAGCGATATAGTAGATGCCAATGCCGCAGGTCTGCCTACTCTTGCCCCCTATCAATTGGAAATCAATATCGAGGCGGATACCGATGACGCGGAAGCAATCATTGAGGACATGATCGCGTATCTGCAGAATAACGCTACTTACAGCGAATTCGAATACAGAGAGCGGCTGAACCAGTTTGCTTCCTACCCAAGAGATTTGAACGGAGATATTTACGATTATTCAAATCTGGGCGTAACAACCGCTTTCCCCGACAGCGAGATAGCCCTGGGCTTCGATGCGGGATACTACGCGTATTTCCTGGTGAGGGACGCCGACAGCAGCCCAGCGGGCGAAAAAGTTTTTTCCCCGGAGGGAGAAAACTGGTCGATTTCCGATGAGGATTTTGAACTGGATACAGAATACGAACATCCCTTTACCGATGAAAACGGACATACAGGCGTATCATATTATTATGAGGTGCTGAATAATTTCACCGTATACATCAACGGTGAGGCATATGAAATCAAGAGCATACAATACGACGGCATTGAAAGCAGCAGTGTATCTTTTAATTATAAAAACTTGAGTGACAGTACTGATTATAAGGGCAAGGAATCCAACCATGGAAGAGTGCTTTTCATGGATGCCGAGTTAAGGTTCATTATGCCCTACAACAATGTGGGTGTCACCATCATATGGGGCCCTGTAAGCGGCTCGTATGCCGATCAGGCGGTCACTGCGCTGACGGAGGCATTCGAAAGCTACGATAGAAAGGATTATACCATCGAGAACTGGGCGGTGCTGCTTGCGGCATACAACAACGGGCTTGCTGCCATAGCGGCGGCCGGAGATGATGCTGCAATCGAAACAGCCAAAGCCGATGCGCTTGCCGCCATGGAAGCCGTTGAGAAAAAGGTGCCCGAAGACATTCAGGAGGTTGGCAACAGCGTTTTTGACGCAGGAAATCAGGTTGGTACGGTCGATTTATATATCGAAAACTATACCTTTCCCGGCGGCGATTTTACAGGCAAGATTATAAGCAAGCCAGGATATGCCCTGGGTGAGAATGATACCATGATGACCGTTGTGCTTCGAGCCCTGGCGGATGAAGGCTACAGCTGGACGGGCACCGGCGGAAGCGCAAATGCCGGCGCCTATGACATAGCATATCTGGCCAGTATAACAAAGGGTGAAAAAGAGCTGGGGGAATTCTCCGGTGAAGCAGGCTCCGGATGGATGGGTACGCTTAATGACTGGTTTACAAATGAAGGTTTCCAGGAGTTTTCCGTGGCAAACGGCAAGCTTGCGGACGGCGATGAAATACGCATCCAGTACACTCAAAACCTTGGCGAAGACCTTGGCGGCACCTGGGGGAACGACGATACTTCTCTTAAAGCACTCAGGGTAAACACAGGCACTCTTATACCGGTATTTTCCTCGGATAAAAACGAGTACGTACTTGTTA
This sequence comes from Clostridium thermobutyricum, assembly GCA_016842005.1. Taxonomy (GTDB): domain Bacteria; phylum Bacillota; class Clostridia; order Ch29; family Ch29; genus JAENYD01. The sequence continues at coordinate 38,306 of JAENYD010000007.1, read as the reverse complement.
TATCCGGGGACAGTGCCCGAGTGAAGGTGACGCCCGAGGCCGCTAACAAAAACTACCTTGTCAAGACCTTTCTAAACAAAAAGGTCACGACTAATGCAGAGGGCAATTCCTTCTATAAGCGCACCGAGTACATTCCCGTTGTGCCCGGCGACATCATCTATATAGGCGTTGGTGAGTATGCATGGCCTTCCATGAACAATCAGGAAACCGAGGCGATTGACTATACCGGCACCTGGTATGAGCTGCATGTTATCAACACAAATAAAGGCGCAAGCTATGTTAATGAAGTAATTTCAGATCTCCCCGCCGCAAAGGGGATCACTATGGGCAATTACAGTGATTATCGTGATGCCATTGAATATGCAAGAGCAATATACAATGTACTTAACGAAACCGAACAAGCCAAGGTGAATTTGACCAAGCTTACTGCTGCGGAAGATAAATTTGCCTTCTATGAAGAGATACAGAACGTTAAGGACCTGCTCTCCGTTATCCCCAAGGCTTCCAAGGTCACCCTCGCCGACAAGAACGCCGTTTTGGCCGCTGATGCGGCGTACAAGGCGCTGTTCGATGAGCAAAAGCTGTATATAACAGTGGGCAACGTTGAGAATTACAATGCGGCCATTGCAAAGCTTAAAGAGCTTGGCGCCTTCGACAGGGACAACTACACTCCGTCCACCATCATTGGAAGCGAGGAAGTGCCGGTTGAGACGGTTTCTGCCAGCATAAAGCTTGAGACCGCAGTTACAAACGGCAAGGCAACAGCCTCCGTGACAAGAGAGCAGATAGATGAGGTGCTTGATGCTGCGGAGAAAAACGACATGACTGATATTACCATCAAGGCCGAGACCGACGAGGATATAACAGGCGTTAGCATCTCTCTGCCGAGAAAATCAGTTTCAGAAATCAGGCAGTCCGGCCTGACAATGACTGTAGAAACGCCGAAGGGCAATTTGAGCTTTGATGACAAATCGCTTGAGGCTATTGCAGATGCGAGCACAGACAGGACGGTAACTATAGAAATAAACACAGTAGACATTTCGTCAATGCCGGAGGAAATGCAGAAAGAGCTTAAAGGAGCTGTCATCTTCGAACTGAACGTCATTGTGGGCGACAAGAAAGTTACAAAGCTCGGCGGCACAGTCACGGGTGCTCTGCCGTATACACTGAAGGACGGCGAGAGAGCGGATAATGTAGTAGTTGTACACGTTTCAGATGATGGTACGATCACGGAATTGAATACCGTATATGATGAGAAGAGGGGCATGGCTGTTTTTACGACTGATCACTTTTCCTGCTACGCTGTATTAGCCAGGGCTTTGCAGGGCTACGTCGACGTTTCCGAAGATGCATGGTACTATGACGAGGTAATGTATGTCACCGAAAACGGCCTGATGAACGGCACGAGCGAAACAGAGTTTAGTCCGGAGGGCAACATGACCCGTGCAATGCTGGTCACGGTGCTGTACCGTCTGGATGGGGAGCCCGAAGTTACCGGTACAAACAGCTTTACAGATGTTAAAGACGATGTATGGTATACCGATGCCGTTATATGGGCCTCTGAAAACAGTATAGTCGGAGGCTACAGTGAAGGCCTGTTCGGTACGAACGACAACGTGACCCGCGAGCAGATAGCGCTTATACTGTACCGATATGCAGGCTACAAGGGTTATGATGTGACATCATCAGCCGAACTTACAGTCTATGCCGACAGCGGAAATATTAGCCCTTGGGCCACCGCCGCGATAAGTTGGGCCACCGCCGAGGGCCTCATAACCGGCTTGACCGAAACGACGCTTGTTCCGTCCGGCAGCGCCACAAGAGCCCAGGTTGCGGCCATATTGATGAGATTTGTGGAAAAAGTTAATTTAGAGCAATGCTAAGATATGCCATGTTTTGACATAACGGGTCTAAGTGGCTTTCAATTATAAGTTGTTGGGAACTACAGTTTTATTAGCAACTCAACAAAGTAGCATTAACAGGCCTTTCAGAAAGGAGAATGCTATATGATGCAGAAAATACTAAAACGAAGTGCCTGTGTCCTGTCTTTAATTTTTATTATACTGCTGCAGGGTTCTTTCACAGCACTTGCAGTGACTTCTGCGGAGGTTGAGGCGGCTTTAAACGATACTGCGGAATATATTTACAATACGGTAAAAAATCCTCAGGTCGGCTCCATTGGCGGAGAATGGGCGATAATTGGTCTTGCCCGCAGCGGCTACGAGGTACCGGAGGAGTATTACCAGGACTACTACGCCACAGTTGAGGAATATGTGAAAGCATGCAACGGTGTTCTGCATAAAAAGAAATATACGGAATATTCCCGTGTAATTCTGGCACTGACGGCAATTGGCAAAGATCCGGCGAATGTGGCAGGATACAATCTCCTGACGGCACTGGGAGATTATGACAAAACAATCTGGCAGGGGTTGAACGGTCCTATCTGGGCTCTTATAGCACTTGACAGCGGGAGCTACGACATGCCGCAAAATAGTGAAGCGACTACGCAAGCCACGCGGGACATGTATGTTGACCGCATCCTGGAATGCCAGTTACCCGACGGCGGTTTCTCGCTCTTTGGCGGAACTGCAGCGGCCACCGAGGGTGATATGGTGGCTGATCCAGACATCACCGGCATGGCGCTGCAGGCTCTGGTCAAATATCAGTACCGCGACGATGTGAAAAAGGTTACGGAGGAGGCTCTTGAATGCCTTTCGAAGATGCAGAAGAGTACGGGCGGCTATGCAAGCTGGGGTACTACAAATTCGGAGAGTGTCGTACAGGTTATTGTGGCCCTTACGGAACTCGGTATTTCTCTTGACGACCCACGATTTGTAAAAAACGGGTATACACTGCTTGATAATCTGATGACCTTCTATATACCGGGCCAGGGTTTTTTGCATACCGCAAACGGCAGCGGTTCAAACCAGATGGCGACCGAGCAGGCCTTTTATGGTCTTGTTGCTGCCTGGCGTGCCAGTGAAGGTAAAAACAGCCTGTACCGTATGGACGATGCATTACATATTTCCGCTTCGGAAAATAACCGGCCGGAAACCGGTAAAGGGCTTGAGGGCAAGCATCCCGACATCACGAGCATACCCATTATATATCCGGGCAAGACCTTTCCTGACATAAGCGCTCATGTCAATCAGCCTGCTATCGAAGCGCTGGCTTCACGGGGAGTAATAAACGGAAAATCTGACATGTCGTTTGACCCGGACGCCACCATGACCCGTGCTGAGTTTGCAGCTATTGTTGTGCGTGGGCTGGGGTTATCCGAAAGTATGATCGGCGTGTTTAGCGACGTAACAGCGGATAGCTGGTATGCGGGATATGTAGGTGCTGCATACAGCTATGGTATTGTCAACGGTAAATCTGAATCAATATTTGATCCTGCGGGCACAATCACCCGTGAGGAGGCTGCCACTATGATAGCCCGCGCCGCTGAACTGGCCGGCATGGATACCGATATGAACGATGGTGCGGTGCGCGATATGCTGGCGCAATTTATTGACTACGTGACTGCGTCCGACTGGGCGCGCCGGTCGCTGGCCTTCTGTTATAGAGAGGGCATTCTTTCACAGCAGGACCTTAACATCCGGCCAAAGGATGCCATAAAACGCTGTGAGGTCGCCGGGATGCTCTTTAATATGCTGGGAGCGGCCAATCTCATTTGAGGAGGTGCAGCAGATTGATGAAGCATAAAGGTAAAATTGTTACAACGCTGGTCATTCTATGCGTTCTCGCTTTTACATTCTGGTGGGGAGGAGATGCGCCCGGCCTCAGAGGGTGGAATCTATCCTCTTCTACCTCTTCGGCGCCTAATTCCACGGTATCCTCAGCAAACCCCCCGATCAGTCAGGAAACGGCTATACAGAATGCAATACAGGAAGTCACTACATACTCTGCATCAGAAACGATGCCGGCGGGAACGGATGCATCTGACGGCCAGTTCGAATCCGCTGTTTCCGCAGCTCCGGCTAAACAGGTATCGGAACAACCTCCCGATGAAAACTTATCTGCTGTCATGTTCGAACTAAACAGCGACCATCCCCTCACCGCCGAGGAAAAGCTAAAGCTGGCCGCTTCCCTTGCTGGTGGCAAATCTTCAGCGGGTGTGGAAAAGGGCTCGAAGGAGTATTCTGAGAAACAGGGGATGGTCATCGATGAGAATACTGGCAAGGACAAATACCTCACCGACCCGGTGCCTGAGGGTAAACCCATTCCCGTGGAGCCGCAGAATGCAGTCATCAGTACCACTGCTTACACATGCACCCTGTCGGTGCGCTGCGACACCATTCTTGATAATATAAAATGGCTGGACCCGGAAAAGGTAGAGCTTGTGCCGGAGGATGGGATTATCTTTCCGCCCACAGAGGTGACTTTCTATGATGATGAAAGCGTGTTCAACGTCCTTCAGCGTGAAATGAAGCGAAACAGAATACACATGGAATTTAGAAACACACCGATGTATAACAGTGCCTACATCGAGGGCATTAACAACCTTTATGAATTCGATTGCGGTGAGCTTTCCGGATGGATGTACAAGGTAAACGGATGGTTTCCCAATTACGGCTGTTCCCGCTATGCCCTTAAAGACGGAGACGTTGTTGAATGGGTGTATACCTGCAATCTCGGTATTGACGTGGGCGGATATTACAGCACAGGAGGTGAATGATAATAATGAAGGATGCTTTTTCTTCCTACCATCCGGTGGTCAATTTTCTGTATTTTGCGCTGGTGATATTATTTTCCATGTTCTTCATGCATCCGGTATGTCTTGGCATTTCGCTGTTATGCGCTCTTAGCTATTCGGTTTATCTAAACGGAAGAAAGGCACTGCGTTTCAATCTGAGATATATGCTTCCCATGCTGGTTGTTACCGCACTCGTTAATCCCGCCTTCAATCATGAAGGAGGGACTATTCTCACTTATCTGCGGGACGGTAATCCCTTGACGCTGGAATCTATTACCTACGGCATTGCGGCAGCAGTGATGATTATTACTGTTATGTGCTGGTTTTCCTGCTATAACGCCATCATGACTTCAGACAAGTTTGTATATCTTTTTGGGCGGGTGATTCCTGCTCTATCGCTGATTTTGTCAATGACCCTTCGCTTTGTGCCTCGTTTTAAGGCGTATCTCAGGGTTGTGTCAGACGCACAGAAGTGTGTGGGACGGGATGTGTCCAACGGAAGCCTTTTGCAGCGGGCAAAGCACGGCATCAAAATACTGTCCATCATGGTGACATGGGCGCTAGAAAATGCCATTGAAACGTCGGATTCTATGAAAAGCCGGGGTTATGGACTGCCGGGACGCACTGCTTTCTCCATTTACCGGTTCGACAGGCGGGACAAAAGTGCTATGCTTTTCCTGGTTTTTTGTGGCGGGTATATCATGACAGGTTCTGCGTTGAGAGGGCTTTACTATCGATACTTTCCTACTATGAAGGGTGTGGGGCTGGAGCCTTACCCTGTCAGCCTGTATCTTTGCTATCTGGCGCTGTGTATCGCACCGGTTGTTATCAACATAAAGGAGGATCGGAAATGGAAATCTATACTATCAAAAATTTAACTTTTTCCTATCCTCAGCAGGAGAAAAAGGTACTCGACAATATTTCCTTTTCCATCCGAAAGGGACAGTTCATCGTTCTTTGCGGTCCCTCCGGCTGCGGAAAAACCACACTACTCAGACAGCTTAAAACCGTTCTTGCACCCCATGGGAAAAGAAGCGGTGAGATTTTATTCGAAGGTACGCCGTTATCAAACGTGGACCGGCGTACCCAAAGTGCCAGAATTGGATTTGTAATGCAATCACCGGATAACCAGATTGTTACCGACAAAGTATGGCACGAACTGGCTTTTGGGCTGGAAAGCCTGGGTTTTGACACACCGTCCATTCGTTTGCGGGTGGCGGAAATGGCCTCTTTTTTCGGTATACAGACCTGGTTTTATCGAAATGTCACTGAGTTATCCGGAGGACAGAAACAGCTCCTCAACCTTGCTGCTATTATGGTTATGCAGCCGTCTGTACTGATTCTGGATGAGCCTACCAGTCAATTGGACCCTATTGCAGCGGCAGAATTTCTGGCCAATGTGGGAAGGATTAACCGTGAACTAGGCACCACAGTCGTTATGACCGAACACCGGCTGGAGGAGGTACTTCCCCTTTCAGACCGGGTGCTGGTGATGGATGAAGGACGAATTATCTGTGACGGTACGCCGAAGGATGTGGGTAAACAACTAAAAGAAGGTCACCACGGAATGTTTCTTGCCATGCCGGCTCCCATGCGGATCTATGCTGGAGTGGAAAATAATTTGCCTTGTCCCGTCACTGTAAAAGAGGGGCGTGCATGGTTGGATACTTTTGCACAGAAACAGCCGTTGGGCGAAGTGCCTATGGTGGATACGCCGTTGTATAATCAAAACGGTACGCCTGCTATTGAACTAGAGGAGGTGTGGTTCCGCTACGAAAAGGAAGCACCAGACGTAGTGAAGGGACTTTCTATGAAAGCATACTTTGGTGAGTTTTGTGCCATTCTGGGTGGAAACGGTACCGGAAAAACCACGGTCCTGTCGTTGATTTCTGGCATAAACAAGCCCTATCGAGGGGCTGTGAGGATTAACGGACAGGAATTATCCAGAACGGGAAACCGACAGCTTTATCATCAGATGCTGGGCGTGCTTCCTCAAAATCCACAGGCTATTTTTGTTAAAAAGACGGTGAAAGAAGACCTGCTTGAGATACTTTCAGAGCAGAAGCAGTCAAAGATGGGAAAAATCGATAGTGTACAGAGGGTTTCAAAGCTGTGCCGTCTTGAACATTTGCTTTCCATGCATCCCTATGACCTGTCCGGCGGTGAGCAACAGAGGGCGGCATTGGCCAAGGTACTGCTTCTTCAGCCCAAAATTCTACTCCTGGACGAACCCACCAAAGGTATGGATGCTGAATTCAAGAAGATATTTGCTGAAATTCTCTATGAGCTTTTACGAAAGGACGTTGCCGTCATCATGGTAAGCCATGACATTGAATTCTGTGCTAAATATGCCCATCGCTGCGCCATGTTTTTTGACGGTAATATCGTCAGTCGGGACATCCCCCGGCGGTTCTTCTCCAATAACAGCTTTTATACCACTGCTGCCAATCGTATGGCGCGGCATAAACTGCCCGGTGCGGTGACGGTGGAAGATGTAATCGTTGCCTGTGGGGGAGAAGAGATACCCTTTGGAATAAAATCACTGGAAGAGGATACTCTGTCTATCCGTTACCTTTGGGAACCAAGTAAATCACCAGAGCAAAAGGAAGTCGTATCAGTGCGTGAGGAGAAATCTGGAAGATTTGTCCTATGGCGTAAGACTAAGATGTCCCTTGCAGTGCTGGTTTTCCTCGCTACAGGAGTTTTTGCAGCGGGGAATATGGAGGTTCTTTCCCCGCTTGTGACCAAGGAAAACTTGTCAGCCGGGCTGGCCGGCAATTCTGACGCTATCTGGCGCTATACGCTGATCATTTTTGTGCTGGCAGTGGGGCTGGGTCTTATTTGCCGGATGATTTATCAAAAAAAGCCGGACGCACCTATAGCAAATGAACAGATAGCAGCAGGAGAGCGCCGCCTTTCAAAACGTACACTGACGGCTATGGTGATGATTCTGTTTGTAATACCACTGACAATTTATATCGGTATCTACTATCTGGGCGACAGGAAATATTACTTCATCAGCATGCTCATCATTCTGGAGACTATGCTGCCTTTTGTGATGGTGTTTGAGAGCCGTAAGCCACAGGCACGGGAATTGATAGTTATTGCAGTGCTTTGCGCTATAGGCGTAGCAGGACGAGTTGCCTTCTTCATGTTGCCCCAGTTCAAGCCGGTGGTGGCTGTAGTTATAATCAGTGGTGTAAGTTTCGGCGGTGAAGCGGGATTTCTGGTAGGTGCGGTCACCGGCTTTGTATCCAACATGTTCTTCGGTCAAGGACCATGGACACCGTGGCAAATGTTTGCTTTCGGGGTTATCGGATTCCTGGCGGGAGTTCTTTTCCGCAAGGGTATTCTGCGGCGAAATACGGCAGCCCTATGCATCTTTGGTGGACTGGCCACATTTTTTATTTACGGAGGAATAATGAATCCCGCGGCGGTACTGATGTTCCAGATTCGACCCACGGCGGAGATGTTTTATCTTGCGTATCTTCAGGGTATTCCCTTCGACCTTATCCATGCCATTGCTACTGTAGTCTTCCTGGGGTTGATCGCAAAGCCTATGCTGGAAAAACTGGACAGAATAAAGGTGAAATACGGGCTGCTCGAGCCCGGAGACAAAAGAGAAATAAGGGAATATATATAAATGCAAATGAAAATTACGCTTTAGCTGCGTAACTAATGCAGTGCCTTTGAAAGCAATGCGAGCAGTGACATCCCTTTTTACCTGATTTTCTATAGATGATTAAACTAAACTTGCATTTGTTAGAACCTTGCATACTGGAAAATATGACAGATTAACTCTTTATGCAAATTTGGGATATAATATATTGTATAGAGAGTTTAGTTGGCGGGGATGGATAAAATGAATTTGAATAACTTTGAAAACTATATTGATAAAAAAATACTCGCAAGGGGTTACGGCTACTATGAGAATGACCGTGTATTTTCAATTGAGGAAATAGGCAAGAATGAATATGAGGCTGAAGTTGAGGGGACCGACTTATACCTTGTCGAGGTTGAACTGGATGAGGAGAATAATATCATAGATACCCAATGCGATTGCCCTTATGATATGGGAGAATATTGCAAGCATCAGGTAGCGGTATTTCTTGCCTTGCGGGATATGAAAAATGATTTACCCTGTAGAAACAGCCGTTTCTCCCCAAATAGGTCAGACTCAGGAACAGTTCTTAAGTCTCCGGCTGAAAAAAAGAAAAGAAAAGCACCTGATATTGAGAAAATACTTTCTGAGAGAACTAAAGACGAGCTTGTTGAATTCCTTCTGGATATTGCTTCTGGGTATGAAGAAATCAAGCAGCGCATCGAACTGAATTTTGGCGATGGAAATGATGAGGACGAAATAAGAAAATCTATTGAACTTATTCGCACCTTTATCAGAAACAATTCGGATTATTATGGGTTTGTAGACTACGCAGATACTTATGAGGCAGTCAAGGGGGCTGATTTGGTGCTGGAAAAGGCCCGCTCCGCTTTTGAAAAGAATAAAACCATGCATGCTTTAGACTTAGCCCTTTGCGTAATACATGAGATGATGGATTTACTTGAGGGTGCGGATGATTCTGACGGGATAGTCGGAGGAGTAATTGAAGAAAGCTTTGCTTTTATTAGTGAAATTATTCAGGATGAAAAATTAAGTTCACTTGATAAAGAAAGCATTTTCAATAAGCTGGTGGAAGAAGCATCTAATAGACGATACGAAGGTTGGACTGACTGGAGGCTGGACCTTCTTGACAACTGTTTGGAGCTTGCAGACACCCCGATTCTACGGGATAAACTGGAAAATCATCTGGCTTCAATCATAGAAAACAAAGAAGGAGATTCATGGAGTGTTAATTACTTTGCTGAAAGAGTTAATCTGATCAGATATCACATGATTGAACAACATGACGGGCAGAAAAAGGCACAGGAGTTTATTGAGCAAAATCTTCAATACTCCAACTTCAGGAAAATGGCAATAGAAAGTGCGATGAGGAAAAAAGATTATGACTCTGTAATAAAGCTTACGCTTGATGGAGAAGAGAAGGATAAAGATAAGCGCGGATTGGTAAATCAGTGGAAGAAATACCGGTACAAAGCATTTCAGTTTTCCGGTAGGCTTGATGAGCAGCGTGAAATTGCAATGGAGTTTATTCTGGATGGAAGTTTTGAATATTACAAGGAATTGAAAAGCACATATGATGCAAGTGAGTGGTCCTCCGTTTACCCCAAGATCATTTTTCTGCTGGAAAACCAAAAGAAAACATATAATGATGTATATACCCGTATTCTCATAGAGGAAGGGGAAAAACAAAAGCTTCTTGAGTATGTTAAAGGAAGACCATCAGCAGTTGAGGATTTTTACAAGCAACTTATTCCTGAATTCAAAGAAGAAGTTTACACGCTGTTTCTGCAATATATTGAGCAGACTGCCATGAGGGCGCGCAACAGGAAAGATTATCAGCAGGTATGCACTATTATCCGGACTCTGAAAAAAGCAGGTGGAAAAGAGCAGGCATTGGAAATCAAACAGAAGCTTTTTACCAGATATGCAAATAGACCTGCGTTCAAAGATGAATTATCAAGAGTATAGGACTAATCAGAACAGATACAGGTTAGAGGATCAAAGGGAAAAGCTTATCAAAATAGATAAGTGGTTTCCATCATCCAAAACCTGTTCGTGTTGTGGAGAAGTAAAGGAATCTCTGCTCTCTTTCTGTACGTATATTCCGGTGCGACTGTGGTTTTGTGGCAGACAGGGATGTCAATGCCGCCATAAAATTTTTCATAGAAGTGGTATCCAGGCTTTTTCGCTTTCCCAGCGTACCGGTAATTTTGGATATAGCTTCAATTTTTCAGTTGTTGTAAGCTGTTCTGGCACCATCCACGGCTTTAACAGCATCAATAACTCCGGCTCCCTGGATATTGCGGTCAAGACCCGGTAAAGGTTTGGCAGTGGATATTAATCTTTCTTTCACCTGGTCCGGGGTCAGGGAACTGTCCATTTGAAGCATCTGGGCTATGACACCGGCGCAAACCGGAGTTGCCATGGATGTGCCTGACAGGGAACTGTACCATTCATCAACCCGTGATTTTTTCTTCTGCTTATCCAGCATGGACTTTGGAGAACGCAGAGATATAATATTGACTCCCGGGGCAAGGATATCAGGCTTTTCAAGACTGTCAACCGTAGGGCCGCGGCTGGAGAAATCAGCGACCTTATCATCCTGTGACGATGAGGTGCCCGTATCGTCAAGAGCTCCAACTGTTATTACAAGAGGGTGTATTCCCGGTGAATTAATGGTTTTTGCCTCAGGACCGCTGTTGCCTGCTGCCACACACATCACTATTCCCGCTTCCCATGCCTTTTGAGCTGCCTGGCATACCGGGTCATCGATGTATGATTCGTTGGCATCGCTTCCAAGAGACAGGTTGATAATCCTGATACCGAGGGCGTCTTTGTTGTTTATACACCATTGTATTCCTTCTATTACAACCGAGAGTGAGCCTGAACCCATTTTATTCAGAACTTTTACGCCCACAAGTTTTGCTTCTGGGGCAGGTCCCCGGTAGCGAAAGCCGGACTCTTTACCGCTGCCAGCAATGTCTCCGGCCACATGAGTGCCATGACCATTGTTATCATACGGTTCAGTCTTTTCCCTTATAAAATCCTTGAATCCCACTATCCTGCCCTCCAGGTCGGGATGGTTATATATTCCCGTATCCAGTACTGCAATCACTACATCCTTACCGGTAATGTCCCTGTTCCAGAGTGAGGATGACTGTACTGTAGACACTGCCGTATCCAGTACAGCTCTGATTTCTCCGTCATACCATATCTTCTTTATATAATTGCTCTGAACCAGCTTTTCCAGTTGTTTGGCGGTTATTGTTGTGGAAAAGGCATTGATAGCAGGGAGTTCCCTCCTGACAGCGCATCCGGTGAGCCCGGCTGCCTTCCTTATATTGTCGGTATTTCCGCGGGTTTCATACGTCTGGACGATTACAGGCATCTTCTGCAATCGTTTTTTTATATTTCTGACAGGTTTTTGCATGTAGCAAGGAACTTTTCCGGACAGGCGATAACACTCCAATGCCCGTTTTCTCAATGTGGGACAGAGCTTATGTCTATAGGAACGAATCCATTTTACTTCATCAATAAACAAAAAAATCCCCCCTCCTGTATTGATATAATATGACCGGAAAAAGTAAAGTGTTACTGAATAAAAAGAACTGTTTGAAAGGTTACCAAAAGGGGAACAAGTTAGAATGAGAATAGGACTAAGGGAAAAAACATTCTATATTGAAAGCAGCGATGAAAATAAACTGTATCCGTGCATAGAATATAATAAAGAAATGCCCGGAGATTTACGGGTCTGCCCTTGCCGGGTCAGCAGAGCAGGGGGTTGCCCCTGAACCGGAAAACAGTGCTAAATAATCAAAGGAGGTAGATGTTATGAGTATCTGGAAAAAAGTAAGTAAAACTGCCATGAACACGGCATCATCCATTGGTGCCAAATCTTCCGAGATGATAGAAATTGGAAAACTTAAAATGAAGCGTAATCAACTGGAAGGAAAAATTGAGGACAAAAAGACCGAAATCGGTAATGCAGTATACCATGCTTACAAAGATGGCAACCAGCCGGACAAGGATACTATTATGGAAATGGTTAATGAGATCAAAAGCATTGAAGAAGAGATTGCGGAGATAAGTGAGAAAATCAATGCAGTACATGAGAAAGACGGGGAAGAGAAAAGTGACAGCGATGAAGAAGATGGGTAGAGCACGGGGAACCTTTGCTTTGCAGGAGTTGCATACTATTCTGTTAAGGAAGCATGGGGACAGCCCTTGATTCAATAAAGGATCAAGGGCTGTAGTATGTGCGGTTATTCTATTATATTGGTCAGAGTACCGATTTTTTCTATGTAGCATTCTACCGTATCACCGGACTTCAAAAATTTGAAGGGTTTAAACCCCAGACCCACCCCTGAAGGTGTGCCGGTAATAATAATGTCGCCGGTTCGCAGGTACATTCCTTTGGACAGATGGCTTATAATACAGGGTATGTCAAATACCATGTTCCGGGTATTGGAGTGCTGTCTGACCTCCCCGTTCACTTTACACATTATATCCAGTTCCACAGGGAAGGGAATTTCACTCCTGTGGACCAGGTAGGGTCCCATGGGGCAGAAGGTTTCCAGGCTTTTACCCTTGAACCACTGACCGTGCTTCCTCTGAATATTTCTGGCAGATACGTCGTTTGCGATGGAGTACCCAAATATATAATTTTCTGCGTCTTCTTCAGGGATGTTGATGCCATCTTTACCAATCACCACGGCCAGTTCCACTTCATAGTCAATCATTTCTGTTATTTCCGAATGGTTCTTGATGATATCACCATCTCCAATGGCAGGGTCCGCAAACTTGGTAAAAAAAACGGGATATTTCGGGATATCATTGTCAGCTCCGGGCAATCCGGCCACTTCTCTGGCGTGGTCCACATAATTTTTCCCGAGACATATGAGGTTCCTTTTAGGATACGGAATGGGTGCACATAACTTTATTTTTTCAACCGGTATTCCGTTAAAACCTGATGTATTTAGCATATCCCTGATATATTCTCCAAGACTGTCGTCAAATATCTCTATCAACCGGTTTAAGGAATCCGGTGTATCTTTGCCCATTCTGTCAAAGACTTCTTTTAACGGGATCATATTTTTCTTATCCGGGCTCAAGACACCAATCTGCTGGGAGCAGTTGTAGCTAAAGGTGGCAAAATACATGAATACACTCCTTTCTTCGGCATTTTGTCTATTATCTGTAATTATATAATTCTTGTCAATTGATGTAAATGTATATGCTTGAAGTCAGCCTCTTCAGCTTATGTATCATTTTGAATTCAGAAAAAGTGAATTCAAATTCTATTTTCATGTCTGACATAATGGAAGACCGGAAAGGTACTGTCTGCGGTATACCTGTTGAGCGGGGCCTGGATACGGTGTCGGTGACAGGAGAGACCAGACCATATAAGAAGCGGCTCCAGCCGCTTCTTATATGGTCTGCATCCGGTACCTTTTCAAAGCTTCGTTAAGAATTCTTTTAATCAAATCCTTGTATTCCATTCCTGCTGATTTTGCAATTATAGTCAGGTCACTGTACCCGTCAATCAGTCCCGGGAGAGGATTAATCTCCAGGAAATAGGGTTTACCATCCATACGGGAGAGTCTCAGGTCAATCCTCGCTACATCCTTGCATTCAAGGATATCAAAAATCCTGAAGGCAAAGTTCCTGATCATTTTTTCTTCTTTTGCTGTTAGATGGGCAGGGCATGTGTAGGAAGTCAGTTTTTCAGAATTTTTCTTTACGTTATAGCTGTAAAAACCTGTTCCGCGGGTATGGTCAAAAGTTATTTCCATTACGGGCAGTATCTCCACATCATCCCCGTTACCCAGCATCCCCACAGTAAATTCCCTGCCTTCAATAAATTCCTCTACTATGGCTGGCTGGTCGTAGTTATCTATTATTCTGGCAACAAGTCTGTACAGTTCATCTTCATTGTTTGCCACAGATGTGTCAATGATGCCTTTGCTCGACCCTTCGGCGTTGGGTTTTACGATAAGAGGGAATTTCAGTTTTCTGTTCAGTTTATCCTTGCCTGAAAAAAAGACCTGGAATTTGGGGGTTCTGATGTTCTCAGAGGCCACGACTCTTTTGGCCAGGGCTTTATCCAGAGCTACTGCGAGAGTGGTTTCATCCGAACCTGTAAAAGGTATACAAAGCATGTTCAGCAGTGCGGGTATCTGGGATTCCCGTCCTCTTCCTTTCAGACCTTCAGCAAAATTGAAGACAATATCTACGTCCTTTTCCTGTATTATATTTACAATCCGGCTCGTGGCTTCCATGAGGCAGACTTCGCATCCCGCTTTTTCCAGCGCATTTTTTATAGCGTTGACCGTATCCATATCATCGTATTCTGCTTCATCATCCTCATTGGAAAGGTTCTCATGTTTTTTCAAGTTGTAGGTAAGCCCTACCCTGAGCTTTCCACTGTCCTCCATCTTATTACCATCTTCTCCTTTACATGGATTGATCTAATGAAATCATTTTAGCACCTAAGGTTATGAATTACAATATAGTTTTTTTCATACCCATAAATATTATTGTCACGGCCAAAAGGTCTGTTCCAGGAAAGTCAGCCGTTCCGGGGCATTGCCTCTCCAAAGGACATATATATCCTGGGGCCGGATTGATGGCGGGAGCTTTATATAGTCAAGGTATATGTTTTCTTGGATGTGAGAACAAATTTAGAAGGGATTAGAAATTGAGCATATAAATATATTATATATTCAATTGAAATAACAGGGAAGGGGTGAGATAATATAAAAACTGGCAAGATAAGGTTCTTGGGAACAGTCGTGGTTATCACTGTCGTGCTGGTATTGTTCCCCGTACTGCTGGGTAAATACCCGGAGGAAGACCCCGCTGCAGATCCGAAGTCCCGGGAGAAAACGGAGGCGGATCATAATGACGAATTTGTCTGGGGCCCGTTACCGGAAGACGTAAAGGAAAAGATGGAAGGGGTATCCTGGAAACCGGGATGTCCTGTACCTTTGGAAGACCTGGCCTATGTCAGGGTGACTTATTGGGGATTTGATGATAAAAAACACAGGGGAGAAATTATAGTTCATAGAGAAGTGGCCGGGGAAGTGGCGGATATCTTTAAGGACCTGTATGCTGCAAAATTTCCTATCCAAAAGGTCAAGTTAATTGACGAATATGGTGCTGATGATAACAGATCAATGGCGGATAACAACACATCCGGTTTTTGCTTTCGCCCTGTACCGGGCAATAATAGCAAACTATCCCTGCATAGCTATGGGGTTGCCGTTGATATAAACCCTGTGCAGAATCCCTATGTTGTCGGTGATAAGATACTGCCTTCAGAAGGAAAGGCCTATATCAACAGGGATCCGGTGAGAAAGGGTATGATTGTGGAAGGTGATGCCTGCTTCAGGGCGTTCGTTGATAGGGGATGGACCTGGGGTGGCAGCTGGAAATACTACAAGGATTACCAGCATTTTCAGAAAGAGATACAGTGGCAATAAAGGAAGCTTCGAAGCCATTATCCAGGAGCATCGTGCCGCTTACCACCCGTCTAAGAGGACGGGACTATCAGCAACCGTGGTAGTCACCGGATAAAACGAGTAATAAAGCCTTGATCCGCGCAGGCAAATCAAGGCTTGTTTTCTGTCAGAGGTTGCTATACTGTCTGCTGTTTCACGTCCTGGCTCAGCGTTGTGCCCCTGGTGCTCTTTTCGGCTTTTGGCAGCCTTATTTCGAGAATACCGTTATTCTGAAGGTTGGCGTCAACAGCCTCCGCCCGTATATTTGTGGGCAGTGCCACAGTCCTGTTAACTATCATGGGTTGATTACCGGTCCAGGCATATGCTGATATGGTGACAGCATTATCGGTAACTGACAGGCTGATGTTGTTAGGGTCAACATTCGGCGTATAGGCTGATACCACTACGTCTCTCGAGGTTTCCGAAATGTCTATGCTCGGTTGAACCATAACATGACCGGATTGCCAGTAAGGCTGGAACTGATTCAGTCCGGTTATGGAACCGCTAAAGGGTTGAAACTGGTTATATGCGCTTACAAGGGTTCCAAGAGGTCTTAACTGATTATAGGCAGCCATTGTGCCACTCACAGGCTGTGCAAATTGAGCTGCTGTGATGCTGGGTTGTACATTTGCGGATGCCTGGTTCCATAACGGCTGCTGTGCAGCTGCAAAATTCCCCGAAACCCCGGGATTTACAGCAGAGGCATTAATAGCCGCTTCTGGACGACTGGCATAGGTTACTGTTGTTCCCATGTTCGTAAAGTTGGTGCAAATAGGGGCAAAATGCGCATAGTGAACTGCAGACCCCAGTTGCTGGTTTGTTACGTACATTCAAATTCCTCCTTTTATATTTGGTTTGGACTTTTTTATTTTTTGCTGAATAGGACGGATTTATTCAAACTATTAAAGCTTAAATAAGGAGAATATTTGTCTGCCACAGTCCAAAAAATAATTCTGTATAAATTCAACTGAAAGGACTGCCGTGTATATGCATGCCAACCGTAAGGATATGATAAAGCGAATATCCGAAATAAGACAGTCAAAGGTGATATGTTATATAGGAGGAGACAGGCAAAATATCAGCACAAGAATTGCTCCCGATATCATCCCGGTATTTTACAATCATCTGGAGGATATAGGGCAGAATGACAAAATTGACCTGTTTATGTTTACAAAAGGAGGAGATGTGCTTACTGCTTTAAGACTGGTCCATCTTATATATGAATATACCGACAACTTCTCTGTTTTAATACCTTACAAGGCATATAGTGCCGGTACCCTGATAGCACTGGGAGCATCCCGGATAGTAATGGGAAAAATGGGAGAACTGAGTCCGGTGGATCCCAATGTCAACAGCATGTTCAATCCCGAGGACCCATCCAATCCTCAGGTTAAACTCCCTATAAACGTTGAGGATGTATATTCCTTTTTTTCAATAGTCAGGGAGGTAGTAGGCATTAAAAGCGATGATGCCCTGGCAGAAGTCCTGGCACATCTGGTTGACCGCGTTCATCCCCTGGCTATAGGCACCATACAGAGGACATACTCTTTAATCCGCGTTGTAGCCAAAAAGCTGCTGCTGACACATATGGATATTTCCGAAGAGGCCAAAATAGATAAGATTGTAAGTAACCTTACCGAGAGGCTGTTTGCCCATAATTATATGATAAGCCGGCGAGAGGCCCTGGAACATATCAAACTGCCGGTGGTTTTCTGCAGCGATGAACTGGAGAAGGCCATGTGGCAGCTGTTCCAGGAATATAAGGAAGACCTGATGCTGGAAAAGCCTTTTTATCCGGAACGGGTTGCGGATATGGACGGTAAATTTTCGGTTTATTGCGGTATTATTGAAAGTCTGAACAGGACGGATGGGTACGTTTTTGACGGTATAATTCAGAAAACAAAAACCCATGACCCAGGGGCACAGGATAGCGTAAATATAACCGACCAGGGCTGGAAAACAGTAAGGGAGGGATAGGTCAGCAAAATGCCGTATAATAATTTAAATTCAAAAAAGTATATAAAGATTTCGAAACATTCGGGCTGTGTGTCTGCTAATTACAATATAGCAGAAGAAGAGCAGGAAAGCGTTATAGTTCCTTATGACAATAATGAAACCAGCGGCAGATTCAGATTCAAGCATCGCAGATAATGATTATGAGGCTGTATCCGGTTTTGGATACAGCCTAAAATATCTCATCAATTACAATTATTCCCTTCAAATGCTTCTAAATTATATGGACCGGTTTATCAGGTACAATGCCTTTCTGCTATATATATGCAAAAATGTAATGGTAGAACAGCTAATTATAAAATGATACAATATAGTCGATAAACAGAATGCCTGGCTTTTCAGGTGGAGTTTTAACCCCATCTGAAGCCTGGAATCCGTTATCCAGCGGCGTGGTGCGCTTATCTTTTAGTTGGGGACATTCCTGTCCACAGAGGAATACCGGGACTTCAGCAGGTGTGTCCCCTGACCTCTGATAGGACGGGAGTATTAGCGGCGGGTAGCATCGGATAAAATTTTACAGTTAAGAGGGAATACGAGAAAGTGAAAGGAAACTATATTTCAATGAGGGCGGTTATCTCGTGCATTTTAATACTGACAGCGGTTTTCAACCATAAAGATGTTGACAGGGTGAAGGATACACAACTGGAACCGACCGGTATCCTGTCCGCCGAGGGGCGAAACTATGTCGCTTATATTGTAGATAGCAGGCTGATGGTATATTCTTCCAGAGGGGAACTGATTGACAATTATCCCGTCAAAAATAAGGGGAAGGCTGTAATCAGCATCTGTATTTCGGATCTGGACAACAACGGCAGCAGCGAGATACTGATGGTTACAGGGGAAAAAGGTGATGAATACGGTGAGAAGTTAGTGATACTGACTTTGGACGGCAAGCTCAAGGAGATATATGAATACCCTATTGCACAAATGAATCCCTGGAAAGTGCAGACTGCGGATGTAGATGGAGACGGCATAAAAGAGATATCCATAAGCATGTATAAAAAGACCGAATTCCATCCGGTTATGGCCAAAAGGCCTTACCTGTACAACTGGCACGACGGTTCTATATTTCCCAAATGGAGAGGGTCCCGGCTTGCGAGGCCCTTTGAGGATTATACTTTTTCGGATCTAGACATGGATGGCATGGATGAGCTTGTATCCATAGAAATACTGTCTGATGGACGTGAAGTGCTGAATGTTTACAAATGGAAGGGCTTTGGCTTTGAAGGAATAGGGGAAAGTCACAGTTTTGAAGACATATCGGATATAAAAAAAGGCGATAAAGGAGACGGAGATGTAATTCATGCCAGAGTGAAAGAAAGGTATTTTTATAAGTGGGTAAGCGTGTACTATGAAAACGGAAAGCTTAAAACAAGACAATAAAACAGCGTCTCAAACAAAACCATTTGAAGGGGGAAGAAAGATGAAGAAGAGGTTAAACAGGTGCCTTTTGTGTTTTTTCTGCATCGCAGCCCTTATAATAACCTCTGCGGGTTGTTCCCGTACTGTGGAAAGGGGAGAGCCTGGACGAGAGGAAGAAAACAGCGAAATTCAACAACCTGATGAGACAGGCGGTCAGGAAAGGACTGGCAGCGATGAAGGGGATGAGCTGATTTACAGTCTTGTACTCAAATCAGAAAAGGACAGGAAGCCTGTGAAAGTACCTTTTGAGACGGTGAAGCATGAAGCCTTGGTTGAGCCATACAAGGTTGATACCGATCTGTCCAACATTGAGAATCTTGAGCAATATGGGGATTTTACACAAGAACAGAAAGAATTATTGATACGGAACGGATTTGTCGTGAATCCCTCCAGACAGGAGCAGCTTTTTTACATATATGAGGAAAACGAGTATAAAAAAATCCCGTCTTTTATAACCACTGATTCGGTATTACAGGTATATCACATATTTTACGATTATTCGCTGAGGGTGCTTGAAAACGAGAAACTCCTGGGCATGCTGGAGGAGTTTACCGACAGCATGCTTCAAAAGTCCATATATCTGTATAATGAGTTGGATAATGAAGAAATAAAGAATGTACAGTTAAAGAACATTGCATTCTTTGCCACTGCCCAGCTTGCCCTTGAGAAACCTCTGCCCGAGAACATACCTCAGGAGGCAAAAGACATGGCATCGCAAGAATACCGGCTGATATGCGATATGGGGGGCTTTAATGCGTCTGCCATTTTTCCCTATGAACTTGATTACAGCCAGTACAGACCCAGGGGACATTATACCAGAAACGATGATGTCAAAAGGTATTTCAAAACAATGATGTGGTACGGCCAGGCCCCCTTTCCGCTGTACAAGAATGAAGAGACAAAGGAAAGGAATATAGAGCAGACCCTGCAGGCCCTGATTATTACCTATAGCCTGTTTTTGGAGAATGGTGGCACACCTGACAGCATACTATGGGAAAACATATATGACCCGACCGTTTTTTATGCAGGCAATACAGACGACCTGAACATATATCACTATAAGGACTTACTGGTAAAAGTCTACGGAGAACAACCCGACCTGAACAGACTGGACGAGGGAGAAAAACTTGACCAATTATACCAGGAAGCGGATAAACTACCCGAACCCCGGATAAAGGCAAATTATACTTCTGTTTCCACGCCTGTGGGCAAACAGTTCAGGCTTATGGGACAGAGATATATTCCTGATTCCGAGATAATTCAGGGACTGGTTGAACCCATTTTGAGGCCCATACCTTCCGGGCTGGATGTCATGGCGGTGCTGGGTTCGGACAGGGCATACGATATTCTGATAAACCGGTACCATGAAGACCGGAAGTGGGAAGGATACCCGGATGCTTTTAACAAAATGGCTGCTAAGTTTGCTAAAATTACAATGGATATATGGCAGTCCAACATGTATTACGGCTGGTTATGGGTATTGTCCGATTTCCTGAAGCCTCTGGGAGACGGATACCCGTCATTTATGACTAACGATGCCTGGCAGGACAAGTCGTTGAGTACCGCCCTTGGCAGCTGGGCTGAACTGAGACATGATACCATTCTCTACGGGAAGCAGAGCGGTGCGGAATGTGGCGGCGGATTGGAGCCGCCTCAGGTGAGGGGTTATGTTGAACCCAGTATAGGCGTTTATGAGAAACTTTTGTGGCTTACAAAATACTCAAGAACAAATCTGAAGGAGAAGGACATACTTCCCGGCACTCTTGAAAGCAAAATGCAGCGTTTTGAGGACCTGCTGCAGTTCCTGATAAACTGCTCGGTGAAAGAGTTAAAGAACCAGGAACTGACCCAGGATGAGTATGATCAGCTTCTGACTTATGGGGGATTGCTGGAGTACCTGACCAGTTCCTTTGCCGGTGACGGTATGAGATGGTTTGAGATAACCTCGGAAACGGATAAGAACATGGCCATCATTGCCGATGTGCATACCATTGCCCCAAACCAGTTCAGCAGCGGAGGATATTTCGAGGTTGGCGTAGGACCGGCCTACGAAATATATGTTGTGGTACCTATTGACGGGAAATTATATCTGACGAGGGGTGCTGTTTTCAGCTATTATGAATTCTGTGCCCCGGCCGGGAAGAGGCTTACAGATGAAGAGTGGCAGCAGATGCTGAAGGAGAATAAACAGCCTCCTCAGCCGGATTGGATGGAGACCTTTATTGAAGGTGGAAAGGATGAGGTGCCTCTGCCTGCAGAACCTTACCACTCGGGCTGTTAATGGATACAGGTGATATCTATGAGAAAAATTTATAATGTAATAAGTATCACTGCTACAATAATTGTTCTGCTCGCATCCGCCGGGTGTAGCAGTAAAGTAAGCCTGTGTTTTGCCGGTGATATCCTTCTTGACAGGGGTGTAAGAACAGAACTGGACAAACAGGGTTACGACTATCCTTACCAAAAGGCAAAAGATATTATTAGTAGGGCTGATATTGCCTATGCAAATCTGGAGTGTCCTTTAACCCACAGGGGCACTCCCGTTCTTAAAGATCGGAAGATAATTTTCAGAGGGGATGTGGAGAACGGTTCGGCCCTGAAAAGGGCAGGTTTTGATGTTCTAAACCTTGCCAACAACCATGCCATGGATTACGGGTATGAAGGGATTGCGGACACAATAACGGGTTTGACTGACCTGGGCATTTACACCCCGGGAGGAGGGACTGACAGACAGGAAGCCCGTAAGCCCGTATTTATCGAAAAAAGGGGCTGCGTTATCGGTTTCCTGGGGTATTCGGTCTTTCCTCCCGAGGGCTATATAAGTTTTGCCAGCAGGCCTGATACAGCCCGTATTGATTATGAGACCCTGGAAACAGAGATATCTGCTGCCGGGGAGCAGTGTAATTTTCTTGTGGTTTCCTTCCACTGGGGCAATGAGTTTGATTTTTATCCAGAAGATTCACAGAAAAAACTGGCCCATACTGCGATTGACAGCGGGGCTGACCTGGTTATAGGACATCATCCCCATGTACTGCAGGGGGTAGAAAGGTATAAAGACCGGCTGATTTTCTACAGCCTTGGCAACTTTGTGTTCGACAGACAGATACAGGAAGGAACCGATGAATCAATTATGCTGGATATAAGAATAGAGGATGACCAGTGGAAAAAGGCGCGTATCATTCCTGTCAGGGTTATTGACTGCCAGCCCCGGCCAGTAAAGGGCAGTGATGCGGAGTACATACTGTCCAGACTGAAGTTGTATTCCGAAGGGATGAATACGGATATTTCGGTAACGGGAGGAATAGGGCATATAGAAAACTGAATCCGTTATCCGGGGGTCCCTTATTTCCCGTCTAAGAGGGCGGGATATAAGTGGGGTCAGTTAATCCATACTATGCCTTTATTTCCCTGATCATGTTTTGGGCAAATTGTATGGCCTTTTCTTCTATTCCGGGTACCTTTCTGATGGTTCCCGGGTCATTGGCTGTAGCCATAATGGCGAAGTATGGCGGCAGCCTGAAGCTCTTGTTTATATTCAGTGCCCCGATGAGCTGCCTTGCAACACTGTCACTTCCGGAGTTGCCGGATACAATGACCGAGAAAAGGGTTTTGTCAAAAAATTTTGTCCGCCGGTATAAAGCTGTCATCCTGTTTATGACTGCCATGAGGTTGGCCGATATGGCATCGTTGTAATTGGGGCAGATCCATACGATGGCATCGGCCTTTTCAATCTCGGGGAGTATCTCTTTGACCATAACCCCCCCGTAGAAACAGCTTTTCTGCATGCTGTAGTGTTTGCAGGTCCTGTATGAGCATCCTTTGCAGTCCAGCACCGTACCGTTTTCCACATGCAGTTCCCTGACCCTGCAGTCACACAGATGTTGCTTTACCATCTGCCATAGCATGAGCGTATTGGAGGTCTGATGGGAGCTGGAGTGCAGCACCAGGATATCGGGCTTTTCAACAGGAAGGGGGTTATCTTTTTCCAGCCTTTTGCCGAGACGCCGGCAAAGTTCAAGGCATATGTCCGAAATGGGCATATTCAGCTTCTTCTGCCATGTGAGAAAATTGTCCAGGTCTCCGGTGGCTTCCACCACCGGATTTCCAGGAAACCGGCAGCCCAGTTGATTTGCAAGGAATACAACATGCTGGGCCGCACTTTTTGTGTACAGCTGGCCGCAACTGTGCACAAGAACCGCTGCATCAGAACCCAGAAGAGCATCCCTGCCCTTTCTGAACAATTGTGAGAAGATTTTCATCAGGGGTCTGTTAAAACCTGTTTGGTCCAGTTCCACGGCAAACAGGATTTTTTTACCCCTGAGGTCTTGGTCGATCGGGCTGCCGGTTATAAATACCGGGGGAATATCCCCCACTGCGGCTTCCACCATGTCTGTCAGTTGCCCGGAAATCCGGCCCGGTATAATCACGTGTAGTTTATTCATAGGGTATTACCCAGCTTTCTATAGGTATTTTCCAGCCGTTCAAACAAGGCTTCAGGGATATCCAGCCTTTCAAGTTCCACACCCGATTTGTTCAGTCTGTTCATGGAACCCATGAAAACCCCTCCCAGGAAAGTGGCGCTGTAGTGCCAGTTTCCTTTTATTGTATCAATTATGGACAGGCTCCCGGAGGAAAGGGCGGGAGCAATGTACGGTTTGTAGCCTGTGGCCCTGACTTCCATGTTGGCATTTATGGTTTTGGCCGTGAGATATAGAGATAATTTCTCATTATAATTCCTTATACTGTCTGCTATGACCAGATCCCTGCCATGGGGTCCAAAGGCCCGGCCTTCCCGCAGGTAGTGCATGGTCCGGCGGTCCTGCCCGGCATAATATACAGCACGGGCATGCATGACACCAAGGCCGTAACCCCGTATCTGTTCGGGGCTGAGCCCTTCAAAGTCCAGTTTGCCGGTATCACCGGCATTGCTCGAAAGAAATGCTGCTTTGCACAACAGATCAACAGGGTCGGATACCATTGCGAATATTCCTCTGAAGTTTGCTTCCCTGGCCTCTTTTGCATACGCAGCTAATATACGGGAATTCTGCTCAAACTGTGCCATCCTCACATCATCCACCTTATCTTCAATGGGGGGCACCCCCGATGAGGCGCAGAAAACCAGCATATCGCAGCGGAAAATATCTTCAGGGGATACACCGTACACAGGAGGATAATTGTATTCTCCAGAGGGAGCAAGGATTTGGTTTGCCTCGTATTCCCACCTTTTTATCTTGTTCCGGTCCCTGGCATATATTCCGATACCCGAGATACAGTCTCCCCCCAGCAACCGGAGGCCGATGGTCAGTGTACCTCCCACATCTCCCAGCCCCACGATATTAATGATCCATTTTTCAGGAAAGCCGCTGTGCAGGGTCTCCCGCCATCCCGGGTACAAAGTATTGACCGACATGACTTCCCTTGCGTCTATCCGGGACATAAGCCATTCAGGATATTGGGGGAGGGAGCCGGAAGGCTTTTTAAGCAGGTGAAGGTCTTCCCTGTCGATAAACATGAGGGAAGGGTCGGAAATACAGAAGCTCTTCCTGGATTTGGCCGGGTCCAGCCTGTTAAGCACATAAATAATACCCTGGCTGTCTCTGGCCATATTTTCAGGTATTCGGTCCAGTTCCGCATACTTGAACCGGGAGATCAGAATCTTGTCCTTATATTTGTAATACAGCACTGCTGTCACCTCTAAATTTTATTATAAGCCAATCATGAGAATAATAAAACAAAAAAACCGGGGTCATCCACCGTAATACAGATATTGCGACAGCCCGGCGGATGAACCGGTTTGTCTTTGTTGTGATGCTTTGCTTCAATAGGCATAAAGGTTACCGTATGGTCTATTACTGGAGGGTACCAGCTTTTTAAAAGGTCTTGCCAGGACCTCGGAATAGTCCTTCTGAAAGTATTTACAAAAACTCTTTATATAACCTTCAATTTTTTTGTAGTCTTTATCTTCCATGTCAATGCACCTTACTTCCCGTCCCAGCCGGTGGTCCTCTGCTTCACCCCTGATATATATAACACCACCGTGCATCCCGGTTCCGCAGTAATTTCCCACAACAGGTTCTCCCTTTTCTGCATCAAGACCCAGAACAATCAGTATTCCTCCTGCCATGTATTCCCCCAGGAAATCACCGGCTTTATTGCCTATCACAAGGGCGGGCACCTTATCTCTGTATTCCTTCATGTTGACCCCGGCCCTGTACCCTGCACTTCCCTTTATATACACCGATCCTCCGGTCATGGCATATCCCACAGCATCGCCCGCCAGACCGTTAACAATAACTTCACCGTCACTCATGGTATTGGCTATGGCATCCTGTCCGTTGGCACTTACCACTATTCTGGGGCCTTTCATAAAAGCGGCCAGGTCGTTACCGGGTACCCCTTCAATGAAAATGCTGACCTTTTCTGTCAGACCGGCACCGATGTATCTTTGCCCGTTCACATTGGTAACGGTTATCTCGCAGTTATTTTTTTGTGCTGCGGCTTTAACCTGGCGGTTTATTTCCCTGTACAGTATTCCCTTTGCATCAATAACAGTCATAATATCATCTCCTCCTTTTAGACTAGAGAACTATTTATTCGATGGCTACCGCCGCCAATACTCCGGCCCTGTCAGAGGTCAGGGGACACACCTGCTGAAGCCCCGGCATTCCTCTGCGGACAGTAATGTCCTCATCGGCATGTCCCCAACTAAAGATAAGCGGTGCTACGCCCCTGGATAACGGTTTCCAAGCTCGAAACCCCGTTTATAAGTCTATCTTATTCACCTGCAGCGCCAATACCCAGTATTTCAAGTTCTTTCTGGTTCAGTCCTACGCCTTTGAGCATATCCCTGTTACCGCGAAGGCTGTCTATAGAATTTATCCCCATTCCCCCGAGCATCTCCTGTATTTCATGTTTCCATGCGGTTACAAGATTTACAAGCCGGCCGGCACCCTGATCAGGATCCAGCCTTTTTACCAGTTCGGGGTCCTGAGTAGCAATACCCCAGCTGCATTTACCGGTGTAGCATTTCTGACACACATGGCAGCCAAGGGCAATAAGGGCGGCGGTACCTATATATACGGCGTCAGCACCCAGGGCGATCGCTTTTACTATATCTGCGCTGTTCCTGATACTGCCGCCGGCAACGATTGATACGTGCTTCCGGATGCCTTCTTCTTTAAGACGGGTATCAACCGATGCAACAGCCATTTCGATGGGAATGCCCACATTATCCCGAATACGGGTGGGGGCTGCCCCGGTGCCGCCCCGGAAGCCGTCAATAGCGATTATGTCCGCTCCAGCCCTTGCAATGCCTGAAGCAATGGCGGATATGTTGTGAACGGCAGCCACTTTGACTATTATGGGCCTGGCATAATCGGTTGTTTCCCTGAGCACAAATATAAGCTGTTTCAGGTCTTCTATCGAGTATATGTCGTGGTGAGGAGCGGGGGAAAGGGCATCGCTCCCCTTCGGTATCATCCTTGTCCTGGAGATTTCCCTGTCCACTTTCTCTCCCGGAAGATGACCGCCGATACCCGGTTTTGCCCCCTGTCCTATTTTGATTTCTACGGCAGCGCAGTTGTTTAAATACTGCGAATTCACTCCGAACCTGCCTGAAGCCACCTGCACTATAGTGTTTGATGCATATCTGCCCAGATGTTTGTGCAGACCGCCTTCCCCGGTATTGTAACAGGTACCGAGACGGGCAGCCGCTTCCGCAATGGCTTTGCAGGCGTTTAGACTTATGGAACCGAAGGACATGGCTGAAAACATTACAGGTATCTCCAGCTCCAGCTGGGGAGGGATTTCTGGTAATGGATTCCCCTGTTTGTCCATATGCAGTCTTTCGGGTTTGCTCCCCAGGAAGGTTTTTAACTCCATGGGTTCCCTCAGCGGGTCTATGGGAGGATTTGTAACCTGGCTGGCATTAATGACAATGCGGTCCCAATAAATGGGATAAGGTTCCGGGTTACCCATTCCCGACAGCAGTATCCCTCCAGTGGCAGCCTGCTTCTGTATCTCACGGATTGCTTTACCGGTCCAGTTGAAATTTTCCCTGAAAGCGAGAGGGTTTTTTCTGATAGTAATTGCCCGGACAGGGCAGAACTCAACACAACGGTGACAGCACACGCACTTTGTTTCATCGACAATTATTTCGTTGTTTTTGTTTAACTGGTGTACTCCGAAGGAACACTGCTTTATACAGGCCCTGCAGTTTATACATTTTCCCTGTTCTCTTTCCACCATGTATTCCGGCGGTAGTTGCGCTAGCATGCCTCTGCACCTCCAACCCTGAGACTGCCTCGCTTTTCAAGCCTCCCTATTACAGGGTCGCTCCCCCTGGGGGTCCAGATTTTTTCGGGTTCAGGGCAAATTTCGCGGATGGCTGCTTCTTCGCTGGCTACATACAACATGTCATTTTTGGAGGCAGCCACTACCGAACGGAGTTTAATCCTGTCGTTAAGGACCAGCATGCCTTCTTTCCACCCGATGATGACTGAGAAAGGACCGTTCATCAATCCTTTCCCGTAAATTACGCGAAGGTTTTTCAGCAATGCCTTCGTTTCATCTTCCATCCTGTCAATATGGTTGTAAAAAGGAGGGGCCAGTATATTGCAGACCATCTCCGGAGGCAGGTTGTGCCTTCTGTGGAGCAGGTCGAAGAGATAAGCAACCACCTCGGTGTCTGTCTGCAAGGTGCAGTTGTAACCGAATTCTTCAAGATATCTCCTGTTGGTCCGGTAAGAAGACAGTTCCCCGTTGTGCACCACCGAACAGTCAAGCAGGGTAAAGGGATGAGCACCTCCCCACCAGCCGGGGGTATTAGTCGGGAATCTTCCGTGGGCAGTCCACATATATCCCCTGTATTCATCAAGCCTGTAGAATTCGCCTATATCCTCCGGGTATCCTACACCTTTAAATGTTCCCATGTTTTTACCGCTGGAGAAGACAAAGGCGTTTTTGAACAATTTATTGATATTCATGACACACTGCACTACGAATTCGTCTTCATCAAAGCCCAGGCATACAAGCCTGTCAGCCTTGGGGCTCACGAAGTAGCGCCATATGATGGGCGGATTTTCAACACCGGCAGTTTTTCTGCGGGGTATTTCATCCGAATCAACCACATTAAAGTGTTTATATATAAAGTATTCGGTATCTATTTTGGCTGCCGTATCATCATAGAACAGGTGTAATGCATAATAACCCTCAAACTGAGGGTATATGCCGTATGCGGCAAATCCGCCCCCCAATCCGTTGGAACGCTCATGCATCACAGCTATTGACTGTATAATGTCCTGTCCTGTAAAGACTTCGCCCCTCTTACTCATTATGCCGCAAATGGCGCAGCCTGAGGGAATTCTTACTTCACCTTCTCTTTTCATGGTCAGGGCCTCCTTATATACATCCGGAATATGAGATTGTTCTAAAAAATAAACAATTATGAAATTAATTTTGCAAATCATTCATTATGTACATGTGTTCCCCCCGGGGAAAAATTGCGAAGGAATTTTATATATAGATTTATTATATATATAACGTACATTATACCAGCAAATCGGCAAAACTCAATACTGATTTGCAATTTCGGCAATTATCTAATAACTCTTATAAATATGCAAGAATAATAATATTTTTTGCAATTTGCATTATTGTGTTAATTTTTTGTAAAATAGTATTGACAGGAACAGATGGTATGGATATAATAAAAAACATAATTGGTACGCCAAAGTGGATATGGATATTACATAGGCAAAGGAGTCTATAGTGTTCCCCCTGGGGGATGCTGTGGACTTTTTTATTTAATGCAGCTGCATATATCAAATATATTAAAAACATGAGAGGAGAAATGGAAATGGATTTAACCAGTATTGGAATTGCCGTTGATACGGTATGGGTTTTATTGGCTACTACTCTGGTATTTTTCATGCAGGCCGGGTTTGCAATGGTTGAAACAGGATTTACCCGGGCCAAAAACGCAGGAAATATCATAATGAAAAACCTGATGGATTTTTCGGTAGGTTCATTGACCTTCTGGATTTTGGGATTCAGTATTATGTTTGGTATTGATAAAGGAGGGTTTATAGGGGAAATATCACTGTTATCATCCGGAAGTTTTGAGCATTTGGGGCTGAATATTCCCAAAGAAGCGTTTTTGATCTTCCAGACGGTATTCTGCGCTACTGCTGCCACCATTGTATCGGGAGCCATGGCTGAAAGAACCAAGTTTCTATCTTATCTCATTTACAGTTTCTTTATCAGCGCGGTTATTTACCCGGTAGTGGGACACTGGGCATGGGGAGGCGGATGGCTGAGCCAATTGGGGTTTCATGATTTCGCCGGTTCAAGCGTTGTTCATTCGGTGGGCGGATGGTCGGCATTTATAGGCGCATGGATTGTGGGTCCCCGTATCGGTAAGTATACCCAATGGGGCAGGTCAAATACTATTCCCGGCCACAGCCTGACTTTAGGAGCACTGGGGGTTTTCATACTCTGGTTCGGCTGGTTTGGGTTTAACCCCGGGTCTACCCTTTCGGGAATGGCTGCAGGAGATATTGCCCATATATTTGTAACCACCAATCTGGCTGCTGCAATGGCCGCAGTTACTGTAATGACCATTACCTGGCTGAAATACAACAAACCTGATGTTAGTATGACTCTTAACGGTGCCCTGGGCGGACTGGTTGCGATTACGGCAGGAACAGATGCCGTAAGCCCTCTGGGTGCAACAGCAATAGGCCTGATAGCCGGGTTTGTTATCGTATACGGCGTTGAACTGGTAGACAAAGTTTTGAAAGTTGATGACCCTGTGGGCGCTGTAGCGGTACACGGTCTCTGTGGTGCTGCCGGCACTGTTGCGGTAGGGATATTTGCACAGGATGGAGGGCTTCTGTATGGCGGGGGAACTTCACTGCTGTGGGTTCAGGCCCTGGGAATGGGAGCTGTAGCCCTGTGGACTCTGTCTACAACCTTTGTACTGTTTAAGTTCATCAATGCAACAGTCGGTCTCAGGGTGAACGAAAGAGAGGAGTTAATGGGGCTGGATTTAGAGGAACATGGTATAGAGAGTTATGCCGATTTTGAGATGAAGGGGTTCAACCCTACCCAATTACAGCTCAGCAATAACAGGGCATAAACAGGATTCCTGGCTTCAGGTGGGTTTTAACCCATCTGAAATTTAGAAATCGTTATCCAGAGGCGTAACGCCGCTTATCTCCTATCTAAGAGACGGGAGTATTAGCTGTGGTAGCCATCGGATAAAATAGAGCTTCATTCGGGTGATGGAAGGGGACAGACCGTTGAAAGCGGAATTCAAGGGACATCCCCTTCCTGCACTTTCTATAGATGTTTCCTATCATCTTTGATAATGCTTAATTCCAGACGTTTTAAAAGCTCCAGGTCATTTTTCAGGTAATGGGAGGGTTTGAGGCTCAGGTCATAATCCATATTCTTTCCGTGGTCGGGGCACCGGGGATGAATTATGACCTCTCCCAGAAGACCCAGGGTCAAGGCCCTTTCGTTTATGTTCTGGTATTCGGTTTCCAGGGCTGTCAGTATATCAAGTGCATTTTGTATACAGGTCTGGGACAGGTTATACAGGGCAGCGTTGGACGCATCATTAATAAACGTAGGAGATGTATACGGCAGTATCAGGTTGACCGATGGCAACAGATTTCTGCGAGGGTAAATACCTCTCCACAGGCTGTCTCCCCCAATGAAAGGATACATGGCTTTCTCATTAAACCATGCCTTCAATTTGGGTATGAAATATGCGCAATCAACCTCCCTGTCCTGTATATCCATCAGTTCTTTTCCCCTGCCCGAAAGTATCCCTACGATTATTTTCTCTATATTGATGCCTTCTCTTTTAAACAGGGGGTCCAGGGCTTTAATCCTGTAGCCCTTGTTCAGCAGGTCATCCACCAGTATTATGGGTCTGCCGAAGGACCTGAGCATTCTGACCTGGACTTCCAGATCAAGATAATAGGGGAAGGGACCTATCCGGAAATCTTTCATATCCGGTGCAAACATTTTTTCTGTGTGCAGGGATTTTGTAACGGTGTTGGGTACCACTGATTTGTTCAGTATGTTGCCATAAGGCACACACATGGCAGGCCCCAGCATCCGGGGTTCAGAAGGTGTTGTAGGCACGCCGTTCTCACTGCATATCTTCATGATCAGTTTCTCGTGCATTACATTTCTGTCAAAGGATAACACAAGACGTCCGGGGTAAAGCATTGTAAGGGCCTTCTGAAGTCTTTTTCTGGAGCGGATTATTGTCTGGTTTATGTCCGGACTGCTCCTGAAGGGTTCCTTGATAATGGTATCCACGTCCAGATTCAGGGTACAGGGGGCGTTCATATTTACGGCAAAAACAGGATTAATGCTGCCACTGTAAGGTATCTGAAAAAATCCCTGGAGTCTGAGCGTATCATGTAAGTCAGGAGAGGAATAACTGTCTACTGCATTTTTAAAGACAGCGTAGCTGTAGTCCCTTTCAAGGCAGTATGACAGGGTTTCGGTAAGAATTATCTGTTCAAGGTTGGGGAACCTGGTGTCTTTTTTTGCGAATATGCCGTTTATAACCAGTATCCTGCCCACTGCATTATCCCGGATATATTCAGATATCATATTGTCTTTGAATTCCTGGAAAAGCATGCTGGAACGTACCCCGTGGAAAACGGAGAAACCCATCAGTTTTCCACGGCGGTTTGCTTCCCGTATAATCAGTATCCTTGGATTGAGTTTGTTGGACAGTTCTCTGAGGTGTTCCAGCACCTGCCTTTTGTTTTTGAAGATTTCGGAGGATAATCTGTCAAGCAGCTCCGGGCTGAATTCCCTTAATACTTCCACGCTTATTGACCTTGTCTGCATCATGGTTTTATACTGGGGTTCCCTCCTGTAGAGGCTGTATTCATATATATATTTCTGTGCAAGGGGATCCACCAGTCTTGATATATCGCGGTTCTGGTCTACATAGTCCCTGATAAGGGTGGAACTGATGTCCTCATACTGCGGGGGCAGGGAAAGCCTTATTACTTCCCCGTCTATCCTGCTTATGGCATCATCAAGCTTATTATCGTCTTCCTCAGAGGAGAGAAGACTTTTTCTCTCGAAAATGATATGGGGGAAGGTGTGAACAGAGCATTCCTCTTTATCCTGCAGATAGCCTGAGGCATGCATTATTACATCACTGCCCACCACCATATATACATCGGAATGGGGAAAGCTCTCTCGCAGTGTCTTTAGGTCAGCCGGGTTTGCAATATTAATGGGTATATCTCCGGGATAAATATAAATACCGAGCTCGTCCGCAATAGACATGTTTATGATATTCCTTCTTATGAGATTGGGCTGGGTACGCTTGGACCAGGAGAATTCATCCACTGCCAGATAGACTTCAAAACCCAGGTCTCTTATCTCCTTGGTGATTTCCTTATGGCTGAGGGTGAAGGGGTCGAAGGTGCCCGGGAAGAATGCCACTTTTCTGGATATACAGATATTGATATCTTCTTTGAAGAACATATAGTCCGAAATAAACCTGTAAATGTGATTCAATCCGGCAGTATTGGAAAGAAAAGGCAGACGCTTCTTCTCTTCGGCATAAGCTATCATTGTTAAGATTTTCTTTGCAATAAGCTGGAATACCTGATTCTTCTGTTCCAGGGTGAGAAATTTGGAACCGAAGATGTCTTTTCCTATAACACTGAAGGCTACCTGCCTTATCTGGAGGTTATAGTTAACCATGCCGTTCAAAAGGATGCCCAGCAGCTTTTTCAGCCGTTCATTGTACAACCGGTCGGCTTCTTTGAATCTGGCTTTATATTTGGGGTAATTGGAAAGGGCAATACCTACTGTCTTCAGAAGTAGTGAGACTACCTGGGGTCTTGACTGTTTCACCTTTTCTATTAAATCGTCAATCAGCTCATCCAGTTCCACAGGGGGAAGGTAAAGCATCAATTGTCCCAGGTAGTAGGGGATGTACTTGGAGAACTGGTAGCCCTCAATTTCGAGGGCCCGGAGCAGTTCAATGGTAACATCGTTTCTCTGGTCGGGGGACAAATGGGGTATAATCTGCACAAGGGCTTCCCCGGCCCTGTTCCTTACATTCTCTGCGGCACTGACCTTAATCAGGTTGCAGAAGTGCATGGCTGTATGAAGCACATTCTCTATATCATTTTTAAGGGTATGCTCAAGCAAAAGGTCCACCTGGATTTTTTTCTTGACCCAGTGAGTGGCTGTCTTCAGATTTGACAGAAATATGTCTGCGATTTTTTCTTTGTCTCTTTGGCTGAAATTGCTGTAGGTCTCAATAGTAGTTCTATCCAGGTTAAGAAGCCCGGAAATTCTCAGTTTCAAAAAATTTTCCGCGGGTATATCCGAGTAAGTTATACTTTCCTGGAACATTTTTTTTACGCCCTTTACCAGAGTGCAGTGGGTATGGAGGAAAGGGAGCAAGTTATAAGTAGTTTCCAGAGCTGCAAGCCTTATTGCAGGGTCTTCTTCTTCCAGTGCCTGCAGGATAAAATCAAACATGGCTTCCAGAGATTTTTCCTTGCGCCATACTGGAATATATTTTGCGGACCTGAGCAGGTACAATTGAGTATCCTTTTCCTCAAAGGATTTCTTTTTATAATAATTGGACAGTACCCCGATGAAGGGGTCCACCTTGTCACTTTTGCAGTGGGTGAACAGCGAGGAAATCATTATGCTCATACTGTGTCTTATCCATACACGGTGGGCGGGAATCATCTTATGGTCCGGGGTGGTAAAGAGGACCAGATATTTGTCCAGTAGCTCAGAGCTGGTAATATCGGGGGGGTCGATACTGGCATCTGGAGGAACTTCTTTTCTGTGTTTTTCGTCGAACAGGGCTATCAAGGCCCCGATAAGCTCCGCACTGTGCCTCCTTATATCCTCTTCGGGGTGGATCAGTTGTTCATAGAGAAAGTTAAGAGTAATAAGTTTTTGTTTCTGGGTAAGGTATGTGGAATACTCTTCAAATATGCGCAGATATTCCCGTAAATGATGCCAGTTGTCTTCACTGCGGGCAAGCTCCAGCAAACTATTGAGGGATGCCTCGTTGCGAAGCTGGTGCATAAGGCGGATATTGTGGTTGATTGAAAAATATTTCAGGTTGTCTACAATCTCTTTACCCTGCATGAGGGGGTAGTGGTTCCCCCTGTTGCCAGGGAGGGCTTTTTCATTTTTGGGGCTGTCAATGTCCACATTGATACCCATGTGAACCAGAAAATCTTCGAAATCTTTCAACTTGGAGAATACCCTGCGATAACGTTTTTCTTTCGCCTGGTCCAGGTTGTCAAGTTTGTTGAGTACCACATCAAAGGCTTCATCCAGGGTAAAGACATGCATATGGGGACCTTTCTTCTTTATGCGGAAATCAGAATAAATCAGAATAAGGGATTCCAGGGACAGGTTCTCCAGTTCAAGGTCCCAGGTGGAGTGGTTCAATGCTATATGACGGATGTAAACAATATCGTGATTTTTGAACCACTGGTCGGTGTAATAGTAATGCAGATAGGGAACTCTTTTGAGTTCTTCTCCTTTACACCCGTATTTTCCGATATCGTGTCCTGCAGCCGCCCCTGATATTCTCCCCAGGTCAACCGGAAGACCTGCATCAAGCAGCTGCCGGGCAATAAACAAGGCCATATAATGCACACCACAGATGTGATCAAGGGTATTATATCCCATGACCTCCTTGTTGAGTTTCATCATCTCGTATATATATTCGTTCTCAAAGGCTTTCACGAAGGCTCTGTATTCGTCGTCTTCCAGGTTCTGCAGTTCTCGGGGAGACAGGAATTCAAGGGGATATTTACTTTGCCAGTTGTCCGGGGTCCCGTGGAATTTCTCATACTGGCAAACCAGCTTCAGAATTTTCAGATACAGAGTGCAGGCGCTGTCCAATTCGGGTAGAAGAGGGATATCAACTGTATGGGGGAAAGACCTGCTGAGGGTGAACCGGTAAATATATTGGAGCCAGTTTTTGGGGGCGTTATTCCCGGCCAGTTTGTTCAGCGCACTTTTACACAGCGAAAGAACCGTACTGCATCTGTAATCTTTATTTTCAACCATATGTTCCAACATACGGGCAAAGGACGTATCTTCGAACAATTCCTTCACCAGTGTCCGGTCTACGGACAATGCCTTTAAAACCTCCGGATCCGAAAGCGTCTTATGAACTTCATTGAACAGGTCTTTTGCGGAAGGGGCACTCATCGATTATCTCCTCCAAAAGAAAATCTTCTATAATCATAGTATAATTATAACCTTTGGGGCAATCAATATAAAGCCGGCTCTTTCAGCGGAGCCGGTCATACATTACCTGTGAAGAATTTTTGATATGTGTTTATATATTGACAGTGTAACGGCTGACAGCACCGTACCTTTTAAGATGTTGAAAGGTATTATACCGTACAGGACAAGGCTTTTCAAGTCTACAATTGCATTGTTTACCTGGCGTCCCATGTCTATGATTATTTCCAGGGGAAACAGCTTTGAGTAAAAGGGTATCAGGATATAATAGTTTGCCAGTCCCCCTGTAATTCCCATGGCAAGGGTTGCCACAGCCATCGATTTTATGGCGGTTTTCCTGGTCTTGTTACGATTGTATATCAGTCCCGCAGGCAGGACGAAGGAAATGCCGATGATCAGATTGGCCAGTTCACCTACAGGGGAGTCGGCCCCCCATTTAAGTATCAGGTGCAGCAGGTTTTTCAGTATCTGTATCAATACTCCCGCTCCCGGGCCCAGGGCGTATGTGCCCAGTATTGCGGGGACATCGCTTAAATCAAGTTTCAAAAACACAGGGAAAAGAGGTAAGGGTGTCTCTATATACATCAGTAAAAATGAAATAACCGAAAGCAGTGACACCTTGATCAGTTTGCCCAATCCGCTTGAGTTTACCGTTAGTGTGATTTTTTCCATAATAAAGCCTCCTTGTAAAAATAAAAAACCCCGGTAAGCTCCGGGGTATAAAACAAAATTCTATAATTGGTTTTTTTTAGTCATTCAGCAGTCAGAGGACACAGCTGCTGAAAGCATTTATCTTCTCCCATCCAGACTTTCACTGTCGGCCCCGGAATTTCACCGGTTCAATCGCTTGGGGCGATTCGCGGGCTGTACCGCCGGTAGGGATTTTCACCCTTCCCCGAAGATGGTCCATACGATATTTAATTTCAATAAATATTATGAAACATAAATGATTTTCTGTCAAATAGCAAATGTTGCAATATTTCCGATCTGGGTATTGTGTGCGCCAAATATGGCAAATAATTATATTGATTATAACGGGCAAAAAAGTTATAATATCTATACAGACGGGCGGGTATAGCTCAATGGTAGAGCGCCGGCTTCCCAAGCCGGTAATGCGGGTTCGATTCCCGTTACTCGCTCCATTATCTACCCGGGGCGATAGCTCAGCCGGGAGAGCGCTACCTTGACATGGTAGAGGTCGCAGGTTCAAGCCCTGTTCGCCCCACCAAAAATACTACACCCAAGATGTAGTATTTTTTTGTGCTTATACCTATACAATCATCGTTATCATATCATTTGCTACAGACATTTCAAGAATACTTTATTACAAAGAGGAATTTTTTGCTTGAAAAAATTTAAAAAAATTTATTCAAAAAGAAGGAATTAGAAAAAAAATGTAGAAATGATACTATACAACAAACTGATAAAGGCAAACCTGTCGAAAGAGAGGGACGCAAAGCCACGGGCCTAAAGCATGTGAATGCCATGGTAGCCGGGTTGCCGGAAATAGAATGGGTGTTTTTAACCTGCTTATCCGGATAGCCTGGGAGCAGGTTTGTTTTTCGGAAAATTTTTAAATTTACATTTCTTTCTAAAGGGTTTGAGGGGTTGACGTTTAAATAAATATATGGGACTGTCCAACATTGGCTTGTCTAACTAAAAATACCTTTTGTTTGTCAGGAGGTTAATATGAAAAAGGCATATTCCACAAACAAAGACAACTACATAACTTTAATGTTTGTATCCGGACCCGATAAACAAATAAAAACAATTCGTGTCAAAAAAACCCTTCTAAAATCGGCAGCAGTTTTCACAGCTCTGTTCCTCACCTACAGTACCACCAACATAACCGGTTTTGCCGACCTGTGCAAGGCGTACAATACTTCTTTAGCCAGAATAGAATGTCTTGAGCAGGATATAGAAGCCCATCAGCAGGAAATAGCCGATATTTACAATTACAGCGAGCAGGTAAGGAACAAGATGGAGAATCTTATTAAGTTTGACGGTCAGGTTAGAAATATGGTGGGGCTGAGAGACAAGAGCGACCAAAGACTTGAGGAGTTCGAGGAAGTACTTGTTGCATCACGGGGAAATGTGAACAGAACCGGTATTTCTGCCGTGTCTGATGATGTTGTTATCAAAGAGGCTGTCTCTGAAGCTGAAGCCAACAGTCCTGTGATGTTGAGTTCGGTAAATCAGCTTAATAATTCCATCCAGATACTGTCCAGCCAGATGGACGTGCAAAAATCGGAATTGGACAAATTACTGAATGATGTGGATGCCCGGCTGGCGTATCTTGAGGCCAGGCCATCTTTCCTGCCGGTATACGGGACAATAACATCCAGGTTTGGCGGCAGGAAGCACCCCTTCACCCGCCAATACAACTTTCACACCGGTGTGGATATTGCTACCAGACGCGGTACTCCCATTAAAGCCACGGGAAAGGGAGTGGTTGTTTTCTCGGGATGGATGAACGGATACGGCAAGGTGGTAAAGCTCAGTCATGGCTATGGTATCAAGACTCTGTACGCCCACAATGACGTAAATCTGGTAAAGGTAGGGGACAGGGTTGAGAAGGGGCAGATTATAGCCAAGGTTGGGTCAACCGGAATGAGTACAGGTCCCCATGTGCATTTTGAAGTTGAAGTTAACGGAAAAGTGGTCAATCCTGTAACTTTCGTAAAAGGACAATAGGACTTCGGAGAAATATAACAGTACATAAACAGGTTTCTAAGCTTCAGGTGGGGTTTTAACCCCATCTGAAGCTTAGAAA
>JAENYD010000006.1 GCA_016842005.1 Clostridium thermobutyricum | reverse complement strand
ATAGTACTGTGGGGTGGAGTGGCTGTCTGCATGAACATAGCCATGAAAAAGCAGTAGCATAGCTTTACCGTCAAATCAAACGATTAAAGTGGTTTATAAGTCGGGTTAAAAGCCGTATTCTTCAATGAATGCGGCTTTATTTTTTTGATGCATATTAAATCAGGGGGGTTTCCTCCGGGATTGGTGTCCTGTACTTTACCCTGAAAGGGATAATTATTCTGCATCAGGTCCGGGAATGACATCTGGAAATAATTACACTACAATTATCTGAAAAATTATTAAATTAAATTCAATTTCATTGACTTTGAAAGCATGTAATGGTAGTATATAAATAGTTTTTGGACGACCAGACGGTATAGGAAACAAGATTTATGCTTACACTATCTATAGCCTCATAAAAAAATATTAAGGAGCTGATTACTTAATGGCAAATAAAGATCAATGGGGTTCTCGTATAGGCTTTATTCTGGCCTGTATAGGCTCAGCCGTAGGTCTGGGTAACATCTGGCGTTTCAGTTACATGACCTACGAAAACGGCGGCGGCGCATTTCTTATTCCTTACTTTGTAGCGCTTTTAACTGCCGGTATTCCCATAATGCTTCTTGAGTTCGGTGTGGGCCACAAGTTCCAGGCTTCTTCAGTTGGGGTGTTCGCAAAGCTGAACAAGAAGTGGGAGGCCCTGGGATGGTGGCCGCAGCTTGCATCATTCGGTCTTATGTCCTATTATGTAGTAATTCTTGCCTGGGCTTTGAGCTATGTAGGGTACGCCTTTACCGGAGGATGGGGAGCAGACCCCAATGCATTCTTCTTCGGTAACTACCTGCAGCTGTCCAGCGGTTTCTGGGACCTTCAGGGTTTCAGCATGCCCGTTCTTATTTCCTTCGTGCTGATCTGGGCTATTAACTATATCATCACCGTCCAGGGCGTATCCGCCGGTATTGAAAAGGCCTGTAAGGTATTCATGCCTTTGCTGTTCGCCCTGTCGATAGTAATAGTTATAAGGGGTATAACCCTCCCCGGAGCATGGGAAGGCATCAACTGGTACCTGGAGCCCAACTTCAGCAAGATAGCCAATGCTCAGGTCTGGGTGGCAGCCTACGGCCAGATATTCTTCACCCTGAGCGTTGCCTTCGGCGTAATGATAGCCTATGCAAGCTATCTGCCAAGGAAATCCGACATAGTAAACAACGCTTTCATTACCTGTCTTGCAAACTGCGGATACAGCTTCTTCATGGGCTTTGGTACGTTCGGTATCCTCGGATACATGGCAAAGACCCAGGGAGTGGCATTCCAGGATGTTGTATCGGCAAGCATAGGTCTTGCGTTCATTACATTCCCCAAAGCCATAGACCTTCTGCCCGCAGCCAATGCACTGTTCGGTGTCATGTTCTTCGTAGCGCTGGTTGTAGCAGGTCTTTCTTCCAGTATTTCGCTGGTAGAGGCCTTTGTATCCGGTATAGTGGAGAAGTTTGACATGCCGAGGAAGAAGGCGGTTAACATCGTATCAGCAGTAGGTTTCCTTGTAGGTCTTCTTTATACGACAAAAGCCGGCCTGTTCATATTCGATACGGTAGACCACTATGTTTCAAACTATATAATCATCATTGTTGGTCTGTACGAATGTATCATAATAGGCTGGGTATACGGTGCAGAAAAGATACGGAACTACGTGAATCCCCTGTCCGATTTTGCCATCGGCAAATGGTGGGACCTGTGTATTAAGGTAATAACTCCTGTTCTTCTTGGTGTAAGCTTTGTACAGCTTGTATACACCGACATAGTAAATCCCTACGGCGGATACCCGTGGAGCGGTATAATCGCCCTGGGATGGGGCGCTGTAGCCGCAGTTATTATAGCAGGTATAGTTCTTGCAAGCAAACCGTGGAAGTCAGATGTTCTGTCCAGACCCGTTGAGGAGGTGCAGGAATAATGACAGGCGGAGCTATAATAATGGCACTGTTTGGAGCAATAGTACTGTGGGGTGGAGTGGCTGTCTGCATGAACATAGCCATGAAAAAGCAGTCATAAGTATCATCCTGAAATTCACCCTTTGAAATTAAGAGCTATACAGTGTAAGCATATTTGGGCTGCGGTTATCGCAGCCTTTAATTTACTGTTGAGACAAAGACCAGGCAGAACAGTATAATAATTAGAAAAACTGGAAATAATACCTCCTTAGATATACTAAGGAGGTATATTTATGAGGAGATTTACCAAATTGAAGAATATTGCCTTCCTGTGCAGCGTGCTTCTGATAGGGGGATTTGTGATCGGATTTGTCCTGACCCATGAAGGCAGTCCGGATAAACTCCAGAAACTTAATATATCTGAGCTGGGGCATCAAAATGATAATGAAGAACCGGAAGAAATGCCCGTGGACCGTGTCGCAGAAGACAGAATATCAGGGGATACAAGGCTGATTTTTAAATCACATTATACAGAATGTGGCGATGTAGTGGTGGAACGGAAGGAAGTACCCCGGGAGATAGTGGGCTATAACCTGGAGATGCTGGAAAATTATTATTCCATCTGGGAGATTGAGCGGTTTGGCAGCGATGAGGTAATTATGGTCCGGGAGATTGAAGGAATATCACCCAACCACTATCTGCTGGGAGTTCAGGATGGGTATGTGGCAATATACGGCTTCGGGGAAGATGGAAAACCCCTGTTAAAGGAGATCACAGATGTACCTGTATCCATACTGCGGCTTAATGACCAGCATGATTTGAGAAAAGGCATTCTCCTGGACAATATGGACGAAGTAAACCAATTTTTAGAAGAATTCGGAAGTTAACGTGGTACATTAATATCTGATATAAAACTTCTGATAGCCTGGTTTTGGAGTTGAAGTATTACTTTAAAGAACAGTATTCCTGTTCTTTTTTTTGTGAAAACAGTATTCCAATGAATTAATCTAAAAGAGGGAATACCGGTTTTCTGTCGAATATATGTTTGTATGGGAGGTTGTGTTTATGAGAATAATTGGTATAGACCCGGGAATAGCTATTACAGGTTATGGTATTATCGATAAACATGGCAATAGCTATAAATCGGTCTGTTATGGTAAAATTACTACAGAGCCCCAACAATCATTATCCGAGCGACTTGTATATATTTATAACAGTCTGATGGATATATTTGATGAGTACAGACCCGGGTATGCAGCGGTGGAGGAGTTATTTTTCAACAAGAACGCCAAGACCGTAATGGTTATCGGGCAGGCCAGGGGAGTGGCAATACTGGCAGCAGCCAATGCAGGCCTTGAGGTACGCGAGTACACCCCTTTACAGGTAAAACAGGCTGTTGCAGGGTATGGCAGAGCAGAAAAGAAGCAGGTACAGAAGATGGTGAAACTGCTCCTGAACCTGGAGCAGATACCGAGACCCGATGACGTTGCAGATGCCCTTGCAGTAGCTTTATGCCAGGGCAGTTCCTATAGAATGCAAAATCTGCTGGACAGGAGTTGAATTTCTTGATCTCATCCATAAAGGGAACAGTGGAAAGAATAGGCAGGGATTATATAGACGTGGATGTAAGGGGGATAGGCTACAGGGTGTTTACCTCCCTTTCAACCCTGGAAAGGATAGGAAAGAGAGGGGAAGATGTCAGCTTGTATACTTATTTGCTTGTGAGAGAAGATGCCCTGTCCCTTTTCGGCTTTCTGACAGCCGAAGAACTGGATATTTTTGAGAAATTGATTACGGTGAGCGGAGTGGGTCCCAAAGTGGCCCTCGGGGTCCTTTCAGCCATGACCCCCTCAGCCTTCTGCAGCGCCGTTGTCAGCGGTGATGTGGAGCATTTGAGGAGAATACCGGGAATAGGGCCGAAGACAGCCCAGCGTATAGTCCTTGAATTGAAGGATAAGGTGTTCCTGGTCCCGGAAGAAGAATATGCATATGACAGCGTATCAGAAAATAAGAGAGAAGCAGCCGAAGCACTGGTTGCTCTGGGATTTAATGCCTTCCAGGTGAAAAAGGCCCTGTCGGATATCGATATGGATGGGGACACGGCACAACTGATAAAAATGGGTCTGAAACGGCTCAAATCATAAAGTACGAGGAGCGGAAGGGCAATGGACGAAAGAATAATATCTGTTCGGTTTAAAGAAGAAGAAGGCGTACTTGAAGCGAGTTTAAGGCCACGATATCTTTCTGAATATATAGGCCAGGACAAGGTTAAGGAGAAGCTTTCCATATTTATTGAGGCTGCAAAGGAAAGGAGAGAATCTCTTGACCATGTTCTGCTATACGGGCCTCCCGGTCTGGGCAAAACTACACTTTCCACCATTATAGCCAATGAGCTGGGTGTAAATATAAGGATTACTTCAGGCCCCGCCATTGAAAAACCGGGAGACCTGGCTGCTATACTCACAAACCTGTCTGAGAACGATGTGCTTTTCATAGATGAAATTCACCGGTTGAACAGGAATGTTGAAGAAATTCTATATCCGGCCATGGAGGATTATGCCCTGGATATAATAATAGGCAAGGGTCCCAGCGCTCGTTCGGTAAGGCTTGACCTGCCCCGGTTCACTCTGGTAGGCGCCACTACGAGAGCAGGCATGCTTACTTCTCCACTGCGGGACAGGTTCGGGATTATTTCCAGGCTGGATTTTTATTCGGATAAGGACCTTGAGCAGATAATCACCCGCTCTGCCGGCATTCTGAATATAGATATAGATGAGCAGGCGGCGGAGGAGATTGCCGGAAGGTCCAGGGGTACTCCCAGGGTAGGAAACCGTCTTCTCAAAAGGATAAGGGACTTTGCCCAGATAAGGGGAAATGGTACAATAGACTTGAAAGTAACCCGGGAAGCCCTGGAGCTGCTTGAAGTTGACTGCAAGGGTCTGGACGAGGTTGACCGGAAGGTTCTTGATACCATGATAGAAAAGTTTGACGGAGGGCCTGTGGGTCTTGATACCATTTCAGCTGCTGTAGGGGAAGAAAGTACTACCATTGCGGATGTTATAGAGCCCTTTCTTCTGCAGATGGGTTTCATAAACAGGACGCCGAGGGGAAGGGTTGTTACCCGGATGGGCTATGCGCACCTGGGAAAGATTGTA
This sequence comes from Clostridium thermobutyricum, assembly GCA_016842005.1. GTDB lineage: Bacteria > Bacillota > Clostridia > Ch29 > Ch29 > JAENYD01. Next base: position 101,209 of record JAENYD010000006.1, on the reverse strand, counting down.
AAGGGAGAGGAGTAGTGTTAATGGGTATTGAAGGGATCGGCAGGATGCTTTTAATAGTGGGCCTTGTTATGCTTGTAATCGGAGGCGCTCTGCTGCTTGGCGGGAAAATCGGGCTGGGCAGGCTACCGGGAGATATCTTTGTGAAAAGGGGCAGTTTTACATTCTATTTCCCGCTGGTAACTTCAATTGTTATCAGTCTGCTGTTAACGCTGTTTTTGAACTTGTTCCTGCGCCGGTAATGATAATTATGTCATTAGCATGGTGATGCTTATGGGGTCACAATAAACTACCCCCATATAAACAACAGTAGTTACGAATAATTATAGTGAAGCGAGGTGCGGGTGTGGAGAATTTGATGACTGCCCTGGAAGAAGCCAGGAATAATACCGAAAAGAGGAACAGGATCATAGAACAATACACCCCCTTCATATTAAAGACTGCCTCCGAGTATTCAAACAAGTACATAGATCCGGGCAAGGATGAGGAATTCAGCGTCAGCCTGCTGGCATTCAACGAGGCTATTGACAGTTATGACAGTACAAGGGGCATATCATTCTTTTCCTTTGCCAGGACAGTCATTCGCAGACGGTTGGTTGACCACTACAGGAAAAACAAAAAGAAATACAGAGAGCTGCCCATGACGGTCCTGGAGAACGAAAACTCCTACATGGAATATGAACTGTCCGAAAAGAGATTCGGAGACCAGGTCCGGCAAATGGAAATACAGAATGAAATACTGGAATATCGCAGGACCTTGGAAGAATTCGGCATATCCTTTGACCAGCTTGTGAAGATTTCGCCCGGCAAAAAAGATGCCAGGGACAGGGCGAAGGATGTAGCAAGATTGATTGCGGGAGACCAGGACCTTACACACTACCTGATGAAAAACAGATTGCTCCCTCTGAAGGAACTGGAGCAGAAATCCAATGTAAGCAGGAAAACTCTGGAAAGAAACAGGAAATATATCATAGCAATCGCACTGGTGCTGATGGGGGATTACAGTTATTTGCGAGGCTATATATCAGGGGGTGACAGGGGTTGAGAACAATGGAGAAAGGTATTGTAGTCGAAAAAAGCGGTAGAAATCTGATAGTTCTTACCCCGGAAGGAGAATTCAAAAAGGTGGCGGTTTCCGGTGGGGAGTACAGGCTGGGTCAGGAGATTGAGTTCAATGTTCCCAGAGTATCCTCTGTATACAGGTTTGGTGCCATTGCCGCTGCTGTTGTGCTGCTCCTTCTAGTACCGGTTTTTGTAAATTTAATGGAGATGAGTCATAAGGCATATGCCTATGTCCAACTGGACATCAATCCCGGTGTGGAATTCACCATAAACAGGTATGACAGGATAATTGACGTCAGGGCTTTGAACAGCGACGGGCAGAAAGTGCTTGAGGGTTTTGAATTGAATGGGAAGAACCTGGAAGAAGGGATAAGATACTTTACTTCAAAGTCCTATGAAATGGGATATGTCAGTGAGGAGAACAAAAACCATATCATAGTAACAACGGTAATGGAAGGGGAGGAAAACCCATCCCTTGAGAAAACAGTGGAGGAAGCTGTGAACCAGGTAGTCGATGAAAAAAATATCCCTGCGCAGGTGAACGTCCTTAATGCAACCAAGGAAATCAGGGCAGAGGCGGAAAAATCAGGCATATCCTCGGGCAAATTGTTGCTGCTTCTGGAAGCAAACAGTGAAGGCATGGATATCGATATCGAAGATATGAAATCCCTTTCGATATCAGAGGTGTTTGAGAAAGAGGGAAGAAATGCGGAAGATATTATAAAACATGCCCGTAAGACCAGGGAAGAGATGAACCGGCTTTTGGAAAAGCAGCGGGAAAAAACCAAGGAAGAGAAGTTAAAGAAGGATGAAGATGAGAGGGATAATAAGTCGGAAAATGACCGTGATAATGAGGGGAACCAAAACAGGGAAGAAGCATCTGACAAGGACAGGGGCAGGGACGATAAAACCCCGGATCAGGGAAAGAAGGATAAAGAGAATCCCGGTATGGGTGAAAAGATAAAAGACAGGATTGATGAAAGGTCTAAAGATAAACCCTTTGACCAAGACGATGAAGACGATGAAGACAAAAATGATGAAGATGGAAATGATGAGCAGGGACCGCCATGGGTAGATGACGAAGACAATCCCGAAAAGGGTAAGCAACGGGAAGATGAAGAGAGAGAGAACAATGGCAAGCGTCAGAATAGCGAATCGGGTAAAAACAGAAATAAAGGGAAAAGTTCCATGGCAGAGGAGATATTTACTGCACTTTTCCGGTAGAATGGGCCCGCAGCAGCGGGTTTCTTTTTTGCGTATGGTTTTTTATCACGGCAGAGGAATAAGGGCCTTTTTGTCGAATAGTTATACATATCTATACAACAGGAGGGCTCTTAACATGAGGTGGAAAATACTGCCGGCTGTGCTGACAGTCTTTATTATATTTCGTGCTGCAGTAATACAGGCAGAAGTGAGTATTCCAGACAGTATCCGGGTGGGATTGAAGTATGATAATACTGCGCCTGCTGCGGTGAGGGTCAGCTCGACTTTCGGACTGGAATTCGGCTACAGGGAAGGGGAGAGTTTCATAGGGCTCTTTTCTTATCCGTATTCTGAGCAACTTACTGTAAGAAAAGACAGTTTCTTTATGGAGAATAAAGGGCTTTTTATTGAAGTACAGGCCGATGAAGTGGGGAATTCCCAAAACAGTTACTATGGGCCTTATCACATTCAAATACTGGGAACTTTTTCTCGAAAAGAACAGTCCGAACTGCTTCTTAAAGAAATGAAAGATAAAGGTATTGAAGCATATCCTGTTTTTGACAACGGCTGGCGGATATGGACAGGAAGGTATACCTCCATTGACAGAATGAAGCAAGAAATGAATAAACTGGGGTCCATACTGGGGGATGATTTTGCCTTATATCCCGTATATCCCACCGGGGGCAGGATACAGGTCAACGACAAATCAGGAAAGGTATTGTTTGTATTTGAAGGCAAAGAATACTTTCTGGTAGGCAGGTCTGTGGGACAGGCAGATACAATTCCTCTGGTTGACGTGGATGGGAGGAATTTCAGGGGGGATATAGAATTCAAGCGACACGCAGGGGGAAATATTACAGTAGTGAACACCCTTTCCATGCAGGAGTATCTTTATGGTGTGGTATCGAGGGAAATGGATCCAGACTGGCATATTGAAGCCCTCAAGGCACAGGCGGTAGCGGCCAGGAATTATGCCCTTGTCAATATGGGAAAGCACAGTGAATATGGGTTTGATGTATGTACAACTACAGACTGCCAGGTGTACGGCGGATACGACTGGGAAAAAGAGAACAGCAATATGGCAGTGGACCTGACCGATGGCAGGGTGATACTTTATGAAGGTAGACCCATTGCAGCATTTTTTCATGCCAGCAGCGGAGGATATACAGAAAATGCAGAAAATGTATGGAGTATTTCCCTGCCCTATATAAAAGGGGTGGAAGATAAATTTTCTGAAGGTTCTCCCCATAATGCCTGGCAGAGAGAATACACTCCCGATGAGATAAAGGCTGTACTGGCGGAACACGGGATAGACGTAGGCTTTGTGCGGGATGTCAGGGTTGATAAGTATACTCCTGCCGGCAGATCTCTTTCCATGACTATACAGGGTTCCCGGGGAAGTACCATACTGGAAAAGGAAAAGAGCAGGGCGGTTTTTGGGTATGACGAACTGAAGAGTACAATGTTTACTGTTAAGACAGATGCTGACTTACTTGTTCTCGGTCAGATCGGGCAGCCTGTTCAGAAGGTCAGGAGTACAGATGCCTGTGCTGTTACTGCAAGCGGGGTAAAGTCTCTTGCTGACGGGCCGGATCTACTGAAGATTTATAATGGCAATGACTATTCGGTGGTCAGTAAATATCCCAGCAAATTTATTTTCAGCGGAAAAGGCTGGGGACACGGTCTGGGGATGAGCCAGTGGGGTGCAAAGGGTATGGCGGAAGCAGGGTATAGTTATGTTGATATTCTACAATACTATTACCAGGGATGCACTGTAGAGTAGACAAGGGGTTGACACAATTGCGGGTAAAAGACTTTGATTATTATCTGCCGGAAGAGCTTATTGCGCAGAGACCTTTACCCCGGAGGGATATGTCCAGGTTGATGGTACTGGACCGTCATTCGGGTAAGATAGACCATAGAATTTTTAAAGAAGTTATTGATTATTTTCAGCCAGGGGATTGCCTGGTGCTTAACGACACCCGGGTAATCCCTGCCCGTTTGATTGGGCGGAAAATGAATACAGGCGGCAAAATTGAATTTGTATTATTGAAGCGGCTGGACAGGGACAGATGGGAAGTGCTGGTGAAGCCCGGTAAAAGGGCCAGGACGGGTAGAAAGTTTGTATTCGGGGAGGGGGAATTGACAGCCGAAGTGCTTGAAAGCACTCCTGCCGGAGGCAGGATTGTCAGGTTTGAATATGACGGTGTTTTTGAACAGCTGCTGGACAGGCTGGGTAATGTGCCCTTGCCTCCTTATATCAGAGAAGAACTGGAAGACGCCGAAAGATACCAGACCGTTTACTCCAGGGAAAAGGGGTCGGCAGCAGCCCCCACTGCCGGTCTGCATTTTACCGGGGACCTTCTGGATAAGATAGAGAAGAAAGGCGTAAAACTGGTCTATATAACTCTGCATGTGGGTCTGGGGACATTTCGTCCCGTTAAGACGGATATGGTGGAAGACCACCGGATGCATTCCGAGTATTACAGGATTGAAAAATCCGCTGCGGCGGTCATAAACAGTGTTATTGAAAAAAAGGGGAAAGTCTTTGCAGCAGGGACTACAGCCTGCAGAACCCTGGAAACGGTGTCCCGGGATGACGGCAGGGTGAATGAAGGGGAGGGGTGGACCGATATATTTATATACCCCGGTTACAGGTTTAAAGTGGTGGATGCCCTGATAACCAATTTCCATCTGCCCGAATCAACACTTATTATGCTTGTCAGTGCATTTGCCGGAAGGGATAAAATCATGGAGGCATACAGCGCTGCAGTCAGGGAAAAGTATAGATTTTTCAGTTTTGGGGACGCAATGCTGATAGTTTAAGGATGATGGAAGGCTAATTCGCATGTTGCGGAAACTCACAGGAGGAAACAATGGCTATTACGTTTGAAGTAATAAAGGAATGCAAGAGAACAGGGGCCAGGGCAGGCAGATTGTCTACACCCCATGGTATAATTGACACGCCTGTGTTTATGCCCGTAGGGACTCAGGCCACGGTTAAAACCATGACACCGGAAGAACTGAAAAAAATGGGGGCCGGGATTATCCTCAGCAACACTTATCACCTGTATATGCGTCCCGGACACCGGGTGGTGGAAAAAGCCGGCGGTTTGCACGGGTTTATGAACTGGGACCGGGCAATTCTGACAGACAGCGGGGGCTTCCAGGTTTTCAGCCTCAGCGGCCTGCGGGACATCGAAGAGGACGGGGTTCATTTTCGTTCCCACATTGATGGTTCCCGGCATTTTATTTCCCCGGAAAAGGCTGTGGAAATACAGAATGCGCTGGGAGCAGACATCATAATGGCTTTTGACGAATGTGCCCCTTATCCCTGTGATTACAATTATGCCAGAAAATCTGCGGACATGACTGCCCGGTGGGCGGAGAGATGTAAAAAAGCCCATGAGAATACGGACAGGCAGGCCCTTTTCGGTATAGTACAGGGTGTTACATATGAGGACCTGCGCAGAGAAAGTGCACGCCAGATTACATCTCTGGATTTTCCGGGGTATGCCATAGGAGGGCTGAGTGTGGGAGAGCCCAAGGATATTATGTACAGGATGCTGGATGTAACCGTACCCCTGCTGCCCCGGGGGAAGCCCAGATACCTGATGGGGGTGGGAAGTCCTGACTGTCTTATTGAAGGTGTTATCCGGGGGATAGATATGTTTGATTGTGTACTGCAGACCAGGATAGCAAGAAACGGTACTGCAATGACCGGCAGGGGAAGGGTTGTGGTGCGAAACGCGGCATATGCGGAGGACTTTTCTCCTTTGGACCCGGACTGTGGCTGTTATACGTGTAAAAACTATTCCAAAGCCTATATAAGACATCTTTTGAAGGCAGATGAAATTTTGGGTTTGAGATTGATTACCTATCACAATTTGTATTTTACCATTGGTCTTATGGGAAAAATAAGAGAAGCGATAATGAATGACAGTCTGCCTGAATTAAAGGAGGATTTTTTTGAAAGGTACGGTTACTCTGCAAAAAAATCTGGAGATTAAAAGGAATTGAGAGGTTTTTGGCGAATTAGTATTAGGGTAAATTAAGACAAAGGAGGAATACAGGTGCAATTTATTCAGCAGTTTGGTTTTCCTATACTGTTACTGGTTGTATTTTATTTTCTGTTGATAGCTCCTCAAAGGAAGAAAGAGAAGAGGATAAAGGAAATGAGGGAAAACCTGAGAGTAGGAGATGAAATAATCACCATAGGTGGTGTAGTTGGTAAAATAACCGCTATTAAAGAAGATGTCCTTACCGTTGAAGTCGGGGCAGACAAAACCAAGCTGAAGTTTATGAGATGGGGAGTAGCCAGCGTAACAAACCAACAGGAGGCAGAATAAGCTGAAACTATAAGCTCGGCATATAAACAGCTAACAAAAATGTTTAAGAAATATAAAACCTCTGCAGGGGCAGAGGCTTTATATTTTTACGTGCGTCCGGCCATGCTATTCCTTTGTTCTATTCATTGTTTGGAGCAGTGTCTTGTTTGATTTTTGTACCAGTATTACGCCTGACATAATGGTGACGGTAGATGGTATTACTGATACAGAATGCATACAAATGTATAAAGTAGTAATAAAAACCGTACTAAAGCATAAATTTGCAGTAAGAATAATATTTGGAGGGATTCTGATGAAGGGAAATCACGGCGACAACAGACTAAGGGTGTCCATTATGCTGAAGTCGGTAATGATTGGATATATCTTCTCACTCATATGTTTTCTAATTCTGGCGCTGCTGATTACTTTTACCAGCCTGTCGGAGAATGTTGTTCCACTGATTACACAGATTATTATCATTACCGGTCTTGTCATAACAGGGGCAACCGCAGCCATGAAATCGCGCTACAGGGGATGGCTTTATGGTATAATTACAGGTGTGCTATACATGGTGGTTTTTTTGCTGATCAGCTGGATAGCAGTTGACGGATTCACCTTTGATAAATATGCTGCCGCAAAGATACTGCTTGGCATTGTGGTGGGAGCAATAGGGGGAATGATAGGTATAAATCTGATAAAGTAGACCAAAATGGCTTTAAATACATAATACATTATGCTATAATCTTATAGGAAATACATAGGGTCAGGAGGCGTATAACGATGAAACATATTAAAACCATAAACGAAGCCACCCTTGTTAAGTCGGTGGAAAAAGGCGGATGCGGAGAGTGCCAGGCTTCCTGTCAGTCTGCATGCAAAACTTCGTGTACAGTAGGAAATCAGGAGTGTGAAAAGGATAACCAATAAAAAGCAGCCTGGCTGCTTTTTTTGTCGTATAGGATAAAGAAATAGACAGGTGAATACCGTATATATACCCGGGCTGCTGCCGGGTGGTCTGGAGGATTATACATGTCAAGAATACACAAATTCATTAAGAAAGATATTCCCATAGTGCTGGATGTGAACAGCGGAGCTGTTCATGTAGTGGACAGGCTGGTATTTGATATCCTGGATTATTATCCCGAAGCGGATTGCGGGCAAATCATGGATAAGCTTGGAGGCAGATATAAAACCGAGGAAATAGAAGAAGGCCTTGAAGAAATCAGGGAACTGGAGGGGAAAGGCCTGTTGTTCAGTGAAGACAGATACCGCGACCTGGCCGAACAGGTTACTGGAAGCGGTGTGGTCAAATCCCTGTGTCTCAATGTGGCCCATGACTGCAATATGCAGTGTAAGTACTGTTTTGCTTCGCAGGGCCATTTCAAGGGAACTCGAAGGCTGATGGATAAGGATATCGCTTTCAGAGCAGTGGATTTTTTAATTGAGAGGTCGGGGGACCGCCGGGTACTGGAGATTGATTTTTTCGGCGGGGAGCCCCTGATGAACTTTGAAGTGGTACAGGCGGTGGTGGAGTACGGAAATCAAAGGGCAAAGAATACCGGGAAAAAGCTGAGATATACCATAACCACCAATGGCCTGCTGCTGGATGACAGCATAACAGACTTTATCAATCAGAATATGTACAATGTGGTGTTAAGCCTGGACGGCCGACGGGAGGTTAATGACAGGATGAGGCGCCTGGCTGACGGGACAGGTACCTATGACATGATTGTGGATAAAATCCGCAGAGCTGTTGACCGAAGAGGCGACAGGATGTATTTTGTGCGGGGAACTTTCACCAGGTGCAACCTGGATTTCAGCAAAGATGTTATGCATATGGCAGACCTGGGATTTAAGAGTATATCTGTGGAGCCTGTTGTTGAAAGGGAAGATAATTATTATTCCATCCGGGAAGAAGACCTGGAAGCGATAAAACAGGAATATGACAGGCTGTTCCATGAATATTGCAGGAGGCTGGGTACACCGGAGGAATTTGAGTTTTATCATTTCAAGGTAAGTTTAAGGCAGGGACCCTGTGTTGCGAGAAGACTAACCGGATGCAGTGCGGGGAACCAGTACCTGGCCGTGACACCGGAGGGAGATATCTATCCCTGCCACCAGTTTGTAGGTGATAAAGATTTTATAATGGGCAATGTATTCGAAAAGAAACTGGACAGGGGCATATCGGAGAGATTTAAGGGTGTTCACGTATACAACAAGGAAAATTGCGGTCAGTGCTGGGCCAGGTTTTACTGCAGCGGAGGGTGTCATGCCAATTCATACAAGTTTTTTGGCGACCTCAATGCCTGTTATAAGGTGGGATGCGAAATGGAGAAAAAACGGCTGGAATGTGCAATAGCCGTACAGGTGATAAGAATGTTGAAGGAGGAGCAAAATGATAAAACAGTATAAAGGCAGGAAACCGGAATTTCATCCAACTGCATATATTTCCGAGAGCGTGGATGTCATAGGGGATTTTACTATGGGGGAATATTCCAGCCTGTGGTTTGGTACTGTGGCCAGGGCGGATGTGAACAAAATCGTTATCGGGAAATATACCAATATCCAGGACAGGTGCGTTATTCACTGTGACAGCAATCATCCCACCGTACTGGGGGATTATATAACCGTAGGACACGGTGCAATTCTGCACGGCTGTACGATAGGGGACAACTGCCTGATAGGCATGGGTGCTATTGTAATGGATGGAGCGGAAATTGGTGAAAATACAATTATAGGAACCGGTACTGTTGTTAACCGGGGCAAAAAAATCCCGCCCAATTCCCTTGTGCTGGGCGCACCGGGAAAGGTAGTCAGGGAAGTGACAGAAGAAGAAATAAAGTCCAACAGAAAAATCGCCATTCATTATGCGGACCGGACTGTTGAGTATAAACAGGACTCTAAGCTTCAGGTGGGGTTTTAACCCCGCCTGAAGCTTAGAATCCGTTATCCAGGGGTGCAGGCCGCTTATCTTTAGCCGGGATATTCCGATGGGGACATTCCTGTTCCCTGACCTCTGACAGGACGGGGGCATTAGCAGCGGGTAGCCACGGGATAAAATTGACTGTAAAGATAGATAGTAATATAATTGTTGTTGTGAACCGATGATAAGGGGAGGAAAAAAAGGAATGAACCTAAAGAGAACGCTAATATTTGTAATTGTGGTTCTTATAATTGGCCTCACTGCCTATAGTTTTACTTACGGCACCAATATAGGAAGCTATCAGGTTATACCTTTTAAAGATGCCATTAAGTACGGACTGGACCTGAGAGGCGGGGTATACGTAGTCCTTGAGGCAAAGCCCGAACCGGGAGAAACGGTTACCGATGATATGATGGACAGGGCAATGGCTACCATACGGCGAAGGGTGGATGGCCTGGGGGTCAGCGAGCCTGTCATAGCAAAGCAGGGGAAGAACAGGATACGGGTTGAGCTTCCTGATATCACCGACAGTCAGAAAGCAATAGAAATCATCGGGAAAACCGCTCAGCTTAAATTTGTAGATGCCGAAGGGAAAGAAATCCTTACGGGAGACAATGTGAAGAAGGCTGAAGCCATATATGAAGAAAGAAACGGCATGAGAGAACCGGTGGTTTCCCTGGAACTGGACGGGGAAGGGGCGAAGGCCTTTGACCGTGTTACAGGAGAAATAATGGAAATTCCCGATCGAGCCGGTGTTTATCAGCCTGAAAGGGCTATAGTCATTAAACTGGATGAAAATATAATATCCGCACCTGAAGTAAGCGCCCATATTACCAACGGGAAAGCGGTTATTACCGGCATGCAAAGTCTTGAAGATGCAGGGAACCTGGCTACCCTGATTAAAGCCGGGGCACTGCCTGTGGATATGGAAGCCGTGGATATTATGTATATGGGCCCCAGTCTGGGGGCGAATTCCCTGGTCAAAAGCGTCAAGGCCGGATTTATAGGGATACTGCTGGTTATTCTATTCATGATGCTCTTTTATAGGCTTCCGGGACTGGTATCGGGGCTGGCCCTGATAGTCTATATAATCCTGGTACTGGCCGTACTGGTGTCCATCAATGCGACCCTTACCCTGCCGGGTATTGCGGGTCTGATCCTTTCCATCGGCATGGCGGTGGATGCCAATGTAATAATCTTTGAGAGACTGAAGGAGGAGATGAGGAACGGCAAGAGCTTGCGAGCCAGCATTAATGCAGGTTTTTCAAGGGCCTTCAGGACCATCCTGGATGCCAACGTTACCACGCTCATTGCCGCAGCGGTCCTTTTTTATTTCGGTTCCGGCGCCATAAAAGGCTTTGCAGTTACACTTTCAATAGGTATTCTCTTGAGTATGTTCACGGCTGTTGTTGTCACAAGGTTATTGCTCAAGCTGGTCGTAGGGATGAACATCACCAAAAGCCCTGTGATGTTCGGCCTGAATAAAGGAGGCGGCACCAGATGAAAGAATTCAGGATAGTTGAAAAGAATAAGCTGTGGTTTGGAATATCGGGAGTGATAATCCTTCTGGGATTGTTTTTCATTGTGGCGTGGGGACTCAATCTCGGTATAGATTTTACCGGCGGCACCATAGTACAGATAGAGCTGGGTAAAACCTTCAACACTGCCGAGATAAGAGAAATAACCGACAAATATGACCCGGAGGCGGCAATTACGTTTGCGGGGGAACAGAAAACCCAGGTACAGATAAAGACAAAACATGAGCTTTCGGATGAGGATAGAGGAAAACTTTTTGCAGAGTTCAGTGAGAAATATGACTTAAAACCGGAGGACCTTGTATCTATACAGAAAATAGGTCCTGTCATAGGGGACGAATTAAAGAGAAAGGCAGTTATTTCCCTTATTATTGCGGGAATAGGCATGCTGATATATATCACCTTCCGGTTTGAATTCAAGTTTGGCATAGCAGCCATACTGGCGCTGCTGCATGATGTCCTGATTGTACTGGCAGTATATGCGGTATTGAGAATACCGGTGAATACTCCCTTTATTGCTGCCATGCTCACCATAGTGGGTTATTCCATAAACGATACCATAGTTGTATTTGACAGGGTAAGGGAGAATATAGGTTATATGAAAAAACAGTCCTGGGCAGATGTGGTAAATATCAGTGTCAGCCAGACAATGGTCCGTTCAATCAATACGTCTCTTACCACTCTGTTTACCATATCCATGATCTATCTGCTGGGGGTTGAGGCTATCAAAGATTTTGCCCTCCCGCTCATCGTAGGGATAATAAGCGGGACTTACTCGTCCATCTTTATAGCCAGTACCATATGGGCCCTGTGGAAGACAAGGGAAAAAACCAGACCAAGACGGGCATAAGGCGGAAATATTCCGCCTTTTTCTGGTTCATTATTATTCGTTATTAGAAGGAGTTTTTTGCTGTCCATAGAATATGTTATATATCTTTTTATTATATCGCCCGGAGGTGACAATATGCAGCTGACATATATCCTGGCCCTGCTCTTTTCAGTGATAGTGGCCATGTTTGCCATTATCAACGCTCAGCCTGTAACGGTGGATTTTATGTTTGAAGAGTTTGAGATATCCCTTGCACTCATTATACTCATATCCGCCTTTGCCGGAGCGGCTATCTTAGGATTTCTGGGGATATTCAGACAAATCAAGTCCGGTTTTCAGTTGAGGGATGCCAAAGGCAAGGCCAGAAAACTGGAAAGCCGTATGGAAGAACTGGAGACCAAACTTGCCCAGACAGAAGAAAGCGTAAAGGAGAAGGAAGAAAGTCTGGAAGGCAAAGGAAAACTTATAGAAGAACTGGAACACCGGCTTGTTGAAAAGGATAAAGAGATAGTCGAATTGAGAAAAAAGCTGGGTATTGCGGCTGAGGAAGAGGAAAGGGAAGAAGACAGCCCTGAAGCGGACTAAGGGGGAGCTAGATTGTATACCTGTTAAAAGCGGAAGATCGCTATGCGATGCCGCTTTTTTACTTCGATTATTTGTATGTATTCCCTGACCGGCGTCAGGATTAAATAACCGTTATCCTGCCTGTCCGGATTGATAGGGGGAAAATAATAGATTATAATGGAATATAGCAAAACTCGGAGGATGCTTACATGCTTCACAGCAAGAAATGGATATGCGGTTGTACTGATGAAAAAAAGGTAAATGAACTGTCCGGGCGTCTGGGCGTTTCTCCCCTTCTTGCAATGGCCCTTGTAAACAGGGGTATTGATAATGCCGAGAAGGCCAGAAATTTTATTTATACGGATATGGATGACCTGGGGGACCCTTTTCAGTTGCCCGATATGCGTAAGGCGGTTGAGAGGATAGAAGAGGCCATAGAGAGGGGACAAAAGATATGCATTTATGGTGACTATGATGTGGACGGAATTACATCAGTAGCAGTGATGATCAAGGTCCTGTCGTGTATGGGAGCCGATGCCTTTTATTATATACCTGGCCGGATGGATGAGGGTTACGGTCTTAACAAACCGGCCCTGGACGAGATACATGATAAGGGAGCAGCCCTTTTGATTACAGTGGATTGTGGTATTGCATCCCATGAAGAGGTGGAATACGGAAACTCGCTGGGTATGGATATCATAGTCACCGACCATCACCAGTGTCCTGATGAACTGCCCCCTGCCCTGGCTGTAATTAATCCCAAGCGAGAGGACAGCAGGTTTTCCTTCAGGGAACTGGCAGGGGTAGGGGTTGCCTATAACCTGTGTCAGGCCCTTGAAGGGCATTCGGGTAAAGACTGCCAGATCCATTCCCTGATGGATATGGTGGCCCTGGGTACCGTGGCAGACCTGGTTCCCCTGACGGGGGATAACCGGGTTATTGTGAAAGAAGGGCTGGATGTCCTGAAGAGTACACGCAGCAAAGGGTTAAAAGCCCTGATAGAGGTTTCCGGACTGGACATTAATGAGATAAACACCTGGCATCTGGCATTCATGCTGGCACCCCGTATAAATGCTGCCGGGAGGCTTTGCAGTGCCCGCAAAGGAGTGGAACTGCTTTTAACGGATGATTACAGCCTTGCTGTGGATATTGCCAGAGTTCTGGATGAGAATAACAGGGAAAGACAGACCATCGAAAAGAACATACTGCATCAGGTTGTCGCAGCAGTGAAGCAGGAGAAGGGCAAAAATATACTGGTGGCAGCATCGGAGGAATGGCATCCCGGAGTAGTGGGAATAGTAGCTTCCAGAATAACAGAAAAATATAATAAGCCGTCGGTTGTTTTCTGTATTGAGGAAGGGGAAGCCCGGGGTTCTGCCAGGAGTATTCCCGGCCTTGACATCTATGCTTTGCTGTCGCAGTGCAAACATTACTATAATCGTTTTGGCGGTCATAAGCAGGCAGCGGGACTGGCGCTGGACGTTGAAAAGCTGGAAGGATTTACCCGGGAAATAGACAGGATAGCCGGAGAGTTTATGCGGGACCTGGAGACAAGACCGGTAATAAGGGTGGAGGGTGACCTGACCGATTTTCAGGTGACCTCTGAAGATGTGGAGCACCTTGGATTCCTTCAGCCATTCGGTTTGGGGAATCCTGAGCCCCTTTTTGTTAAAAGAGGGGTCAAAGTTATTGAAGCCCGCAAAGTAGGGCAGAATAAATCCCATCTTAAACTTGTCCTTCAGTCAAAAGAAGGGAATACGGACGCAATATTATTCGGATGGGGAGAAAGGCCGGTGCCTGTTGCCGGAATGAATGCGGATATTGTTTTTGTTCCGGCGATGAATACATGGATGGGCAAAAATGTACTGCAATTCAATATAAAAGATATGAAGAAAATTGAAGAGAATGTGGAATTTCTGACCCAATACTATGCCAGTCTTAACAGATTGATTGAAAAAGAAAATAAAGAGGGAAGAGAAGGGGATGCAAGCCTGTTAAAAGAGTTTGAGCAAAAGAGGACAGATGACAGATTCGATTACATATCCCGTCTGTTCAGAAGCAGTACCGGAAATATTTTGATAGCCAATGGTTTCAGGGAAACTTCAACCCTGATTTCTCTTCTATCGCTGCATGATAATGCACGGATATGTTTCGGAGAACTGAAAAGCTACAGTGAAGGCAAAAATTATCTGGTGATTAATCCCACAATATTTGACAATATGGAAAAATGCAAGGGGAAGCTACTTGTATCCCGGGGATCGGCCCTGCCCGGACAGATGAGAAGGATGCAGAAAATAGGCGGGGTTCCGAAAATATTGCTTACAGATGGCAGTAACGGGAGGGCGGATAATGAGTTTGAGGCTTTGCTGCCTCACAGGGAAGTTTTTGAACAGGTGTATCTTTTTATCAGTGAGAACAAGAGGGTGAATTTTTACCATTGTCTTTATGAGATGAGGAGAAGGGGCCATATGCCCATAACCGTTATAAGGGCAATTGATACCTTAAGATACTGCGGTTTAATCGGGACAGAAAGCTGTTACCTGGTCTTGCAGCCGGCACCCCGGGAGAAAGCTGATATTCAGAAGGCACAGCCTTACAGTTCGCTGAAAGAATTTATTGTAGTGGCTGCTGAATGGTCTGATACTGTAAAAAAGTATTCGGTTGATATATAATAATGTTAATGTTTTGATGCAGGTCAGGAAAACAGGGGAACAGGTTATCACTTCATTTCAATGTCTGAAAACAGCAGGTGGAAAACATGATTGAAAAACTGGTAAATAAAATTGAACAGTACAATCCCGACATGGACCTGAAACTGGTGATAAAGGCCTATAACTTTGCCCAGCAGGCCCACCAGGACCAGACAAGGATTTCAGGAGACCCCTATATAAACCATCCTGTCCATGTTGCCATGCTCCTGGCGGAACTGGAACTGGACCTTACTACCATAGTAGCCGGGCTGCTCCATGATGTCATAGAAGACACGCCCTTCAGCATAAAGGACCTGGAAAAAGAATTCGGCGGAGAAATTGCCCAACTGGTAGACGGGGTTACAAAGCTGGGCAAACTGGAATACAAGAGCAAGGAAGAGGAACAGGCGGAGAACTTGAGAAAAATGTTTGTAGCAATGGCCAGGGATATAAGGGTTATTCTCATTAAACTGGCGGACAGGGTTCATAATATGCGTACGCTGGGCTATATGTCCGAAAGTAAGAGGAAGGAAAAAGCCCAGGAAACACTTGAGATATACGCTCCAATAGCCCACAGGCTTGGTATGTCCAAGATTAAATGGGAACTGGAAGACCTGGCTCTGAGGTATATGGATCCCAAAGGGTATTATGAACTGGTGGAAAGGGTTGCCAAAAAGAGGCTGGAGCGGGAAGAATACATTAAAGAGGTTATCAGCGAACTGAGGAACAAGCTTGATGAGGCAAACATATCAGCAAAAATAGAAGGGAGACCCAAACACTTTTACAGTATTTATAAAAAAATGGTATACCAGCAAAAAGATTTTGACCAGATATTTGACCTAACAGCGGTAAGGATAATTGTCGATACCATCAAGGACTGTTACGGTGCCCTGGGAATAGTACATGCCATGTGGAAGCCTATTCCCGGCAGGTTCAAGGACTATATAGCAATGCCCAAACCGAACATGTACCAGTCCCTCCATACTACTGTTATCGGAAGCCGGGGGGAGCCTGTGGAAATACAGATCAGAACCTGGGAAATGCACAGGATCTCTGAATATGGTATTGCGGCTCACTGGATGTATAAAGAGAACAGGAGAGATCAGGACGATTTTGACAAAAAGCTGACCTGGCTCAGACAGTTGCTGGAGTGGCACAGGGACATGAAGGATCCCAGGGAATTTATGGAAGCCTTAAAGGTGGACCTGTTTACTGACGAAGTGTTTGTTTTCACTCCTAAAGGGGAGGTAATTGACCTTCCCAACGGGTCAACCCCTATTGACTTTGCATACAAGATACACAGTGCTGTTGGAAATCGATGCGTAGGGGCAAAGGTCAACGGTAAAATTGTTTCCCTGGAATACAAACTGAAAAACGGGGACATTGTAGAGATACTCACTTCGCCCAGCACTCCGGGTCCCAGCAGGGACTGGCTGAAGATTGTAAAGAGTTCTGCAGCGCGGAACAAGATCAGACAGTGGTTCAAGAAGGAAAAGCGGGACGAGAATATTGAAAAAGGCAAGGAATTGCTGGAAAAAGAGATCAGGAGACAGGGTCTTGTTCCGTCTGATATACTGCGTACTCAATGGATGGATAAAGTCCTGAAAAAGTTCAATTTTAATAATATTGATGATATATATGCTGCCATCGGGTACAGGGGAATTACAACCCACCAGGTCTTAAGCAGGCTGAAAGAAGAATTGAGAAAACAAAAGGTCGAGGAAGAAAAGAAAGAAGAGCCTGTTCAGTCCTTTGAGGATACCCGGGTCAAAAGGTCGGTATTTGACCAGCAAACCGGTGTAAAGGTTAAAGGGATTTCAAACATTATGGTGAGGTTTTCCAAATGCTGCAACCCTGTTCCCGGCGATGAGATTATCGGGTACATTACCCGGGGCAGGGGGGTTTCGGTCCACAGGATGGACTGCCCCAATATCAGTGAGCAGCTGGACGATGCCAACCGGTTAATAGAAGTGGAATGGGATACTGATGAAAGTAAGGCCGTATCTTATCTTGCGGACCTGCAAATAAAGGCTTACGACAGGGACGGTCTTATTTCGGATATCACTACCATATTCTCCGAAAGGAAGGTGCCTGTGCGGGCAATAAATGCCAGGGCAAACCGGGACCATACAGCGGTGATAAATGTCACCCTGTCCATAACCGATACAGGCGAATTGCAGCAGATCATCAGGAGACTGAAGACTGTGGAAAGTGTGGCTGAAGTATACAGGACAAAAAGGTAACAGGGAGGTTTTAATTTGCGGGCGGTAGTACAGAGAGTATCAGCAGCGAGGGTAACGGTAGAAGGGCGGAAGGCCGGTCAAATTGAAGGAGGATTTGTAGTACTTCTCGGTGTAAGGCAGGGAGACCGAAAGGAAGATGCAGAGTACCTGGCCGATAAAATATGTAATCTGCGCGTCTTCGAAGACAGTGAGGGCAAGATGAATCTCTCCCTTATGGACGTGGGAGGCCAACTGCTGGTTGTATCCCAGTTCACCCTTTATGCTGACTGCAGAAAGGGAAGGAGACCCAGCTTCGTGGAAGCGGCACCCCCCGATAAGGCGGAGGAACTGTATTTATATTTTGTGGATATATGCCGGTCAAAGGGCATAAAAGCTGAGACCGGGGTTTTCCAGGCCCATATGGATGTTGCATTGACAAATGATGGTCCTGTTACAATCCTGGTGGACAGCCAAAAGATTTTCTAGGAGGGATGTAATGTGATTTTTGACAGGATCCCTGTTAGTGTATATGCTACCAACTGTTATATTGTAGGTTGTGATGATACCTTGGAGGGAGTTGTGTTCGACCCGGGGGGAGATGCCCCGGCTATACTGGAAAAGCTGAAGAAGCACAACCTGAGAATAAAATATATTATCCTTACCCACGGGCATTTTGACCATATAGGGGCTCTGGCGGAAATCAGGGATGAGACTGGAGCCCGGGTGGCCATCCATAATAATGACAGCGATATGCTTGTAAATCCCGGGAAGAGTCTTTCCTCCCTTGCGGGAGAGAACAGCAAGGCCGTTCATCCGGATATACTGCTTGAGGACGGTCAGCAGCTGGAAGTGGGGCATCTGGCACTGAAAATCCTGCATACCCCCGGGCATACCAGGGGAGGTATATGTGCAGTCATAGACGACAGTGTATTGATCTGTGGCGATACCCTGTTTGCCGGTTCTATAGGGAGAACCGACCTGCCGGGGGGAAATTACGATACGCTTATCAGCTCAATAAAATCAAAACTCATGGGCCTTGCCGATGAAATGCCTGTTTACCCCGGACATGGTCCTGCTACGACAATCGGCCGGGAAAGGAACGGGAATCCTTTTCTGAGATGATGGATTATCGGTATAACCCCGGGGTATATGGTTAAAATATAAGAAAAATGCTCCGGGAGGTATATGATGAAAGGGTTGGACAGGTATGTAAAGGCCAATGCCAGCAGGTTGCTGAATGACATGGATTTTCATGACCTGATGGGTATGCTGGGCGAGGGGATGACCGAAGGCGAAATAGCCAGGGAACTGGGAGTGAGCGACAAGGTGATTGAGTGGATCAGGAGAGAAGCAGAAAAGGATGTTTAACGTGTGTGAAGTTTATATTTCCGGACATGATTATCGGTATGAAGTGGCTGATATTCTAAAACATTTTTGCGGAGGTCAAAAGGTTGAATTTGTAGACAAAAAGGTTCCGGCAGATGGCCGGGGCCTTTTTGTGGAGAGCAGACTTCAAATAAAGCCCGGAGTAATCATATCAGACTGTGTCATTTCGGACGGAAATAAAGGGACAGAGGAAACCGCCAGATTCCAACCGGTTGAAGGAGATGCATCCGAAAGGGGAAAACACTACAAGCGCATGGTAAAGCATAGTGTACTTCTGGCGGCGGAGAAATTCTTCGGCAAAGGACTGCCCTGGGGTATTCTTTCGGGAATAAGGCCTGTCAAGATTGTTCACCGGCTGCTTGATGAAGGATACCCTGCCAGCCATATAAAAAGAGAGCTTACGGATTTTTACAGGCTGGCTCCGCAAAAGGCGGAGCTGATTATTGACATATCGCTCAGGGAAAGGAAATACATACTGCCTTATGACGATAAGAAGATAAGCATATATATAAGCATACCTTTCTGCCCCACCCGCTGTTCCTATTGTTCCTTCCCCTCCAACGAGACGGGCAGATGGGGACACCTGTCGGATGATTACCTGTACAGCCTGATAAAGGAAATGAAGGCGGTTTACCTCAAATTGAGGGAGGGGGGATATTCCTGTCAGACAGTATATATCGGGGGCGGCACCCCCACTTCCCTGAATAATGACCAGCTGCGCCTTTTATTGGACAGGGCAAACGAGTATTTTGTCTCAGGTGATACCCTGGAATTCACGGTGGAAGCAGGAAGACCAGACACCCTCGACCGGGACAAGCTGGAATTGATGAAGAAGATGGGGGTGACCCGGATAGGCATAAACCCCCAGTCAATGAATGCTGTCACATTGAAAAAAATAGGCAGAAGGCATACCCCCGGGGATGTTGTGGAGGCTTTTAATGCCGCCAGAAGTGCAGGCCATAATAATATCAATATGGATGTTATTATGGGCCTGCCGGGAGAAAATCCGGATATGGTCAGGAATACCATGGAAAGTATATGCGAACTAAAGCCGGAGGGGGTAACAATACATACCCTTGCAGTGAAAAGGGCTTCCCGCTTGAGGGCGGAAGGAGGCAATCCGGAGCAGGTGTCGGAGCAGGAAGTGGAGGAGATGCTGGAACTGGCTACCTCCTACGTGCGCCATATGGGGATGCATCCCTATTATCTGTACAGGCAGAAGTATATGGTGGGCAACCTGGAGAACGTGGGGTACAGTCTGCCAGGGTATGAAGGGATATACAACATGCAGATTATGGAGGAAAAACAGACAATCATAGGTCTGGGAGCCGGTGCTGTGTCCAAACTGGTGTTTTTGAAAGAAGACAGGCATGAGAGGCTGGCCAACATAAAGGACCTGTATTATTACATAAACAGACTGGACGAGGTGATAGAAAAGAAGGTCCGGGGTATCGACACACTGCGGAACGGTTGACACAACAAGGGCCTTAAACTATAATAATTACGAAACAATCTAGTTTTGGGCGATGATGGGGAAGAGTAGCCGGAGAACCGGCGTACAGGGAAGAAGGGCCACGATTGAAAGCCCTTCCACGTCCGTGACCGGTGAAAGACACCTCGGAGTTTTTCCGGTTGATATTGCATTGACCGGGACGCTGGCAGCGTTACAACCATCAAGAGGAATAATATTATTCAAGCAGGGTGGCACCGCGGGATACTGTCCCGTCCCTGAAGGTATTTGGTATACCGTTTGGGGGCTTTTTTACTTTTTCACCGCTATCTATTTAAATAGGAACCGGTTTCTAAGCTTCAGGGGGGTTTTACAAACCGTTATCCAGGGGTATAGCGCCGCACTTATCTTTAGCTGGGGACATTCCTGTCCACTGACCTCTGAGAGGAATACCGGGACTTCAGCAGGTGTGTCCCCTGACCTCAGACAGGACGGGGGTATTAGCGACGAGCGGCGGCCGCCGTCGGATAAAATGAAATTTCTATGAGGGATTGATTTGCAACCCCGGTTATTATATAGAAAAGGAGGATGAATGATGATTGCAAAAGCGCCCAGAGGAACCCGGGATGTGCTGCCTGGCGAAGTGCATAAATGGCTGTATGTTGAAGATATGTTCAGGAAAGTATGCAGGAATTTCGGCTACGGCGAAATCAGGACCCCGTTGTTTGAGCATACCGAGCTGTTCCAGAGAGGTGTGGGAGAAACCACTGATATAGTTCAGAAAGAGATGTATACCTTTGAGGACAGGGGCGGGAGGAGTATTACCCTAAAGCCGGAGGGAACGGCACCGGTGGTGAGGTCATACATAGACCACAGGATGTATGCCGAGGCCCAGCCTATCAAACTCTACTATATAACCCCCTGCTTCAGGTATGAACGTCCCCAGTCCGGCAGATTAAGGGCATTTCACCAGTTCGGCATTGAAGTTCTCGGTTCTGAGGAAGCATCGGTGGATGCGGAAGTGATTGCCGTTGCTGCGGTATTTTTTGAGAAACTGGGGCTTAAGGGTCTGGAACTGCGTATAAACAGCGTAGGGTGCCCGGAATGCAGGAAAGAGTATAACAGGAAGCTTAAGGATTATCTTCGGGAGAGGCTGCCCAAACTCTGCCAGACCTGTAACACCCGATTCGACCTAAATCCCCTCAGGATTATTGACTGTAAGGAAGAAGGATGTCAGAAGGTCCTGGAGGATGTACCCCTGATGCTGGACAATCTCTGTGACGAATGCAGCCGGCATTTCGATCGTCTCAAGCAGAACCTGGACCTGCTGGATATAGAATATATGGTAGACCCGAAAATAGTAAGGGGTCTGGATTATTATACCAAGACCGCCTTTGAGTTTGTATCAAAGGATATTGGAGCGCAGGGTACGGTATGCGGTGGAGGAAGATACGACGGGCTTGTTGAGGAATGCGGAGGACCGGATACCCCCGGGATTGGTTTCGGACTGGGAATTGAGAGACTTATTCTTACTCTGGAGAGTCAGGGGATAGACATAGCCAGGCCGGAGAATATGGACATATATGTGGTGAACATTGGAGAAGATGCCGGCAGCAAGGCCCTTGAAATGGTATACCGTTTGAGGGTATCGGGCATAAGTGCGGAATGCGACCACCTTAACAGGAGTCTGAGGGCGCAGATGAAGTACGCGGACAAGATGAATGCCAGATATACCCTGGTACTGGGAGATGAAGAAATAAAGAACGGTTCCGGTTATCTTAAAGATATGAGAACCGGAGAAGAACTGAAGGTTGCTCTGGATGTGGGAGAGATTAGAGAGACCATCTTGCAGAAGAAGGGGAGGAATTAATATGCATACATCAAAAAGGACCCATATGTGCGGGACACTGGACCTTGAGCATACCGGACAAAAGGTTACTCTAATGGGCTGGGTTCAGAGGATCAGGGATTTGGGCGGTGTAATCTTCCTGGACCTGAGGGATAGAACAGGGATAGTACAGGTGGTTGTTGACAGTGACAAATCCCGGGAAATTTTTAAAACAGCCGAAAAAATCCGTAATGAATACGTGGTAGCTGTGGAAGGAACGGTGGTAAAACGGGAGGATGATACTGTCAATCCCAATATTGACACAGGGAAGATTGAGATTGCGGTGGATTACATTGAAATCCTCAGTAATGCGGAAACACCACCCATATATATTGAAGATGATACCGAGGTGTCGGAATCTGTAAGATTGAAGTACAGGTACCTTGATTTGAGAAGACCGGAAATGCAGAGAAATCTTATGTTTCGTCACAGAATAACCATGATAGTAAGGGATTTTCTGGATGCCAGCGGCTTTCTGGAGATTGAGACCCCTATGCTGACCAAACCTACCCCGGAAGGAGCCCGGGATTACCTGGTACCCAGCAGGGTTAACCCTGGCAGGTTCTATGCCCTTCCCCAATCACCCCAGCTGTTCAAGCAGCTTCTTATGGTCGCCGGAATGGACAGGTATTTCCAGATAGCCCGGTGTTTCAGGGATGAGGACTTGAGGGCGGACAGACAGCCCGAATTCACCCAGATAGACATTGAGATGTCTTTTG
Organism: Clostridium thermobutyricum; assembly: GCA_016842005.1. Taxonomy (GTDB): domain Bacteria; phylum Bacillota; class Clostridia; order Ch29; family Ch29; genus JAENYD01. The sequence continues at coordinate 78,413 of JAENYD010000006.1, read as the reverse complement.
TGGATATGGACGATGTTATTTCAATTAACGAAAAACTGTTAGCTGAAATCTTTGACAAGGCCCTGGGCATAAAACTGCCCTTGCCCTTTGAGAGACTTACCTACAGGGAGGCCATGGAGAGGTATGGGTCTGACAAGCCGGATACCAGATTCGGACTGGAACTGGTGGATGTTACCGATATTGTAAAGGATGCCGAATTCAAGGTGTTCAATCAGGTTGTGGCGTCCGGCGGTAATGTACGGGGGATAAATGCCAAAGGATGTGGTGAGAAATTCAGCCGCCGGGAGATAGACGGTCTGGTGGATTTTGTCAAGAACTACGGGGCAAAAGGATTGGCCTGGATGGTTATTGAGGAAGACGGTGTCAAATCTCCCATTTCCAAATTCTTAAGTGAAGATGAGCTGCAGGGGATTATAGAAAGGATGAAGGGCCAGCCCGGGGACCTGCTGCTTATGGTGGCGGATAAGCCTGCAGTGGTGTTTGACGCCCTGGGTCATCTCAGACTGGAGCTGGGGGACAGACTGGGACTGGTGGATGACAGCCAGTTTAAACTGCTTTGGGTAACTCATTTTCCCTTACTGGAATTCGATGAGGAAGAAGGAAGGTATGTGGCTGTGCACCATCCCTTCACCTCACCGGTGGACGAGGATATATCCCTGCTGGATACCGATCCCGGGAAAGTCAGGGCCAAGGCCTATGATATAGTATTGAACGGCGTTGAACTTGGCGGGGGGAGTATCAGAATCCACCGGAACGAATTGCAGCAGAAGATGTTTGAGATACTGGGCTTTTCCAATGAACGGGCCCAGGAGAAGTTCGGTTTCCTGCTGGAGGCCTTCAAATACGGTACTCCGCCCCATGGAGGGATTGCCTTCGGATTGGACAGGCTGGTCATGCTGCTGGCCCGTCGGCAGAGCATCAGGGATGTTATAGCCTTTCCAAAGACACAGAATGCGGCATGCCTCATGACCGGCGCTCCCGCAGGGGCAGACAGCGGCCAGCTGGAGGAGCTTCATATAAGTCTTGATCTGGATGAAGAAGAGTAAAAGCACCCTTCGGGGTGTTTTTACTCAACTATAACGTATCCGGTTCTTTTTTGTAATACACCCTTTTATCGTGTTTTGCCGCATAATCGATAACCTCTTCTATGTTATCCACTTCTTTCTTTATTGATTCCAGCTCTTCCCTGGAAACATTGTAGTACAGGAACAGGTCCTCGAATTTTCTTACCGCATTACACAGTTTGGTTATTATTTGGATAAACAGGTCGAAATTTTTGCTGTTCATCGCATTTCTGAACTGTTCCACGTCTATGTTAATCATATCTACCACTTGTTCCTCGGTTTTGAATGTACCGCCGGGGGAAGGGTAGGGTTTTATTCTCTCCAGATAATAGTCGTTATATGTATTAATCCGGTACAAGTAAACTATTTTGAATCCTTCCAGGTCAAACCTGACAAAAAACATGACTCCCTGAACCGACATAACTTCGGCGCCTATTTCCCTGAGCTGTTTAATGCACAGTTCATGCCGTATCTGCCTTGTAGAAACGAATGCCATGCAATCACCCCTCAAATAAAAAATATTTTTGTGGTATTATATTATATAATACCCATTATTGCAGCGGCGAATTATGTTTTATTTATATTTTTGGGGGTATGATAAAATACAGGTAAATTCTTAAATATACCGGCATCAAATAACAAATTGGGGAGGGATAATTGAATGAATAACGTAACTGTTTTTACCACCAAAACATGACCTCACTGTGTGACAGCGAAAGAGTATCTTTCGCAAAGGGGTGTTGATTACGAGGAAAAAGATGTACAGAGCGACCCGGAGGCAAGGAAAGAATTAATGAAAAGGGGTATTATGGCGGTACCTGTAATAGCCATAGATGAGGATTTCATAGTAGGGTTCGACAGGAACAGGATAGATGAAAAGCTTGGTCTGTAGTCGCACGGATACAGGCATATCTCCAATACGGCTTTTTCCTAAATAAAGGTGCACTTGTTTGAGAAAGGTGAATTATTATACGGTATTTGGAAGATAATATTTATGAGGATTGACCATAATTTGTGCGGTTGAAAATGAACTGATATTATGGTATTATGAAATTGTCAATAGGAGCAACCCTGCTGTGCGCGTGACCATCGGTTTAGTTTTGAGCCAACACCTTGACATAGGGAATACAAGCTCTGGGTGTGGCGCATAGGCCTCCATGCAGAGGACATGCAAATCATTCAGGCAGATACCCACCTGCTTAGAGCAGGTTCAAAACAACCGACCACGCCATGGTGGGGATATTTTTTTGGAGGAGTTTATAGTGGAGCACTCTTTTTCCAGGATTGAAATGATATTGGGCAGGGAGGCCATGGAGAGGCTGAAAAACAGTAAAGTGGCTGTATTCGGCATCGGGGGGGTAGGGAGTTTTACGGTGGAAGCCCTGGCCCGTGCAGGCATAGGGAACATGGTACTGGTGGATTATGACCGTATCTGTATTACAAATATAAACAGACAGATCCATGCTGTGGTTGACACTGTAGGCAAACCCAAGGTGGAAGTAATGAAGGAAAGGATTTTACATATTAACCCCGGTGCCAAAGTGGACATATTCAGGACCCTTTTTAACAAAGACACTTCGGGTGAACTGATAAAGGAAGATTATGACTACGTAATAGATGCCATTGATATGGTTTCGTCCAAAATAGAGTTAATAGCAGCCTGCAAATCCAAAAATATTCCTGTTATAAGCAGTATGGGAACAGGGAACAAACTTGAACCCACCCTTTTAAGAATAGGGGATATTTACGAGACCTCGGTATGTCCCCTGGCCAGGGTGATGAGAAGAGAGCTGAGGAAAAGGAACATAGAGTCTCTGAAAGTGGTGTATTCCACTGAAAAGCCGGTTAAGCCGTTATATGGCGAAGAATATATGACCGCCGGGAAAAAGCGGATAAACGGCAGCACCTCCTTTGTACCTTCTGCTGCCGGTATTATCCTTGCGGGGGAAGTTGTCAGGGAATTGGCAGGATATTCAAGATAAACAGGTTGCTTGATTTCAGGTGGGGGTTGAACCCCGTTTAACCAGAGACACAGCACCGCTTATCGTCCCTCTGAAAGGATGGGAGCATTAGCTGCGGTAGTCATAGGATAAAGGCCGAATGGAGTTGTAAAGATTTACTACAAAATTTATAATATAAGTGGGGATGGTCAAATAATTAGCATTGGAGGGAAAAGTATGTTTTTTTCAAAGGTACATAAGGTTGACCCTGAGATGTATTCGGCTATTATGAAAGAGCTGGAAAGGCAGCGCAGTAAGATCGAGCTTATTGCTTCCGAAAACTTTGTAAGCGAAGCTGTAATGGAGGCAATGGGGAACCATTTGACCAATAAATATGCTGAAGGATACCCGGGCAAGAGGTATTATGGCGGTTGTGAATTTGTGGATATAGCGGAGGACCTGGCGCGGGAACGGCTTAAAGAGCTTTTTGGCGCGGACCATGCAAATGTGCAGCCCCACTCGGGGGCCAATGCCAATACGGCAGTATATTTTGCTGCTGTTCAGCCGGGGGACACAATCATGGGTATGAACTTATCCCATGGCGGGCACCTGACCCACGGCAGTCCCGTTAACCTGTCCGGCAAATACTTCAATTTTGTTCCTTACGGGGTGGACAAAGACACTGAAATGCTGGATTACGACAGTATAAGGGATATCGCGAAAGCATCAAGGCCAAAATTAATTGTAGCAGGGGCCAGTGCTTATCCCAGGATAATTGATTTTAAAATCTTAAGTGAAATAGCCGACGAAACAGGGGCCCTTCTAATGGTTGATATGGCGCACATCGCCGGCCTTGTGGCTGCAGGACTGCACCCCAACCCGGTGCCCTATGCCCATTTTGTTACCACAACAACCCACAAGACCCTGAGGGGACCCAGGGGAGGAGCCATACTCTGCAAACAGGAGTTTGCCAGGGATGTTGACAAGGCCATATTCCCGGGAACACAGGGAGGGCCGCTCATGCATGTAATCGCTGCCAAAGGGGTATGTTTCAAGGAAGCTATGACTCAGGAATTCAGGGATTATCAGCTCCAGATTGTGAAGAACGCGAAAAAGCTGGCGGACGAGCTGACCAAAAGAGGGTTCAGACTTGTATCCGGCGGTACCGATAACCATCTGATGCTGGTAGACCTGCGAAACAAAGGTATTACCGGTAAGACAGCAGAAGCATTACTGGACGGCATAGGTATCACTGTCAATAAAAACACTATACCCTATGACCCTGAGACGCCTTTTGTAACAAGCGGTATAAGAATAGGTACTCCTGCGGTGACTACGCGGGGTATGAAGGAAGGCGACATGGAAGAAATAGCGGAAATAATAAGCGGTATTCTGAGTAATCCTGAAGCCGGAGAAGAAATGCGGAAAATGGTTGAGCAATTATGCAGCAGGTATCCTCTTTATGAAAATATAAAGTGAACATGCAAGGGGGTAAACCCCTTGCATGTGATTATACAGCGGTCAGGGGATACACCTGCTAAAGCCTTGGTATTCCTCTTTGGACAGGAATGTCCCCAATATAAAATTATTCAACAACCACTGCCGTTCCTGATGCGGTTACCATCAGCATACTTCCTGCCTGCCCGAGGACTTCATAGTCTATGTCTATACCCACAACGGCATTGGCCCCGAGGCCGGACGCCCTTTTGCCCATCTCTGCCAGTGCTTCTTCTCTGGCGTTAATGAGTTCCTGCTCGTAGGACCCGGAACGGCCGCCTACCAGGTCCCTGAGACCTGCCATGAAATCTTTGACAAAGTTAACTCCGGTTATCACTTCGCCGTTCACTATGCCCCTGTATTCTTTGATTTTTTTCCCCTCAATGGTCGGGGTAGTGGTAAAAATCATCCCTGACAACTCCTTTCATAATAAATATCCTCATTATGTGGACAGTACCACATATATTATACATTAAAAGTTAAGGAAAAATGCTAAAAGTTTACCACATACCCTTATATAGCCCCCGCACAGTTTTAATCAGACAATTGCTGGCAAGTATAATAGAAAAGAACGGAATAAATGATGGATTATCCCAGAGCGGAAATATATCTTGACAGGCTGGAATACAATTCACGGAAGGTCGTGACATTATGCGGTTCCAGGGGCATTGATGTGGCTGCGGTAACCAAGGGATTTTGTGCATATCCTCAAATAGCTGAGGCAATCCTCCGGGGGGCGTGAAGATGCTGGCGGATATGGGGGAGTACTGAGAACAATGACTTCTCCCTATGCGGAGAAAATTTTTTTGTATGAAAAAGTGTTTCACCAGGGAGGAAAATCTGATATAATGGCATAGAACATACGTTCCAGACACAGAATGAAAGGGATGGACAAATGATAGACAGGAAAGAGAACAATATGCCACTGGCCTACAGGATGAGACCCGAAAAACTGGAGGACTTTATAGGTCAGGAACAACTTGTGGGAGAAGGCAAGTTGCTTCACAGGCTTATAAAATCGGATATGCTGTCTTCTGCCATCTTTTACGGTCCTCCGGGTACAGGGAAGACTACCCTTGCAAAAATAATTGCCCGGGAGACCAACCGTCCTTTCAGGCAGCTTAATGCTGTATCTGCAGGGGTTAAAGACATCCGGGAAATTGCGGACCAGGCCCGTAACCCTATCCTGACACCGGGAGGAAAGGTACTTCTGTTCTTTGATGAGATTCACCGTTTGAACAAAGGCCAGCAGGATGTTCTGCTGCCCTATGTGGAAGAGGGTACCCTTGTGCTCATAGGAGCCACCACCGAAAATCCCTATTTTGAAATAAACAAGGCCCTTATATCCCGGTCCACCATATTCAGATTTAATCCCCTGGGGAAAGGGGATATTACGGGCCTTCTGAAAAGGGCTGTTTCCGACCGGGACAGGGGACTGGGCAGATACCCGGTTCGTGTTCAGGATGAAGCAATGGAGCATTTTGTGACAGTAAGCGGCGGAGATGCGAGAAGGGCCCTCAATGCCCTGGAGCTCGCCTTTTTAACGACATCGCCGGATGAACAGGGCAATATAGATATCACCCTCGAGGTGGCTGAGAATTCCATACAGGAACGGGCCTTGAGATATGACAGGGCCGGGGACCAGCACTACGATGTAATATCCGCATTTATTAAGAGCATGAGAGGCAGTGACCCGCAGGCCGTTCTTCATTACCTGGCCAGGATGCTTCACGCCGGCGAAGATATAAACTTTATTGCCCGCAGGATAATAATAGCTGCTGCCGAGGATGTGGGACTGGCCAATCCCAGGGTTCTGGAGGTGGCTGTTGCTGCTGCGGAGGCGGTGAGAATGATTGGAATGCCTGAAGCCAGAATAATCCTGGCGGAGGCAGCACTTTTGGTAGCCCTTTCTCCCAAGTCTAATTCGTCATACCTTGCTATCGACAGGGCCCTGGAGGACGTAAAGAAAAAAGATATAGGAGAAGTGCCTCTTCATCTCAGATGTGCCAAATATACCGGAGCTAAGAATTTTGGAAATGGTAAAGGTTACAGGTACCCCCACAGTTATCCCGGCCATTATGTGAAGCAGCAGTATCTGCCCGACCAGCTGCAGGGAGCCGAATACTACATACCTACTGAAGAAGGGACAGAAAAAAATATTAAAAAATACCTTGAACGGCTGAAACAAAGAGACAGGAACGGGTAACTCTGGTTACCCGTTCCTGTCTCTTTGTTTTCTGCAGCCTACCTCCAATCTTACACATCCGGCCGTATATCCCCCTTTCTGCTTTCCGGCGGTCGGGGGATACACCGTATTAAGTTTTGATATTAAATCAAAAAACATCCGGCAAACAAGAAGGAATTTTTTTTCTGCTGGCGAATAGATATAGTATAGTATCAATAACGAGACAGTGTTCTATTATTGATAACACAGGGGGATATACATGGCGAATGAATATCTTATAAATTCTATAATAAGGGCTGTTGATATTCTTGAGTTATACAATCACCACGATACAGAACTGGGTATAAGCGAAATGGCCAGGAGATTGAATTTGTACAAGAGTACCGTGTACAGGATTGTATCCACTCTGGAGCATAAAGGTATGCTGGAGCAGGACCCGCAGAGCGGGAAATACAGACTGGGCCTTAAACTGTACAAACTGGGTATACTGGCCCGGAATGATGATGAGCTTATATCCATATCGTCTCCTCATTTAAAGAGGCTTACAGAGAAAACCGGGGAAACGTCCAACATGGTTGTTATGGACGGCAGTATGTCTGTCTATATAGCCCAGTATGAAAGCAGCAGGATGGTAAGGATGTTCACCAGGCTGGGGGCCAAGGTTTTCCCCCACTGTAACGGTGCGGGGAAGGTTTTGCTTTCGGATATGACTGAGGATGAGATTGAATATGTAATTGCCGCCAATGGCCTGCCCCGTTATACTCAAAACACTATTACCACCAGGGAAAAGCTGATGAATGAATTGAAGCTGATAAAATCCAGGGGATATGCCGTAGACAATCAGGAAAGGGAAGAAGGGGTTATGTGCCTGGCTGCCCCGGTTAAGGACGGGAGTGGGAAGGTGATAGCAGCCATTAGTATATCGGGCCCCAGGGACAGGTTCGGAAAAAACCGGGTGGAAGAACTTATCCGTGCTGTCAGGGAAGAGGCCGGTGAAATATCCACTGCCTGCGGTTATAAACAGGATTCTTAGCTTGTAAATCCCACATGAAGGTTAGAAACTGTTATCCAGGGACGCAGGGCCGGTTGAGTGCCGTCCAGGAGTGTTGGCGCCGGTAGTCATCGGATAACGAAAAGCCTGTTCCGGCTGATTAAAGAGCTTATTATTGGGCTTGCATGCCTATAATATATTCGTTTAAGGAGGAATGTTCAATGGAAAAGGAATTTGGACAATTGAACCCGGAATACCGCATTCTGCTCGGTCCCGGTCCGGTTGAAACGTCGCCCAGGGTTTTAAGAGCTATATCCAGCAATATGCTGGGGCACCTGGATCCCCAGTTCCTTGAGATTATGAATGAGACCATGGACCTGCTGAGGTATGTATTTCAGACCGAAAACCAGCTGACAATACCCATGTCGGGGACAGGAAGCGCGGGGATGGAAACGGTTATGGTCAACCTCATAGAACCGGGAGACAGGGTTGTAGTCTGTGTTAAAGGTGTCTTTGGGCAGAGGCTGAGGGATATTGCCGGCAGGTGCGGGGCCGAGGTTATCAGCGTGGAAGCACCCTGGGGCAAACCTATTCAGCCCGAGCAGGTGAGAGATGCTCTGGAGAGTGCCGGTGGAGCCAAACTGGTTGCCATTGTTCATGCCGAGACCTCCACGGGGGTATTGCAGCCCCTTGAGGAGATATCAAAAATAGCTAAGGAATATGATGCTCTCCTGGTGGTGGATGCTGTAACATCCCTTGGCGGTGTGGAACTGAAAGTGGACGAATGGGGAATTGATGCCTGCTACAGCGGTACCCAGAAGGCTTTAAGCTGCCCTCCCGGGCTCTCTCCCGTTACTTTGAACGATAAGGCCAGAAAAGTACTCGGTAACAGGACTACAAAAGTCCAGAGCTGGTATCTTGACCTGACCATGATACAGAATTACTGGGGCAAAGAAAGATTCTATCACCATACTGCCCCCATCAATATGGTTTACGGGTTAAGGGAAGCCCTGATGATTGTCAGGGAAGAAGGCCTGGAGGCCAGGTATGCAAGGCATAAGCTGAATTCAAATGCCCTGATAAAAGGGATAGAGGCTATGGGCCTTCAGATGATCGCCCCGGAAGGATACAGGCTGCCTACCCTTAATGCAGTCAAGGCCCCTGACGGTGTGGACGAGGCCAAAGCCAGAAAGTTCCTGCTGGAGAAATACGGCATTGAAATCGGAGGCGGGCTTGGAGATTTCAAGGGTAAGGCATGGAGAATCGGACTGATGGGCGAATCCTCCAGGAGAAACTATGTGATTCTTCTCCTGGCAGCCCTGGGGGATGCTTTGATACAGCAGGGCTATAAGGCGAATGTGGGTTCATCCATAGAAGCTGCCCTGGAGGTTTATAACAAATAATCAGATATATGGATACTTACTGATAAGGAGGGTCAACGGCCCTTCTTAATTTATCCGATGGCTACCGCCGCCATGCTCCCGTCCTGTCAGAGGTCAGGGGACACACCTGTTGAAGTTCCAGTATTCCTCTTGGACAGGAATGTCCCCATCGGAATGTCTCAAATTAAAGATAAACGGTGCTACGCCCCCGGGTAACGGTTTTTAGGCTTCAGGTGGGGTTAAAACCCCACCTGAAGCCAAGAATCCTGTTTATCTGCAAAATTTTTCCTACAGTTTTTATCGGTCTGTGTCGAAATTTACAATAGAGAATGTACCATATTTATATATAGATTCCTGGCATTGACGGAGGAATTTGCTGAAAAATGTCGAAATTAGTAATAGGGGGTTAAATGCCAGCGGCTGTACCGGTTAAATGATTAAAGCACTGGATGCAGGAATGTTCGGGGTTTCGGGGAATGATGTCGCGGGAATTGCTGACTGCAATGGGAGGTACAAAAAATGAAATCGATGCTTAATTCTATTGATGCTGGAGCCATGAACATTCAGACTGGGGGGCAGTTAAAGAACAAGAATGATATCTGGGAGTTAATCAATCTTTCTTTTCATGCCATGGCAATCTGCTGCAATGGGGAGATTGTAGCGGCAAACACGTCTGCGGCAAAAATTATAGGAGTTGATGGGGTTGAGGCTCTTTTAGGACGACCGGTTACAGATTTTGTGCTCCCTGAGGCCAGAAAAATGGTGACCAGACAGTTGAACAGAGTTTCACGTAAAGGGACTAATATTCCATCTGCTCATCAAAAACTGGTCCGGGCTGACGGCGCAGTTATAGATACCGAAATAGCGCTGGCACATTTCTACTATAATGGGCGGGAGGCGGCTCTCATACTGGCGAAGGATGTTACTGAGCAAAGACGTTTGAAAGAAGAACTTTACTTTGAAAGGGCATGCTTTCAGCAGCTCTTCAACAGCTCACCGGATGCCATTGTGGTGCTGGATAATGAAGATAAAGTTATTATTGCCAACAAGGCCTTTAGCCAGCTTTTTCAGTATGAAAACGAGGAAATAAGGGGTATGCTCATCAACCAGCTGATTGTCCCGGAGGATTTTATCAGAGAAGCTTCCAATTTTTCAGAAATGGTCATGCAAGGTCAGAACCTGCATGAAGAAGCTGTAAGAAAGCGAAAAGACGGGACCCTGGTGGAGGTTTCAATACTGGGGTATCCGGTTGTGGTTAAAGGTGAACAGGTAGGAATATATGCCATTTACAGGGACATATCCAAAAGGAAGAAGGCGGAAAGGACTGTGACCCACCTGTCATATTTTGACCCCTTAACCGGATTACCCAACAGGATACTGTTTAATGACCGTTTTTCGCTGGAACTGGCCCATGCCCGGAAAAACGGACACATGATGGCGATTATTATTCTGGACCTGGACAAATTCAAGAACATAAACGATACCCTGGGTCACAGTGTCGGTGATAAGCTTTTAAAAGCGGTTGCAGACAGGTTGAAGGGCATTATACGTGAGACTGATACCTTCTCCAGGATGGGAGGAGATGAGTTCATTTTGCTGATGCCCGAAGTGGTGAGACTGGAAGATGTGGCGGATATTGCACAGGGAATACTGGATGTATTCAGACAACCTTTTTTGATTGACAGCCATGAATTGTATATAACAACCAGTATGGGCATCAGTGTATATCCTGACGATGGTAATGATGTTGAGAGCATGGTAATGAATGCGGATACGGCTATGTACAGGGCCAAAGACCTGGGAAGAAACAATTACCAGTTTTTCACAAAGAACATGAACCGGGATATATCAGAACAGATGGAACTTATGACAAACCTCAGAAGGGCCATTGCGAAAGAAGAATTTGCAGTATATTATCAACCCAGGATAGGTGTGGCTGACGGGAAAATTAACGGTATGGAAGCCCTGGTAAGGTGGAAGCATCCTGCATTGGGGCTGATATCACCGGACCAGTTTATCCCCATGGCAGAGGAGACAGGTCTGATCGTGCCCATAGGTGAGTGGGTATTGCGGGAAGCCTGCGTCCAGAACAAGGCATGGCAGGATGCCGGTTTACCCCCCATGCCTGTTGCGGTAAACCTGTCCGCCCGCCAGTTTCAGCAGCAGAATATGGTTAAAGTGATTGACGGCATTTTAAAAGAAACCGGTCTTGACCCGGAGTATCTGGAACTGGAGATAACCGAAAGCACCGTTGCTTTTAATATGGAGTCTGCCCTTAAGACCATCAGGCAGTTGAAGGACATGGGCATACATATTTCTCTGGATGATTTTGGCACAGGTTATTCTTCTTTCAGCCAGCTTAAAAACATGAATATTGATATCCTGAAGATTGACCAGTCTTTTATCCGGGACCTGAATCCGGAAGACAGTAATTTTGCCATTGTATCTTCCATCATATCCATGGCCCATAGTCTCAATATGGAAGTAACGGCCGAAGGGGTGGAGAAGGAAGACCAGTTGTTACTGTTGAAGGATATCCTGTGCGACAATATGCAGGGGAACCTGTTCAGTGAACCTCTGCCTGCGTCAGAATTCAAGATACTATTTGGGCGGTAGTGGGCATAGAATGGATACTGGATAGTGAAACCGGAAAGGAAGTACGGATATGAGAAAGAAAGTTTATGTAACCAGAATGATATCTGGTGAGGCACTGGATTTACTGGATAAGCATTTTGATGTCAGGGTGAACCCGGAAGACAGGGTGCTGAATAAGGAAGAAATGCTGGAGGCTGTGGAAGATGCTGACGGTCTCTTATGCCTTATTAACGATGAAATTGACAGGGAGATTATCAGCAGGGCGGGGAAATTAAAAATAATAGCCAACTACGGTGTGGGTTACGACAATATAGACGTGGCGACTGCCACCGAGCGGGGAATAATTGTGACCAATACACCGGGGGTGCTTACTGATGCCACGGCGGACCTGGCGTGGGCGCTATTGTTTGCTGTTGCCAGGAGAGTGGTGGAGTCCGACAGGTTTGCCAGAGAAGGCAGATACAGGGCATGGGCCCCTTCGCTGCTTCTGGGTATGGACGTCACCGGCAAGACCCTGGGGATAATAGGTGCCGGGAGAATCGGCAGGGCCTTTGCAAGGAAGAGTACAGGATTTAATATGAAAATACTGTATCACAGTAGAAATCGGGATGAGGAACTGGAAAAAGAATTGAATGCCCGGTGGACGGATAAAGATACGCTGCTGAAAAATGCTGATTTTGTTTCGGTACACGTTCCCCTCAAGGAAGATACCTATCACATGATAGGGGAAAGAGAACTCAGGATGATGAAAAAAACTGCCGTTCTTATAAATACGTCAAGGGGGCCTGTTATTGATGAGAGGGCCCTGGCAGAAGCCCTGAAAAACGGGGAGATCTGGGGGGCGGGGCTGGATGTGTACGAGAATGAACCTGAAATAGACAAAGGTTTGATTCCCCTGGACAATGTGGTACTCCTTCCTCATCTGGGCAGCGCTACAAATGCTACGAGATACAAAATGGCCATGATGGCGGCGGAAAACGTGGTGGCGGTATTGAACGGGGGAAGGCCCTTAAACCCGGTAAACCATATATAGGCAGGTTTGATAAACAGCCCTGACTGTTTTGCAGTCAGGGCTGTTTTGTTTAAAACTGCCTTGTAATGGTAACAATAAATGCTGTAGATTTGTAGATTTTCTGATGCTGGCGAAAGAGGGGGATAAAGTGCTGAAAGTAGGTATTCCACGGGCCTTTCTCTATTACAACTATTACCCTTTGTGGAAGACTTTTTTTGAAGAATTGGGAGCAAAAGTGGTGGTATCCGACCCCACTACCAAGAAAATTCTGGACGATGGGGTTAAATGCTGTGTTGACGATGCATGCCTCCCCCTGAAACTCTTCCACGGTCACGTAATTAATCTGAAGGATAAAGCGGATGTTATCTTCGTACCCAGGCTGGTAAGCGTAAGGAAGAAGGAATACATCTGCCCCAAATTCTGCGGGCTGCCGGATATGGTTGTCAATAACATAAAGGGGCTTCCCGATATCCTGGATGTAACTGTAAATATGCGCAGCAGTCCGGTTTCTCTTGTAAAGGCAGTTGTGGAAACCGGCAAGTACTTTACGGGTGATTGCAGGAGAATATACCGGGCCTTTGGGAGGGCTGTGGATGAACACAGAGAATTTGAGAAGCGGATGGAAAGCGGCCTTACGCCCCTTGAAGCTATGGAAGGCGAACAAAACCGGAATTTCAATGAAAAAATGACCATAGGGCTTATAGGTCATCCCTACAACATTTATGACAGCTATTCCAGCATGAAGCTGCTGGAGAAGCTCAGGGCCAGGGGGATAAAGATAATCACCCAGGATATGATCAGCGGAGATATTGTAGACAACATAGCCCGCAATTTTTCAAAGCCCATGTTCTGGAGCTTCGGCAAAAAGATTATGGCTTCCGCCGGGTATATGACCGAAAACAGGCTGGTGGACGGTATCATATATCTTGTGGCTTTTGGCTGCGGGCTGGATGCCCTGGTGGGAGATCTTGTGGAGAGGAAACTGAGAAAGGCCGGGATCCCCTTCTGTTTTCTCACCGTTGATGAGCATACCGGTGAGGCAGGGATTGATACCCGGATTGAAGCTTTCATAGATATGCTGGAACGGAGGAATGCGGTATGAAGGTCACCTTTCCCCATATGGGTAATGCCTATATTGCATTAAAGGCGGTTATGGAAGACCTCGGGGTGGAGGTCCTGTTACCGCCTCCCTGCACCAAGCGTACCCTTGAGCTTGGCACCAAATATGCGCCCGAACTGGCCTGCCTGCCCCTTAAGATAAATATAGGTAATTATATAGAAAGTCTGGAGAAAGGGGCCCGGGTAATTGTAATGGCGGGAGGATGCGGTCCCTGCCGCTTCGGCTATTATGCGGAGGTGCAAAGGGAGATACTCAGAGACCTGGGATATGACTTTGAGATGATAGTCCTGGAAAGGCCCCAGGGGAACATCAGGGATTTCATTCATAAACTGACATTGCTCACTGGAGGAAGGAACATATTTCAGGTGCTGAAAGCGTTGAAAAATGCCACTCAGGTGGCTGTAGAAGCAGATAACCTGGACAGAGTATCCTGGTATATGCGGCCCAGAGAAAAGATAAGGGGCACTGTCAATGCAATAATGAAACGGTTTCACGAAAACATCAAAGAGGCAAGGGGTTCCCGGCAGATTATGGATACTATCCGCCGGTATATGGATGAGATGAGGGATATAGAGCATTACAGCGGTAAAGACGTTCTTAAGGTAGGGATTGTGGGAGAAATATATACGGTAATAGAGCCCTTTGTAAATCTGAGGATTGAGGAAAAACTGGGGAGCATGGGAGTGGAGGTGGACAAATCGGTAACCGTAAGCCACTGGGTAATATACAACATGTTCAAAGAGGCCCTGCACCTGTATAACAAGAAGGATATAAAACTGGCTTCTTCGCCTTACCTGAGGCATTTCGTGGGGGGGCACGGACAGGAGAGCATAGCCCATACGGTCATGTATAATGACAGGGGATATGACGGGGTGATACACCTGCTGCCCTTTACCTGCATGCCCGAGATAGTGGCCCAGAGTATTCTTCCTTCGGTCAGCAGGGACAGCAATATACCGGTTATGACCCTTGTACTGGATGAAATGACCGGAGAAGCAGGTTACCTCACAAGGCTGGAAGCCTTTACCGACCTGATCAGCAGGAGGAAGGAGATGCGTAATGAGAGAATTTTATCTTGGGATTGATGTAGGCTCTGTCAGTACCAATGTGGCTGTCATTGACAAGCACGGTGAAGCTGTATATAAGGATTATTTGAGGACCCAAGGGCGGCCTATGAAGGTTATACAGGACGGATTGAAGCGCTTGAAGGAAAAGATGGGAGAAATAAATATAAGAGGAGTGGGTACCACCGGCAGCGGCAGAAATCTTGCCGGTGTCATGGTAGGGGCGGATATAGTAAAGAATGAAATAACCGCCCATGCCGTTGCAGCTATGCATATTAATCCGGAAGTGAAGACCATCCTGGAAATCGGGGGTCAGGATTCAAAGATAATATTGCTCAGGGACGGAATTGTCACCGATTTTGCAATGAATACGGTATGTGCAGCCGGAACAGGTTCCTTTCTGGACAGGCAGGCTTCCAGGCTGGGTATACCCATAGAGGAGTTCGGCGATCTGGCCCTGAATTCACGGAACCAGGTAAGGATCGCAGGAAGGTGCGCGGTATTTGCAGAATCGGACATGATTCACAAGCAGCAGATGGGACATAATACGGAGGACATAATATACGGATTATGTCAGGCCCTTGTAAGGAACTATCTGAATAATGTGGGCAAGGGCAAGGAAATTCTCCCTCCCGTAATCTTCCAGGGGGGAGTGGCTGCCAATAAGGGAATACGCCATGCTTTCAGCCAGGTACTGGGGTTAGAGATAGAGATACCCGAGCATTATGATGTAATGGGTGCGGTAGGCGCAGCCATGCTGTCCAGGGACGCCGCAGCGAAAAGCGGCCGTACCAGCTTTAAAGGGTTTGATGTGGCTGACTGCAGGTTCCAGGTAAAAGGCACAGAGTGCAGCGGCTGCCCCAACCTGTGTGAAGTGGTGGAGATTATGAAGGACGGGAAAGTGATTGCCTGCTGGGGCGACAGGTGCGGCAAGTGGAGTAACAGCACAAGCAAACTGGCCTGAAACCCTGTTGCCGGAGAAGGGTTTTTACTCTTTCCGTAGAAATAGTTATAGGTAAACAGGCTTAACGGTAGATTTGCACCTGTTCTTATGATAAGGGGTTTATTTTTGACCTGTGTGGAAGTTTACTTTTGAACCTGTTTGCCTGTAATCAGAATTATATTCTTCAAAAAGAAAAGGGGGACCTATGATGGAGTATATCGACATCAGAAGCGACACGGTAACACCTCCCACCCGGGAGATGAGGGAAGCCATGTACAGGGCGGAGGTAGGGGATGATGTCTACGGCGAAGACCCAACGGTAATCAGGCTTGAAAACCTTGTGGCAGAAGAGATGGGGAAGGAAGCAGCCCTTTTCGTGACCAGCGGCACCATGGGCAACCAGGTGTCGGTAATGACCCATACAAGGCGCGGCGATGAAATAATACTGGAACAGGATAGCCACGTTTATTGCTATGAAGTGGGGGGGCTGGCATACCTGGCAGGAGTGCAGGCAGCCCTTGTAAAAGGAACAGACGGGGCTATGGACCCTGCAGATGTGGAAGGCAAAATAAGGCCGTTGAATATCCATTTTC
This sequence comes from Clostridium thermobutyricum, assembly GCA_016842005.1. Classification (GTDB taxonomy): domain Bacteria; phylum Bacillota; class Clostridia; order Ch29; family Ch29; genus JAENYD01. The sequence continues at coordinate 62,027 of JAENYD010000006.1, read as the reverse complement.
CCAGAACATCTCTCATATGTATGGAGAACACCCATAACAGGGCCGGGGGAATGGTGATACCCCTGGATAACATGATGAGCATCCACAGTATAGGAAAGAAGCACGGTATCCCCGTACACCTGGATGGTGCCCGTATATACAACGCTGCCACTTATCTGGGAGTGAAAGCCAAAGAGATTGCCCGCCACTGCGATTCGGTAAATGTCTGCCTGTCCAAAGGCCTGTGTGCCCCTGTGGGTTCTGTAATCGCGGGGAGCAAAGAATTTGTGGACAGGGCTCGAAAATTCAGGAAGATGCTGGGGGGAGGCATGCGTCAGGCCGGTATCCTGGCAGCAGCAGGTATAGTCGCTGTTGAGAAAATGACAAAGGACCTTCAAAAGGACCATGACAATGCGCGGCTGCTGGCGGAAGGGCTTAATGCCATTGACGGGGTATCCGTAAATCTGGAAAAGGTCCAGACCAACCTGATAATGGCAGACTTCAGTGGTGCAGGCCTGAACGGAAACCAGGTTGCGGAGCGACTGAGAACCCATGGCATCCTGATAAACGGTTCACCCCACTATGTGTTCCGTTTTGCAACCCATCATTATATTGAAAAAGACCATGTAGAAAAAGTAATCGATACCGTTAATAAAATAGTAAAACAATAACCGGATAAAAAAAGGTCTGTAAGGGCCTTTTTTTATTTAGTAACATGTTTTGATGACCATCAGTAGTATATACTAAAATAACAACCGAGGGGTAAAGGTTTATGGAACATGAATATTTATTTGTATTCAGAACTAGGAACCATGCCGTACATGTAAAGTCAAAACTTAGAGACCAGGGGTATACTATGGAGTTATGTCCAACACCCAGGAAACTCGCCAAAAGCTGTTCCTATTCGGCCATGTTAAGTTGTAAAGCTTTGGAAGTGAAAGAGGTCAGAGACAGAATATCAGGACTTAATGTCACTTTGGCAGGAGTATACAAAGTGACAAGGACCGGTTCCGGAAGAGCCTACAAGAAAATCCATTCTTTCTCCGCTGTCAAATAGTACTTGACCACTGTTGTTAAAATCCCATTTATCTGTATTCACGCTTCCCAGTTATGAATGGGATGAACAAATCATATCTGTTATTCTTTTCTCTTTTTTTTATTTTCAGGATAATCTCTATACATATTATTGAAAAGCCTTAAATCAAGTTGTTTGAATCCGTATTTCCTATCAACGGCTGTGCAAGTTACAAATATAACTGTTGTGCATATATTGAAGTGAAAAAGGGATAGGTTTTCAGGGCAGAGAGTGAATCTGGGAGGCGTTAGAATGTTTACCGATAAAGTATTACTGATAACCGGCGGTACCGGTTCTTTCGGAAACGCTATATTGAACATGTTTCTTGATACCGATATAAGAGAAATCCGCATATTCAGCAGGGATGAAAAAAAACAGGACGATATGAGGCACAAGTTCAATAATTCTAAAATTAATTTTCTCATCGGAGATGTAAGGGATTATAAAAGTGTGGATTTTGCAATGAAGGATGTGGATTATGTGTTCCATGCCGCAGCGTTAAAACAGGTTCCGTCCTGTGAATTTTTCCCTATGGAAGCCGTTAAAACCAATATTCTGGGTACGGAAAATGTTATTAATGCCGCTTTGGAGAACGGGGTCAGCAGATTTATTGCATTGAGCACAGACAAGGCTGTTTACCCTATTAATGCCATGGGTACATCCAAGGCAATGATGGAGAAACTGGTTGTTGCAAAATCACGGACCCTGGGACAAAGGGATACCATATTATGTTGTACCCGCTATGGCAACGTTATGGCATCCAGGGGGTCGGTTATTCCATTGTTTGTCAGCCAGATCAGGAACGGCGGTCCCATAACCGTTACAGACCCAAATATGACAAGATTTTTAATGAGCCTGGATGAAGCGGTCCATTTGGTTATTCACGCGTTTAACAACGCTGAGCAGGGTGATATCTGGGTTCATAAGGCTCCGGCATCTACAATCGGAAACCTGGCGGTTGCGCTTAAAGATATATTTAATTCGGATGCGAAGATCGAAATAATAGGTACCCGGCATGGGGAAAAATTATTTGAGACTCTGGTCACCAGAGAAGAGATGTCTAAAGCTGATGACAAAGGAAAGTATTTTCGGATAAAAGCTGATAACAGGGACCTCAACTATTCTAAATTTCTATCAAGGGGAGAAATAAATATAACTGGTCAAACGGATTTTAATTCGCATAATACGAGAAGACTGACAGTAGAAGAAGTAAGAGAAAAATTGCTGTCTCTTGATTTTATAAAAAAGGAACTGGAGAGGCATGACCCGTAGAAGGAGGTATATGTTGCGTGAAAAATGTTCTGGTTCTGGGCTCAACCGGAATGGCCGGTCATGTTATAACTATGCATCTTGAAAACAACCCTTGTCTGAGAATATACAACTTATCCCATAGAAGAAAGCTAAACCATCAAAGTATTGTAATGGATGTAATGGATACAGAAGAGTTTGACAGGTATTTGAATGATTTGGATCTGGACTATATTGTGAACTGCATCGGCATTCTAAATCAGTTTGCTGAACAGTTTAAAGATAAAGCAGTTTTCATAAATGGTTATTTACCTCATTTTCTCGAGAATAAGTATAGAAATACAGGCACCAGAATAATACACCTGAGTACCGATTGCGTATTTTCCGGCAAGAGTGGTGCCTACACAGAAGCATCATTTAGAGATGGAGATAAGTTTTATGACAGAACAAAAGCCATAGGGGAAATCATAAATGAAAAAGATTTGACCTTCAGAACTTCTATTATTGGCCCTGATTTAAACAGAGATGGTATCGGCTTGTTTAACTGGTTTATGCAGAGAGAGGGTGAAATTAGCGGTTATGTAAACGCTGTATGGACAGGTATCACTACAATTGAATTGGCTAAAGCGATTGAAAGAGTGATTTTTTCAGATTTATCAGGGTTATATCATCTTGTGCCGGAGAAAACGATTACAAAGTACGATCTGCTAAACCTGCTGAAGGCAAAATTTAATAAAAAAGATTTGACAATCAATAGATACAATAATGAACCTGTAGATAAAAGCTTAATTAATACCCGAAATGATTTTTATTATAAAATACCGTCTTATGAAAAAATGATAGATGATATGAAAGAATGGATTATGACGAATATTGATATGTATCCTCATTACCATATAGAATAAAGAGAGGTGCCAAAGTGTAAATGAAGAAGAAAAAAATCATAATAACCACGCTTTTTAATGCCTGGGTAAAAAGCGACGATGTATTGAAAAAAGAGTGGATTGAACGGAGAATGTCTGTTTTCATGAAATATACTTTGAACAGTTTGAAACTGCAGACCAATCAGGATTTTCTGGTATTACTGAGATATCATAATGATACAGCGGATTTAATTCGCAGTGCCCTTGAAAGATATAAACCTCTGCCTAAAAATATTATTTTCGTCAGTTCAAAAAATTACGATAAGGAAATAATAAAGCATTTAAATGGCTATGATACACTGTACATGGTCAGACTGGACAGCGATGACATGTTCCACAAGTCTTTCATCCGGAAACTACACGAATACAAACCAAAGAAGAATACCGAGGTGCTAATTTCGCAGAAAGGCTATATATACGATTCCGTCAATAATCGTATTGTTGAGTATTTTCACCCGTCTCCCCCATATCATGCTTTAATATACAGGGTTGAAGACTATTTGAAGGGCAAGAGATATCGGCTGGCTTCCGGTCATTGGGATGCCATCAAATTGAGACACGAGATTCTGGAAGGCAAAAACTTTATCAGCCATGTTCATTCGAATAATACGTTGTTTTCATTTGAGCGCAGTAAAGGAAGAATGGTAGGGGATATTATTACCGATAAATCCAGGATTAATAGTATTCTAAAAGAGTATATGTAGAATGCTTTTGGCGCATGAAAATACAGCCTATTTCCAGTATATGACAGGACCAGAGGAGGACAGCTTGCTGGAGTATGGGTATGGTGACAGGGTGCTGGGGGTTGGACTCTGGGAAGGTATTCTGAGTATTTACCTTTGCAAGGCAAAAAAATATTAAACAATATACAGACATAGAAATTGACAAAGAACGCACACGAACATGTTTTGAACTGGCTTCGGTTAATAACATCAAAAATGCAGATTATATGACAGGCGATGGGTGCAGTATGAAGGTTTTCAAAGAGAATAAACGGCTTCCTGGCTTCAGACGGGGTTAAAACCTCACCTGAAGCCAGGAAGCCTGTTTACCTGAAATAATCCAGTATTTTGTCAATAATGCTTTTTTCGGTCAACCTTTGAAGATCGTCCAGCATTCCACTGTATTTACTCTCTATATCTTCAATGGTCTTCTCATGGTCCTTATACTTCTGATGCCAGTTTTTGATTGATGAAATAAGCTCTGAATTTTCCTTTTTCAGGTTATCAAGCTTTTCCCCCAGTTCCATCATGTCTGTCCTTAATTCCTCAAGATTTTGCCTGTTTTCCACCATCTCATTTGTTTGGGTAAATATCTTATGTTCAACCTCCTTTTTAAAATTTTCTACCTTATCGATTTCTTCACTTAATTTACTGATATAGTTTTTGGTCTGGTCTGTGTATTCTTTCAATTTTTTGTTATCTATATCAACAGATTTTCCGTCTTCTCCCCGTTTTTTATCCCCTCCCCCAATCTTCTTGAGGATTTCATTTGCAGACTTATTTAAGGCTTCGTTAATGACGGGAAGAATTATATCATCTCCGGACCTGTAGCCGAAAACCAGGTCTGCATTTACTTTGGAATACTCTTTGCTGTTGGAGGCCACGCCAAAAACAGTCAGTTCCGAACCGTGGGGTTTATCAAGCTGAACAGGACTGGTCCAGTTTACTCCGCCATCATAGCTAAAACTGCCAAACAGGGTATCCTGCTGTTTCCATACTATCCATATAGTGCGGTTAACTGTATATATAACCGGGAGAATATTGTTAAAATCGATGTATGAAACAGCAGCTTCATTCTTCCATATACCCCGGGGATAACTGATACGGGTTTTCTGCAGGTAATTTATGTGTACATTGCTTCTTGAGGGATAGCTCCAGGCAAGGTGAAGGGTATCTTTATTGTCCGTCAGCATGTATGGTTGACTGTCTTCATGACCGGTTCCCGCTATTTTTTCAGGATTGCTCCAGATAAGATATTCAGGATGAAATTTACAGTAGCATAGATGGTGTACTCCGGTATGGGGGGCTTTGAATATCAGATGAATAGTTCCCGTATAGTCATATCCGGTATAAAACGGGCTGAAGCTTCTGGTCCCGCTGATACGGGCAACCTTCAGATTCTTCCATTTGGAGCCGTTCCAGAAGTTGTGCTGTATAGTCCATAGCGGAGAAGAACTTCTCAAAGAATTGACGGCAAAGAATATGTTGATGAGTTCGTCCCATATGGATACATTTAGATGTCTGACACTGTATTTTTCGGGGGGAAAATGGGATAACCGCTTGTTATACCAGTGCGTGCCATCATGCATGAAATAAAGCATCTGGCCGGTATTGTCCATACATACCAGATGAAGTTTGTCTGAAGGATCTATATCAACAGAGAAATCATCTACCACGTTATTAGTCAACCTGACACTTTCCGACCATACTCCTTTGTCATTACGTATTTTAAAGAAGATACTATCCTGATTATAATAGAAATACCAGAGATTGTTGGAAGCACTGAAAACCAGGTACTCCTGGCCGGGGAAATAACTCAATACCATCACCGCCTTTTAATATACTAATTAATTATATGCAGCTGTAACACAAAAATATTAAAAATCATATATTATTGCTAGAATGAAACTATTTATACAACAAATTTTCACCAAAATACGGAAGCGTTCATAATATGGAAGTAAAAAGTATCACATATCTCATATTCTATTTAAGTAAAAGGGGGGTAATATATTGGAAACAGGTAATGCTAGATTTCTACAAGACACTTATGAACCCATACCGGAATGTATAGTCACTGACAAGGTGTTTTTCCAGTGCTTCCAGCGGGAATGTATACCGGATTTTGAGGTGCAATTACCTGCAGAAGGAGGGCCGTTCACTTTTGTTGATATTACTTTCCAGGAAGGGTTTATTGTACCGGGTACACTTACCATAACCCCAGTTGAAAACATGGACCCAACGCTTAACAGAGTTACCTTTACTTTAAGGATTCCTTTTGTGGTCAGGGTAAGAAATGCTGAAGGAACTATAATATCTATTGACAGTTTTGTTGACTTCTTCAAGGATGATATTATTAGAATACCCGAAAATCCTTTCGATGAGTTTTCGTTTGATATAGTGCTCGAAACAAGGTCAGAAGCTTTAAGAGTAGCAATACTGGGGAGCACATTAGTTGTTACTATCGGCAGTCTGGTAGTCATAAAAGTAGTGGGTAGAGTTGAACTGGTGGTATTGTCTCTTGGTTTCTGTGTACCTGATAGGTGTGAGGAATTTATACCTCAGGATGAATGCGAGGAATTCCTGAACCTGCCATTTACACAAATATTCCCCGACCAGCTGGAACTGGAATGATATGAAATAAATGGCCCTCAATATAATGAAAGGTTTTACCGGATGAAGAAGGGGCTGTATCTCAGGATTGACCTGAGGATACAGCCCCTTTGAATTATTTCCGGATAAACATTTCCACATAGTATTTGCCGTATATACCCACTCCTACATGAGTGTAGCCGGGGTTCAGGATATTGTTTCTATGGCCCGGGGAATTCATAAATCCGTTATGGGCACTTTCTGCTCCATAGGTTTTAGCGATGTTTTCGGCAGCGCTTTTAAAGCTGATGCCAAAATCTCTCATCATCTGGAAGGGGGACTCGTATGTGGGAGATGTATGAGAGAAATAGTTGTTTTTATAAAGGTCTTCAGCTTTTATTCGGGCTACTCTGCACAGTTCACTGTCCACTATCAGAGGGTTAAGTCCGGCATCTGTTCTTTCCTGATTTATTAAATCTATCAGTTTTTTTTCGCTGGTTGACAATTCATATACTGTGCTGTCAGCCGGGATTTCCACCGGGGGCTGCTGATTGCCGGTGCCGGAGTTTGTATTACGCCTGCCTATCTCCACTTTGTAATGGTTACTGCTATTTTGCGATGAATTATTGTAGTAAATTTTCTGGTTTCCAACTTTTATGTAGTCTGTGGAAGGACTGTCCGGGACCGGTATGTCAGGTGCTTTGGAAGTATTATCCGCAGGGGCAGGTCTATTAATAGCGTTTGGATTATTGGTTGAGGGAATTTTTGTTTTCCCAAGTGAATAGTAATTACTGTGTGTTGCTTCATTCCTGTTATACCCGATCTTCTGGCCGGAATCAGTAACATAATAATCAGCCAGGGCGATTTTGGCAAAGATAATGCCTGTTGTTAACATAATGACTACCACTACTGCTACGATTTTTTTATTCAATTTTTCACCTCGCAGAATAGAATTTGTTTAAAACCGGGAACAGGGTTACCTTTGGGGTGGACAGCAACTGCGATTACTTATTATTATCATACCTGATTGGTAGACATAATTCAACGGGAACGGTGTATGCCGGAAGATGTAATTTATTCCAGAACAGAGATCGGAGGAGAGACTGTGAGGGTTTTATTTCAGATAAGACCGGATTTTATGAAGAACCTTGCCGGAGATAGTATCCAGCTATTGAATACAAAAAAACACCTTGAGCGTCTGGGTATAAGGGTGGATATCTCATCTTCTTTTGCACAGCAGTACAAGGGATACGACCTTGTCCACCTTTTTAACCTGACCCGGGTGGTGGAAACTTATGCATATGCTTATAAAGCTTATGAATACGGGATGCCGATAGTATTGTCAACCATCTATTGGAACAATTCATATTATTATGAAAAAAATGAACTTCCCGACTGGAAAAAGAAAGCCTGGCATCAACAGGACATGCTGAGACGTATAGTTATTTCCAAAGCAGCCATGCTTCTGCCCAATTCCATAGCTGAGGCAGAGATGATATTGAAAGATTTCGGAGTTAGTAAGCCGTACCGCATTATTCCAAATTGCGTGGATAAAAAATTTTCCTGTGGTGTCAAAAGCCGGTTTGTGGAGAGATATGGAATAGAGGATTATGTCCTGTGTGTAGGAAGAATTTCACCGAGAAAAAATCAGCTGGCATTGATAGAAGCCCTGAAAGATACAGACTTCAGGCTGGTCCTGATTGGACCGGTAAACGACAGGGAATATGAAGAAAAGTGTCTAAAGGCTGCAGATGAAAAGGTATTGTTCATTCCCGGACAGAATATAGAGCAATTGAGGGACAGCTATGCAGCAGCAGCAGTCCATGCGCTCCCGAGCTGGCTTGAAACGCCGGGGCTGGCAAATCTGGAAGCTGCGGCGGCAGGTTGCGAAATTGTTACTACACGATATGGAAGCGCATATGAATATTTCGGGGACCTGGCCAATTATTGTCTGCCTGAAGATATAGCATCCATAAAAGAGGGTGTTTACAAGGCTGCTGACAGCAATAATGGAGAGCGGCTTAAAGAACTGGTGCTGTCCGAGTATTCATGGGAAAAGGCTGCCCGGAAAACTCTTGAAGCCTACAGGGAGGTACTTGATGAATGATATACAGGGGCTATGGTCTGAAAGGGGTCAGACCTGTCAGGAGGCCCATGGGACCCGGAGTAAAAATTGGCTGTGCATGCAGCAGGGGAGGTACTCTGGGGGCTGTGGTAAAAGACAGGGAAAAGGGTAAAACATTGTTTTTATCAAACAACCATGTACTGGCAAACTGCAGTGATGGTAGTGACGGCAGGGCACGGACAGGAGACCTTATTTTTTCTCCTCCCGTATTCTGCGGGGGAAACAGCAGGAATATCATCGGGAAGCTTTATAAGTGGGTTCCTTTGAAACAGGATACCCCAAATGTGGCGGATGCCGCAGTGGCGGAACCGGTACAAAATATCGATATTTATCGGGAAATAAAGGGGATTGGCGGTATTACAGGTATCAGTAAGGGAAAGCCGGGTATGAAGATCAAAAAGAAGGGGTGGGCTACAGGGTTAACTGAAGGAGAGATAGTGAAGGACGATTATACTGTAACTATTACCTTTGAGGGGAAGGAATATGTGTTCACCGATCAACTACTGGCCGATATCCGATGCAGGGAAGGAGACAGCGGTTCCGTAGTGCTGGACAGCGATAACAGGGTAATAGGCCTTTTGTTTGCTGCAGTGGGAAGTATGGGAGTAATAAACAGGATTGAGCATGTTGTCAGTCAGCTTGATATTGAGTTTGTTTAGATGATAGAGATAATCAGAATGGAGCGGAGAAAACCCGCTCTTTATTTGTTACGCAACAAAATTGACAACGTGACATACAATGCTACTAAAAAAGAGAGTAAGGCGGTGATACAGATGAAAAAACTGAACATTTTGATATTTGCGAAATTAGACAGGCCTCAGAACGGGAATTTAAGGGATTTTATACTGGAACTCAAAAAACATGCCAATGTGGCGATATGGAGAAAAGACGGAGAGGTTTATTATATACTGAAGACACTGAAGAAAAGGGGGTTTGTTCCTGATTTTATTTTTCATTATGATTTTGTCTACAACAGCGTTTATGCACCGAAAATATACGGACTTGGCATGGCAAAAATTCCTAAAGGGGTGTATTATATTGACCTTCAGACCCAGACAGATGAGCGCAGGGCATTTATCCACAGGAACAAGATTAATTTGATATTCGGTTCCTCCAGGGATTTCTTTTTCCGGATGTTTCCGGAGTTTAAAAATAAATTCAGGTGGCTGCCCTTCAGCAATAATCCCGATATCTTTAAAGACTGGAAGCTGGATAAGGAAATAGATTTTTTACTCATGGGGAAAGTAAAAGCCCCCAAATACCTTTTCAGACAAAAGGTTTTGGAGAGAATGAATGGTGTCAGGGGATTTGTCTATCGCCAGCATCCTGTTGAAGCAGGCATCAGGAATATAAATATAAATATGAAAGGTGTTTTTCTTGGAGAGAAATATGCAAAAGAAATAAACAGATCAAAGATGTTCTTTACCTGCGGTACTACATTCGGATATCCTGTTGCCAAATATTTCGAAGTCCCTGCCTGCAATACGCTGCTGATAGCCAAAGGGAACAGGGACCTGGAGGACCTTGGATTTGTGAGCGGGGAGAACTTTGTTGAATGCAACGAAAACAACTTCTATGACCTGGCCATGTACTATCTGAGAAATGAAGGGGAAAGGAAGAGAATAGCACAAAACGGGTACAATCTCGTTCATTCAAGGCATACAAACCGGGTAAGGGCACAGGAATTTGTCAGGACACTATCTGAAGACCTTAAGTTCTTATGGAATAATTGCAAATAACTCGTATATGAGAGGGACCAGGATGGCTAAGCTAAAAATTTTGATATTTGCCAATCTGAGATCTGAAAGATTTATGCATTTCAGGTATTTTCTTGATGAGTTGAAAAGGCAAGCCTGCGTACAGGTATGGAGTAAAGGAAGATGGGAGATAAACTATGTCCTGAAGGCTGTTAAGAAAAGGGGAAATTTTTCACCCGATTTTATCTTTCATTATGACTTTGCATATGGTTATGCATTATCGCCCAGGATATACGGTCTCAGCTATACAAATATCCCCAAAGGGGTGTATTATATCGACCTTCAGACCCAGACAGACGAGCGCAGGGAATTTGTCCATGAGAACAGGATAAATCTGGTATTCAGTCCTACTAAGGATTTCTTTTTCAGGACGCTTCCGGATTTAAAAAAAGAATTCAGGTGGTTGCCTTTCAGTAATAATCCTGATATTTTTAAGGACTGGAAATTGAAGAAAGATATTGATTGTTTATTAATGGGACGGTCATGGGGAGAATGGTATCCTTTCAGGAATGAAGTGCTCAAAAGAATGAAGGGGGTTAAAGGATTCGTTTACCATAAACATCCCTATGAAGGTAATGTACACAAGAGTGAAACATATACAGGAGAAAGATATGCCAGAGAGATTAACCGGGCAAAGATTTTTTTTACATGCGGAACCAGGTTTGGATATCCTGTCAGAAAGTATTTCGAAGTCCCTGCCTGCAATACGCTGCTGATAGCCAAAGGGAACAGGGACCTGGAGGACCTTGGATTTGTGAGCGGGGAGAACTTTGTTGAATGCAACGAAAACAACTTCTATGACCTGGCCATGTATTACCTTGGAAATGAAGAGAAAAGGAAGAGGATAGCGCAGAACGGGTGCAGTCTTGTCCATTCAAGGCATACAGACAGGATAAGAGTTAGGGAGTTTTTGCAGATGGTGGAAACTTATCTTAGTGGAAGAAAGCGTATTCAGTATTGAAATATTGATAAGAACCATGCTGATATAGATATCAGGTTTGTAAATATAATAAAGGCAAGAAGTGTATGGGGTTTTGAACTAAGTATAATCCCGGAAGATGGATTGTTGAAGACTATTGAATGGTATAGGGAAAGGGTGATTGAAGGTGACAATACCCCTTGTTGATTTGAAGGCACAGTATTATTGCATCAGGGATGAAATTGACAAGGCTGTATCGGATGTGCTGAATTCCGGTAATTTCGTTATGGACAGATATGTAAGACAGTTTGAGGAAGATTTTTCAGCATTCAATGGCAGCAAATACGCTGTCAGTCTTGCAAACGGTACAGATGCTCTTGTAATTGCACTAAAGGCTCTTGGAATAGGGAAAGGTGATGAAGTATTAACATCTCCTTTTACTTTTTTTGCTACCGCTGAAGCTATTGTCCGGGCCGGTGCCCGTCCGGTTTTTGTGGATATTGATCCCACAACCTATAATATTGATGCCAGCAAAATTGAAGACAGGATAAGCGATAATACAAAAGCGATAATACCCGTTCACATATTTGGGAACCCGGCGGATATGGCCGGCATCATGGAAATAGCAGAAAAATACAAACTCCATGTGATAGAGGATGCCTGTCAGGCTATCGGGGCCAAATATAAAGGTAAACGGGTAGGTACCATTGGAGATGCCGGCTGTTTTTCCTTTTTTCCTTCCAAAAATCTGGGCTGTTACGGTGATGGAGGTATGCTGGTAACCAACAGGGAGGAAATAGCCGTAGTGGCAAAGGCGTTAAGAAGCCATGGCGGAGGTGAAATGGGGCTTATGGCATATAATCTCATAAACGGTTATGAAGAAAGAGGGTATTCAGATAAATATTACAATTATATGGTCGGGTACAACAGCAGACTGGATGAAATCCAGGCTGCCATACTGGATGTCAAGCTAAAATATCTGGAAAGGTGGAACAGCCTCAGAAGGGAAAAGGCTTATTACTATAATGAAAGATTATCCGGATACCCGTTAAGAACACCCAAGGAAGAAGAAGACGCAGAAGCTGTTTACCATATTTATACCCTGGAGCACAGCAGCAGAGACATGATAGTTGAATATTTAAAATCCAGGAATATTGATTCAAGGGTATATTATCCGGTACCGCTTCATCTGCAGAAGGGCCTGGAATATCTGGGATACAGGGATGGTGACCTGAAAATGGTCGAAAAAGTTGTGAAAACAACCTTCTCTATTCCTCTTTTCCCGGAACTGAAAGAAGAAGACCAGGCATACATTATTGATACCATTATCGATAGTATCAGTTGATTTTCCAGGAGGGGTGCCCATGAAGCCGTTGAAATTCGGAATAATAGGCTGCGGCAGCATCAGTAAAAAGCATATGAAAGCTGCTGCATGCAACCGGGAATATTTAGCCCTTGCCGCTGTCAGCGATATTAATGTGAAAAATGCTCTAAGTCTTGGTACTGCCTACAGGCAATTGACAGGGAACAGTCTTAACGCCGCTGTGTATTCTGATTACAGGCAGATGATCGAAAGGGAGAAACTGGATGTTGTAAGCATACTGACCGACAGTGGTACGCATTTTGCCATTGCCCTTGAATGCATTGAGAAGGGGATTAACGTACTGGTAGAGAAACCTGTTTCCCTTTCCCTGCAGAATATGGATACGCTTATTGAAGCAGCAGAGCTATATGATGTCAAATTGGGTGCGGTGCACCAGCACAGGTTTAACCCCCTTATAACCAAATTGAAGGACCAGATAGACAGGGGGTGCCTCGGCAATCTGTTTTATGGGGCTGCAACTATAAGATGGAACAGAAGCGAAGAGTATTATAAGGAAGCTGAATGGAGGGGGACAATGGGGCAGGATGGCGGTATACTGATGAACCAATGCATACACAATATTGACCTCCTGCAATGGCTGCTGGATGTAGAAGCGGTAGAGGTTTTTGCTTACGAGCATAATTTTGCCCATCCATATATTGAGACGGGAGATACGGTCCTTGCCCTGATAAAATTTAATGGCGGGATGCTGGGGAGTATAGAAGGAACAGTGGCTTCGTATCCCCATAATCTCGAAAGCAGCATTTCCGTCTTCGGTGAAAGGGGCAGTGTAAAAATCGGGGGACCATCGCTGAATAGAATTGAAATGTGGCAGTCCGAGGAGAAACCGGATATATCTATACCGAACAACCATGCTGTTATTAACAGCTTATATCATGAATACGTATACCGGGATTTTGCGGAATCGGTTGTAACATCCAAGAAGCCGATGGTTGACGGCAGAGAGGCAAGAAAAAGTATTGAATTGATACTGGCCATACAGCAATCTGCTGAAGAAGGCGCGCCTGTCAGGCTTCCGCTGTAATTCTTCGGGCAAAGGAGGGATAACAGATCATGATTACCAATATAATTTCTCCATCTGCCAGTATAGGTGAGAATTTCAGGATTGGGTGCTATTGTGTCATAGAAAATGATGTAATCATAGGAGACAACGTTTATATAGGAAATGGTGTTATCATATACGGAGATACTGTCATTGGTAACAATGTGATTATTCAGGACAATGTCATTGTAGGGAAAAGTCCTGTTAGGGCAAAAAACAGCGTCTCAAACATGATGAAGGAAACAGATAAAGAGAGCAATTGCTGTATAATAATGGACAATTGCATTATTGGTACTTCATCAGTCCTGTACAGGGGATGTACTCTGGGAAAAGATTGTTATGTGGCAGATCAGGCTGCAATACGTGAAGGGGTTGTTGTCGGTGAAGGGACCATTATTGGCAGGGGAGTACTGATTGAAAACCAGTGTACAGTGGGACGACTGTGTAAGTTAGAAGCCAATGCATATATTACCGCCCACTCAGATCTGGATGATTATGTTTTTGTTGCCCCCGGAGTGGTTACTACCAATGACAATTTTGCAGGCAGGACAAAGAAACGGGTTCAATATATGAGAGGAGTCACTGTAGAAAAGGGAGGACGGATAGGGGCAAACTCCACAATTCTCCCCGGAAAGGTTATAGGAGAGGATGCCCTGGTTGCCGCAGGATGCGTTGTTACGAAAGACGTGGATAAAGAGACGGTTGTTAAAGGCTGCCCCGGGAAGGCCTGGGGCAAAGTACCCGAAGAGCAGTTATTGAATAACAATATACAGGAGGACGGGGGATAGCCCATGAAAATAATTTCCGGGCCATGGACTGCAATAAGTTGCGGCTGAACCTGTTCAACAGCAATTGGATAAAAATGGGTTATGAAGACGGAAACCACATGGGTAACTGCTATAAAAACAATTTTTATCCGATGGCTAACGTTCAGATATTACTCATATGCCTCGCAGGTATATCACCTGCGGGTATATTTTTTGTAACTAATAATATTAACTGTACATATTGTATATTGAAGTTCCTTGCATATTGAAATTGCATCAGGGGGAGGTTGTGAACTTGAAAGGACTGATTCTCTGCGGAGGGAAGGGTACCAGGCTGAGGCCTTTTACCTATTCAGGAGCAAAGCACCTGCTGCCGGTAGCTAACAAACCGGTAGTATTTTATATTTTAGATGCATTGAAGGAAGCAGGTATAAAGGATGTAGCAATAGTAATAAGCGGAGATGCGGAAGAAGAGTTCAGAGATAAACTGGGGGATGGTGAAGCGTGGGGCCTTTCCCTGACGTATATAAGGCAGGAGAGACCTCTTGGTCTTGCCCATGGTGTCAAAGTAGCGGAATCTTATATTGGCAGGCATTCTTTTGTTGTAATGCTTGGCGATAACCTGATAATGCATCCGGTAAAGGATGTAATCGACTATTATAAAGGCAGTCTTGTCGATTGCACGTTATTGCTGTCTCCGGTTCATCAGCCGGAAAGGTATGGGATTGCAACCATTGAGGAAGACAGGGTAACAAAATTGGTTGAAAAGCCGGTAAACCCCGAAAGCAACTATGGTGTAACCGGCATCTATGTGTTCAATACAAAAATATTCACTGCAATAGAAAAAATCAGTCCATCCGGGAGGGGCGAACTGGAGATTACGGATGCTATTATGGAGATGATAATACAGGGGAAAAAAGTTAATTATGTTATGAATAAGGGATGGTGGAAAGATATAGGAAAACCGGAAGACCTCCTGCATGCCAATATGAAGCTCCTGTCCCTGATGGAAAGGGATGTAAGAGGATATGTGGATAAAGACAGTATAATCCTGGGCGAAGCCGTGCTGGAAGAAGGCTCCAGGGTGAAAAATTCTGTTATCAGGGGTCCTGTATCAATTGGTAAAGGAGCGATTATACAAAATTCATATATAGGACCCTATACTGCCGTTGGGTCCGGAAGCCGGCTAACAGGCTGTGAAGTTGAGAACAGTGTGATACATGAACGATGCATTCTGGAGGGTATCCGTTCACGAATAGATATGAGCATTATCGGAAACGGGAGTATTGTAAGAAGAAGGGAATTACCCAAGAGTATCAGTATATGGGCCGGACAGGACAGCAGGATAGAAATACTTTGACACTCCACACGCCTGAAGGCGTGGAATTTTTTGGCGGTAGGTAAGGAGGGGAGCGGATATGCTTTATGATGATATTGCAAGGGCTTACGCAAATGATTTTCTGAAAAGCACCGAAATAATGGATGAGAAGCAGGTATACCGCCGGATAGAAGAGGCCTTCAACAAAAAAAGCTCCCTTTCAATAGTAAGGCTGGGAGATGGAGAAGCCCTCACCCTTGCCCAGGATAAAGCAATGCCGGTAGCAGAAGTGGCAAAGAGGTCATTTTTAAGATATGCTGGTGTCAATGTACCCGACTTGAAGGGCAGAGACCGGTTGGCCTTTTCTGTCCGGAAAGCGGGTATTGTAGGTATACCCGTTAATTTGATGCCTGATTTCCTTCCCCTTCTTTTAGAGGCATTCAAGGCTTTGCATATAAATCCTTGTTCAATGGATTTGACTAATGCCTGCATTAACTACTTTCTTTACAGATCAGGCAGATTAAAAAGGTTCTTATTGGACTACAGGCCCGGGGTTCTGGTGGTCGGAAATAAGGGGAAGGGATTAAGCAGGGTGCTGAGAAAGGAAGGTATACCGGTTTCAGGCACCATTTCACCTGTCTTCGGTCTGGGAGATATTGACAGGGTGCTGAGACATTCCCGGGAATACCAATATGATGTTGCACTGGTGGGTGCCGGGGTAGCTGCTGTAGCGATATGTGAGAGAATAGCAAGTCTTCAGAATAAGATAGCGATTGATATAGGCCATGTGGCGGATAGTATTGCTACAAAAGGGTACCTCTAATATACTGGAGGGATAGTATTGAAAGATATTATTTGTTTTTCGTCGACCCGGTGGGATTTCTTGTGGCAGAGGCCTCAGCAGGTGATGAGCAGGCTGTCGGGAAACAACAAAGTGCTATTTGTAGACCATTTTATACTGACGGGGGGAAAATACACGCCCGGGTTTTCAGGACAGACACATCTGCGTCAGATAAACAGCAATCTGTTCGTCCTGTCCATCAGGTATGCCAGTAAACGCCAGTTTGTCAGGATTATTGGGGATGTATGCCAAAGCCTGGATATACACCGCCCGGTTATTTGGGTATATTATCCGACAGTGGTGTCGGTACTTGATGAATTTGATTACAGTCTTTTATGTTACGACTGCGTTGATGATTTCAGGAGTTTTAGCTGGACGCCCGGTTCATTTGCTTTCAATGAAGAAAAACTAATTCAAAAGAGCGACCTGGTCTTTGTTACTGCGAAAAGACTTAAAAAGCTAAAGGAGAGAGAGAATAGCGAAATATACCTAGTACCCAATGGAGCAGATGAACGCCATTTCAATAAAGCCCTGGACAAAAGCCTTCCGGTGCATGATGAAATCAAAGTATTGAAAAAGCCCGTGATTGGTTTTATTGGAGCCATTTATGAGTGGGTGGACCTGGCCCTTGTCCAAAATATGTGCAGGGAAAGACCCGAGTGGTCTTTTGTGCTTGTAGGTCCGGTCAGCAAAGATGTACCAAATGCTTCCCGGCCCAGAAACCTGTATTTCATGGGAAGAAAGGATTATGGTATCTTGCCCCGGATAATCAAAGGCTTTGATGTCTGTATCATACCTTTTAAAGTGAACAGTCTGACCGAATGTACAAATCCAATAAAACTTTATGAGTATCTTGCTGCGGGAAAGCCTGTGGTTTCCACTCCAATACCTGAAGTAACGGGATATAATGAAGTGGTGAAAACTGCTTCAACTGCAGGCGAGTTTATAAAGGCGGTTGAGGAGAGTATAAAACAGGAAAAGGTTGACCTGGTTAAAAAAAGACTGGAAATTGCAGGGGAAAATAGCTGGGACAGCCGTGTTATGATTATGGAAAGACTGATTGATGAGAAGTTGAAAAAACAAATCAAACCCTGAATGTTCGTGTGCATCTCACGGTGAATGTACCGGGTTATCCCATACGGTACTCTTTTTTTACATAATTCCGGATAAAACAGTAGAAAATAATCGCTGATATTATTGACATTCCCATGGGGATATGCTATATTATTCCTAGAATTCCTACTGGAATACTAGGAATTATGGAGGTGTTTTTATTGATACTGTCCACAAAGGGAAGATACGGGGTAAAAGCAGCCCTGGACCTTGCCCTGCACTATGGAGAAGGGCCTGTGCCGCTGAACAGTATTGCAGAGAGGCAGAATGTATCCGACCCTTATCTTGAGCAGCTAATAGCAGTGCTCAAAAAGGATGGACTGGTAAAAAGCGTAAGAGGTGCCCAGGGTGGGTACATGCTTGCCCGTGACCCTTCAAAAATATACGTGGGAGACCTTCTGAGGTCCTTGGAAGGCCCCATGTCACCGGCCGAGTGCGTTATGGAGGACCAGGACAGCGAATGCATAAAGGCGGATTACTGTGTTACAAGGGTTATATGGGAAAAAATAAAGGAAAGCATTGATAGCGTAATCGACTCCATCAGCCTTCAGGATATGGTGGATGAGTATAATAAAATGAGAGAGGGGGAAGGAGAAGATGAAAGTGGCCAGAAATGTATATGCCGATAACGCTGCTACAACACCGGTGCACCCGGAAGTTCTGGAGGAAATGCTTCCGTACTTCAGCGAGAAATTCGGAAATCCTTCCAGTATATATTCTCTGGGCAGAGAAGCGAAAGAAGCCATTGACAAAGCCAGGGACAGGGCTGCCAAAGCATTTGGGGCCCATGCCGACGAGATATATTTTACCGGAGGAGGGTCGGAGGCAGACAACTGGGCTTTGAAAGGAGTGGCTTATGCTAACAGGGACAGGGGAAATCACATAATAACAACCAGCATCGAGCACCATGCAATACTTCATACCTGCGAGTATCTGGAAGAACACGGTTTTGAGGTAACATACCTGGATGTGGACGAGTACGGTATGGTTGATGTGGACAGGCTGAGGGAGGAAATAAAGGATAACACCATTTTAATATCCATTATGTTTGCCAACAATGAAATAGGTACAATACAGCCCATAGAAGAGATAGGTAAGATTGCCCGGGAGAAGGGTATATACTTTCATACTGATGCTGTCCAGGCTGTGGGCAATGTGCCCATTGATGTGAAAAAGCTGAACATAGACCTGCTTTCCATGTCCGGGCACAAAATTCGCGGTCCCAAAGGAGTGGGAGTTCTTTATATGCGGAAAGGGGTCAAAATACACAACCTCATCCACGGGGGAGCCCAGGAGAAAAAGAGAAGGGCAGGGACAGAAAACGTGGCATCCATAGTAGGACTGGGAAAAGCCATAGAACTGGCCGGCCGAAACCTTGAAACCCATGTGCAGAGGCTTACCGGTTTAAGAGATAAGCTCATAAAAGGTATCCAGGACAGGATAGAACATGTCAGACTGAACGGTCATCCCACAAAGCGGCTTTGTAACAATGTCAACATGTCTTTCGAATTTATCGAGGGGGAATCCCTTCTGCTCAGCCTGGATATGGTGGGTATATCGGCTTCCAGCGGTTCCGCATGTACTTCCGGCTCCCTGGACCCGTCCCATGTGCTGATGGCTATAGGCCTTCCCCATGAAACAGCCCATGGGTCTCTGAGGTTGAGTCTGGGTGATATCAATACGGAAGAAGATATAGAGTATATCCTTGAGCAGCTGCCTCCGATTGTGGACAGATTAAGGGCATTGTCACCCTTGTTTATTCAGGAAAAAGGGGGAAAGATAAATGTATAGCGAAAAAGTAATGGACCATTTCATGCATCCCCGGAATGCGGGAGAAATCGAAGATGCCGACGGTGTCGGGGAAGAGGGGAACCTCAAGTGCGGGGATATAATGAAAGTTTTTATCAAAGTTGAAGATAATATAATAAAAGATATAAAATTCAAGACTTTTGGATGTGCTGCTGCTATTGCTACCAGCAGTATGGCAACCGAACTGGTCAAGGGAAAAACCATAGAGGAAGCCCTGGAGCTGACAAATAAGGCGGTGGCAGAGGCCCTGGACGGATTACCTCCCGCCAAGGTTCACTGCTCTGTGCTGGCGGAAGAGGCCATCCATGCCGCCATAAAGGATTACAGCGAAAAACGGAAAAAAGCGGCTCAGGGCAAATAATCAGCAGGTGGTTGAATGAACAGAAACAGGGTTTTAGTGGCTATGAGCGGTGGAGTGGACAGTTCTGTGACTGCTGCTCTCCTGCTGGAAAAAGGGTATGAGGTTGTAGGTGCCACCATGCGGTTGTGGACAGGAGACGGACGGGATGATGAAAGGGAAAAAACATGCTGTTCCCTGGCGGCTGTGGAAGATGCCAGGAGAGTGGCCGACAGGCTGGGCATTCCGTATTATGTCCTGAATTTTAAAGACTATTTCCAGCAGAAGGTGGTAGACTATTTTATTGAGGAATACCAGTCGGGGCGTACTCCCAACCCATGCATTGCCTGTAACAGGTATGTGAAGTTCGAAGAGTTTCTGAGGAGGGCCCACAGTCTTGATGCCTTTTATATGGCAACAGGGCATTATGCCAGGATTGAATACCGTGGGGAGACGAATAGGTACCTGCTGAGAAAATCGGTAACACAGGAAAAAGACCAGACCTATGCGCTGTACAATATGACTCAGTATCAGATGAAGCATACCCTGATGCCTCTGGGGGAATACACCAAGGAAGAAACCCGGGCGATGGCTGCCGGGATGGGTCTTCTGGTGGCGGACAAGCCTGACAGTCAGGAGATATGTTTTGTTGACGATGATGATTACGGCAGGTTTGTAACCGAGAGGGCTACCCGGGAGATGCACCCCGGATATTTTGTAGATAAGCAGGGTAATGTCCTGGGCAGGCATAAGGGAATAGTCCATTATACCATCGGCCAGCGCCGGGGTCTGGGTCTGGCTCTGGGCAAACCCGTATACGTGATTGATATAGACCCCGCCAGCAATGTGGTGGTGGTGGGAGAAGCAGAGGAGACATACAGCAGGGGATTGATATCCGCAGACCATAATTTCATCCCCTTTGAAACACTGGAAGCCCCCATGGAGGTAACCGCAAAGATAAGGTATAACGCAGCTCCTGTGGAGGCAGTGATAACGCCCCTGGATGGCGGCAGGGTAAGAACGGATTTCCTGAAGCCCCAACGGGCGGTGACACCAGGGCAGTCGGTGGTATTTTATGAGGGTGATCTGGTGGTTGGCGGGGGTGTAATCCAGAAATCAATACATTAATTAGCAGAAATGCACTTATTTACAGTGCATTTTTGATTTTTTTTGTTAAAAAATAATAATACCGCATCATACGCTTAGGGGAGAAATATTGTTTGAAAAAAATTTCCGAAGTCCTTGGAATGAGAATTGTGGATGAAGAGGGGAATATAATAGGAGAAGCGGAAAAAGTAATCTATTCCAGGTCCAATGGAAGAGTTGTGGGTATTATTTTTCGTACCGGTAGGATACTAAAGGGTGAGGCTGCCGTATTGTTTAAGGATATCCAGAGTATCGGCCGGGACGCCATAATAATAAAAAAGGGAAGATCGGCTGTGGCTGACCCTATGAGGATTGTAGGAATAGCGAATGTCCTGGAGAAGGAGCAGGATATAATGGGATATCCGGTATTTACAGCAGATGGCACTGAACTGGGCGAAATAAAAGATATAGTCTTTGATGAAGTCCGGGGCGATATACGGGGTTATATGCTGGCAGGAGGGCTTTTTGAAGATATTATGGAGGGCAGAAGAATACTGAATTATAGTGACAAAATAACGGTGGGAGACGGAGCAGTTATAGTGGATGACCACAGACTGGATACCTTCAGCCATTCCCAGGACAGCGGGCTCAAAAACATTTTAAAGCTTGAAGACTAATAAAGATTAAAGGAGTGGATAAAATGCAAAACAGGTTTATGAGAGGCCTCATTATGGGGGGAATGATTGGCGCAGTGGCTACCATGATGATGACTCCCGGCATGTCTCCCCGGTCCCGCAGGAGAATGATGCGAACAGGAAGGCGTGTCATAGGGAGGGCTGCCAATATCATAGACGAAGTCAGGGATATAGCCAGATAGCACTGGTAAAAAGCGACACAGTCGCTTTTTACTGTGTTAGGGGGATTATCTTGGAAACGGCAAAAAAAAGAATGGTTCTGAGACTAATAGTTACGGCCCTTTGCGTTTTTCTTGTGTTGGCGGCGATAAAATACAGGGATGCTGTCACATCAATCCTGATGCCTTTTATTCTGGGTATAGCTATTGCTTACCTGGTTAATCCCGTAGTGGGGTTGATAGAAAAAAAAGGGGTGGGAAGGGTTTATGCCGTAGCAGTTGTATATACGGCTTTTGCCGTAGCTGTTCTGCTTACGTCTTATTTAATTCTTCCTGCCGTTTACCGGGAATTTTCAAAATTCATGGACATACTGCCCTTTTACATTTACAGGGCAAAGGGCTATCTTGATACATTATATGCCAGTTTCCACAGGAACCTTACCCCGCAGATGGCAGAGATAATCGGCAATAATATCAGAAACTACCAGGAAGTTATTGAAGAACAGATAGATAATATGGCAAAGTCCTTTATTGCACTGTTTGAAGGCCTTATCATCTGGGTGATAGCAGTAGTTATCTCCTTCTATCTTCTAAAGGACAGGGACTATTTCTTACATCTGATCAGGTATATGGTGCCGGCGGGAAGAAGAAAGGAAGTTTACCGGATTGCCGGGGAAATAAACAGGGTTCTGACCAGATACATCAGGGGTCAGCTGATAGTGGCACTGATTGTCGGGGCGCTGGCCACTGCGGGTTTTTTTATTATTAACCTTAATTTTGCCCTGTTACTGGGTGTAATCACCGGCATGGCAAACATTATTCCCTATTTCGGACCTATAATCGGAGGGGTTCTTGTCCTGCTGCTGGGGCTTATGGACAGTGTCCAGAAGGCTTTTTGGGGACTGGCCGTTGTATTTGTTGTCCAGCAACTGGAAAGCGGGATAATTACCCCCAAAATTGTAGGCGACAGTGTGGGGATTCATCCGGTATTCATAATTTTTTCCCTTTTTGTGGCCGGCCGGTTTTTCGGCATCATAGGGCTGTTTTTTGCCGTCCCGGTGGCTGCAATCATCAAAATACTGGCTGTTTACCTGTTCAATAAGATAGTGTGAGATAGTGTGATCATGTGGGGTGGCATGGCAAGGGGACGTTTCGTTTGCCACATTTGCTACATAAAATTACAGGCAATTTACAAAAATGATAAAAGTGTTTATAATGGTATATGTATATCAATTTAATTCCATACGGGAGATGAGGCTCTCCTGGGGAAGTTCCCGAATGCCTGCGGCTGATAGCTTCTATTATCCATTAATCAATGGGTGATAGAAGCTTTTATTTTATCAATCGGATGGGGTGAAGCAAATGCTGAATGATTTTAATGTACAAAGGCAGGGATTGATGGAAAAATGGAAAAGTATTCTGCGGTATTCAAAAGAAACGGGATACCGTCAACTGACCGAAAGAATAGAAAATGAAATAGAGAAGCTGGACCTGAATGAATTTTACCTGATGGTGGTGGGACAGTTCAAGAGGGGTAAAAGCACCCTTATAAATTATTTGGTCGGGGAAAGTGTCCTGCCTACGGGGGTTGTGCCCATAACCTCCATTGTCACCCAGATAAGGTATGGAAGCCCTCCGGGGGCTGTGGTTATATTCAATGACGGCCATACTGAAGATATCCCTTTGAAGGAATTGGAGTATTATGTAAGCGAGATGCGAAATCCGGAGAATCAAAAGGATGTAAACATTATACAGGTGCGCTTTCCCTCCGAAAAACTTGAAAGCGGCCTTGTACTTATTGATACCCCGGGAATAGGCTCTATTTTTGAGCATAATACAAGAGTTGCCCATGAATATTTGCCCAAAGCGGATGCAGCGGTGCTGGTAATATCCTCCGACCCTCCGGTAGGCGAACTGGAGATTGAGTTTCTGGAAAAAGTCAGGAAATATGTCGATAAAATTTTTATAGTGCAAAACAAAACCGATTATCTTGAAGAGGATGAGATAAATATAACTGTGAATTTTTCCAGAAAGATAATACAAGATAAACTGGGTTGCAGTTTTAATATATATCCCCTGTCGGCCCTGAATGCCCTGACGGGGATAAAAGAGGGGAACAGGGACAAAGTTCTCAAAAGCGGTATGCCTGCCTTTGAAGAGGAGATAAGCAGATTTTTAACCAAAGAAAAGGGGAATGTGCTGTTGACGTCCTCTCGCAATAAGTTTCAGATGACCCTGAAGGATTTGCTGGACTATATAGAGTTCAAAATAAATAGTGCCACTTTACCCGTTGCAGAGCTGGAACAGAAAAGAAAAGAATTTGAAGAGGCGATGGGGGAACTGGAGATACAGAGGAAAGAAACAGTGCATCTGGTCGACAATTATATCAAATATATTATTGAGGATTTGGAAAAGCATATATCGGATATTGTTAAAAACAGTATTCCCGAAATATATGAAGACCTCCGGGAGATTTACAGAGCCAACACTGGTGTGAGACCATCACATATGGCGCAGCTTCTTCAGAGCAGCCTGGAAAAGCAGATTGTCAAATTATACACGCAGTTTAACGCAGAGGAAAAGGAATATGTGAGGGAGAAGTTTGACATACTGATAAAGCGGTTTACCGACAAGTTTAACAGTGCTATTGATTATATTAACGGTGTTTCCAATCAACTGTTCGGATTTGATGCAGCTAAACCCATAGAAAATGTTGAGCTGGTAGACAGGGACAGATTCTATTTCAAGTTCAGTTTTTCGAGTACTTCTATGACATTACCCGGTAAAATTGACGCTGCCAGGTTAATGCCAAGGGGGCCGGGGAACAGGATGGTATTTAATACTATTGCTGACAGGCTTGAGGAACAACTTGTGAACAACGGAGCTAATCTCAAATGGGAGTATATCTGTAAATTAAAGGACAGTAAATTCATTTTTGAAAGATTGTTTATGGAAAGGATATCCGTCATCACTGACCAAACCTGCAATATGATAGAGGAAATCATCAGGCAGAGGGAAGAGGCAGAAGAAAGTATTTCTGATGCTTTGGAAAACTGGAGGGGAATGGAGGCGAAACTTTTGAGGATGAGGGATTGACTTTTGCTGTGGCACTGGCATGGCACTGCAGGGCAAGGGCAGGGCAAGGGGACGTTTCGTTTGACACATAAATAGGAAAGGAGTAAAATAACAAAGGGTGGTAATT
The DNA here is from genome assembly GCA_016842005.1 of Clostridium thermobutyricum. Classification (GTDB taxonomy): domain Bacteria; phylum Bacillota; class Clostridia; order Ch29; family Ch29; genus JAENYD01. The sequence continues at coordinate 36,935 of JAENYD010000006.1, read as the reverse complement.
TATGTCAAGACAAAGCAGACAAAAAAGTAGAACAGGGATATATCATATCATGTTAAGAGGAATAGATAAGAGAGAAATATTTCTGGATGACCAGGATCGAGAGAAGTTTCTATCTTATCTGTCTAGAGCAAAGGAAAAAAGTAATTGTATTATCTATGGTTACTGCCTGATGGATAATCATGTACATATTTTGATGAAAGAAGGGCATGAACATATAGGAGCATCAATCAAGAGAATAACAGTTGGCTATGTACAATGGCATAATTTAAAGTATTCCCGGACGGGCCATTTATTTCAAAACAGATACAAGAGTGAAGTAATTGAAGATGATGCATATTTTCTAACAGTATTGCGATATATCCATCAAAATCCGATAAAGGCAGGATTAGTACAGAACATTTCTCATTATAAATGGTGTAGTTATGCTCATTATACTGAAGGATCCAAACAAGGATTAATCAGTGTAGAGATGGCGAAAAACTTCTTTCAAAGCCAGGACAAATTTGTAGAATTCATGGGAATGTCTAATACAGACCAGTGTCTTGAGTATGAAGTGAAAACAAAATATACAGATGAAAAATTGAAGAATGAAATATCCAAAATTCACAAGCCGGAGTTAATCGCAGGCTTATCAAAAGAGGAAAGAGATAATGCAATAAGAGAGATAAAAAAATATACAGGAGCGAGCAATCGTCAGATAAGCAGAGTATTAGGCATAGGTCGAGGGATAGTGGATCGGGCTTAGAGTATGTGGCAAACGAAACGTCCCCTTGCCACCCTTGCCACCCACCTCGTTCCATACTGACATTTTATCAAGATAATTAACAAGGTGACATTATCACACGATAATCACAGCCTGTATAAATAACAATTGACAAGGGAGAATATTTTATATATAATCAGATATAAACTTATATGGATATAAAGGCAGTGAAGGGAAGTAGTAAGCCGAAACCGTTTTCCCAGAGAGAAGGTCCATGGCTGGAAGACCTTTGAAGCAGGTCGGCCCAAGCAGTCCCGGAGCCTCGGTGTCGAAATACCAGTAGATACTGACGGTTGTATCCGTTATCACTTGCAAGGGGCCGTATTACGGCAATTAGGATGGTACCGCGGGATAGCTCTCGTTCCTGACTGGAGTCAGGGATGGGAGCTTAATTATTTTAAAGACAAAATCCCTTCCCAGAGATGAGAAAGTGGATTTAAATGTGGACGGAAACCCCATCTGAAGCAAGCTGCGCTTTACACATAAGGAGGTAGTATTCATGGAGAAACTGGGTTTGAATGAAATAAGAGAAAAATTTCTGAAGTTTTTCGAGACAAAAGACCATCTCAGGTTACCGAGCTTTCCGCTGGTTCCCCAGAAGGATAAGAGTCTTTTGCTCATCAACAGCGGGATGGCGCCGCTAAAACCCTATTTTACCGGTGCTGAAACGCCGCCCCGGAAAAGAGTTGTCACATGCCAGAAGTGTATCAGGACGCCGGATATTGAAAGGGTGGGCAAAACCGCCCGTCACGGGACTTTTTTCGAAATGCTGGGTAATTTTTCCTTTGGAGATTATTTTAAGGAAGAATCCATTGCGTGGGGCTGGGAATTCGTAACAGAATGGCTGAAACTCCCGGAGGACAGGCTGTGGGTTACAATATACGAGGATGATGATGAGGCCTTTGAGATATGGAACAAACAGATTGGCATTCCTGCGGAGAAGATAGTCCGGATGGGTAAGGAGGACAATTTCTGGGAAATAGGCCTGGGGCCCTGCGGCCCCTGCTCGGAGATATATTTTGACAGGGGGCCGGAATACGGCTGCGGGCAAGAGGACTGCAAGGTGGGTTGTGACTGTGACAGGTATATAGAGTTCTGGAACCATGTATTCACCCAGTTTGACAGGGATGCCGACGGCAATTACAACAGGCTTGCCAATCCCAATATTGACACGGGTATGGGACTGGAGCGAATGGCGGCCATAATGCAGGGTGTGAATACCATGTTTGATGTGGACACCATCCGTCATATAAGGGATTACATCGCCCGGATCTCCGGAAAAAAATACGGAGAAGACGATAAGGTGGATGTATCCATAAGGGTTATTACAGACCATATAAGGGGAGTTACCTTTATGGTCAGCGACGGCATACTGCCCTCCAACGAGGGCAGGGGATATGTGCTGAGGAGGCTGCTGAGAAGGGCTGCCCGCCATGGTAAGCTCCTTGGTCTGGAAGGCAGTTTCCTGTATGATGTTTCCGCCAGGGTGGCGGAGGTTTCGGGGGAGGCCTATCCGGAGCTTGTACAGAAACTGGATTATATACAGATGGTAATAAAGCAGGAAGAGGAGAGATTCCAGGAGACCCTGGATCAGGGCCTGCATATACTGCAGCAGTACATGGATGAGATAAAGGCTGAAGGCAAGAAAATTCTGACCGGTAGCCTGGCCTTCAGGCTATACGATACCTATGGATTTCCTCTGGACCTGACAAGGGATATCCTGGAGGAAAATGGTATGGAGGTTGATGAAGAAGGGTTCGGGAAAGAGATGGAAGCCCAGAGGGAGAGAGCCCGAGCCGCCCGCACCGAGAGCGACAGTCTGGGCTGGCAGGAGGAATTATCTTCCCGCCTGGAAGGGGTACCTGCCACTGTATTTGAGGGCTATACATCTTACCGGTCCAGAGCAAGATTAATGGCAATATTGAAAGACAACCAAATTGTGAACCAGGCCTTTGAGGGGGACATGATTTCGGTTATCCTGGACAGGACTCCCTTTTATGCTGAAAGCGGGGGTCAGGTGGGCGATACAGGCAGGATAACCGGGGACACTTTTGAGTTTGAGGTGGAAGAGTGTAAAACCATTACCGGAAGCAGGACGGTACACACAGGCAAAGTCAAAACCGGCACATTGAAGAAAGATATGGAAGTAACCGCTGCCATTGACCTGTCACGCCGGCTGGGCGCTGCTCGGAATCATACTGCCACGCACCTCCTTCACCAGGCCTTGAGGGAAGTCCTGGGAGGACATGTGGAGCAGTCAGGTTCTCTGGTGGGGCCCGACAGGCTGAGATTCGACTTCACACATTTTGCCCCCATGACCGAAGAACAGCTCAGGAGAGTGGAGGAAATAGTAAACGATAAGATACTGGAGGACCTGGCTATAGATATTTTGGAAACCGACCTTAAGACAGCGAATGAGATGGGCGCTGTAGGCCTGTTTACCGAAAAATACGGCGAAAGGGTCAGGGTGGTGAAAATGGGAGATTTCAGCATGGAACTGTGCGGTGGAACCCATTTACATTCAACTGCCCAGGCAGGGTTGTTTGTACTGACCGGTGAGGCCGGTATCGCGGCAGGTGTCAGAAGGATAGAGGCCATGACAGGGAAGGATGCCTTTGAATATCTGCGGGGCAGGGACCGACTGTTGGAAGAGACTGCCCGTGTCCTGAAGACCAGTCCTGACAACTGTGCCCAGAAAGCCGTTACGGTGAATGAACAGTTGAAACAGGCTGAAAGGGAAATAAATCGGTTGAGGGACAAACTTGCCGGTGGTGAAGTTGAGAGACTGCTGGAAAATGTCAGGGAAGTGGACGGCCTTAAAGTGGTGACAGCTAGTATTGACGGTCTTGATATGGAAGCTTTGAGAAATATGGGCGACAAGGTAAGAGACAGGATAAAATCCGGTGTGGTGGTGCTAGCCACAGTAAAAGACGGAAAGGTTAATTTTGCTGCTATGGCCACCAGAGATGCGGTATCCAGGGGCGTCCACGCCGGAAACATTATAAGGGAAGCGGCCAAAGTGGCCGGCGGCGGCGGTGGAGGAAGGCCCGATGTGGCCCAGGCAGGCGCCAGAGACCCCGGCAAAGTGGACCAGGCCCTGGAAAAAGCTGTTGAAATCCTACACTCACAATTGATATAAACACTCCCTGGGAAAAGCCCGCTTGTTCGGGCTTTTCCCAGTTGAAGGGGTCCTGCTTGCCAACCTTATTTTATCCTCGTAGGATTGGATATAAGGCCGGTACGTCTTATCCTTGATTCCACTTTTACCTGAACTTCCAGTAGGGGAAAGATTTCATCCCATTTTTTCTCCATTTCCTTCCACTCACGGGGGTATTTTCTGTAAACAGCCTCACCAAATCCGAATATATCCGTATTGAACTGCTGGGCTTTTCTGATTACGCCTTCCACTTCTTTTTTTATTGCATCCGCTTTTATTTTCTCCAGGCGGCTTATGTTTTCTGGGACTGTGAGGTCAATGCTGGCGAACTGGTCTTCACCCACATTGCCCTCCTCACGGATTTCTACTGTAATGGTCAATTCACCGTCTCTTATCTCCGGCTTTATCTTGCTCCCTGCCCTGATTATCTCAAAGGCTATGATCTTATTTTTCTCTTCGGGACACTTGACTTCGATTATGCCGCTTTTCACTTTTCTGGTTACAAAGAGCAGACCTCTGGTTTCGTAGGCATCAAGCCAGTATACAAGTCTGTAGTTCTTGAATACCGCTGTGCTGGCCAGACTGAAGCTATTCACCTTTGTACTGTACAATGGTTTTGCCTTTGAACATAAGTCCCAGGGTGGCAATAATATAGGAAAAAACTATGGCGAGAATTGTAATCAGGACTACCGGTATCCAGCTGTCCTGTTTTGCATATTTATGTATGATTGTAGGGGCAAAGAGTACAGCGGTTGATGAAATGGTTATAAATAGTAATTTAATGGCCTGATTGTTGGATATTTTTCCGTCTTCCAGCATTTTGGCTGCTACGGTATCCGGTTTTTCGGTATTTCCTATTGTGGGAAATATGGAGAGAGGGGCATCCTCTATAAATGCTTCTATGTAACCGGATTCCAGGATACCGTCAATGTCTATCCTGTTCATCCTTTTTTTCAGTTCCCTTACCACTTTTTCATCGGCAATACCCCTTATATAGGCGATGCATACATCCGTCCGGGTAACCCTTCCGACCTTGAGCGTTTCCAAAACCAGGTTGGGATTTTTTATCTTTCTCCTCAGAAGGGCGGTATTGGTACGGAGGGTTTCACTGAACCCCTCCCTGGGACCCCGTACCACCGATTCAGTCTTCGGTTCTTCAACTCCCCTGGTTTCCCAGCCTTTTGTAAATACCCTGAAACCCGAGCTGTACCCGGCTATGAGCAGGGCAGTTTCCCCGGAAAGAACTGCATCGGTTATTTCTTCGATGGTGGATACTTCTTTGGATTTTGCAACCGTCAGGACATTTCTCTTCAGAACATCAAGCATGTCCGCATTGTCTGCAAGGGGTGTGGGCTTTGTGCCCCGAGAATAGAGCATGAGAGGTTTCAGTATGTTTTCATTGATAACGCTTTTTTCAACAAGACCGTCTATAAACACTACTGCTGCATCTGTATTACTGTCCATTCCTATGCTGAATTCCCGGATACTTATATCGCTGCTGTTTCCGAATATGTCTGTTATTTTCCTCAGATTTTTCTGCAGGTCCTTTGAAAGACTTTCTTTTGTATCCAGGGACCGGGAAACGGTATTGCGGGGACCGTTCTTTCCAAGCATACTGATTTTCCATAACAGTTTCTTCAGCATAGCTTTCCTTGTCCTTTCATCCCTAATTTTCATATTATTTAATGTGCCACAAAGGCAAAAAAAATTCAGCTCTGACACTTCCCGCCTATCCTGTCCATATGACGTTTTTTAATTGAATTTATTGGATATGTATATTAATATATAATATATGGCAATAAATATCTATGAAGGGAGGGTTTATGGTGGACAGGGATATGGATAAAACCATGAAATTCGATGTGGAAAAAGAGGAGCACAACAGGGTAAGAGAGGTAATGGCCGCTGTATACAATGCGTTGAAGGAAAAAGGATATAACCCCATAAACCAGATTGTAGGATATATTATTTCAGGGGACCCTACCTATATTACCAGCTATAATAATGCGAGAAGCCTTATCGGCAAGGTGGAAAGGGACGAGATATTGGAAGAGCTTGTTAAAGAGTATCTGGAAAGCTTATAGAGACGAACTGAAGGTAGGTGCGGTATTTTGTGAAAGCCTGGGATAGGATTGCAGTTGTCACAGCTGTGACTTTTTTTATTACTGTATTTATCAGTGGAAACGCCGGCGGAGAAGTTCCTGAGGAGGCTAAAAAAGCCTTGGTCGTTATTGTAGACAGGGTGGGGTTAGAGGATATGGAAAACCTGCCCTCATTCAGGAGCATAATGGAGACGGGGTCTGTGGGATTGATGAACGGCCGGACGTCGGGGACAACCACTCCCAGCAAAGCCTATGTAACCATTGGTGCCGGGGTCAGGGCGGAAGGAACGCCGTCAGCACTTGACGGAGTTGAAATTGCCGGTGAGACGGGAAAGGTATTTTACAGAAGAACCGGGATTAAACCGGCGGAAGGAGCGGTTGTGAACCCGGATATTGCCAGACTGGTGAGTCAGAATGATACCGGTGAATACGGGGCTGTTCCGGGGAATATAGGATATTATCTTCATGAGAATGGTTTCAGGACTGCGGTCCTGGGAAATGGGGACTGCGATGAGAACCGCATCCGCTGGGCGGTGGCAATAGCTATGGACAGAAACGGCGTGGTGGACTATGGCAGAGTAGGGCGGGGGATGCTGGTTGAGGATGATGAATTCCCCACGGGATACAGGACAGATTTTGATGGGATGCTGTCTTACATAGAACATATACAGGACAAAGCGGACCTGATAGTAGTTGAAACGGGGGACACCATAAGGGTAGAGGAAAGCAAAGGAATACTCAGCGAGGAGATGTATGGGCTTCACCGGAAAAAGGCTTTAACACGGATAGACGGGTTTCTTGGGAATATAAAAAAGAAGGTGGACGACAACAACTGGCTGCTTATAATATTAACGCCTTATCCTTCATATGAACGTTTGTCTGCCGGTGACAGGCTGACACCGGTTATTATGTACGGTGACGGTATACCGGGGGGGCTTTTGTTTTCAGGTACCACCAGAAGACAGGGTATAATCGGCAATGTGGATATTGCCGCAACAATAGTGGATTATTTCGGCATCAGGGAGGCTGATGTAACCGGAAGACCGGTTAAGGGGATACCTGCAGGCAACAATATTGAAACAATAAAAGATATCAACAGGGTTACGGTAAATACGTCCAACTTCAGATATCCTGTACTGAGCAGGTATGCAATATTTGTAATCATGGTAGTTCTTATGGGGCTTGTTACCATACTTTACCCGGGGCTTCTGGGAGGGAGACTGGCAGCTTTGGAAAAATTTCTGCTGATAGCCATCATGATTTTTCCCCTGGTGCTTCTCATCCTGCCTCTCCTCAACCTCCCGACATTAGCCCTGACGTTGCTGGCAATCATATTTATTGACCTGGGGTTGACTTTTTTGATATGTTCACTGTTCAGGGGAACACCGCAAAAGATATTTGTCGCCTCAGCACTTACAACCCTTGGGCTTGTACTGGATATAGCTATAGGCGGGCACCTTATAAGGGTTTCGCTGCTGGGGTATGACCCTATAATAGGAGCGAGGTATTATGGTATCGGTAACGAGTACATGGGCGTCGTTATCGGTAGCACCATGGTTATGGCCGCTTCCTTTCTTGAGAAAAGGAGAATAAACCTGTGGTTTGTAGCCCTGCTGCTGGCCTTAGTTCTGGTAGTGGTAGGATATCCTGCCCTGGGGGCAAATGTGGGAGGGGCCATTACCTCTTTTGTCGCCTTTTCGTTTTTCCTGATGAGGCTCAGGGAAATCAGGATAGGATTAAAGCATATGATCCTTATACTGGCAGGACTTGTAACGGTAGTACTGTGTTTTGCGGTGCAGGATATGGTATTTTTGAAAAGTCACTCGCACCTGGCGGCGGCTGTCCGTGATGCGGCTGACCGGGGGCCTCTGTACCTGCTGACCATAATAAACAGGAAAGTATCCATGAATATAAAGCTGTTAAGGTATACAATATGGACAAAGGTACTGCTTACGGTCATATTTGTCACGGCTGTCCTGTTTTACAGGCCGGTGGGTATTTTCAAGAGGATATTCAAAAAATATCCCTATTCTGTCAGGGCGTGGTCTTCCATAGTTGTAGCAGCCGCGGCGGGCATGCTGGTGAATGATTCCGGGGTGGTGACTTCGGCTACCGGGAGTATATTCTTTATAGCCAGCCTTCTGTATATGCTGATTGAAGAGAGGGATACAGCCGATTATGGAATATAGAGAGCTGGGAAGAACAGGGCTCAGGATTTCAAGACTCTGTTTCGGCAGCCTTACCATGGGGCCCTTGCAGGCCTGTTTGCCTGTCAGGGAAGGAGCAGACCTTATAAGGCAGGCCATGGACAGGGGAGTAAATTTTCTGGATACTGCCGAATTATACGATAATTATGCATACATTAAAGAGGCATTAAAGGGAGGATCGAGGAACAGGCTGATTATTGCCACAAAAAGCTATGCCTATGATGAAAAGACTGCCGAAAAAAGTCTTGTCAAAGCTATGAAAGAGATGGGAGTAGATCACATAGATATATTTATGCTTCATGAACAGGAAAGCAGCTTGACCCTGAAGGGACACTACAAGGCCATGGAATATTTTGTAAGGGCCAGGGAAAAAGGCTATATATCCGCTTTCGGAATATCCACCCATGCTGTTGAAGGAGTCAGGGCTGCATGTGACTTTAGAGAAATTGAAATTGTTCATCCCATTGTGAACATTGAAGGACTGGGCATAATAGACGGCAATATTCAGGAAATGCTGGAGGCTGTAGAAACAGCATACCGGACGGGAAAGGGTATATACGCCATGAAGCCTCTGGGCGGGGGAAACCTGCTGTCCAGATTTGACAAATGCTTTGAGTTTGTACTCAATATTCCCGGTATTGCTTCTATTGCTGTAGGCATGCAGTGCCCGGAGGAACTGGAGGCTAATATTGCAGTCTTTGAAGGCAGAGAAATAGAACCCTCCTTGAGAGAGTATCTGGCTTCAAAAAAAAGAAGGCTTCATATTTCATACTGGTGCGAAGGCTGTGGAGACTGTATCGGGGCGTGCCGGCACAACGCCCTGTACATAGAGGAAGGGAAAGTGCGGGTCAGGCAGGATTTATGCACCCTGTGCGGGTACTGTGCCGCAAGGTGCAGGAATTTCTGCATCAAGGTTGTATGAGGTGGTGGGAGATTGAGGATTCTGGGGCTGGACGTAGGGGATAAAACTATAGGGGTGGCGGTGAGCGATCCTTTGGGGGTTACTGCCCAGGGACTGGAGACCATCAGAAGGACCTGCCTTGAAGAAGATATAGATAGACTCAGGGAGATTGTTTCGGATTATCAGGCAGAAAAGATTGTGATAGGGCTGCCCAAGAACATGGACGGTACCATGGGACCACAGGGAGAAAAAATTATTGAATTCGCCGGTCAGTTGAAAAATAGAATTTCTACAGACATAGTTTTATGGGATGAAAGGCTTACAACGGTTGCTGTGGAAAAAATGCTGATACAGGCGGACATGAGCAGGGCAAAGAGGAAGAAGGTTATCGACAAACTTGCTGCCAGTTACATACTTCAGGGATATTTGGACAGCAGGGAGGCAATACTTTAAGCGGAGGGGAGGTAGAAGCCGTGGAAGACAGACAGGAAACCATCGTTCTTTACGATGAAGACAATAATGAGCAGGAGTTCGAAGTACTGGCCGTACTGGACGTGGATGAGAGCAGGTATGCCCTGTTACTGCCGGTATCGGTGGAAGGCGAAGATGAGGCATATATACTGAGGATTGAGGAAGATGAGAACGGAGAGGACATTCTTGTGGGGATAGAAGACCAGGAAGAGCTTAATACAGTGATTGAAGCCTACGAAGAACTGGTTGAACAGGAGGATGACTAAGGGATTTTCAATTATATAATAATCTGAAAAGGAGAAAAATTATGAAAGAGTTCATTTCTCTTGATGAAGCCGTAAGTTTGGACAGGAAGAAAGTCAGAGACCTGTACAAGGACTATGTTAATCCGGGGCTTGCCGGGATGATGGCTCTGCTGGACTTTGATAAAAGGTTTGTCAGGGCTTCGGGTATGGAATTATGGGATGAAGATGGGAATACATACCTGGATTTTCTGGGGAGCTACGGCGCATTGAATATGGGGCATAACCCCCCTGCAATCATCAAAGCCCTGTACAGAATTATGGAAAATACGCCCAAAATGATGCAGGCATCCCTGAGCCCCCTTGCTGCTGCTCTGGCGTCCAATCTCTCCAGGATAACCCCCGGAGACCTCGGGTACTGTTTTTTTTGCAACAGCGGTACCGAAGCGGTGGAAGCAGCTTTAAAACTGGCCCGGGCCTGCAGTGAAAAAAGTAAAATACTATACTGCAAAAACTCCTTTCACGGTAAATCTTTCGGGTCCCTTTCGGTCACCGGGAGGGAAAAATACAGGATACCCTTTCAGCCTGTTCTTCCCGATTGTACAGAGATTGAATATGATGACCTGGATGCGGCAGAAACACACATGTCAGCCGGGGATGTCGCAGCAATAATACTGGAACCTGTACAGGGCGAGGGGGGCGTGGTGGTCCCCCGGGAGGGTTATCTGAAAGGCATCAGGGAACTGTGCGACAGATACGGGGTAGTGATGATTGCGGATGAAATTCAGACGGGTATGGGCAGGACGGGGAAATACTTTGCCTGTCAGCATGAGGACGTAGTTCCGGATATAATGTGTATTGCAAAATCTTTGGGTGGAGGCATGATGCCTGTGGGGGCATGCATATCCACCGGAAATATATTCAAAAAGGCCTATGGAAGCATGGATAAGTGCCTGCTCCATACTTCCACCTTCGGGGGAAATGCACTGGCCATGGCAGCAGGTATAGCCGCCCTGGAGGTGCTGGTGGAGGAAAAACTGGACCGGAGAGCTGAGGAGATGGGGAACTATGCCCTTGAAAAACTGAGACCATTGAAGGAAAGATATCCTTTTGTACGGGACATAAGGGGAAGAGGGCTTATTATAGGCATAGAATTCAGCAGCAGTGAGGGCAGTTTTATTGATCGCCTTTCAAAAGGTGCGGTTTCAAGACTGGGGAAGGAGTATATAGGTTCACTGGTGGCCGGAGAGCTTTTGAACAATTACAGGATAATTACCGCATATACCCTGAATAATCCCAATGTAATAAGGTTTGAACCGCCCCTCATTATTACAAGGGAACAGATTGACTATATGGTCAACTCCCTGGAGAGAATACTGGAACATAACAAAAATGCCTTCCGGATGGTTCTGTCCGGGGCAAAGACGGCTGTAAAAAGCAGATTGGCGGACAGATGATACTGACATCCGTATTGAAGATACCCGGCAAAAAAGAAGAGGGTCTGTTTGAAAGGCGGCTGAACAGATTTGTGACGGATGTACGGCAGGCAAACCGGATAGTCAGGTGCCATGTTGCCAATACGGGAAGGATGAAAGAGCTTCTCGTCCCCGGGAGAAGGGTTATTATAAGGAAAGCCTTGAATCCCAGCAGAAAGACAGGCTGGGATCTTATTATTGCCTATAACTGCAAAGGTATTCCGGTATTGTTGGATGCCACAGCTGCCAACAGGCTGATTGCGGGGGCAATAGAGCAAGGCGGGCTGGAGGCTTTTAAAGGATATACCCGGGTGAAACAGGAAGTGGCTTTCGGAAATAGCAGGTTTGATATAGGGCTTGCAGGGGAGAAAAATACCTGTCTGATTGAAGTGAAATGTGTTACCTGCGTGGAAGGGGGGTATGCAAAATTTCCTGATGCCCCCACCGAAAGAGGAACCAGACACGTTAAGGAGCTGATTAAAGCAAAGAGCCTGGGTTACCGGACTGCTATAGTCTTTGTAGCCCAGAGGGAGGACGCATCTGCTTTTACCCCCCACGGTGATATGGACCCCCGGTTTGCTTCAGTCCTTGCTGAGGCAGAACGTGAGGGAGTGGAAATTCTGGCTTTCAACTGCTGCGTATCCATCAATGAAATAAGGCTGAAGGATGAAATTCCTGTAAATTTTTGTAAATGATATTGACAGCCATTCTCATGGAGAGTATAATATTACTGAGAATGATTATCAATATTCGGCGAAAATTTGCAAAGGATGGAGGGTCTGTATGACACTGGACAAAACCGTACGAGGTCAAAGAATGGAAATAGTCTCCATACCCGATAAAAATATCAGGGACCAGGCTATACGAATGGGGGTATACGAAGGAGCCATAGTTACATGTTTTGAGAAGCTCCCATACGGACCGGTGGTTTTATTGAACAGAAATCAGGAAATAGCTGTTGGGAGAAAGCTTGCCCAAAAAATTCAGGTAAGATTAGTATAGCATTCAGGGGGGCTTATAATGAACCACATCAATATACCAGGATTGGGCGATGTACTGAATAAAAAGGAACGAAAAGTAGTACTGGTCGGTAACCCCAATGTGGGCAAATCGGTATTTTTCAATGCTTTAACGGGGATGTATGTTGATGTATCCAATTTTCCCGGTACAACGGTGGACATAAGTCACGGCAAATACGGAAAGGATCTGGTGATGGATACTCCCGGGGTATACGGGGTATCCTCCTTTAATGATGAAGAAAGGGTGGCCCGTGATGTAATACTGTATGCCGATGTTGTTTTGAATATAGTGGATGCTCTGCATCTGGAGAGGGATTTGTTTTTGACCCAGCAGATTATTGATATGGGTAAACCTATGGTAGTGGCCCTCAATATGATGGATGAAGCAGAAAAAAACGGCTTGAGTATAGATGTTGACCTGTTGCAGGAATATCTGGGGGTACCCGTTATACCGACGGTAGCGGTGAAGGGTAAAGGGCTGGATACGGTTAAAGAGGTACTTGCAAGTCCGGCCATGGGAAACAGGACTCCGGGTATAACCGGCCTCCTGGAAAACTACAGGGGAACTGTGCCCAATGAGGCGGAAGCTTTGATGATACTGGAAGATGACGAGAACGTTTCGCAGCGATACGGTATTGTTACTGCTGGCAGGAGGGAGGAAATTTACAGGAAAAGAAGGAAGCGAGTGAATGAAATAGTTGAGGTAGTTGTATCAGAAACCAATGAAGGGGCGACCTTCAGGACAAAGCTGGGGAGATGGATGATTAAGCCTGTTACCGGTATACCTCTGCTCGCCTTGACGCTCTGGCTGTTATATCAGGTAGTGGGCGTATTTGTGGCCCAATGGGTTGTAGGAATAACCGAGGAGAGGATAATGGGGGGCATTTACCGGCCCTTTATAGAAAAGGTTGTTGGTTCCATAGCTGAGCAGGCATCCTTTACAGGCACTCTGCTGGCAGGAGAATTCGGACTTTTGACTATGGTGCCCGTATATCTGTTCGGGTTGCTCCTGCCGCTGGTCATAGGTTTTTATTTATTTTTGTCCGCCCTGGAGGATTCCGGATACCTTCCCAGGATTGCAACCCTTGTGGACAGGGTGCTGACCGGTTTTGGGCTGAATGGACGGGCTGTAATCCCGATGATTCTGGGGTTCGGGTGTGTAACAATGGCAACTATAACCACCCGTATACTGGGTTCCAGACGGGAACGGTTCATTGCTACCATGCTCCTGGGGCTGGCAATTCCGTGCTCGGCGCAGCTCGGAGTTATTGCGGGTATGATTGCTGCCCTTGGACCCAGATATCTTTTCACCTATATAACTGTAATTTTTCTGGTATTCGTGATAATAGGCACACTCCTGAATAAAATAATGCCCGGTGAATCCACGGTTCTGCTGATTGACCTGCCACCCTTGAGAATACCTGTAATGAAAAATGTGCTGATGAAGACAAAAAACAAGTCAGTAATGTTCCTGAAGGAGGCTGCCCCGCTGTTCTTCCTGGGAGCAGCCCTTATAAGTATTATGCAGTATACGGAAATACTTCAGGGCATACAGACAGTGTTCGCACCGGTAACGGTGGGGCTCTTGAAACTTCCTGCCGGGGCAACAACTGCCTTTATGATGGGAATTATCAGAAGGGATTTTGGTGCGGCAGGGCTTTACTCCCTTGCGATGACACCGCTTCAGACACTGGTGTCCCTGGTAACCATTACCCTCTTTGTCCCGTGCATTGCGGCGGTTATGGTTATTTTCAAGGAAAGAAGCTGGTGGGAGGCCGTGGTAATATGGGCAGGCAGTTTTGTGATATCTTTTCTTACCGGAGGGCTGCTGGCTCATATTTTGTAAGGGCATCTTATAGATCCGTTTCATAGTATGTAGTGACCGGCTGGTTAGCAGGAGGTTTAACTGATATACATTATGGCGAGGAGGGTCTTTATTGGAAAGAAAATGTCCTAAATGCGGGATGGTTATTACCGATGACAGCCAAAAGCGCTGTCCCCGGTGTAATGCGGCTTTACTGACGCTCCCGAAATGTGAGGACTGTAAAGGCTGCAAAATCAAAAACTGTCTGAGCGGAGAGTAGAGGAAGGGATAATCCGAACCGATTGCTTCAATGTCCGGTTAAAAATAAGGTTTAAAAATGAAGTTATGTACAAATAATCATAATGCGGATTAATACTATGGCAGCTATTGACATAACAGGGGTTTATCTGTAGACTATATATGAAAATAATTATTAATTGAGAAACAGGGGTGGAGTAGCTTTGGCTGATTCTGAGAGCGTAAGGGATAAGCTTAAAAATAAAGGTTATAAATTTACTCCCCAGAGAAGGGATATCCTGGATGTAATGCTGGAGAATGATGACAAACATTTAAGCACTGAAGAGATTTATATGATGGTCAAGGAAAAATGCCCTGAAATAGGTCTCGCCACAGTATACAGAACCCTGCAGCTCCTGGAACGGCTGGGGATTATTCACAGGTTGAATTTTGATGACGGATGCAGCAGATATGAGATGGCGGAAGATAGTGAAGGTCATCAGCACCATCATCTTGTTTGTGTTAAGTGCGGAAAGGTGGAGGAAGTGGAAGAGGATTTGCTGGAACATCTGGAAAGGGAAGTAGAGGAAAAGAAGGGTTTCATAATACTGGACCACCGGCTTAAGTTTTTTGGCTACTGTAAAACATGTGCCGGAAAGTAAACACCTCCAGGGGTGTTTTTATACTTATTGCCTGTGAGTACGGATGGATAAGGAGAGTGAGAATATGGGAGAGAAAAGAGAACAGAAGGTTAAGATTATTCCCCTGGGAGGCCTTCACGAGATTGGGAAAAATATGACGGTAATAGAGTACAGGGATGAGATTGTGGTGATAGACTGTGGTCTGGCTTTTCCCGAGGAGGAAATGCTGGGTATTGACGTGGTAATTCCTGACATAAGTTACCTGGAAAAAAACAGGGATAAAGTAAAGGGAATAGTCCTTACCCATGGGCATGAAGACCATATAGGGGCCCTTCCCTATGTGCTTGAGCAGTTGAATGTCCCTGTTTACGGGACCAGGCTTACCCTGGGATTGCTCAAGAACAAGCTGGCAGAATTCAATATGGCTGATGTATGTGAACTGATAACTGTTAAAGCCGGAGATGTTATTCGTCCTGGCAGTTTTAAGATAGAGTTCATACGTACAAGCCACAGTATTGCCGACACGGTTGCCCTGGCTATTTACACCGATATCGGTACAATAGTGCATTCGGGTGACTTTAAGGTTGACTATACGCCTATCGACAGGGCAATGATTGACCTCCACAGGTTTGCGGAACTTGGCCGGCAGGGAGTGCTTCTACTCATGGCGGACAGTACCAATGTGGAAAGGCCGGGATACACCATGTCTGAAAGCACCGTAGGTCAGACCTTTGATGAGATGTTTGCCGCTACCGGAAGCAGGATAATAGTTGCTACCTTTGCATCAAATGTCCACAGAATCCAGCAGATAATAAACTCTGCCCATAAACTGGGAAGAAAAGTAGCGGTATGCGGCAGGAGCATGGTCAATGTTGTGGGGGTTGCTTCAGAACTGGGGTACCTTCACATACCGGATGGGTTAATGATTGATATAAACGAAATGAGCCGTTACAGGGACAATGAGATTGTCATTCTTACCACAGGCAGCCAGGGGGAACCCATGTCCGCCCTGACAAGGATGGCCAATGCGGACCACCGCAATGTGGAAATAGTACCGGGGGACCTGGTAATCATATCTGCCAGTGCAATCCCCGGGAATGAAAAGTTGATAAGCAGAGTTATAAACCGTCTTTTTGCAAAAGGCGCCAATGTCATATACGAGGACCTGGCAGATATACACGTGTCCGGCCATGCATGCCAGGAAGAGCTCAAGCTGATGCACGCCCTGGTCAAACCCCGGTTTTTCATTCCGGTACATGGTGAATACAGGCATCTTGAGAGGCATGCAAGGCTGGCACAATCAATGGGTATGGATTCCAGGGATATAGTTGTCGGGGAAATCGGCGATGTTATTGAACTTACCAGGGATAGCATAAAGGTTACAGGAAAGGTGAATGCCGGCAAAGTCCTTGTGGATGGTCTGGGCGTGGGAGATGTGGGGAATGTTGTGCTCAGGGACAGGCAGCATCTTGCCCAGGATGGTCTGATGGTGGTTGTGGTAACCATATCCAGGGAGACCGGAGCCATAATCGCAGGTCCGGATATAATTTCACGGGGGTTTGTCTATGTCAGGGAGTCCGAAGTCCTGATGGAGCAGGCCCGCCTGGTAGTCAAAGAAGCACTGTCCCGTTGCGAAGAGAAGCATATCACCGAGTGGGCAACGCTGAAATCCAGCATAAGGGACGTCCTGAGAGCGTTCCTGTATGAGCAGACCAAGAGAAAACCCATGATTTTACCCATAATAATGGAGATATAAAAGGACGGGATTCTTCGGAATTCCATCCTTTTATATCTCGGGGCAACCGCCCGTAAGGCCCTTGCATAATCGGGGATATTCTTTTTTAGCATTGTCGTTTGTGATGGTTGGATGTATAATACTGATAAAGTACTTTAAGTGGATTAAAGATTACATTGAGAGCTAGGACATGCCGGTTTTTCTCGAAAAAAAAACACTGTCCAATAATTTTTTTTGTTCATTTTTTGGCCGGCTGTTGCAATAGAATATATAGGCAAAAGCACTCGCATATACACAATATATTGTGTTTTTTTTAATTTTAAGAACGGAGTGCAAAAACGAAGGAGAGGAAGCATTTTGACAAAATCACGGCTATTATGAATGCTCATGTGAATTTGTACATCCGGTATTTTAAGTTAAAATAGACATGGTACGGGATAAACTGTATTTTTAAAGGAGGTTCCAAGACTTGATAAGCAAGATTCAGAAGAGAAACGGGGAAATAGTGAATTTTGATATTGCGAAGATTGAAAATGCAATATTTGCCGCTGTCAAGGCGGTGGGGGGCAGTGACAGGAAAGAGGCGGAGAACCTCGCCAGAATTGTTGCGGATATTGTAAATGAAACCCACGGAGCAGGTATACCGACAGTGGAGGATATACAGGATGTGGTGGAAAAGGTCCTGATAGAAGAAGGACATGCGAAAACGGCAAAGGCGTACATATTATACAGGAAAAAGCGGGAGGAACTGAGAGATGTAAAAAACCTCTTCATGGATGCGGAGAGGATGATAGATAAATATGTTTCTCTTGAGGACTGGAGGGTAAATGAAAATGCCAATATGGGATTTTCCCTCCAGGGGCTTAACAACCACATAGTGGAAAGCATTTCAAAGAAATACTGGCTTAACAAGATATACAGAAAAGAACTTCGTGATGCCCACGTTAACGGAGATATACATATACATGACCTGGGCATTCTGGCACCTTACTGCTGTGGATGGGACCTTGAGGCTTTTTTGAGGAAAGGGTTCAAGGGAGCAAAGGGCAAGATAGAATCCAGGCCTCCCAAACATCTGGAGTCAGCATTGGGACAGCTTGTAAACCTGCTGTACACCCTTCAGGGTGAAGCTGCCGGCGCTCAGGCGGTATCCAGCTTTGATACATACCTGGCTCCCTTTGTATACTATGACGGTTTGACCTATGATGAGGTCAGAAAATCCATGGAACGGTTTATTTTCAACCTTAATATACCTACAAGGGTGGGATTCCAGACGCCGTTTACCAATATAACCCTGGATATCACTCCTCATACAATGCTCAGGAATATGCCCGTAATCATTGGCGGGGAGAACATGGATAAGACCTATGGAGAGTTCCAGAGGGAAATGGATATGATAAATACGGCTTTCTGCGAGGTTATGATGGAAGGAGACGGGGGCGGCAGGACCTTTAGCTTCCCTATTCCTACCGTTAATATAACAAAGGATTTCCCGTGGGATTCGGGAGTTGTGGAAAAAATAATGGAAATGACCAGAAAGTTCGGAATACCCTATTTTGCCAATTTTGTGAATTCGGATATGTCGCCCGAAGATATACGGTCCATGTGCTGCAGGCTGAGGATTGACAACAGGGAACTGCAAAGGAGGGGAGGAGGGCTCTTCGGGGCCAATCCCCTTACCGGTTCTATAAATGTTGTTACCCTGAATATGAGCAGGATAGGTTACCTGTCAAGGTCAGTAGAAGATTTCAAGAGACGGACCCGTCATTTGATGGAGGCTGCAAAGGAAATCTGCGAAACCAAGAGATATATTCTGGAAAAATATATGGAAGCGGGACTTTATCCGTATTCCCGGTATTACTTAAGTGAGGTCAGGGAAGAAACGGGAGAATACTTCAAAAATCATTTCTCAACTATCGGTATAAACGGGATGAATGAAGCCTGCGTCAATTTTTTGGGCAAGGATATTACGACCGAAGAGGGCAATGAATTTGCAGTAGAAATAATGAAATTTATGAACAGGGTTATACAGATTTACCAGGAAGAAACGGGCAGCCTCTGGAACCTGGAAGCGTCACCTGCCGAAGGGGCTGCATACAGGTTTGCCCGTCTGGACAGGAAAATATACCCCAAGATATTCACTCAGGGCAGCGATGAGCCCTACTACACCAATTCAACCCAACTGCCGGTAAACCATACGAAGGATATATTCGAAGCCATAGAGCTCCAGGAAGAGTTACAGTCCCTGTATACGGGAGGTACGGTGCTGCATGGATTCCTGGGGGAGGAAGTAGAAAGTCCGGAGACGTGCAAACTGCTCATCAGGAGAATTTTTGAAAACAGTACCATTCCATACTTGACCATAACGCCTACCTTTTCAATATGTCCTGACCATGGTTACTTGAAGGGTGAACATTTTGAATGTCCCCATTGCGGCCGGGAAGCAGAGGTATGGACCAGGGTGGTCGGGTTCCACAGACCGGTGCAGTCCTGGAACAAAGGCAAAAAAGAGGAATACAAAGACAGGATTGAATTTGAAGTCAGTTAAGGGCGCTTTCCCGTTTATAATATTGCAAAAGGGGGGATAGGAAATGGAGTTTAAAGGGCATGTTAAATCTTCCTTTATTGATTACCCCCACAAGATTTGTACTGTATATTTTGTAGGAGGATGTAATTTCCGGTGCCCCTACTGCCATAATTCGCACCTTTTAATAAATGGAGGCGAAACAATAGGAGAAAAAGAGGTGTTCTCTTACCTGGGCAGGAGAAAGAAGATGCTGGATGCCGTATGCATTTCAGGAGGCGAGCCAACCCTGCAGTCAGGTTTGCACGAATTCATAAGGGAAGTAAAGAGAATGGGGTTCCTGGTCAAACTGGATACCAACGGGACAAATCCTGAAGTTATAAAGGAACTGCTGAGCAGTGGGGATATTGATTATATTGCAATGGATGTCAAGGCTCCCATGGATAAATACAATCATATCGCCCAGGCCCGGGTGAACCCGTGCCGTATTGAAGAATCGCTCTCGCTGATTAGAAACTCAGAAATTGACTATGAGTTCAGAACGACCGTATGCCGGGAACTTTTGGGGGTTGATGATATTGTCCAAATAGCCGGTTTGCTTAAGGGCAGCAAAAAATACGTGGTGCAGAACTTCAGAGACGGCAGCACGGTACTCGCCGGAAAAAATAAACTTAATCCTTTTCTGCCGGAAGAGATGCAGCAGTTAAGAGCCAGGATAGAAAACCATTTTGACCGGTTTGAAATCCGATAGGCAAACAGGGATGGTTCAATCAGTTTGCCTATACCTCCTGTTTGTTCTGCCTTGACAATATTACTTCTATAAAATAGAGTAATGTATGTATGGATAACATATTACAAAATACAAAGGGTGAGGAATATTGAAGACTAAAATGATAATTATGGTTATCCTGCTGATTTTGGTTCTAAACCTTCCGTTACCCGTTTCAGCGTATGAAGGGGAAGAGGAAATGGACGGAGAGTACCGGGAAGTGATTGCCACAGGCAGGGTGCTGGAGATACAGGAGACTGAACCGGAAGAAGATTTGAGTGAATACGGTATATCCATCACTGCACAGAAGGTAAAGGTCAAAGTAACGTCAGGTATTTATAAAGGAGAAATACTTGAAATACAGCACAATCTGGCGAATGATCCTGCATATGATATAGTGGTAAAGGAAGGTGACAGAGTAGAACTGTATATAGATACTGTAGACGGAGAGATAGAGACAGCTTATATTTCCAATCTTACAAGGAATATCTATGTATACTATCTGGCGGGCATATTGATTGTCCTGCTGCTGATAATAGGGCGGGTAAAAGGATTGAAAGCCACTGTATCCCTTGTTACAATAGTTTTTCTGATACTGAGATTTTTAATACCTTTTATACTTAAGGGCTATAGCCCCATTTTACTGTCGGTTGCGGTTGTGATCGTATCAACTGTAGTAACATTTATACTTATCGGAGGATTGAGCAGAAAAAGCTTTTCGGCCATCATAGGCACATCGGGAGGCGTGCTGATTGCCGCCCTTATTGCCATCCTGATAGGTCATCTTGCCCGGCTGACCGGTCTCAGTGCCGAGGAAGCAAAAATGCTCATGTATATACCGCAGGAAGTTGTTTTTGATTTCAAGGGACTGATGTTTGCCGGGATAATAATCGGTTCCCTGGGGGCCGTAATGGATGTCAGCATGTCCATAGCCTCGGCTATGGATGAGATAAAGAAGGCCAACCCTTCCATTACTTTCAGTGAATTACTGGGTTCCGGAATGAATGTTGGCAGGGATATAATGGGTACCATGACCAATACTCTGATACTGGCATATACAGGTTCTTCCATACCTTTGCTGTTGTTGTTCTATGCATACCGGTATCCCTTTGGTACCATTATGAATTTTGATTTCATAGTAACAGAAGCGGTGCGTTCCCTGTCAGGGAGCATTGGACTGGTTCTGACCATTCCTCTTACCGTGTTTGTATCCGGGTTTATATACAGGTTTAAGGATGGCAGGGACTGACACAGTGTCTGTTCACCGGCTATCAACTGCTGATAATGGAAGGTAGGGATGTTATATATGTGGCTGTTTATGATTTTTCTTTTTGCAGGCATTATACTGAGTCTATATAATCGGATTCCCCGAAAAGCTGCAGAGAAAAGCCAGGTTTTCCAGTTGTGGGGACTGATACTGATATTGTTTGCCATGGGAGTAGGTATCGGTGCGGATGAGGAAATAATAAACAGTTTTATGACCCTGGGGGTACAGTCGGTACTTCTGGCAGCGGCGGCCATAACCGGGAGCCTTGTGGTTGTCAGGCTGCTCAGGCCTGTTATACAGAAAGAAAAGGAGAAGATATGGTGAGCTGGATAATCTTTATTACCGTTGTACTGGGCATATTGGGCGGCATGCTGGTTTTCCCCCCTTCTGTTCTACCGTATACCGACTATTTTATCAGGGCAGGTCTCTGTTTTCTCCTGTTCTGGGTAGGGGTGGACATAGGAAAAAGCAAAGAGAACTTTCTAAAACTCAAAGACTACGGCTGGAGAGTATTTTTTATCCCTGCAGGTATTGTTCTGGGCAGTGTTACGGCAGCCGCGGCAGCAGGCAGACTTATGGGATATACCTTTGGTGAGGCGGGGGCGGTAGGGGCCGGCTTTGGCTGGTACAGCCTGTCCGGGGTCTTAATATCCGACCTTCACAGTATCAGGCTGGGCACGGTAGCCTTCCTGGCAAATGTGTCCCGGGAACTGATGGCAATAATTCTGATTCCGCTGGTTGCCCGGAAAATAGGTTTTCTGGAAGCCATTACCCCGGGGGGAGCCACTGCCATGGATACCACACTGCCTGTTATTTCCCGTTCAACAGGTCCGGAAATTACCATTATCGCATTTTTGACAGGGGCTTCGTTAACGGCTGTGGTTCCGGTGCTTGTACCCTTACTGCTTAAATTATCTTTTTAACAGGTTATGACCGGGATTAAGATTTCCCTTTTCAGGGGGATGTCCAAGGTTCACTAAGTCTTGAAATGTGTTGAAATTTTGTATTAAAGGAGGCAGGCAGTTCATGAATCCTTACGATTTAGCCCATCAACTGGCCAGGGCTCTGAAGAAGAGTCAGGAGTTCAGCGAATTCAAACAGGCCAAAGCGGTAGTGGATACTGATGAGAAAAAGAAGGAAATGGTGGATGATTTCAGGAAGAAGCAGCTGCAGCTGCAACGGAAACAGATGACAGGCGGAGAACCGGGAGAAGAGGAAATACAGCAGCTAAACAATCTGTACACTATCGTTACAGCCGATGAAGAGGTCAAAAGACTGATGCAGGCCGAAATGAGACTGGCACAGCTGTTGAGCGATATTTACAATATAATAGGAGAGGCACTGAAGACTGAAGAAGAGCAATAGTGAATTGCTTTTTCACTTTGTTGTAAAACTATGGCGATAAATATATAATTAATATACAGGCTATAGAAGAGGTGGAATAATGAAAGGTGTTTTTTCAATTCCCCGGTTGGGTGAAAAAAAACGGAAGCGGGTTTTACCTTACATCATTATCCTGCTGTTTGCCCTGCTAACCTTTCTGTATGGCGTTGTCCAGCTTATGCAGCCGGTTGTTGCTTCTTCGGATGTGGCAGACATCGTAAGGCTGGAAATCCCAAAGGGGGCTACCACTACTCAGATCGGCAGGATATTGAAAGATAACGGTCTTATTAAAAATGATATTGTCTTCAGGATATTAACCAGGTTAAAGGGATATGACGGCAAATATATGGCGGGTACCTATATTCTATCTAATGATATGGCCATCCATCAGATAATGGAAGAAATGACCGAAGGGAATGTGTACATTGATACAGTAAGATTTACCGTGCCCGAAGGTTATGAGATAAGGCAGATAGCCGACCTTCTGGATGAAAAGGGTATTGTGGAACGGGAAGAATTTTTCAAGGTAGCGGGGGAAGGACAGTTCAGCTTTGAGTTTCTGAAGAATATACCGGACGGGGAAGACAGATTGCAAAGACTTGAGGGATACCTGTTTCCCGATACCTATGAAGTATACGTCGGAGAGTCGGCCCATTCGATAATAAACAGGATGCTGTCCCGGTTTGAAGAGGTAGCCCGGGAGATAGGACTTTTTGACGACAACGGCCGGGACATGACTGTTGACCAGATTGTGACCCTGGCCTCAATAATTGAAAAAGAGGCGGCCAACGACAGTGAACGACCCCTGGTTTCCGCGGTATTTCACAACAGACTGAAAAAGGGCTACAGGCTGGAATCCTGTGCCACGGTGGAATATCTGCTTGAAGACAGGAAAGCCAGGCTTACCTACGCTGACCTTGAAGTGGAATCTCCATACAATACATACAGGGTTTACGGATTACCGCTGGGACCGATTGCTTCTCCGGGCATTGAATCCCTTAAGGCGGCCATGGATCCTGCTGAAGTGGATTACCTGTTTTTTGTGCTTCAGAAGGATGGTACCCACGGTTTCTTCAAATATTATAACGACTTTGTCAATGCCAAGAATAGCAACCGGTAGAAAAGGTATAAAACCTAGCATTACGCAGACAATAGGTGGTATGAGGCCACCTATTGTTTTTGAAATAAACAGAGCATATTCTGCCCGGTGACCACCGGACAACGGGCATCAAGTGTGGAGGAGGTACCATGAGCAACATATCCCAGGATTATATTGAAGAATATATTAAGAATACCATTAAGCCGTCGGAAGGGCTGCTTAAGGACATGGAAAATTATGCAAGGCTGAAGCGTATCCCCATTATCCAGCCGGAGGTAGCCCGGATGCTGGAAGTCCTGATAAAAGGCTGCAAATGCAAAAGGGTGCTGGAAGTAGGGACTGCAATCGGCTATTCGGCTGTGATTATGGCCCGGGCGGCGGGAGAAGGGGGTAAAGTGGTTACCCTGGAGATGAACAGTGCCATGGAGGCCCGGGCAAGGGAATATATCAGGTCGGCCAACCTGGAGGACCGGATTGAAATTATCAGGGGGGATGCCAGGGAACTGCTGAAGAATATGGACTGCAGCTTCGATATGGTATTTATAGACGGAGGTAAAGGGCATTACAGGGAGATGGTGGATTTATGCCTTGACCTTGTCAGGCCGGGAGGTCTCATCCTGTGCGATAATGTCCTTTTCAGGGGAATGGTGGCCAGCGACAGGCTGGTAAAGAGACGCAAGATAACCATAGTGAAGAGAATGCGGGACTTCCTTGATTACATCTGCTCCCATCCCCGGCTTGATACAGCAATAATTCCCATAGGGGATGGGCTGTCCGTCAGTTACAGGAAGGAGGAGACACAAATATGAAAAGGGTTGAACTGCTGGCGCCGGCCGGTAACCTGGAAAAATTAAAAATGGCTGTTATCTATGGGGCCAATGCTGTCTATTTTGCCGGAAAACAGTATGGCCTGAGGGCCGGGGCCGGAAACTTCAGTTTTGAAGACATGGAGAAAGGGGCAAAATTTGCCCATGACCATGGGGCAAGAGCATATCTCACCGTAAATATAATACCTCATAACAGACATCTGAAAGATATGGACCGGTTTCTGAAAAAGGTCGCAGCTACAGGAATTGATGCGGTTATAGTCTCGGACCCGGGAATTTTTTCGGAGGTCAGAAACATTCTTCCGGATATGGATGTACATATAAGCACTCAGGCCAATACCGTAAACTTTAAAAGTGCAGAATTCTGGCACCGGTTAGGGGCAAGCAGGATTATACTGGCACGGGAGCTTTCTGTCAAAGAAATAAAGGAGATCCGGCAGAAGGTATCTCCGGAGCTGGAACTGGAGGCCTTCGTCCACGGGGCCATGTGCATTTCGTATTCGGGGAGATGTCTTCTCAGCAATTATATGGCCGACAGGGCGTCCAATCTCGGGGACTGTGCCCATCCCTGCCGGTGGAAGTACCACCTGGTGGAGGAAAAACGACCGGGGCAGTTTTATCCTGTATTTGAAGACCATAACGGGACATATATATTTAATTCCCGAGACCTGTGCATGATTGAGTATATTCCCCAGCTACTGGAAAGCGGGCTGGACAGCCTGAAGATTGAGGGCAGGATGAAGAGTGCCTATTATGTGGCCACCGTGGTAAAGGCTTACAGGGAGGCTATTGATGCCTGGTATGATGACCCCCGGAGCTATGAGGCCAGTAAAGATATATGGCTGGAGGAAGTGTGCAAGGCAAGCCACCGGGAATTCACCACCGGTTTTTATTTCAGAAGGCCCGGAAAAGAGGACCAGATATATGACAGAAGCAGCTATATAAGGGATTATACCTTTGTGGGGCTTGTACTGGGATATGACCCCCGGACGGGGATTGCTACCGTGGAGCAGCGGAACAGGATGTTTGCCGGTGAAAGGGTGGAGGTGATGGGACCTGGGAGAGACTGTTTCACCCAGGAAATAAAATGGATGAGGGATGAAGAGGGAAAGGAAATAGATGTGGCTCCCCATCCCCAGCAGATAGTTACCATGCCTGTGGACGAACCGGTAAAACCCTTTGATATATTGAGGAGGCCTCCGGAAGAGGTCTAAAAATCTCCATTTGAGAACTCCGGCTGGGAAAAACTGCCCCCTTTTACATACACAACCGGAACAGCAAACATTATTCCTTTTCCCGGCTGGGTTAAGTCTCCCAGCACTTCTTCGGTAACCTTGATGGCATCCTGCAGGGTTTTTTTGGTGCGGATAACCATGTAAAGAGTCCTGTTGTGGACCAGGTGCTGTTCCAGCAGCCTTTTTATACTTCCAATAATAGGCTTGTTCAACTGATTTTCCATGTTCACATACCTTCCGGAGCCCAGTGTATCTATTATGGTGGCTCCTCGTATATCCTTCTCCTTGTATTTATTTATCAGTTCACTGGTCTTATGCTCGTCATTGAAAGTAACTACAAAAAGGTACATATAATCCCCTCCTTATATCTTTGCTTCCTGCGCCTTTTGTATGGCTATCTTGGCAAAAAGTGGTCCCAGTATTTCATAAAATACCACACCTGCCAGAACAATGGCAGACAGATTTTTCCCTATGACCGGGAACCGCTCCTGGGCTAAAACGGCTAAACCTATGGCCACACCCGCCTGGGGCAACATGCCGAGTCCAAGATATTTTCTTACTACATCGGGGGCTTTACCTAACCTGGCCCCCAGATTACATCCTATCATTTTGCCTGAGGCCCTCGCCAGGATATAGCCTGTTCCAGTAAGCCCCATTTTTGGGATAAGGTCAAGTTCCAGCGTTAAACCTGCCAGAGTAAAAAAAGCTACATACAATGGTGGAGTTATATGCTCTGTAATAGGGAATACTTTGATTACTTTTGAGTTCGTATTTGCAAGTATTGCCCCAAAAACCATATTGGTAAGCAGGTAGGAGAGATGCAGTTCATAGGCGATAGCTGCCGCGCCTATAATCATGGCCGTTGTAACAGTCAAAATGCTTTCCCGGTTTTTAACAAATTTTATAATGAGAATAAATGTGATTATACTTGCAAATACACCTAATATAACTGATCCGATTATTTCCCAGAAGGGTTCCAGCAGAGAAACAACTGACAATGTCGCACCATTGTTGAAAGTACTGACCAGGGACATTGTCACGCCGAACAATATAACGCATATTGCATCATCCAGGGCTACAACCGAGAGAAGGGTCTGTGTAAGTGGCCCCCGGGCCTTATATTCTTTTATCACCAATAAAACAGCGGCGGGCGCTGTAGCAGCGGATATTGAACCTAAAAGGAAACTGAAGGATACTGACAGGTGAAAGATGAAAAACATTACCGATGTAACCAGTACAACCGCCCCCAGTGCCTGGACAATAGTAATTATGATAACCGATTTTCCCAGTTTTTTTATCTGGGATTTTTCAAATTCACTGCCTATGAAAAAAGCGATAAATGCAAGAGTCACATGCTTTAAGAAACTCAGATGTTCAATCACGTCAGGGGGAACAATATCAAGACAAAAAGGGCCTATTATGATACCCACTATGAGGTAACCGGTAATCACAGGCAGTTTCAGCAGTGAAATCAGCTGTCCTGCCAGATATCCCACAAGAAGAATAATACTGAAATAGACCAATACAGACATACCAAGACGCCTCCAAAGACTACTTGATTTTATATATTCTCTCAGGGTAAGCGAATCAAATTTAACAACTGAACTCTTTTATCAATAGGTTTAGAATTTTCCCATTGCTCTAATTATAGCAGATTTTATTGCCAATCACATCTTCTTTCCAGGGATGATTATTTTAACACCTGTTATAAATTCGGTTGGAATGACCAATACTTATAAACAGGATTCCTGGCTCCAGGTATGGTTTTAATCCCATATGGAGGTTAGAAGCCGTTATCCTGGGAGGCAGCGCGTTTATTATTTACCGGCTGAAGGGTGGGAGTATTAGCGGCGGAAGTCACAGGAGAAAGTGAAACTTGGTTAAAGAATACAGCTTAAGTGAGAAGGGATTATTATGGCACAGAAGAAGATCAGCATATCCGGAAGGATGCAGGCAACAGCATGGATAATATTAGTATTATTGATATTTCTGAGTAGCCGGCTTTTCTACATACAGATAATAAAGGGGAAGGACTTCGCATACAGGGCCGCCAACCAGAGGATGCTGGACCTGCCCCTTGATATCTCCAGGGGACAGATATACGACAGGAATATGATTCCCATAACGGGCAGGAAGAACACAGACAGCATAGTAGTATTTCCGGCTCTGATAATTGATAAAAACGAGGCGGCCCATATGATTGCCGGTGCAACACCACTGAGTTATACCCAGATACTTGATAAACTCAACAGTGAAACTGCTCCCTTCAAAATATCCCGGGTAAGCAAACCGGGTAAGGTGATGGATAACAATGTCAGGGGAGTAATTTTTGTTAAGGATATTGTAAGGTATGACGAAGACAGCCTGGCCAGGCATCTGGTAGGATATATCGATGAGAAGGACAGGCTGGGGAGAAGCGGTATAGAGAAGCTTTATCATTATTACCTGGCAGGACAGCAGGAAGTGGCTGTAGCTGCTGTGGTTGACGGAAGCTCCAGGGTAATTCCGGGTCTGGGATACAAGCTGGTGAACAGGGATGTTGACATCAAAAACTATAACATCCAGCTGACAATAGATTATCATATACAGAAGAAGGTTGAAGAGGTTATGGACAGGTACCGGATGGACGGTGCAGTGGTTGTGCTGGATGTGGAAAGCGGAGATATTCTGGCTATGGCCAGCCGGCCCAACTACCGTCAGGATATGGTGGAAGAGTACCTGGAAGGACAGAGGGGGGAGTTGCTCAACAAGGCCCTGCAGCAGTACAACCTGGGGTCCATATTCAAGACTGTGGTTGCAGCAGCAGTACTTGAGAAAGGTTTGGTCAGTCCCTTTGAGAAGATTAACTGTCCCGGCTATACCGAAGCGGGAGGCCTCCAGTTCAAATGTTCTTCTTTTGACAGTGGAGGTCATGGTGAAATGAACCTGTATGATGCCTTTGCCCATTCCTGCAACACTTTTTTTATAGAAATGGGGAAGAGAGCAGGGGGACAGGCTATCATAGACATGGCCGGGGCTTTTGGATACGGAAGCATTACAGGGGTGAATCCATACGAAGAGCATCCGGGTGTCCTGCCGGACCCCGGAGACATCTACACTGCGGATATAGGGAATATTTCCATAGGCCAGGGGGATATACTGGTCACCCCTTTACAGGTGGCGGATATGACCAATACAATAGCAAACAACGGTATCAGGAAAAAGCCCCGGGTAGTGAAGGCCCTGGTGGACAATTACGGCAGAAGGCTGAAGCCCCGGGACCAGGCCGGGACCGAAAGGGTTATCTCATCTTTTGTGGCAATGGAAATAAGAAAGATGATGGACCGGGTTGTGGAAGAGGGAACAGGGAAGGCAGCCGATGTGCCCGGATGGGGCGGGGCCTCGGGAAAGACCAGTTCGGCGCAGACAGGCCAGAGGATTGATGGTCAGGAGGTGGTCCATGCCTGGTTTACCGGTTATGTGCCCCGGATAAGGCCCAAATATGTTATTACGGTATTTGCCGAGAACGGTAAGAGCGGGGGTGGAACCGCTGCTCCGATTTTTGGAGATATAGCAAGAGAGATAATGGAACTGGGTGACCGGTGACCAGGAGTACGGGGACAGCTCCTGTGCTTCCGGAGGGTAACCATAGAGGTCAGGAGCAACGTTTTGTCGCTTATGGGAAATGTTAGAAAAATATTATCTATCGTCAATTAATGACATATTGTGACATAATAATATGCTATAATGTGAAAAACAGAGTAATTACTAGACTTAAAAAGGCAAACTTATCGAAAGATAAGGGCGCAAAGCCATGGGTCTAAAGGAATTATTTCTATGACTGCCAGGCTGCTAAGTTTAGTTGATCGCTTATTGTATGAAGCGGACAGTATAACTTGGAGCTGTCTGCTTTTTGTATTAATGGACTAATATTGTATTTTTTAATAGGAGGAATACTTATGAGAAAATCAAGAAAATTAATATCATGCTTGTTGGCTATGCTTCTAATATTACCATACTTTAACTTTGGTTTAACTGAACAAAATGGTGCAGCTCATGCTCAGGAGTCAGATATAAAAATAAATTTCCAAACTGAAGATGCTGATATTCCAAACGGGTATATTTCTGATTCTGGAGAACCCTATGGAAGTAGAAACGGATATAAGTATGGATGGAATGAAGATCATACGGATGTAGCAGTTGACAGAAATGAGAAAACTGATTCCAGACTGGATACAGGATGCTGGTTTCACAGTGGAGGGGTTTGGGAGATAGAACTGATAGACGGCAACTACGATGTAACAGTAAGCGTAGGAGATGCAGTATACAGCAGTACAAATACCATAAATGTTGAAGGAGTAAATTACTGGGATGA
Source organism: Clostridium thermobutyricum (assembly GCA_016842005.1). GTDB lineage: Bacteria > Bacillota > Clostridia > Ch29 > Ch29 > JAENYD01. The sequence continues at coordinate 6,723 of JAENYD010000006.1, read as the reverse complement.
CCTGACATTAGATGCAGACGAATTTGAAGCGGAAACAAAAACCGTAGAAATCAGCGACGGGATATTGACTATAGATAATGGTTCTTCGGGAGAAGGTCAAACTGTAATAAACTATGTTGAGATTGTTACAATTGAAACAGAGGCGGAGCCTCCATCTGAGCCAGAAGAAGACACAACCCCTCCGACGGTACCGCAGCATCTCACAGTTCAGAATATTACTCAGAATGAAGTTGCTTTGTCATGGGATAGTTCTACAGACGATTGTGATGTAGAAGGATATATAGTTTACAGAGACAATCAACAAATAGCAGTGGTAATCGATGAAGAGTATTACGAAGACACAAATTTATCGTCATCTACAACATTCACATATGAAGTGGCAGCCTTTGATGCCGCCGACAACATATCCGAAAGAAGTGAGGCTCTGCAGGTTACAACTCTGGAAGAGACAGGTACCGGTATAGGGTTGGCAGGTGAGTATTATAATGGTACCAATTTTGAAGAGTTAAAGCTGAACAGAATAGATGAAACTGTAAACTTCCACTGGGCAGGTGATGCACCTGATGAAGCTTTAGACCCTAACGCTTTTACAGTCAGGTGGACAGGTAAAGTGGAACCTGAGTTTTCAGAGACCTACACTTTTTATACCGAGACCCACGGCGGCATCAGACTGTGGATAGACAATCAGCTGTTGATAGACGACTGGGGAGCCCATAACATGGCTAAAAAAGACGGTGCTATCTCTCTTAATGCCGGTGAAAAGTACGATATAAGAATGGAATACTGCGAGACCAATGGTGCTGCTGTAGCCAGGCTGTACTGGTCAAGTACCAGCCAGGATAAGGAGATAATACCGAAAAACCGTCTTTATCCTCCTTTTGTACCTGGCATACCTGGGGATATAAACACTACATCAACAAGTACAACGGTAACCGTAACCTGGGATGAGGTAGATGGCGCAGCCGGATATGATATTGAGGCAGATGGGGAGGTAATTGATAACGGAGACAGCACCACTTATATCCATACCGGCTTATCACCGGATACTCAGCATGAGTACAGAGTTAGGTCAAAAGCTTCAGCAGTTACAGGCGAATGGAGCACAATATACACAGAAAGAACTAAAATAGGTATACCTCAGAATATAAATGCGGCAGCGGTAGATGATGAAGTTACATTAACATGGGATGAAGTGACCGGAGCAACCGGTTATGATATTGAAGTGGACGGTGATGTAATAGATAACGGTCTGGATACAATATACGTACACAGCGGCTTGATGCCCGGGACACAGCATACCTATCGAGTCAGGGCAAAAAATGAGAACGGGGCAGGAGACTGGAGTGTAACCTTTACCAAAGTTATTCTGTCCAGTATACCCACCAATCTCCAGGCAGCAGTAACGAGTAACTCAATAACTCTGACGTGGGACCCGGTGCCGGAGGCCCTGAGCTATGATGTAGAGGCCGACGGCATCATAATAGACAATGGACAGGATACTACTTATATACACGAGCATCTCATGCCCAACACCCAGCATACCTACAGGGTTAGAGCAATTAGACCCGACGGTCCGAAGGACTGGAGTGCACTGTTAATAAAATCAACATTACCTGAACCCGGCAGCGGAACCGGCTTGAAAGGTGAGTATTATGACAATCAGGATTTAACAGATCATAAACATTCCCGGATAGATGAAAGCGTAAACTTTGACTGGAAGAATAACTCTCCTGCTCCCGGTATTGAAGCATCTGAGTTTTCGGTAAGATGGACGGGTCGTATAGAACCAAGATTTTCGGAAACCTATACATTCTATATCGAGGCTCATGGCGGAATCAAGTTGTGGGTAGATAATCAACTGCTAATAGATGATTGGGGAGCCCACAGCATGATCAAAAGGGACGGAACTATAGCGCTTAATGCGGGAGAGAAATATGATATAAGGATGGAATACAGGGAGAGTAACGGCATAGCACTGGCCAGACTATTCTGGTCAAGTTTCAGCCAGGATAAGGAGATAATACCGAAAAGCCAGCTATATCCCATAGGGATACCCGAAAACATTACAACAACTCCAACCGAGACCACAATAAAAGTAGAATGGGACGAAGTAAGTTTTGCAACCGGTTATGATGTTGAGGTAGACGGAGTTATACATGACAATGGTGTGAATACTGACTTTACCCATAGTAACCTTGTACCCGGAACCCTGCATACTTATAGGGTAAGGGCGAGAAATGGCATTATAGCAGGTGACTGGAGCCCTTCTGTTTCAAGGACGACATTACTGGGCAAACCTGAAAATATAACTGCAGAGGCTACCGAGACAACCGTGACCCTGTCATGGGAGCCTGTATACGGTGCAGCAGAGTATGATGTAGAAGTGGACGGAACTGTTGTTAACAATGGTGAGGATACCACATATACCCACGATGGTCTGGCACCGGGTACACGGCATATCTACAGGGTAAGAGCAAGAAGCAGTGCGGTGACCGGAAGCTGGACAAGCCCGATGGAAAAATGGACACTGCCCGGTATACCGGATAATATCCTGGCAACTGCAACCAGCACATCCATAACTGTTACCTGGGATCCGGTAACCGGGGCAACAGGGTATGAAATAGAAGTCTACGGTACACCGGTAGATACCGGAACGAATACCCAATACATACATGAGGAGCTTAACCCCAATACACAGCATACGTACAGGGTAAGGGCCAAAAACTCAAGCGGCTTTGGAAAATGGAGTCAGGTAATTGCAAAAACAACCCTGCCGGGGGCACCCACAAATGTTGTTGCTGCTGTAGAAGATACCTCCATAACGGTAACATGGGACGCTGTAGCCGGAGCTACGGCTTATGATATTGAGGTCGATGGTGATCTGGTTACGGATATTACGGCTGTAAGTTACCTGCACAGCGGGCTGATGCCGAACACTACTCATACATACAGGATAAGGGCCAAAAATCCGGAAGGCATAAGTGACTGGAGTCAACTGATTACAGAAACCACGCTGCCATCTATACCGGTTAATTTATGCGCAACTGTAACAAGTACCGATATAACAGTGGTCTGGGACGAAGTTTACGGAGCGACAGGCTATGATATTGAAGTGGACGGCGTAGTAATTGATAATATCACAGGTACATCATACGTCCATACAGGGCTTGAGCCGAATACTGAACATACTTACAGAGTCAGGTCAAGAAACGGTGATATTACAAGCCTCTGGAGCGAGCAGTTAACAAAGGTTACTCTGGTCGGTCAACCCACAAATCTACAGGCTACAGCTGCCAGTACCGAAATAACGGTTACATGGGACCCGGTAGCCGGTGCAGAAGGTTATGACATAGAAGTGGATGGTGAGGTAATAGATAACAGTTTGAACACCACCTATGTACACACCGGACTGACGCCCAATACCCAACACACGTACAGGGTCAGGGCAAGAAATGTCAGCGGACCGGGAGACTGGAGTGAAACAATCAGCCGGACAACCTTATTCGGAACTCCGGCAAACATAACTGCTGCAGTTTCAAGCACTACCATAACCATAAGCTGGGATGCTGTAGAGGGTGCAACCGGTTATGATGTACTGGTTGATGGGGAGATTGTAGACAATGGGATGGATACTGCCTATGTGCATACAGGGTTGGAGCCCAATTCCTGGCATGTGTACAGGGTCAGAGCGAAAAGCGGAGATTTTGCCGGCGACTGGAGTGAAGCCATAACAGTAGCTACTCTTGTAGGTGTACCTACAAGTATTAGTACAACAGCAACAAGCACTCAGATAACAGTAACATGGGATGAGGTAAATGGAGCTGCGGGCTATGATATAAAGGTCGATGGCGAGGTTATAGACAATGGTGCATCAACTACCTATGTGCACAGCGGGCTAGCTCCGAACACCTTACATACTTACAGGGTAAGGGCAAAAAACGAGAACGGAGCCAGTGACTGGAGTGAACCGGTAGAACAGCTGACAGCGCCCGACATACCTGCAAATCTCACCGCAACAGCGACAACCACCCAAATAACGCTCACCTGGGATGAAGTGGATGGATCAACAGGCTATGACATAGAAGCTGACGAGAAGGACTTCCCTGACACCGAACACCAATTATACTGTAAAATTTGAAGCCAGGGACAAAGTAGGCCATATATCAACCAGGGAAGAGCAGATATATACAAAAGCACAGACCCCTGTACTTGAGATAAATAACCAACAGGAAACATCACTGGATATATGTATGGTAGACAGCAATCCTTCATCAACAGAGTACCAGATTAAGGTGGGAACCAATTATATAAGCCATACAGGAACACTGACAGCAGCTCCCGAATGGGTGACATTTGGCAATAAGAGGTTAACCCTTACGGGACTGACCCCTGGTACCACATACAGTTTTTCTGCAAAGGCAAGAAACCATACAGGAACTGAAACAGCGTTCAGCACACAGGTAAACGGTACAACCCTTGCACTGCCACCGGATACGCCTGTAAATATAACTACACAGATAACCAAAGATGCTGTGACCGTATCATGGGGCGAGATGGAAAGGGCCACGGGATATGAGATAGAGGTGGACGGCCTGATAATAGATAACGGAGCCAATACAACCTATCTTCACGATGGACTTGAACCCCTGTCAGGACATACCTACAGGGTAAGGGCGAAAAACAGGGGAGGCAAAAGCCTCTGGAGTGCTCCCATAGATGTAACGACACATCCTGAAAATCCGGATATGCCCACAAACCTGATGGGGACATCCGAGGAAAATGCTGTAACAATAATATGGTACAAAGTACCTCATGCCGAAAGCTATGATATTGAAATGGATGGTACGGTGGTTACAGACATCACCGATACATTATACGTACACAGTGGACTGGATGCCGGCACCCAGCACACCTACAGGGTGAGAGCCAGGAATATAAGCGGTATGAGTGAATGGAGCAGTCCTCTGACAATGTCTACTCTGCCTCATATTGAAGATGGCGATAGGAACATTGCATTGACAAATATGGTGGCAATTGTAACCAATGATTCAATAACCATATCATGGGATGCAGTGGCTCCCGACGTGGAATATGACGTGGAGGTAGACGGAACACTCAAAGATAACGGAACGGAAACAATATATAAGCATACAGGGCTGGAATCGAACACTTTTCACCGCTATAGAATTAAGGTAAAAAACAGTGAAGGCCTGAGCCAATGGTGCGGAGTACTGGCCTTGTCAACTCTCCCTGATCCCCCTGACGCACCTCAAGGCATAGAGGCATTTGCAGGCAGCAATGCAATAGAGCTCAGGTGGGAGAGGATAGAGGGGGCTTCGGGATACGATCTGGAGATTGACGGTCAAATAACGGACAGCGGGGAGAATACAAGCTATGTTCATGACGGACTGGAGCCCGGAACTTCCCACACCTACAGGGTAAGGGCAAAAAACATTACCGGAGTGACTGCGTGGAGCCCGGCAATAACTGTAAGCACTACCAATCCCACTTATACGGTGCAGTGTACAAATGATACGACATTTGAACTGTCACTGCTGGCTTCCAATGTGCAGGACTTTATAGAACTGAAGTTCATAGTCACCTATAATCCGGATGAGCTTGATGTAGTTGACCTGTACAATTTCACACCCGGAGAGGATGTAATCACCGGAGGTAAAATCCCGGGTTCAGACATATACGTTACATATACACCGGGAAGAATTGAACTTGCGGTAGACAGGAGTATAGTTCCAGGCACATCCTGGTCGGGAGAAATATCGGCCGTATTGTTCAATTCAAAGATTGACGGTGAAACGAATATAAACTTTACCGTAGAATAAGCTTATTTCCTTAATAGAAATGAGGTGGATTTATGAAAAGACCGTTTTACAAGTACGTAGCTGTAATGATAGGTATTGCCCTGTTACTGCCTGTATTTTTGATGAATACCCAGGTAATAGGACAGAATCCTGGAAACGAGCCGGACAGTGAAACCCTGAGGGTGGCTGCAGACATTTCAAATATGACCGGTGTGAAGGTAGAAGAGATAATAAGGCTTAAAGAGAACGGCAGGACATGGAATGAAGTACTGGATATGTTAAGAGGCTATGGAGCGGGTGAAAACGATGAAAAGGATAAGAGGTACGGTTTGCTTGAGCAATCCGGTATCGGCGAAGACTACATACTCCGGTTAAAGGATGAGGGCTATACCGGTGAGGAAATATCCGAAGCCAGGTTGCTTGCGGAAAGAGTTATATTCCAGCTCGGTGAAATAACACGGGCGAACCGGTTAACCGATGCATCACCTGATAATTCATCCTATTGTATATTGTTGGAAAAGATAGACCTTAAAACGGCTGTATACCTTATGCTCAAACTGAAAGACCATTTCGACAGTATGGAAGAGGTCCTTGACGAATACCTCTGCGCATTGCAGATAGGCGTAGATCTGGAGCAGTACCTTACAGACAAGGAAGCATACCTGAAACAGAAAGAGACAAAGAGCATGGGCCTGAGCAATGAGAAAATAATCACCATAGCTGACATAGAAGAGAAAATGCTTGAAAAAATCCGGCAGGAAAATGCGCAGGACAGGGATTTCACGGGCCTGGAAACAGATATAAACGAGCAGTTAGCCGGGGAAGAAGCTGAAGACCCTCTGCCCCAAATACCGGGCTGACCCCTTAATTTTGGACAATAAGCCTTAAATCCTCATGTATTCAT
>JAENYD010000044.1 GCA_016842005.1 Clostridium thermobutyricum | reverse complement strand
ATGTCATTTTCTTCCCTTTTACCTTATTATGGGTCACTAATATTTCTAAGTGTCTGCCCAAAACTATTGATTTTTCAATGTCCACAGCACATTAACTATGTGCGAAAGTTGATATAGTAACATAAAAAATAATGTTGCTCATAATATGAGTAGTTAAACTCAGAGTAGGATAAAACAGATTTATAGCGGGGGGATATCTGATGGTTGACAAGATGGGACAGAAGGAACTTCTAATTCTTGAGTTTGTTTCCGATGCCGATAAACCTATCGGTTCCTGGGCCCTTGTAGATATGCTGGAGGAGAAAGGCATCAATGTCAGCCCGGCAACTATAGGGAGGATACTCAACAGGCTGGAGAAGAACGGTTATGTGGAAAAGAAACAGTTTAAAGGAAGAGTTATAACCGAAAAAGGTGAAGAAGCTATTAAAATTGCTGACAATATGAAAAATATTGATTATCACAAGAAGCAGCTGGAACAGTATATAAACACTAATGTGCTGGAAAAGTTTATAATGGTGCTGGAGGCACGCCTGGCAATCGAAAAGGATACTGCCCGCCTGGCAGCCAGAAATGCAACACCGGAGGAAATAGCCGTTATGGAGGCAACTTTGAAAAAACAGGAGAAAAGCCATAAAGAAGGGGAGAGCGTAGCCACTCATGATATTAATTTTCACAGGTCTATAGCGGGGGCATCAGGAAACAAGGTCCTTGAAGCCTTATATAACATTTTGGCCTATTCGGGTCAGCAAACTGAACTTTTCGAGCACATCAGAAAAAAGGTTAATTCTCCGTACATGGTATCTCACTGGAAGATATTTGAGGCAATCAAAAAACACGATGAGTCGGCTGCAGAGGAGTGTATGAGAGAGCATATCAGCAATTTGATAATCGATGTCAAGAAGTACTGGGAATTGTATTACTAACCGAGGGTGATTGAAACCGTGAACCGACTATGGAAGAGAGCAGCTCATCGGGGCTGCTCTCCTGTTTATTTCCCTTCAACCGGATGGGTTATATGGAATGGGGATGTATGATTCGATAATATGATTTGGACATCTAACAAGAACAGTTGCTGACGTCTTCTAAAAACATTCTGGCTTTATTTATGTGCATCTGAACCTGTCTGGGCGCAGGCCCTCCGGGAATGTCCCTGGATATTACACAGTTGAGAGGGTCCATTCTTTCCAGTATATCCATTTCGAACACGGGAGAAAACTCCCTGTATTCTTCCAGGGGAAGGTCCTGGAGGGAAAGGTTCTTTTCAATACAATGGGACACCAGTTTCCCTGTGATTTCGTGGGCGGTCCTGAAGGGTATCCCTTTGCCTGCCAGATAATCCGCAACATCGGTTGCATTTATATATCCCCTGGCCGCTGCATGAGCCATCCTGTCTTTGTTTACCTTCAAAGTTGAGAGCATGGGGGTGAAAATGGACAGACATCCCCTGACAGTATCAATGGTATCAAACACCCCTTCTTTGTCTTCCTGCATGTCTTTGTTATATGCCATGGGGAGTCCCTTCATTACTGTAAGAAGTCCCATAAGGTTTCCGTATATCCTGCCGGTTTTTCCCCTTATCAACTCAGCCGCGTCGGGGTTTTTCTTCTGGGGCATGATACTGCTTCCGGTGCTGTAGCTGTCGTCCATTTCAACAAAACCGAACTCGTTGGTGGACCACAGTATCAGTTCTTCGCAGAACCGGCTGAGATGCATCATTATTATAGACGAAGAAGATAAGAATTCCAGGGCAAAATCCCTGTCACTGACACCATCCAGGCTGTTTGCAGTGTATCTGTCAAATCCCAGTATGACTGTGGAAATCTCCCTGTCCAGAGGGTATGTGGTTCCTGCCAGGGCACAGCTGCCCAGGGGATTTTGGTTGGTGCGATGGTAGCAGTCTTCCAGCCGCTCAAAATCTCTCCTGAACATTTCAAAATAGGCCATCAGATGATGACCCAGAGTAATGGGCTGAGCGGGCTGCAGGTGCGTATATCCGGGCATAATTGTGTAAAGATTTTCCTCCGCCCGGTCAATGAGGACTTTCATTAAACGGACCAGATCTGACTGTATGTTTCTTATCTCCTTTTTCAAATGCATCCTGAGGTCTAATGCCACCTGGTCGTTTCTGCTCCTGGCGGTATGAAGCTTCTTAGCCGTTTCACCTATCCTGTCTGTCAGGATTTTTTCTATATTCATGTGTATGTCCTCGTATCCGGTGTTCAGTTCAAGTTTTCCCTCTTCCAGCTCTTCCAGGATGGACAGCAGCCCTTCCTCAATCTTCTCTTTTTCCTGTTTTGTTATGATGCCGCATTCACTGAGACCTTCGGCATGGGCGATGCTCCCCGTTATATCCTCCCTGTACAGGCGCCTATCAAAAGAAATGGATGAGTGAAAATCATCCATTTCCCGGGCGGTATCTTTTTTGAATCGTCCTGACCACAGTTTCATATGGCTTTCATCTTCTTTGCTTTGCATTCCTGTTCTTTCTGAAGACTCTGTTCCATAAGGGCGTTCACCTTGATGGAAAGGCCGAACAGGTTTATGAAACCTTCCGCATCTTTCTGGTTGTAAACCTTGTCTTCTCCGAAGGTTACAAATTCCTGGTTGTAAAGGGAATACGGGGATTTGCTGCCGCATATACTGCAGCTGCCTTTATAGAGCTTCAACTTTACAGTGCCGGTAACCTTTTCCTGAGTGCTGTCCACAAAGGCGTCCAGGGCTTTTTTCAAGGGAGTGAACCACAGGCCGTCATATACTATCTGAGCATATTTGTTTGCCACAGTATCCTTAAAAAACATGGTCTGGCGGTCCAGGGTCAGCCGCTCCAGCTCCTTGTGGGCTGTGTAAAGGATGGTGCCGCCGGGGCATTCATATACCCCCCTGGATTTCATGCCCACAAGCCTGTTTTCCACCATGTCTATTACGCCCACCCCGTTTTTGCCGCCGATTTCGTTGAGGGTCTCCAGCAGCTTAAGGGGTTGGTATTCTATTCCGTTAATAGCCTTTGGTATGCCCTTTTCAAAATACAGCTCCAGGTATGTGGGTTTATCCGGGGCTTTTTCAGGGGGTGTGGTCATCAAATATATTTTGTCATCCGGGGTAAACCAGGGGTCTTCCAGGTCGGATCCCTCGTGACTGAGATGCCATACGTTCCTGTCCATACTATAGGGATGGTCTTTTGTAACCGGAACCGGTATCCCCCTTGCATTGGCATAATCTACAGCCTCTTCCCGGGATTTTATATTCCAGATACGCCATGGAGCAATAATCTGCATATTGGGACTAAGGGCCTTTATGGTCAGCTCAAACCTTACCTGGTCGTTTCCTTTGCCTGTTGCCCCGTGGGCTATTGCATCCGCTCCTTCTTTATGAGCTACTTCCACCAGTTTCTTTGCAATCAGAGGTCGGGCAAAGGAGGTACCCAGGAGGTATTTTCCTTCGTAAACGGCACCGGCCTTAAGGGTGGGGAATATATACTCCTCCACGAATTCATCCTTTACATCTTTTATATACAGTTTCGAGGCTCCGGATTTTACAGCCTTTTCCTTTACCGTTTCAATTTCGTCTCCCTGACCCACATCCACACAAACAGCGATTACTTCACAATTGTAGTTTTCTTTCAACCACGGTATGGTTATTGATGTGTCCAGGCCTCCCGAATAGGCCAATACTATCTTCTTTATCGGTTTCATAACAAGACCTCCTAGAATAGATGAATAAATATTTATTATTACTAATAATTATACTATATTATGCTTTTTATGCAACCCTTTTTATCCCGCAAATACTGTAAAATTCGTATATTTTCGAAGGTGTGAATGGACGGAATATATCAAAGGACATGAATAAATATTCTGTGAAATGAAGCAGGCCGGCTCTTGCAGCCGGCCAAAAACCTATGGGGGGATTTAATAAATAATCCTATTCATAATAATACATTATAATAAATAAATATGCAATACCTATAGATTAAATTCTTTAGCTATGGCTGTAACCGCCTTGTCCTGGTCCTCCGGATCTATTGCACAGGAAATCCGTATCTCGGATGTTGTAATTATTTTTATATTAATATCATTTTGCGCCAGGACCGAAAACATTCTGGCTGCAACCCCTGATTGGGTTCTCATACCGATACCAACCACCGAGAGCTTGGTGATTGCTTCGTCGGTTTCTATTTTATAGTCACCAATACTCTTTTTCATATCTTTCAGGGTCTTCAGGGCGGTATTCATGTCATTTTTAGGTAGTGTAAAAGAAAGGTTGATTAGGTTGTTAACAGGGGTTGTCTGGCTTATCATATCAATGTTTATATGCTTTTCCGCCAGACTGTTGAATACATCGGATATGGCTTTAATGCTGTAGGGCAAATTGTTTATGGTTATCATAACATCATTGCTGTCAACGGCTAATCCGGTTATTACGGTTTTTTCCATTTTCTCATCACTCTCCTTTATGTATGTCCCCGGAACATCCCCGGTGTTCAGGGCAACGTATATGGGGACCCCGTATTTCTGACCGATTTCAATGGCGCGGGAGTGCATTACTCCTGCTCCAAGACTGGCCATTTCAAGCATTTCCTCATAACTTATGCTGTCCAGTTTCCTGGCCTCAGGATAGCGTCTGGGGTCTGTAGTATAGATGCCGTCTACATCCGTGTAAATCTCGCACACAGCTCCAAGTTTTGCTGCCAGGGCTACTGCCGTTGTATCCGAGCCGCCCCTGCCTAAGGTGGTTATTTCGTTGTTTTCGTTTATTCCCTGAAATCCTGCAACGATAACAATATTATCTTTATCCAGCTCCTCCAGGATTATATCTGCGTTGATGTCGGTTATCTTCGATTTGGTGTGGAAGCCTTCTGTCAGTATCCCAACCTGATGGCCTGTAAAGGAACGGGCCTTGCATCCTATTTCATTCAGGGCAATGGAAAGTAAGGCGATGGATACCTGCTCTCCTGTGGACATCAGGACATCCAGTTCCCTTGGTTTGGGGTTGCGGCTCAACCGGTATGCCATATCCAGAAGGTCATCAGTTGTTTTACCCATTGCAGAAACAACAACCACCAGTTTATCCCCTTTTTCTTTTCTTTCCTTCAGCCTTCTTGCTATGTCTTTGATCTTGTCAAGGGTAGCTACAGAGGTCCCCCCGTATTTTTGAACCACTATGTCCATTTTATCACATCCTTGTCCAGATTTATTTTGTCCGGCAGCAAACGCCGCTGATATTCACCTCTATCCGACGACTACCTCCGCTAATACTTCCCGTCCTCCCGGCAGAAGATAAGCAGCGTTATGTCTCTGGATAACGGTTTCTCCAAGCTTCAAATGGATCTAAAACCCCACCTGAAGCTTAGAAACCTGTTTATAAAAAAGGCCATCCCGAAGGATGGCCTTTGAATGCCTTATTCTCTGAGTTCCTCCAGTATCTTTGTTTTATCACGGGTGGCCTGATCCACGCTCTTGATGAATCTGGCAGGAGTACCGGCAACAACTACTCCCGGTTCCACGTCTTCAATAACCACAGAGCCGGCAGCCACCACTGCTCCTCTTCCTACCCTGACCCCTTCGAGTATTACTGCATTGGCCCCTATCAGGACATCGTCCTCAATAATGACAGGAGTGCTGCTGGGGGGTTCCAGTACTCCGGCGATAATGGCACCTGCACCTACATGTACATTTTTACCGATGGTTCCCCTTGCGCCGATAACGGCATTCATGTCTATCATGGAGCTTTCACCGATTTCAGCCCCTATGTTGATTACAGCACCCATCATGATAACTACATTTTTTCCTATTTTGACTTTGTCTCTTATGATGGCTCCGGGTTCAATCCTTGCGTTGATGTTCTTTATGTCCAGCAGCGGGATGGCAGAATTTCTCCTGTCACATTCCATATGGAATTTTCGTATACTGTGGCTGTAGCGGTCAAGTAATAAGCTTACCTTATCGTATTCTCCTATAACCACCCAAAAATTATTCGAGCCATATATCTCAATATTTTCGCCCCTTATCCCGTTCAGATTTCCGTCAATATAGACCTTCACAGGGGTGGATTTTTTTGCATTTTTAATGTATGCAGCAATCCTGTAAGGGTCGGTCAGGTCTTCCTGCATAGTGTCTCTATCAAGTTTTTCTATCATAGGTGGATCAGTCCTTCCTAGTGATTTGCCAAGTCATCCATGGTATACAGCCCTTTTTCCTGTTGGACTATGAATTTTGCAGCTTTTAAGGCACCTATCGCAAATATGCTCTTTGATAGTGCAGTATGCTTGATTTCCACTATTTCATCATGGCCGGCAAAAATTATTCTGTGTTCTCCACAGGCCGTACCTCCCCTCAGGGCATGAATGGTTATCTCTTCCTTTTCTCTTTTTCCTGATTCCGGGGATCTGCCGTATACAAACCTTTTGCCTCCTTTAAGCTGGCAGTTGATTGTATCCGCCAGCATCAAAGCGGTCCCGCTGGGGGCATCTACTTTTTGGTTATGGTGAAAATCCACGATCTCTATATCAAAATCGTCACCAAGAACAGACGCCGCTTTCTTGACTATTTCTTTCAATACCATAACTCCCAGTGACATATTGGCAGACAGGAATACCGGGACATGCCGGGCGGCTTCCTGTATATATTGCTTATGTTCTTCCTTCAGCCCGGTGGTAGCTATGACCAGGGGAGTTTTTGTATTGGCTGCATACTCAGTCAGGGATTTTAGCGCTTCCGGCCGGGAAAAATCCAGAATGACATCTGCGTTTCCCTCAAATTCATTTATATTTTCGTATACAGGGAATTTATTCCTGAATCTCTCAATATTTTTATCTATTCCCGCTATTACTGCCACTCCGGGATCTTTCTCCGCTGTTTCCGTCAGTACATGACCCATTTTACCGTTACAACCGTTTATGACTATTTTCAACATGACCCTTACTCCTTTACTTCAAATCCATATTTAATTAACTGCTCTTTCAGTATCTTCAGATTATTCTCGTTCATATCGGTTAGAGGAAGTCTGAGTTTTCCTACATTATATCCCAACAGGTTCATTGCAGTCTTTACAGGTATGGGGTTTACTTCAATAAACAGGGCATCATTAAGGGGCTTTATTTTCAGCTGCAGGTCCCGGCTTTCCTCAACCCGGCCTTCCAGATAGTGCATCACCATATCGTGCATATCCCTGGGGGCTATATTGGCTACTACCGAGATAACCCCTATACCTCCGAGGGAAAGAAGGGGTACTACCTGGTCATCGTTTCCCGAGTATATGTCAAGTTTGCTGCCGCAGAGATATGCTGTCCGGGCAATTTGACTTATATTGCCGCTGGCTTCCTTCACGCCGGCAATGTTCTTGTGTTCGGCAAGCACGGCAAGGGTTTCGGGCAGTATGTTAAGTCCTGTTCTTCCGGGCACATTGTAAATGATTATTGGGATGTTCACGCTGTCCGCAATGGCGGTGTAATGTTCTATCAGACCCTTTTGTGTTGTCTTATTGTAATAGGGGGTAATGACCAGCAACCCGTCTGCTCCCACTTCTTCGGCATATTTACTCCTTTTGATGGTTTTTGCAGTATCGTTGGTACCGGTACCGGCTATTACGGGAATTCTTCCGGCCACTTTATCCACCGTGTACTTAATGGCGGCTTTCAATTCATCTTCAGTCATTGTGGACGCTTCTCCGGTGGTACCGCAGATTATTATGGCGTCCGTGGATTGCTGGATATGCATTTCTAAAAGTTCGCCCAGTTTATCAAAATCTATGCCGTCTTCAGTATAAGGCGTTACTATAGCAACACCGGATCCCTTAAAAATAGACATAAGAACACCCTTTCTAAAATTTATAGTTTGTTGACCAGTAGTTCGGCAATCTGAACCGCATTGGTGGCAGCACCTTTTCTGATGTTGTCTGCCACTACCCAGAGATTTACTCCGCTTTCCAGGCTTTCATCCCTGCGGATACGGCCTACGTAAACCAGGTCTGTACCTGCAGCCATGCTGGCCAGAGGATAAAGGTTTTCAGAAGGGTTATCCACTACTTTTATCCCCGGGCTGTTTGAAAGCAGGTCCTTCAATTCAAACAGGTCAAAGTCCTTTTCAAATTCCAGGTTCACTGATTCGCTGTGGGAAAATTCAACTGGTATCCTGACAGTTGTAGCGGTAATCCTCAGGGAATAATCGCCCAAAATCTTTCTCGTTTCTTCAACCATTTTCATTTCTTCCTTAGTATATCCATTTTCCAGGAAGACATCGATGTGGGGAAGGGCATTGTTAACTATAGGATACGGGTAAAAACTTGGAGCTTTACCTTCCAGGCAGTCTTTCAGGTCGTTGAGACCCTTGTAACCTGAACCGGATACTGCCTGATAGGTGGAGTAGACTATTCTTTTTATCTTATACCTGTCATGCAGTGGCTTGAGAACGACAACTGCCTGTATTGTGGAACAGTTGGGGTTTGCAATTATACCCTTATGCCAGTCTATGTCCTGGGGATTTACTTCAGGCACTACAAGGGGTACATCGTCATCCATCCTCCAGGCGCTGCTGTTGTCGACAACAACAGTACCTTTGGATGCAGCAATGGGCGCAAATTTTTTGCTGGTGCCCGCCCCGGCGGAGAACAGGGCTATATCTATTCCCCTGTCAAAGGAAGTTTCGGTTAGTTCTTCTACCGTATATTTCTTTCCCTTGAAAGTAATGGTTTTCCCTGCCGACCTCTGGGATGAGAACAGGTGGAACTCGCCTATAGGGAAATCTCTTTCTTCAAGCACCTTAAGAAATGTGCTTCCTACCATTCCTGTAGCTCCTACTACTGCAACATTCAATTTTTTCAATTTATCATTCCTCCTTGGAGTTATAATTATCCCCAGTACTATTTTATGTTGATTATGTTGATAGTGTAATACATTTAAATCTATTTCCTGGTTCGGATATATATTATTATTTCTGGAAAATGTTCTGCCAGTCATTAAAAAAACCGGCTGAATGCTGCGCCGGCTAATAACAATAATACACACCGAGCCTGCTGTCTGGGCAGCAGACTGCCTGTAATTAGATAGCGCTCCACCTGATGATATACAGGTGACAGTAATACAGCTTTTAACTGTATTCCCAGCAGCCATCCCGGCGGGCTGATGGCCACTTCGGCATTTTTCCCTTTCGGCAGATTTCAACGGACCCCGTTATCCTCCCCTGCTTACTATTGAAAAATGCACCTCTATCTTTCTCATGTTAAGTTTGTATTATAATAACACTATATGTTTTGTTTGTCAACACCAGACAAGGGGACGTATGTGTCAAGTAACCGTTGGCAATTTATTTATCTTTTCTACATTCCAGTATTAACCTGTAGTTTTCTTCAATTGTTCTGTCAGTCCGAGAACACCA
>JAENYD010000043.1 GCA_016842005.1 Clostridium thermobutyricum | reverse complement strand
CGATTGGGTCAGTTTTCAACCGGCGATTCGGTCAAAAACAGCCCGGCGTTGACACTATTTTGATATACCCGAAACTGCCCTGCAGTTTGGCTCCCTGGACGAGTTCCATCAATACAAGGCAGACATGACCTTTGAAACCATCAAGAGCAGTATAGGAGAGTATATCAGGACAGTAACCAACAGGCGCACCAGGGAGACCCGTACAATTCAGGGTGAATTTCTCCGGTCGGTGCAGGAGGTGCAGATTGCCAATTTCCTCTATTTGAACAGTATTGATTACGAGTATGAAAAGCCTTACCCCTTTGCCATCGGTGGTGCCAGGAAGCAGTATACTCCTGATTTTTATATTGAGCAGGGGGAAAACAACTGCTACATAGAACATTTTGGTATAACCCAGTCCCACAGGAGTTATGTTTATTCACCCCGGGACCTGGCAAAATACATAAGGGGTATAAACTACAAGAAGCGTTTGCACCAGCGGTATAATACACCACTGATAACCACATGGGCATCGTACAATGACGGAAGACATCTGATAGAGCATCTTGAAGAGGAGCTCCGGCAGCGGGGATTTATTCTTGTGCCCCGGGAGGATGAAGAAGTTTACCGGAAGCTGGTTGATTCGGGGAAAGACAAATATATAGTAAAGTTTATACTGTTTATGCTGGAGTTTATAGAAAAATATAAGACAAATGGGTATACCGCTTCGGGATTTGAAGTACTGCGAAGTAAAACGGATAATGTAAGGAATCGGTTGTTCATTGATGTTGCCAGGGAGGTTTATGATTATTACCAGGACAGGCTGAAACAGAAAAATGAGATTGACTTTGCAGACATGATAAATGATGCGGAGAAGCTGCTGGGAGAGATGGAGGATGCCCATGTAAAGCTGACCTACAAATATATTATTATTGACGAGTTTCAGGATATTGCCCGTCAGAGGTTCAACCTGACCAAACGCCTTGCGGATATCACTGGAGCCAAGGTGGTGGCTGTGGGGGATGACTGGCAGTCCATATACGCCTTTGCAGGGTCTGATATTTCCCTGTTCACGAGATTCCTCGAACTGATGGGCGCCGGCAGAGAACTTCAGATAACGCATACCTATAGAAACTCTCAGGAATTGATAGACATTGCAGGAGGCTTTATTCAGAAGAATCAGGCACAGATAAGAAAGCGGCTTATCTCACCCAAGCGGCTGGATAACCCTATTATTATCCATACCTATGATGATTCGGTCAAACCTGCAGTGAGGAGAAGTGCTGCGGTAGTTGAAGTTATCGGTAAGATAATAGAAGAGTACGGTATGAAGTCAAACATTCTTCTCATAGGCCGGTACGGGTTCGACCGATATGTTCTGCTGAATTCGGGTGAGTTTACAGAGCTGCCGAAGAACAGACTGAGGTGTAAAGCATATCCGAAAGCGGATATCACATACATGACCGCCCATAGTTCAAAGGGTTTGGGCTTTGACAATGTGGTTATCATGAATATGGTTGAGAGCAAATACGGGTTCCCGTCGCAGATTGAGAAGGACCCGATAATGAAACTGGTTACCTATGAAGACAAGAGCATACCCTTTGCCGAGGAAAGGCGATTGTTCTATGTAGCCTTAACCCGTACAAAAAACAGGGTGTACATAGTTGCCCCGCTGAACAGACCATCACGGTTTCTGGTGGAGCTGATAAAGGAATACAATCTGCAGTGTGACCCTGACCTCAATCAGCAGATTGTCGAGAGTTTCAGTTACCGCTGTCCTGTCTGCAATTTTCCCTTAAAATACGAATTCAATAAGAATTACGGACTGCATCTGTACATGTGCACCAATGAACCGGAGGTCTGTGATTTTATGACAAACGACAGGGTTGCAAAGGGTGATATCTTCAAATGTCCCCGGTGCGCAGACGGGTATATGATTGTAAAAAAGAGGAAGAAAGACAACGGTCGTTTCTATGGGTGCACCAATTACAGCGAATCCGGCAATGGCTGCAATAATATGAAGCCGCTGGAATAGCACGGAGGATATACCCCCTCAAGTGGCAAACGAAACGTCCCCATGCCCCATGCCCCACCCATGCCCCACCATGCCTCCCCATGGTTTCACTTGTCTGGATAGTATAAATATGATAGATTATAGTCAGAATAATGATATGCGAAAGGAGGCCTGCAAGGTGAATATCAAGCCTTCTACAACAATCCGACAGGACTATAATGGATTTTCAAAACTTTGTCACAAGCTTGATGAACCGGTAGTGCTTACCCGTAATGGTGAAGCCGACCTGGTTGTCATGAGTTATGAAGCATTTCGGCGTATGGAGGCCCGTATTAAATTGCAATCCAGGTTGCTGGTTGCAGAAAAACAGATTGCCGAAGGGGAACAACTGCTGGAACATGATGAGGTCATGGCCAGGATACGGAGGAAGATCAATGCCGCGAAAGCATAAAATCAAGTATGCTCCTGCAGCAGTCGATGATATGGATGAGATTTTCTCATACATATCACAGGATAATATTCTGGCCGCAGAAATGATGCTGGAAAAGATAAGTGGAGGAATAGCCAGATTGGCAGAGCTTCCCAATATGGGTTCAGTGTTATCGGATGAGGAATATACGATTATTCACCGTGGATACCGTTTTATTGTCATACACCCGTATCTCATTTTTTACAGGATAATAGACAATACCGTTATTATTCACCGCATATTGCATGGCCGACGGGATTACCTTCGTAAATTATTTGATGTGCATGGATAGGCAGTCCTGGGAAAATATCTGCTTTGCATTAGAATTCCATATTCAAGTCACATTGCATGCACAACCTTTTGTAAAAAATAACACCGGAATAAAGTCCGGTGTTATTTTTTTTTCGCAGCGGAGGTATTTATTCGGCAGGTTGTGGTAAACAGCAATACAGGTTTTTGCCATTGTTAGGATCCGTAAAAAACCCGGATAAGGCCTGTATACTTTCAGGGGTACATGCACATCTCCGGTGGAGGGTTCATATAATTTAGGGTGACCCATAATACGGAGGTGAGCATGTCAATGCTTGCGACTGCAGCGGCAATAACTGCTGTAATACTAAAAGAGACCCTTCTCTTGTTCTCCTTTGTTACGGGCAGCTCGTCATTTCCCTATCCCCTGACAGAAGAAGAAGAGCAGCGATATCTGCAGCTTTACAGGAGCGGGGATGAAACGGCAAAAAATATTCTGATAGAAAGAAATCTGAGGCTGGTAGCCCATATAGTAAAAAAATACAGCAATACGGGCAGGGATATGGATGACCTCATTTCCATAGGAACCATAGGTCTTATAAAAGCCATTTCCACTTTTGATATGGGTAAGGGTACCCGGCTGGCAACCTATGCGGCCCGATGCATAGAAAATGAGATACTGATGACCATACGGTCAGGCAAGAAACTGCAGAATCAGCTCTCCCTCCAGGACCCCATAGGGGTTGATAAGGAAGGCAATGAGATATCACTCCTGGATATCCTGGGGACCGAGAATGATACCGTCCTTGATGAAGTGGAGAAAAATATACAGGCGAAGAAACTTTATTATTACATGAAAAAGGCATTGAAAAAGCGGGAAAGGATGGTACTGGAATTACGCTACGGCCTGGCCAACGGTACTGTAAAAACCCAGAGAGAAATAGCCCAGATGCTGGGCATATCCAGGTCTTATGTCTCCAGGATTGAGAAAAGGGCTATAAAGAAGCTTAGCAAAGAGTTTCTTCCATAATGCTGCCGAGGGGCGGCCCTTTTATTATGCGAGGGGGAAGCCATGTACAGCCCGGGTACCATGGCTTCCGGTTCTATATGTTTTTCTTCCTCAGATGGCTCTTATGGCAAATTCAGGGCAGGCTGAAGTGCAGTAACCGCAGGTCAGGCACCGGCTTTCATTAATTACGGCTCTTTTGTTGTCTTCGTCAAAGTCTATGGCATAATTGGGACATGCCTCAATACAGTGCCCGCAGCCCTTGCACAGTTTTTCAAATACTTGAAATCTCTTCGAATAGCCTTTCAGTGTGGGAGTTTTTTTCGGATCGTAATTGTTGTTGAAGTAGGCCACATTAAAATCCACTTCCTGAAGGCTTACCATGCCTATGGCTATTGAGTGGTATCCCTCTATGTTTCTGGCAAAGTCAATGCATTCACAATAACTATCAATGAGATTGCCCCCGGCCAGGACTTTCATCAGGTATACCCCTTTGCCGGCAGCATGGTTTACCCGTATCGCTTCCAGCATGTCCTTCAGGGTGCCGTTTAGAATCCCCGCTCCGGATTTGTTTACTATGGGGAATACAATATCAATATCCTGCCTGCCGGCGGCGAGCATGGCCACGCGGGTGTCATGGGTGGATATTCCCACCGCCTTTATCAGACCTCTGGTCTTATAATCCTTCAGGCATTGCAGGGCTCCGGCTCTTTCTTCGAAGACTTTTTCTCCCGCTCTGGCCGAATGCAGGAGAAATATATCCATACAATCAATATCCAGTTGTTTCAGGGCCTCATTGACAGCGCTTTCCATACCATTATAATCGGGTGCTGCAGATTTTGATGCAATTACTGGCCGGATACCTGTAATTTTCATTGCCTCTCTTATGGGGGCATAGGTTTCATACATCTGGGCGGTATCCACAAAATTAATACCTTTCTCCAGGGCGGCTGCAACCACCGCGGTACAATCTTCAACCGACATGTTCTTCTGCCTCGGGCCCATGGGAAGTGCCCCGAAGCAAAGTTCAGTAACCTCAATGCCTGTACTGCCTAAAATGTTTTTCTTCATCACCGGCTCCTTTCCTGATTCATGTATTCATCTTATGATATATATTTCTATTTATTCATCCATATTCCTTTTAAGTTGGTTGATTCGGAGGAGAAATCCCTATATAATATTAGTGAAAATTTATATGAGCTCCGAGCTCGTTTTTCTAAGGGTGTATCCTATGAAACACGGGCCGATAGGGTCTTATAAGGAAACTGTAAGGCCTCCCGTCTGGAAAGGAGAATGCTTTGATATCCGGGTATGCGTGTGTTCTCCGCATATTTTTTTATTTCCATGGGTATAAAGGAGCAATAATCAAAAACAGGAGGAGATAAAATGTTCAAAAAGCACAGGCTGTTTGTTATGGTTATCATAATAGCTCTGACAGCCGCTATGGGAATCGGATGCGGGCAACAGCAGGATAAAGGGGCGGAACTGGAAAACCCTGAAGTAATTCTGGCCACAACCACCAGCACAAGGGACAGCGGTCTTCTGGATGTACTGATACCCATTTTTGAAGAGGATACAGGGTACCTGATAAAAACCATAGCAGTCGGTACCGGTGCTGCCCTTGAGATGGGCAGGAATGGGGAAGCCGATGTCCTGATGACGCACGCCCCGGCTTCCGAGCAGCCTCTGGTGGACGAAGGATATGTTATAGACTACACTCTTCTGATGCATAATGACTTCATTATCGTCGGTCCTGCCGATGACCCTGCGGGGATTAAAGAGGCCGGAGATGCTTCAGAAGCCCTGGGTATGATTGCTCAAAAGGAACAGCTGTTCCTATCACGGGGAGACAATTCGGGGACAAACAAAAAAGAACTGGCCCTGTGGAAGGACGCCGGTATTGAGCCGGGCGGTACATGGTACCAGGAAACCGGTTCGGGAATGGGTGATACCCTGAACATTACGGCAGAAAAAGGCGGATATACTTTAACCGACAGGGCTACATATCTTAACCTCAAGAAAAATCTTCAGGGAGTGGAGATACTTTTTGAGGGGGACCCTGTCCTGAACAACATATATCATGTAATGGCCGTTAATCCCGAAAAATTTGAAAAAGTCAACTATGATGGGGCGAAAGCCTTCATAGATTTCCTCGTGACGGACGAAACCCAGGATATTATCGGGGAGTACGGGAAAGACCGGTTCGGACAACCGCTGTTCTTCCCCGATGCCAAATAGGGAACGGAAATGGAAACTATTGTTTCGGGCCTGGCAGAGGCATTCAAAATGATTTTAAGGGGTGACCCGGAAGTGCTTCGGGTCACCCTGCTAACCATCAGGGTTTCGGGTCTGGCCACACTGCTGAGCGTTATAGTGGGAATTCCTCTGGGAATTTATTTTGCCCTGAGCAGATTTCGCGGCAGGAATTTCATAGTAAGTCTGATCAATACGGGAATGGGGCTCCCGCCTACCGTGGTGGGGCTGTGGGTAAGCATATTCCTGTGGAGATACGGGCCCTTTGGTTTCCTGAAAATCATGTATACCCCCGCTGCCATGCTTATAGCCCAATTTGTGATTGCCAGTCCCATAGTGGTTGCCTTCACCATCGCAGCCATTCAGCATATAAATCCCAAACTTCACCTGCAGATAAAGGCTTTGGGCGCTTCAAAGCCCCAGTATTACCTGCTGCTCATCAAAGAAGCCAGGATGCCTCTGATAGCTGCGGTGATTGCGGGATTCGGCGGAGTTATTTCAGAGGTCGGGGCTTCAATGATGGTGGGGGGTAATATTAAGGGTTATACCAGGGTATTGACTACTGCAACAGTTATGGAAGTTTCCAAGGGGAACTTCGACATAGCCCTGGCGCTGGGTACAATACTTTTACTGCTGGCCTATTCCGTAACCCTTTTATTAACCATTTTGCAGCAGAGGGAAGGAACAAGGTGATGAATGAACTGGTGAGGGTTGAAAATCTGGTATGGCAGGTACAGGGCAGAAATATTGTAGACGTTGAGAGATTCTCCATTGATGCGGGGGAAAATGTTGCCATAATAGGGGAGAACGGTTCGGGGAAAAGCAGTTTTGTCAAACTGATTGCCCTGCTGCAGCAGCCCAGTTCGGGGAACATATATTACCGGGGAAACCTTTGCGGGATGAAGTCGCTGGACATAAGGCGGGAAATATCCACTGTATTCCAGGAACCTTTACTGTTGAAGGGTACTGTTTATGACAATGTTGCCCTGGGGTTGAAAATACGGAAGGTACCAAAACCTTTGATCAGAGAAAAAGTTGACAGGTGGCTGGAGACATTCAATATAAGTCACCTGAAGAAACAAAATGTCAGGGGACTTTCAGGCGGAGAGAGCCAGAGAGTCAGCCTGGCGAGGGCTATGGTTACCGAGCCCCGGCTGCTTATTCTGGACGAGCCCTTCTCCTCTCTGGACGCTCCTGCCAGGGCCGGTATTGTACAGGACTTTTGCGAAGTACTCAGGAAGTCCTCCCTGGCCACCATTTTTATTACCCATAATGTTACGGAGATTCCCTTAATGTCCGACAGGGTATGTGTATTTGACGGGGGGAAAATAATAGAAGAGGGGCCTCCTGCTAGGATATTGAACTATCCCGGCAGAGAAGTTACGGCAGGCCTGGTGGGGATAGAGAATATCTTCAGAGGGAAAATTGTGGAGAAAGGCAAGGAAGCATTATATGTCGAGTGTGAGGGTACCGGAAGGCTGCGGACAGGGAACCATTATGACTTTCCCCGGGGGACCGGAGTAAAAATCCTGATAAGGCCGGATATGGTGGAAGTGGGACATTCGAGGGAGTACAACAGCTACAAGTACCGTATAAAAAAAATATACCCTCTGCACGGTCATTACAAGCTGTATGGTGGCATCCCCTTTGATCTGATTGTGCTTGTCGGCAAGGATGCTTTTGTTAAAAACGAACTGGCTACAGGTAAGGAAATAGACATATTTATTCCCGAAGAGGGAATTCATCTGATAAAGGATTGCCATTGACAATGCATGATAAGGTTTTTACGCAAAGCTTAAAAAATATAACAATGTCTCTGATAAGAGTACCTGTCCCGGTACTCTTGTTTAATGCGGCCGATGGAGAGGACAATCCGATACTTGATTAAATATGCACAAGCATGTATAATTATTAATAACATAGAAATTTTAAAAACTATTAGGTAGGGGGCTGAAAGAATGAAAAGGTTTTTAAAACTGTCATTGGCGGTACTGCTGGTGCTGGGCCTGGTTGCCACTGTTGGATGCTCCAAGAAAGAGGCCCAGGTATATATTGTCGGCACCGAACCCACATTCCCGCCCTTTGAAATGACGGACGAGAATAATAATATTATAGGATTTGATATTGATTTAATTAAAGCTATTGCAGAGGACCAGGGGTTCGAGGTGGAGATTCAGCAATTGGGTTTTGACGGTCTTATCATGGCCATACAGTCGGGGAATATCGATATTGTCGCTTCCGGTATGTCCATTACAGAAGAGCGGGAAAAGGAAGTGGACTTCAGCGATCCGTACATAGATGCGGGACTGGCCATAGCTGTAGCTGCCGACAATGAAGATATCAAGGGAAAAGAAGACCTGGCCGGTAAAACTGTAGCTGTGCAGATAGGCACAACCGGTGCCGCCAAGGCTGAAGAGCTTAAAGCGGAGGGGCTGATCAAAGAAATTAAAACTTTCAATACAGTGGATGTGGTGGTTATGGAACTGATGAACGGCGGCGTTGACGCTATAATTAACGACCTGCCGGTTACACAGGCATACATGTCCAAGCAGCCGGGAAAAATCAAGATAGTGGGTGAAACCCTGGCCAGCGACTCCTACGGGTTTGCCGTAAGGGAAGGCAACAAGGAACTGTTGGATAAAATCAACGCAGGGCTGAAGAATGTCATGGAGAACGGCAAATACGAAGAGATTCAGGCCAAGTACTTTTAAAGATTGAATCTTTGAAATGCGTAACACGTCCACGTGTTGCGCATTTAATTTGTCAATTGAAATATTCAGGTTATGATATGAATAAACAACCTCAGAGTTTAACTCATGTAATCAGATTACTATATGATGAGGTGATAGGGTGGAGATTTTATCAAAATATTTGCACCATATGATAACAGTGTTCCCGGCACTGCTTAAAGGGGCGGTACTTACGGTGGAAATCACGGCTTTATCCGTTTTCTTCGGTATTGTCATAGGCCTGGTGATGAGCCTGGGCAAGCTGTCCAGAAATCCCCTATTTAAAATTCCCAGCATTGTCTATATAGACTTTATAAGAGGTACTCCCCTGTTCGTCCAGATTCTGCTGTTCTATTATGGTATAGCAGGCCTGATTGCAGAGATTATAGACGGGCCCTTCAGGTTTGAACCTTTGTTCGCAGGGGTTGTGGTGTGTAGTATAAACAGCGGGGCTTATGTGGCGGAAATCTTCCGTGCAGGTATCCAGTCCATTGAGAGGGGTCAGATGGAAGCTGCCCGTTCCCTGGGCATGACCCACCGCCAGGCAATGCGGTATGTTATTCTGCCCCAGGCCTTCAAGCGGGTAATCCCTCCGCTGGGAAACGAATTTATAATATTATTGAAGGATTCATCCCTGCTGTCGATCATAGGGGTACTTGAGCTGGCGCAGAGCGGGCGTCTTTATGTGGCGGCTACCTATGCCTCCTTCCCGGTTTATATTGAAGTTGCCCTGGTATATCTGGTAATGACGCTGACCATATCCCGGTTTGTGGCGTGGACTGAAAGGAGGCTGGGCGTCGGTGATAGTCGTGAACAATCTTTATAAAAATTTCGGCAACCTAAAGGTGCTGAAGAATATAAACGTTGAGGTAAAGCCCCGGGAAGTGGTATGTGTCATCGGCCCGTCCGGCTCGGGGAAAAGCACATTCCTGCGGTGTCTCAACCTCCTGGAAAAACCCACTTCCGGGGAGGTTTATATTGACGGGCAGTTGATTACCGACCCCAAGACGGATATAAACAGCATCCGTGCAGAGGTGGGGATGGTGTTCCAGAGATTTAATCTCTTTCCCCATATGACCGCTCTGCAGAATATTACCCTTGCCCTTATGAAAGTCCGGGGGCTGGACAGGGAGGAAGCCGACAAAAGGGCAATGGACCTGCTGTCAAAGGTGGGTATAACCGATAAGGCCCGGGTTTATCCCGATGCATTGTCAGGGGGGCAGCAGCAGAGGGTGGCCATTGCCCGGGCCCTGGCAATGCAGCCCAAGATTATGCTTTTTGACGAGCCCACGTCAGCCCTTGACCCTGAGATGGTGGGAGAGGTACTGGCGGTCATGAAAAACCTTGCCCGGGAAGGCATGACTATGGTGGTTGTAACCCACGAAATGGGGTTTGCCCGGGAAGTGGGAGACAGGGTGCTTTTCATGGACGAGGGTCAGATTGTTGAAACAGGTACGCCCCAGGAGCTGTTTGACAATCCCAGGAATGAAAGGACCAGGACTTTTCTGAGTAAAATCCTATAGCATATCAATGAAAGCCCGGAAGATTTTCCGGGTTTTCTCCTAGTTCGCCCGACATGGGCAGTAACTCGGCGGTGAAAGTCCGCTATGGGCTTGG
>JAENYD010000055.1 GCA_016842005.1 Clostridium thermobutyricum | reverse complement strand
TTCAACGTTTCGTCAAGAATTCATCGTTACACTTCCCGGGAACCTAGGATAAAAAAAAGCAGCCAATGCTGCAGATTATTACCCGGACAATTCCTTATCCATATATACCCTGCTCCCTGTTGCCTTTCTCTGGTACAGGTATTTGCCCGCATATGGCCTTTCAGCCTTTTTGTCCATCCTGGCGAATACCAGCTGGCAAACCCGGCGGCCTGACAGAAGTCTGATAGGCAACCTGTTGGCATTGAACAATTCCAGGGTTATTTCCCCTTCGAAACCGGCATCCACCCAGCCGGCATTCTGAATGAACAGTCCCATCCGTCCGATAGAACTCCGTCCTTCCACAAAGGCGGTAATACCCGGTGGCAGTTTTATGTATTCCATTGTTGTGGCCAGGAGAAAAGAATGAGGCGGTATAATAATCTCATCCCTCTCGATTTCAACATATTTTATTTCTTCATCCATGGCAATGGATGCCATAGAATTTTCGTCCACCTTCAGGAAATGCCTTCCCAGCCTCAGGTCCACAGAAGCAGGCTGGATTTGGTGCTGCTCAACAGGACTGACCACCAGCTCCCCTCTGTCAAGCATCTGCCTTATGGTAACATCAGATAATATCATAAATCCACCTCTATATGTAATATATCCAGGGTTTACTCCAATATCTCATTTGGTAATATCACAATATATACTATACACCTCATCCTTTATAGTCGAATAGATCTTCTTCACATTAACCCCGGGGTCTGCCAGATACATATAATAGCCGCTCAAAAAGTTAAGCAGAACCAATAATATACATAATACAATCAAAATCCTGTTTGTTCGTTTCAAACCTTTTATGACCTTTTTATATTCATCCTGCACAGTTACTCGTCTTGTCGAAGACATCCCGCATACTACCTCCCTTCGTAAGAAAAAATTCTCCATTAATTACTATTTTCCTGCCTGATTCCGACAATATTCTGTTTAATACAAGTTACAAGTTGATTTAACGGGTGCCTGTATTGCAATACCATACAAATGAACCCCGGCTATTCCTTACCTGCCCGGGGTTCTTCAATATAAGTTCAGATTTTTTTGTTCGGTCAAAACACTGTCTGTAATACAATGATGGATAAACCCTATATCGTGATACGGATATGCCTGTAACTCCCTTTGAATACGGCAAACAGTCTAGCCCCCGTCCAGGGCTTTGAAAATCTTGATCTCATCCCCTTTGGAAACGGTGGTGCCGTCAAAATCCTTATAGGGAATGTGTTTGCCGTTCAATGAAACAATCAGTATGGGATGGTGCCATTCCGCATATTCCAGCGCAACAATAACATCCTTCACCGTCATACCTTCGTAGCAGTTCATTTCATTACCGTTTACCTTAATCATAATACCTCCATATACATGATAATCCGTTTAGCAATATTATACTCGCAAGCCATACATATATTCAAGGATTAATAATTCTTAGTCTCTTTTCACATTTAGTGTTCCAATAAATTACCAACACAATTGAATCAAGCAG
>JAENYD010000042.1 GCA_016842005.1 Clostridium thermobutyricum | reverse complement strand
TTACCTTCTTCCTGTTTTTTTTGTTGCTATTGCCAACTAAAATTATACTCTAAGTATCGCATTTATATCAGTAGCTTCTGTTTCTGGAATCTCCAGCTGTTCTTCCATGTCTTCCTCCACCTTTAGTTCAATATTCCTGTAACGACTCATGCCTGTCCCGGCAGGAATCAGCTTGCCTATAATAACATTTTCCTTCAGGCCTACCAGCGGGTCTTCTTTACCTTTTATAGCGGCCTCGGTGAGAACCCTGGTGGTTTCCTGGAATGATGCCGCTGACAGGAATGATTCGGTGGCAAGGGACGCTTTAGTTATTCCCAGCAAGGTCCTGCGTCCTACAGCCGGTTCTCCTCCTTCGGCAACAGCTTTATTGTTTTCCTCCTCAAATCTGAATATGTCTACAAGACCCCCGGGAAGCAGTTCGGTATCCCCGGAATCCTCCACCTTAACTTTTCTCAGCATCTGGCGTATGATTATCTCAATATGCTTGTCATTGATGTCAACCCCCTGAAGCCTGTATACTTTCTGCACTTCCTGCAGAAGATAAGTCTGTACGCCTTTTACTCCCTTTATTTTAAGAATATCATGGGGATTCACTGACCCTTCGGTGATTTCATCCCCTGCTTCAACCACATCTCCATCCTTCACTTTAATAAAGGCACCGTAAGGGATGAGATAGTTTTTAGATTGATTGTCCTCCCCTATAATCTGTACTTCCCTTTTTTTCTTGCTTTCATTTATTCTGACCGTTCCGGCAATCTCCGAAATAACGGCAAGTCCTTTGGGCTTCCTCGCCTCAAACAGTTCTTCCACCCTTGGAAGACCCTGGGTAATATCGTCTCCTGCCACACCTCCAGTGTGGAAAGTACGCATGGTAAGCTGGGTACCGGGTTCTCCAATGGACTGGGCCGCTATGGTACCTACAGCCTCTCCTACATTAACTTCATCACCGGTAGCCAAGTTTATACCGTAGCATTTTGCGCATACTCCGTATCGGGATCGGCATGTCATCACAGACCTTATGGGGACTTTTTTTATGCCTGCATTTATTATTTTTTCTGCGTAATAATCATCTATTAACACATCCGCCGGCACAATAACCTCTCCCGTTTCAGGATGAAGTATTTCGTGCAGGGTATATCTTCCCCATATCCTGTCCCTCAGGTCTTCGATTATATCATTTCCATCCATTATACTGGAAACTTCCACTGTCTGGTTTGTTCCACAGTCTTCCTCGCGAACAATAACGTCCTGACTTACGTCTACCAGCCTTCTTGTCAGGTAACCGGAATCAGCCGTTCTTAAAGCAGTATCGGCCAGTCCTTTTCTTGCCCCGTGAGTCGAAATAAAGAACTCGAGCACCGTAAGCCCTTCCCTGAAGTTTGCCCTTATGGGAAGCTCGATAATCCGTCCCGAAGGGTTGGCCATCAGTCCCCTCATACCTGCCAGCTGTCTTATCTGATTCTTGCTTCCCCTTGCTCCCGAATGAGCCATCATAAATATGGGATTCATTATATCGAGAGAGCTCATGAGAGCTTCTGTAACTTCCTCTGTTGTCCTGGTCCAGGTATCGATTACTTTTTGATATCTCTCTTCATCAGATATGAGGCCCCTTCTATACTGTTTTTCAATCACATCAACTTCCTCGTCCGACTTTGAAAGCAGTTCTGCCTTTTCCCTGGGAATAATCATATCCGAAACGGATATGGTAATTGCCCCCTTGGTGGAAAAACTGAACCCGAGCTCTTTAACCCTGTCCAGTACAATAGCAGTTTGGGTTGACCCATATTTTCTATACACCCTGTCGATTATTCTGCCCAATATCTTCTTGTCTACAACACAGTCAATCTCAAGTTTGAAAATATTGTCATCCACTGTCCTGTCAACAAAATCAAGGTCCTGGGGTATGGCATCGTTGAAAATAAACCTTCCCACCGTACTCTCAATTATCTGGCTTCTGGTCTGCCCTTCATATTCTCTGGAAACCCTCACTTTCACCTTTGCATGAAGGCCTACCGCACCGGTCTGATACGCCATAAGCATCTCTTCGTAATCTTTATATACCGAACCTTCCCCCTTCTCTCCAGGGACATAGGCGGTAAGATAGTATATACCCAGCACCATATCCTGAGTGGGGCTAACTACCGGTTTTCCGTCAGTCGGCTTCAACATATTATTGGTGGACAGCATTAAAAATCTGGCTTCCGCCTGGGCTTCGGCTGACAGGGGTACGTGGACGGCCATCTGGTCCCCGTCAAAGTCCGCATTATAGGCTGTACATACCAGAGGATGTATCTTCAATGCCCTTCCTTCAACCAAAACCGGCTCAAAGGCCTGAATCCCCAACCTGTGCAGCGTTGGAGCCCTGTTCAATAACACGGGATGCTCTTTTATGACCTCTTCCAAAACGTCCCATACCTCCGGCCTTATCCTTTCTACCATTCGTTTGGCACTTTTTATATTATGGGCATAACTGCCATTTACCAGTTTCTTCATTACAAAAGGTTTGAACAATTCCAGAGCCATCTCCTTGGGAATACCGCATTGATACATTTTAAGCTCAGGCCCTACCACTATAACAGAACGTCCCGAATAATCCACCCTTTTACCCAGCAGGTTTTGACGGAAACGTCCCTGTTTACCCTTCAGCATGTCCGACAGCGACTTCAGAGGCCTGTTGCCCGGTCCTGTCACAGGACGTCCTCTTCTGCCGTTATCTATGAGGGCGTCAACCGCTTCCTGCAGCATCCGCTTCTCGTTTCTCACTATTATGTCCGGGGCCCCAAGGTCCAACAACCGTTTCAAGCGGTTATTCCTGTTAATAACCCGCCTGTACAGATCGTTCAAATCAGAAGTGGCAAACCTGCCGCCGTCGAGCTGTACCATGGGCCTGAGTTCAGGCGGAATAACCGGGATAACCTCCAGTATCATCCATTCAGGCTTATTCCCGGACTTTCTGAAGGCCTCCACCACTTCCAGTCTTCGAACGGTTCGGATTTTTTTCTGTCCTGAACTCTCCTTCAGTTGTTCTCTAAGTTCCTTTGCCAGTTCAGCCAGGTCAATCCTCTGGAGCAGTTCCTTTATAGCTTCCGCACCCATACCACACCTGAATTTATTTCCCAGTTTCTCCAGGGCCTCTCTGTATTCCTTCTCGGACAACAGCTGCTTCTCTGCTAAATCCGTATTGCCGGGGTCGATAACAATATATGATGCAAAATATAAGACTTTCTCCAGGGACCTGGGCGACATATCCAGTAAAAGACCCATACGGCTGGGAATCCCCTTGAAATACCAGATATGGGATACGGGAGCAGCCAGTTCTATGTGTCCCATCCTTTCCCTTCTTACTTTGGACCGCGTTACTTCCACTCCACACCTGTCACATACTATTCCTTTATACCTTACCCTTTTATATTTACCGCAATGGCACTCCCAGTCTTTCTGGGGCCCGAATATCTTCTCGCAAAAGAGGCCCTCTTTTTCAGGTTTCAGTGTTCTGTAGTTGATTGTTTCAGGCTTTTTAACTTCGCCCCTCGACCATTCCCTTATCTTTTCCGGGGATGCGAGACCGATTTTTATTGCATCGAAGAAATTCAGTTCAAACAAGGAGCTTCTCTCCTTTCTCTAATAATCTAAATCATCGTCGAATTCTTCATCTTCAAAAAGGGAATCATCTATTTCAAGGTCTTCTGCATCAAGATCTTCCAGGTCCTCCAGGTCAATTGACTCATCGGCTTCCTGGTCTTCCAAATAGTCTTCCTGGTCATAGTCATCCTCTGTTTCTTCCTCTTTTCCTTCAATGTTTACGGTCAGTTGACCCACATCGTCATCCAGGTCA
Organism: Clostridium thermobutyricum; assembly: GCA_016842005.1. GTDB lineage: Bacteria > Bacillota > Clostridia > Ch29 > Ch29 > JAENYD01. The sequence continues at coordinate 7,319 of JAENYD010000042.1, read as the reverse complement.
TCCAGTTCTTTAATGGCTATTTCTTCATTTTCTTCAGACAATACCTTTACATCCAGGGAGAGACTCTGCAGCTCTTTGATCAGGACCTTAAATGATTCCGGTACTCCGGGCTCCGGAATGTTTTCTCCCTTGACAATGGCTTCGTATGTTTTTACCCTTCCCACCACATCATCCGATTTTACCGTCAGTATTTCCTGCAATGTATGGGATGCGCCATAAGCTTCAAGGGCCCATACTTCCATCTCCCCAAACCGCTGTCCTCCGAATTGGGCCTTTCCGCCCAGAGGCTGCTGTGTCACAAGGGAATATGGTCCTGTAGAACGGGCATGTATCTTATCGTCTACCAGGTGAGCCAGTTTCATCATATACATGTATCCTACAGTAACCGGGTTATCAAAAGGCTCCCCGGTTCTGCCATCATAAAGGGTTAACTTGCCGCTTTCCGGGAAACCGGCCTTTTTAAGAGTGTCAATAATATCCTCTTCATCGGCACCATCGAATACCGGTGTAGCCACTTCCCAGCCAAGGGCTTTGGCCGAAAGGCCCAGGTGCACTTCAAGCACCTGTCCTATATTCATCCTTGAAGGAACTCCCAGGGGATTAAGAACTATCTCCAAAGGTGTACCATCCGGTAAGAAAGGCATATCCTCTTCGGGAAGAATTCTGGATATTACCCCCTTATTACCGTGTCTGCCCGCCATTTTATCGCCCACGGATATCTTTCTCTTCTGAGCAACATAAGCCCGGACCAGCTGATTAACTCCGGGCGGTAGCTCATCTCCCGCTTCCCTGGTAAACACTTTTACGTCTACCACGATGCCGGATTCTCCATGGGGAACTCTTAATGAAGTATCTCTTACTTCCCTGGCTTTTTCACCAAAGATGGCCCGGAGCAGCCTTTCCTCCGCAGTAAGTTCGGTCTCCCCTTTGGGAGTTACTTTGCCAACAAGAATATCCCCCGCCCTCACTTCGGCTCCAATCCTGATTATTCCTCTTTCATCTAGGTCTTTAAGGGCATCTTCACCGACATTGGGTATATCCCTGGTTATTTCCTCAGGGCCCAGTTTTGTGTCGCGGGCTTCCGACTCATATTCTTCTATATGAATTGAAGTATAGACATCCTCTTTTACAAGCTTTTCGCTGATGAGAATGGCATCCTCATAGTTATATCCTTCCCAGGTCATGAAACCGACCAGCACATTCCTGCCTAGAGATATTTCACCATCCTTGGTGGAAGGTCCGTCAGCTATCACCTGACCTTTCTTAACCTTTTCCCCTTTAGTGACAATAGGCTTCTGATTAATACAGGTACCCTGATTGGACCGTTTATATTTTAATATGCTGTATACATCAGTATTTCCGTCTTTATCTCTTCTGACCCTTATCTCTTCTGCAGTCACTCTTTCGACAACACCGTCATTCTCTGCAATAACCACTACACCGGAGTCCCTGGCAGCCTTATATTCCATTCCTGTTCCTACAATTGGTGCCTCCGGCTGCAGAAGCGGTACAGCCTGCCGCTGCATATTAGCTCCCATGAGAGCTCTGTTGGCATCATCGTTCTCCAGAAAAGGGATCATGGAAGTTGCCACAGAGACAACCTGTTTAGGGGATACATCCATAAAATCCACTTCCGATGAGGGAACAACCACGATTTCCCTTTTTGCCCCCGCTCTGGCAGTTATCCTCTTGTCAATAAACCGCCCTTCCTCATCAAGGGGATCGTTGGCCTGTGCGATTACATATTCTTTTTCTTCGTCAGCCGTAAGATAGACAATTTCATGGGTTACCACCCCGCGTTCCCTGTCCACCCTCCTGTAAGGGGCCTCTATAAAACCGTATTCATTAATTCTTGCATAGGTGCTCAGAGAACCTATCAGCCCTATATTAGGTCCTTCAGGCGTTTCTATAGGACATATCCTGCCATAGTGAGAATTGTGCACGTCACGGACTTCAAAACCTGCCCTCTCCCTGCTCAGACCTCCTGGCCCAAGGGCTGAAAGCCTTCTTTTATGAGTAAGCTCTGCAAGGGGATTGGTCTGGTCCATGAACTGGGATAACTGGCTGCTTCCGAAAAATTCTTTGATTGAAGCTACAACAGGTCTTATATTGATAAGGGCCTGAGGGGTTACAACATCCATATCCTGAATGGTCATTCTTTCTTTAACAACTCGCTCCATCCTTGACAGGCCTATCCTGAACTGATTTTGTAGCAGTTCCCCCACACATCTCAACCGCCGGTTCCCCAGATGGTCAATATCATCAATCTCCCCTATGTCATAGCTGAGGTTGAACAAGTAATTCACTGAAGCGATTATATCATCTTTAATGATGTGTTTTGGAGAAAGCTCTCCTGCCCTTTCCTTAAACGCTTCTTTTATATCAGTTTCATTATCATACGTGTCGAGAATTTCCCTGACTACGGGATAATACAGCATTTTGCTTAATTTTAACTGGTCAAGTTCCGAAATGTCGAACGGAACGTCTACAGCATCTCTATCAACAAAGTTGTTGCCCACAACTTTTACTTCCTTGTCATCCATCAATACTTTTACAGCATTGATGCCGGAGTTCTGTACTGCTTTTGCCTGTTCCTTGGATATTTTGTGGTCTTTTTCCACAAGTATCTCTCCTGTTTTTGGGTCCGCTATTGTTTCAGCACTTATTTTCCCCCAGATTCTGGACCATAGGGCAAGTTTTTTATTGAATTTATACCTCCCTACCTTTGCCAGGTCATATCTCTTGGGATCGAAAAATAAAGTGTTTAATAAGGAACGGGCGCTATCCACCGTAGGCGGCTCTCCGGGTCTCAGTCTCTTGTATATTTCAATCAGCGCTTCCTCTGATGTACCGGTACCGTCTTTTTCCAGGGTCGCAATCAGTCTTTCGCTGTCTCCGAGCAGCTCTTTTATCTGCTGGTCGCTGCCGTAACCAAGAGTTCTTACCAGTACGGTTATGGGAAGTTTTCTTGTTCTATCCACCCTGACATATACTATATCGTTGGAATCCGTTTCATACTCAAGCCAGGCACCCCTGTTGGGAATGACAGTTGCAGAATAAAGCTTTTTCCCCGCCCTGTCTATCTCTTCTGCATAGTATACCCCTGGAGACCTGACCAGCTGACTTACAATAACCCTTTCGGCTCCGTTGATAATAAATGTGCCTTTAGGCGTCATAAGGGGGAAATCCCCCATAAAAACCTCTTGTTCCTTGACTTCTCCCGTTTCTCTATTGATAAGCCTGACTCTGACTTTCAGAGAGGCAGCATAAGTAACGTCCCGCTCTTTACACTCGTCAACCGAATACTTCGGTTTGTCTTCCAGATAGTAATCCAGAAACTCCAGAACCAGGTTGTCGGTATAATCCTGGATTGGTGAGATGTCTAAAAACACCTCCTTTAACCCTTCATTAAGAAACCACTGATAGGAATTTTTTTGAACTTCGATGAGATTGGGCATATCAAGAACTTCATCAATTTTTGAATAGCTCATTCTTATCTTTTGCCCCATTTTGACAGGATGCACCATTTCTGTTCACCTCTTAATATAAACTAAAATAGCCAAAAGCAAAAATACTTTTGGTTAATTGATTTGCGGGACAGAAAACATCTATTATACTCTTTCCATATCACAATTATTTTATACGGTTATTCTTGCAATATTTGTTAACATGTCTATACCAATGCAATTTATAATATTAACACAATAATCTGGTCTTGTCAATACTTTTCTTCCTGTGATATATCATGGGATAAGAGGTAAAATAATAAGGCAGGATGTGTGTAGTTCCTGCCTTATTATCTTATTGTATGGATATCTGCCTACTTAAGTTCTACGACTGCGCCTACTTCTTCCAGTTTGCCCTTCATGTCTTCAGCTTCGTCTTTGCTTACGCCTTCTTTAACAGGCTTGGGAGCTTCGTCTACAAGCGCTTTGGCTTCTTTGAGACCCAGCCCCGTCAGTTCTCTTACCACTTTAATGACTTTAATCTTTTGCTGACCGGCATTTGCCAGGATTACATCAAACTCAGTCTTCTCCTCGGCAGCATTTGCTGCGCCGCCTGCGGCAGGAGCTGCTGCTACCGCAACGGGGGCTGCGGCGCTAACTCCGAATTCTTCTTCAAGGGCTTTAACCAGCTCAGACAGTTCCAATACTGTAAGATTCTTAACCTCTTCAATCAGTTGTTGCACTTTTTCGCTTGCCATTTCAATAATCCCTCCATTTATTTTTATTGGTTGATTATGCTGATTTTTTTTCTCTTACGGCGTCCAGCACATATACAAGATTTCTGATGTTGCCCTGCAGGACATTAACAAATCCCGTAACGGGTGAATTCAGACCACCAAGAACACGGGCCACCAGTTCTTCCCTGGACGGCAGTTCAGACAGGGATTTTACCCCTTCTGCATCCACAAACTGTTTGTCTACAATACCGACTTTAAGTTCCAGCTTATTGGCTTCTTTGGCAAACTCCGCTATAATCTTTGCGGGAGTTACAGGGTCGTCATAGCCAATGGCCACCGCATTGGGCCCGGTAAGATACGGCAGGATATCATCAAATCCCAGGGCTTCCATAGCTCTATGCATGAGAGTATTCTTATATACTTTGTATTCCGCACCGGCCTCCCTGAATTTCTTTCTCAGTTCAGTGGCTTCCGCAACACTAAGGCCCCTGTAATCTACCAGTATAATGGATGCGGCTCTCTCAAACTTATCCCTGATTTCATTTACCACTTGCTCCTTGATCTGTTTGTTTACCGACACTAACTTCTCCACCTCCTCTGTGGCAAAAATGGTCACACAAGCATAATTTAAGCCTCTACCCCGAGACAGGCAGAGGCAATTAATATACCATACACTTATAGCATCTACGTATAACATAAATCGCCCTCTACCTCGGCAGGAATATTTAAGCCCAAGGCTCCTGCTGTCTCTGGTAGAAATATTTATCCCAATTATTATGTTTAGTCAAGGACCCGGGAAGGATTTATCTTAATACCGGGGCCCATAGTACTTGAAATAACCACACTGCGAAGATACTGCCCTTTTGCAGCGGCCGGTCTTGCCTTAACAATTGCTTCCATAAGCGCCTTGAAATTATCTAATAATTTTTCTGCTCCAAAGGAAATCTTTCCGATAGGAACATGGACTATACTGGTTTTGTCTACCCTGTACTCGATTTTCCCCGCTTTAATCTCTTTAACCGCTTTTGCAATATCAAAGGATACGGTGCCGGATTTGGGGTTGGGCATAAGTCCTTTGGGACCCAGTACTCTACCCAGTTTGCCTACTACATTCATTACGTCGGGTGTTGCTACAACCACATCAAAGTCAAACCAGTTTTCTTTCTGGATTTTTTCGGCATATTCTTCCAGTCCAACATAATCGGCCCCTGCCTCTTCTGCTTCTTTGACTTTTTCCCCTTTGGCAAAAACCAGTACTTTTCTGGTTTTTCCCGTACCATGGGGCAGTACCATTGCTCCCCTCACCTGCTGGTCCGCATGCCTGGGGTCAACCCCAAGCCTTATTGACAATCCGACTGTCTCGTCAAAATTCGCTTTTGCAGTCTTCAGCATCAATTCTATTGCTTCTGACGGGTCGTACAGACTGTTTCGGTCAATAAGTTTTATACTTTCCTGATATTTTTTCCCTCTCTTTGGCATAACGCTTTACCTCCTTTGTGGTATTAACGGTGTCTATACCTCCCACTATCTAAAGACCCCTAGTCTTCTACAATAAGTCCCATACTTCTGGCGGTTCCCTCAATCATTCTCATGGCAGCCTCTATATCCGCGGCATTGAGGTCAGCCATCTTCATCTCGGCTATTTCCCTGACCTTATCTCTGGATACCTTCCCAATCTTCACCCTGTTGGGTTCACCCGACCCGCTCTCAATCCCTGCCGCTTTTTTTAAAAGTACAGGCGCAGGTGGTGTTTTGGTTATGAAGGTATAAGACCTGTCCTGGTATATTGTTAAAACAACAGGAATTATCAAGCCTGCATCCTTTGCAGTCCTCTCGTTGAATTCCTTGCAAAAGCCCATGATATTAACCCCGTGGGGGCCAAGGGCTGTTCCTACCGGTGGAGCCGGTGTAGCTTTACCTGCCGGAATCTGCAACTTGACAAGTGCTGCAATCTTCTTGGCCAATTTATTTACACCTCCTTAGCTACAATGCCTTTCTCATATCTTTTCAATTTGGGTAAAATCCAATTCTACAGGCGTGTCTCTACCGAACATGGAAATAAGAACCTTAACCTTGTGTTTATCCAGATTTATTTCCTCAATGGTACCTATGAAATTTTCAAAAGGACCGCTGATTACCTTTACAGAATCCTTAACCTTGAAATCAACCACAATGGATGTTTCCTCAACACCCATGGACTTTATCTCTTCATTGGTAAGAGGCACAGGTTTTGATGCTGGACCTACAAATCCTGTCACTCCACGGGTATTACGCACTATATACCACGACTCATCATTCATCAACATTTTAACCAATACGTATCCCGGAAATACCTTTCTGGATGTTCTTTTTAACTTACCGTTCTTTTTTTCAATGTGTTCCTCCATAGGTACACTTACTTCCAGTATGACATCCTGCATGCCCCGGTTCTCAACAGCTTTTTCAAGGTTGGCCTTCACCTTATTCTCGTATCCCGAGTAAGTGTGAATAACATACCATTTTGCTTGTTGTGCATCAGACATAAACATAAGGGCCTTTGCGGCCCTTCCCTCCTTTTACCTGATTATTAGTCCCAGTATTTGACCGAAGGCAATATCTACAATCCAGATTAGAACAGCCGCCAATGCTACAGAAAAAAACACTACAGTAGTGTAAGACATTAGCTCTTTTCTGTCGGGCCATGTAACTTTTTTCATTTCGGCCCTGACATCCTTTATGAATTTGGAAATTCTACCCAAGGACCTTTTTTTCTTTACCACTTTTCTCACACCTTAATGAATTATTTAGTCTCCTTGTGAAGAGTATGCTTGCCACAGAATTTACAGTACTTATTCATTTCTATCCTTTCAGGATTATTCTTTTTATTTTTAACAGTACTATAATTCCTCTGTTTGCATTCAGTGCATGCCAGTGTCAGTTTCGTTCTCATAATCACACCTCCCGGACGCCTGCTAAAACCACCGCCTTAGCAATAGGTTACCAATAGAATGTATCACAATTTATTTTTTATGTCAATAATTATTAAATTAGGTGGCTTAGTATGAACTGCCCGGGTTCAATCAGACCCGGGCAGATGGTATGCTACTCGCTGACTTTGGTTACAACCCCTGCTCCTACTGTTCTTCCGCCTTCCCTT
>JAENYD010000041.1 GCA_016842005.1 Clostridium thermobutyricum | reverse complement strand
AATTTTATGCAGTTTTCAGACTTCTCTTATTCAAAACTTGTAAAGTGGTCATAAAAAACAAAAAGGAGATGATAATAATGTTAGACTTAAAATTTATCCGCAGTAATCCGGATATAGTGAAAGAAGCCCTGGCAAAACGAAAAGAAGCAATAGATATAGATAGGTTGTTAACGCTGGACGAAACCAGGAGGAGCCTGTTGACCGAAGTGGAGCAGAAAAAGAACAGGCAAAATACTGTTTCCAAAGAGATTCCCAGGCTCAAAAAAGAAGGAAAAGACGTAGGGCCCATACTGGATGAAATGAAGGAATTATCCGAAACCATTAAAGAGATAGACCGACAGATTAAAGAGATAGACGATGAAATACAGGATGTCATGTATTCCATCCCCAACATCCCTCATGAATCAGTGCCTGTGGGCGAAACTGATGAGGAAAATGTACCGGTAAGGTATTGGGGAGAGCCCAGGAAATTCGAATTCCAGTTCAAGGCTCACTGGGATGTAGGTACAGACCTGGGCATACTGGATTTCCCCACCGCGGGGAAAGTGACAGGCGCCAGATTTAGTTTCTACAGGGGTGCAGGGGCCGCTCTGGAAAGGGCGATAATAAGCTTTTTCCTGGATGTACATACGACAAAACACGGGTACGAAGAGATTTTTCCGCCCTTTCTGGTACATCGGCGCAGCATGATAGGAACCGGGCAGCTGCCCAAGTTTGAAGAAGACGCCTTCAAGGTAGAAGGGACAGAATACTTCCTCATCCCCACAGCAGAGGTGCCTGTTACCAATATATACAGGGAGCAGATTATTGAGCCCGGTGTACTGCCCATCAAGCATGTGGCATACAGTGCCTGCTTCAGGGCTGAGGCTGGTGCTGCCGGCAGGGACACAAGAGGCCTGATCAGGCAACACCAGTTTAACAAGGTGGAGCTGGTTAAGTTTGTTGAACCCCATACTTCGTATGACGAACTGGAGACCCTTGTGAATGATGCCGAGGCGGTGCTTCAGGCTCTGGAACTGCCATACAGGGTGAACATGATGTGCACCGGTGACCTTGGGTTTACCGCTGCAAAGAAATATGACCTGGAGATATGGATGCCCAGCTATGACAGATATGTAGAGATTTCTTCCTGCAGCAACTTTGAAGACTTCCAGGCCAGGAGAGCCGACATAAAATACAGGCCGGCCCCCGGCGAAAAAGCACAGTATGTCCATACTTTGAACGGTTCAGGCGTTGCAGTGGGCAGGACTGTTGCAGCCATACTGGAGAACTACCAGCAGGAAGACGGTTCTGTCGTCGTACCGAAAGTGCTGAGACCATACATGAACGGTCTTGAAAAAATAGAGAAAAAATAATAGGGTGGGAACCATAAATTGCTCTGCGCTGTTTGTTGACACTAACTATAAAAGTTGTTATAATAGTTATTGCGTTAAAAAAGGAAGGGTGTCCGAGCGGTTTAAGGAGCTGGTCTTGAAAACCAGTGACTCCTCACGGGGCCGTGGGTTCGAATCCCACCCCTTCCGCCAATAACTACAAGCTGGATAATTGGGCACGGAGAAGTACTCAAGTGGCTGAAGAGGCGCCCCTGCTAAGGGTGTAGGTCGTGAAAGCGGCGCGAGGGTTCAAATCCCTCCTTCTCCGCCATATTTTTATATATGCGCCCGTAGCTCAGCTGGATAGAGTGTCTGACTACGAATCAGAAGGTCGTGAGTTCGAATCTCGCCGGGCGCACCAGATAAGTGAATGGAACTTTTTATGCGCATGTAGCTCAGTAGGATAGAGCGGCGGTTTCCTAAACCGTAGGCCGGGGGTTCGAATCCCTCCATGCGCACCATTTATTATTACCCTCTTTACAGGGAGGGCAACCGACGATTATGTATGAAGAATACATGAAATTAGCCCTGGAAGAGGCCCGCATCGCATTTCAAGAAGGGGAAGTACCGGTGGGGGCTGTTATTGTGAAAGAGGGCAAGCTCATATCAAAGGCCCACAACATGACCGAAACTCTCGGAGATGCTACTGCCCATGCGGAAATCCTGGCTATCCGGGAAGCCGGCAGGGTACTGGGCGGGTGGAGGCTGAACGGGTGTACCATGGCTGTAACCATGGAGCCCTGCCCCATGTGCGCCGGGGCTATAGTGGAGGCGAGGCTGGACAGACTGGTTACAGGGGCTTTTGATTTCAAATCCGGTGCAGCCGGCTCGGTTTACAACATAGTGCAGGACAAAAGACTGAACCACAGGGTACAGGTTATCTACGGGGTCCTCCAGGACGAATGCACAAACCTTCTGAAAAGTTTTTTTATGGATAAAAGGGAATAAGCATATGGAGAGATGGCTGAGTCCGGTTGAAGGCGCTCGACTCGAAATCGAGTAACGGTTAACGCCGTTCGTGGGTTCGAATCCCACTCTCTCCGCCAGCTTGACGCCGCTTTACTATACTCGGGTAAGGCGGTTTTTGCGTATATTGTACAAAAATTTTTAACGCTATTGCGACAAGAAGTCCCTTATCCTCTTTAGGTGGGGGATGAATTGTTGCCATCTCGATAAATCCCAGAATATATGTTATTCTATATAAGAATACATGTTCTTTAATAACTGGATATATAGGGTTGCAGGGAGAAGTCGAAAAGCTCTGAATGCGATAACCAAGCGATGAGTTTTTGCCTTCCCTGCGTAAAATATCCAAGGCACGAAAGAATAGCCACATACGGAATGTAGGGGCGGGCGGCTCCGAATCTACGCTTGGGGAGATTGGCGGTTACGCTGGTCATGGAACCAAGAAGCCTCCACTTCACTTCTTAAGTGGTGGGAGTACGTCACAAACAGGCCCATATTAAAAATAAAGCTGTGTTTATCCGATGGCTACCGACGCTAATACTCGATGGCTTAAAACCCCACCTGAAGCCAATAATCCTGTTTATGGTAAGCAAGCAATTGTTAGTATGATATAATAAATCAAAGGGAGAAAGGAGCTGGCATTTATGTTTAAAGCATATACCGTGGAGATAGCAGTAAAAGGGGAGGTGTATGCAGACTAGATTAAAGCTGCCCTTCCCTTGTCATGCTATCAAAATATGGGAGGCAAATATAAAATGAATAAAACAAATTTATCTGATATAGGGCTTGCTGAACAGCATATTCAGGAAGCCATGATGTACGGTGGCAATTTCCATTTGGCACGAATATCGGCACAGCATAAAGATATGTATAAGGCTATAACAGAAAAAGGAGAGATACAGGCTGAAGTCTCGGGAAAGATGAGTTATACGGCATCAACTCCAGCTGATTATCCGGCGGTGGGAGATTGGGTGCTGGTTGACCGAACCGACCCCAAAAATGGCAATGCAATTATTCACCGTGTCCTTACCCGAAAAAGCTGCTTTGAACGAAAGGTGGCGGGAAGAAGATACGAGTGTCAGGTAATTGCTGCAAATATTGATACAGTATTTATCTGTATGTCCCTTAATAACGACTATAATTTGCGGCGGATGGAGAGGTATCTCTCTATTGCCTGGGATAGTGGGGCAATGCCTGTTATCGTGCTTACAAAGTCCGATTTGTGTGATAACATCAATGCAAAATTAATGGAGATAGAATCCGTGGCTTTTGGTGTTGATGTAATTGTTACTTCAAGCATGGGCGCTGATGGTTATACCGGTATATTCAAGTATTTGCAAAAAGGGAAAACTATAGCCTTTATCGGTTCGTCAGGCGTAGGCAAATCCACTCTGATAAATAAACTTATGGGTAAGGAAGTGCTTAGAACAAAAGAAATTAGGGAAGCCGACGATAAAGGCAGACATGCTACCACCCGCAGACAAATGTTTATTTTGCCGGGGGGCGGAGTAGTTATCGATACGCCGGGCATGCGGGAGCTTCAGATTGCTGGTGCCGATTTGGCAAAGGCTTTTGCTGATATTGAAGAACTGGCCCGGGACTGCCACTTCAGGGATTGCAAACATGAATCCGAGCCGAAATGTGCTGTACGAAAAGCCATTGAGGATGGGACCCTGACGGTTGAGCGACTGGAGAATTACAAAAAGCTTCAGCGGGAGATGCTCTTTGAAGAACGCAAAAGTACCATGTCAGCAGCGCAAATACAAAAACAAAAAGTGATTGATATGATGGGTTCCCTTGATGCCTGTAAGCAGCTGAAGAAAAACAACATGCAAAACAAAAGAAAAAGATAATTACGAATGATGAAACTAAAGCTAAGGAGGGACATGTTTACCCCCTTTATTGTGTGAGCTGTTCGTTTTAATATATTTGATTGTGTCCGGTAATATTCTTTATTTTTTATCGCTGTATCGGCGTTCGTTATGCGGGGATGCAAGGTATTACCAATCAAACAAATTGAAATTATTGCCATGCCATATTATAATATTCATAAACAGGACGGGTGTATTAGCGGCGGTAGCCATCGGATAAATCGTATCTGTTTATTAGCGGGAATAGAAGAAAGGATATTGTTTTTTTGTGTGCAATAGAATTCGGCAGAAACAGAAATAATAAAGACAGATGTAGACCGTTATCCTACAATATGATTGGAGGAAGAAATTAATGGCAAAGAAGAAAAACCGGAAGAAGGGGCAAAACCGCAAGAAAAAGCAGAAAGGAAACAGTATTAATCAGCCTTTACCAATACTTAGCGAAGGCGAAAGGGAAAAAATGATGTCTGACTTGAGTAATATTTTAGGGGAACAGGAGTTTGAATCGCTGGATGAAATCAATGCATTTCTTCAAAAGACTCTTAAGGATGGAGAGATACCGAGAACTAATAAAAATGATGCTCGCAGTCAGGCTCAGGACCTTATTTACAGGGCATGGGACACCCGCGGGAAGGAACGGGTCCGGCTTGCAAAAAAAGCCCTGGAGATTTATCCGGACTGTGCGGATGCGTATATATTACTTGCTGAGACGTCAACGAGTCTGGAAGAAGCCAGACATTTCTTTGAGCAGGGCGTGAAAGCAGGAGAACGGGCTCTTGGACCTGAGTGTTTTGCGGAAGATGCAGGACACTTCTGGGGTATTATTGAAACACGACCATATATGCGTGCCCGTGCAGAACTTGCACATTGTTTGTGGCTTTTGGGGAAGCGGGAAGAGGCTATTGAGCATTACATGGATATGCTGAGACTCAATCCAAATGACAATCAAGGCATACGTCATATTCTCATAGACTACCTGATAGCTGAGAACAGAGATGATGAGGCCAGAAAATTATGGAATGAATACCGGGAAGACGGAATGGCGGTCTGGCTGTATAGCAGGGCATTATTGCTGTTCAGACAGGAAGGCGTTACAGAAAAGTCAAACGCTGCACTGGAGGAAGCTTTAGAACATAATCCATTTGTACCTGCATACTTACTGGGGGAAAAACGTCTTCCCAGGGAACTGCCTCAATTCATGGGCTGGGGAGATGAGAGTGAGGCAATTGTATATGCTGCTGATGCTTCAAAAAACTGGAAAAACAGTGCTGGTGCACTTGAGTGGCTTAAGGAGATGCATACCGGCCGCGGGTAAGACGTACAGTCCTGATGGGAACCTCCGCAAGGCAGGCTGTTTTATACCGGCCGGGGCAAGGAAAATGATTTCTCCGGGGAATGGGTCAGCTGAAATAGACTGGACAATGAAGAATAATAGAATATAATTGAAGCGTATTCGTTTTCACATGAAATAAAAACCAGGGGGGAGCGATGAATATAGTGTCCGGGTTTTCTAAAGTGGGTATTCCTGCAATTCATGAGATAGGGCAGGAAAAGTGTACGGGCTGTTTCGGCTGTTATAATGTATGCCCGGCACAGGCCGTGGACATGCTTCTGTCCGAAGACGGGTTTTATATTCCTGTTGTGGATGAATCAAAGTGCACCATGTGCGGCCTCTGTAGGAACAATTGTCCTGTAATGGGTATTACACAAAATGATAACCGGGATATTGAAAATGTAAAGGTCTATGCGGCATGGACAGAGGACCAGCATATTCGTCAGAACAGTTCTTCCGGTGGAGTTTTTACTGAGATTGCAAAAGAGATACTGAATAAAGGCGGTACAGTATTCGGAGCTGCCTGGGGGAAAGACTTCCGGTCGGTTGAGCACATACCCGTACGGGATGAAGCAGAGCTCGCCAGACTGAGAGGCTCAAAATACATGCAGAGCAATGTGAAGACCGTATACAGGGATATAGTGGATTTGACCAGGAGCGGCAAGCCGGCGCTGTTCACCGGTGTACCCTGCCAGACTGCAGCCCTGAAAACCTTTGTCCAGGCGGATAACTTAATAACTGTTGACCTTGTGTGCCACGGAACCCCATCTATAACTGTGTACCGCAAATACCTGGATTATATGGCTGCAGGCAGGCATGTTGAGGAGGTTAATTTCAGGGACAAGAGTAACGGATGGACCAAATTCAGCATGAGCATCGGATTTTCGGATGGCAGCCGGTATACCTGCACCTACAGGGAAGACCCATTTTTCATCGGTTTTTTAAGCGATCTGTTCATCAATACCCCGTGTTATGACTGCCCTTTTTGCAGTATGCCCAGGGCGGGCGACATAACTCTGGCAGATTACTGGGGTATCCAGAGAGAACTGAGGGATGAAAGGGGAGTTTCCCTATGCCTCTCCAACAATGAAAAGGGAGATATGCTGCTGCAGGAAGTCACCGGCCGCGGAGCCCTGGTGATACATGAAACCGGGTTTTCCGGGACGTTAAGGGGGAATCCCCGACTAGTAAACGGCAAACTGACATCCCCGGCTTTAAGGGAGCAGTTCTTCAAAGAGTTGCACCGGTTAAGTTTTAAGGACCTTGAAGAGAAATATATACAACCGGTGAACAGGTTTAAACGATAGAAGTGCCTTATAATCAAGATATATTTATGGGCTTTTCATGGGCTGCCGGGCAAGCTGCCGGGGCGATTGCGCCTGTCCAATCTTGTTCCTGCTCTGCCTTTGTCAATTGCTTTTAGCCGGTTGCATTAAATTCGCATAAGATGGGTTATTTGATGCATATCCCCCGGATAAGATTAACCATGGCATTCAAATTGTTTTTATGATGAGCAGTTTGGCGTAAACATCTATATAATACTGGATCCCAGCAAAGACATGTTTGGAAGAAAAAAGAAAGGCATTACCAACAGGCCGGTGGCTGCAGAGCTACAGGAAAAGTCGGCGGGGAAGATAGCAATCAGATGGTACAATACCCATGGAGAGCAGTTTTTTACAAAGCTTATAATGATCCAGTATCAGAACACCGCTGTTATTCTGGATGGTTCGGCAAATCTCACCCTCAGAAACCTGGGAGACTTCAAGCTGGAGGCTGACATGGAAATTACCGGGCCCAAAGACAGTACCATTGCCAGGGAGGTGGCGGCATATATCCGGCGAATGTGGAATAATGAAGGAGGCAGTTATACCGTCGCCTTTGAGCAGTATTACTACAGATCTTTTCTGGAAAAACCTGTCTACCGTTTTCAGGGATGGAGCGGCATGGGCAATTTCTAGAGGTCTGGGCAATATAGGAATGTAAATATCATTGACAACAGGATGCATGTAATGTAAAATAGGAAAGTGGCGTAACTACTTTATTTTATTATGAAAATTTAATAAAATAATATTTTAGAGCAGAAAAGCGTGGAGAGATGGCTGAGTCTGGTCGAAGGCGCTCGCCTGGAAAGCGAGTAGACGGGGACGACCTGTCTCGCGGGTTCAAATCCCGCTCTCTCCGCCATTTTTATCTTCAAAAGTTTTGGTCGTGCTAGACGGGGAGGTAGCGGTGCCCTGTAGCCTGCAAACCGCTATAGCAGGGTCGAATCCCTTTTTGCGGCTTATATCCTGTGGGGTCCGATTGGTATAAGTGGTGTTGAAGATCGGGTCCTGCGCAATGGAAATTCATGAACCCCGTCAGGTCCGGGAGGAAGCAGCGGTAAGTGAACCCTTCCATGTGCCGCAGGGGAGCCTGGTTGGAGCTAACTGTACCTATACCGCCTGTGGGAATAAGTCAAGGAAAGGTGCACGACCATAAATTTAATGAATGAGAAGGGTTGTTGTCCTGGCAACAGCCCTTTTGGTATTACAATTTCTTTTTGTTTGGACTTAATTAATGTATAATCATTATATAATGGAACAAAGCTGATCAGGAGGCAGGTATGGAGGAAAAAAAGAGTAATGATACAGGATTTCTGCAGTATGCAAATGCAAAGTTAAGAGAAAACGCCGTTTGGGAAATGGTCGAAATGCATCTAACTTCGGTTTGTCCCGGCGAGGCTGAAATGTTTCTTGAAATAAAGGATAAGCACCTCAATACAATGGGAATATGCCACGGTGGTATTATTGCCACCCTTGCGGATACGGTGATGGGGGTGGCTCTTTATGCCATGGATACTGCTGGAACCACCATTGAAATGAATATAAATTTCATGGAACCCCTGAAGAAAGGGGACAGGGTGCTGGCCAAAGGCAGGGTTCTGAGGAAGGGCAAAACAACGGCAGTGGCAACCGGCGACCTGTGGGTAGGTGATAGAATGGTCGCTACAGCACGGGCAACGTATTTTATTATGGAGAATGTAAATAACCAGGAGTAAAGGAATGGTAAATATGAGCTACACCGCATTATACAGACAGTTCAGACCTGTGGTTTTCGAAGAAGTGACGGGACAGGAGCATATAACCGTTACCCTGAAAAACCAGATAATGGACGGCAGGATTGCCCATGCATATCTATTCGCAGGTATCCGGGGTACGGGAAAGACTTCTACTGCTAAGATATTTGCCAGGGCAGTCAATTGTATTGACAGGACAAACGGCAATCCGTGCAACAGCTGTACTGTTTGTTCCAAAGCCCTTACAGGGAGCCTTATGGATATCATTGAAATAGACGCAGCGTCAAACAGGGGAGTTGATGAAATAAGGGACCTGAGGGAAAAGGTTAAATACCTTCCTTCCTCAGGCAGGTACAGGGTATATATAATTGACGAAGTCCACATGCTGACCGTGGAGGCATTCAATGCCCTGCTGAAAACCCTGGAGGAGCCGCCGGCTCACGTTATTTTCATCCTGGCCACTACCGAACCCTATAAACTTCCCCCTACCATACTGTCTCGTTGCCAGCGGTTTGATTTCAGGCGTATATCGGTTGCCGGCATCATAGACAGGCTGAATCATATTGCCGGACTTATAGGTTTGGAGATCGAGGAAGAGGCTGTGGAGCTTATCGCCAGAAATGCGGACGGTGCCTTAAGGGACGCCTTAAGCATGCTTGACCAGTGTCTGACCTTCCAGAAAGAGAACAGGCTTACTTTTGAGAGGGTGATTTCCATACTGGGGATGGCATCATTCGAATTTCTGGCGGAGATGAGCGAGGGAATAGTCCGGAAAAATGCCGCAGCCTGTATGGAGCTGCTCAACAGGGCTTTGGAAGAAGGAAAAGATGTGGGGCAGTTGTTTAAGGACCTTATCTATCATTTCAGGGACCTGCTGATGGTAAAGGTATCCGGGACCGGTATACTTGAGACAACAGGGGAGAGAGCCCGGATACTCGGGGACATTGCCCGGAAAATGGAGGTTCCCGGTCTTATAAGGATTATAAATATATTATCCGAAGGGGAATCCAAAGCCAAATGGGCATTTCAGCCAAGAATTTATCTGGAGATCTCTATTATAAAGATATGCCAGCCGTCAATGGACCATTCCTTAGAAGGCCTTCAGGAAAGAATATCCCGGCTGGAGGTTATGCTTTCCAGAGGAGGTCTGCAATCGACAGAGAGGATACTGGAGGGTAATGCAGATGTAGAACCTGCGGGCAGAACTCGTAAGAAGTCCGGCAAACCTGACAGCGAGGAGGCATGCGAAAAAGCAGTATCTTCGGTAGCTAAAAAAGAGCATAATGCCGGAGGAGAAAATAATAAGGCGGGAGAAGAACCGTCACAAGACAGCGGTGAAGGACGGATAAGTCTGGAGCAGGTTGAAAAAGTGTGGAAAGAGATTTTGGAGGACCTGGAAAAAAGCAAAAAGGGGTTATATACCCTGATAAAGGATGCCCGCCCTATAAAGGTCAGCGGTACCCACCTTAAGGTGGGATGTAAATCTTTACACGGTATATACCGTGATATAGTCAACAGCAAGGAAAATCTCGAGGCATTAAAAGCGATAATCCTTACAAGGGTCGGGGCGAACCTTGAGTTAAGTATTGAAAGTATTGATGAAAAGGCGTGCCAACCTCTTAAACCGGAGGAAACAGGTAAAGATTTTGACCTGGTACGGATGACCAGGGAAGTTTTTGGTGAAGACCTCGTGGAAGTCATAGAAGATATACAGGAGGAGATATAAATTGGCAAAAGGAAAAATGCCCGGGATGGGTAATATGGGTAACATGATGAAGCAGGTTCAGAAAATGCAGAAAGAAATGGCAAGACTTCAGGAAGAGCTGGAGCAAAAAACGGTTGACATCAGTGTGGGAGGTGGAGCTGTCACCGTTGTTGCAACGGGCAAAAAAGAACTGAAGGAGATAAAGATTAAACCAGAAGCGGTGGATCCCGACGATGTAGAAATGCTGGAGGACCTGATACTGGCAGCCGTAAATGAGGCCCTGAGAAAAGCGGAAGAAATGATGACGGGCGAAATGGCTAAGATTACCGGAGGTTTAGGAATACCAGGGTTCTAATATAGAGGTGATGATATGGATTATTTTGTAGCACCTGTTGCAAAACTTATAGCAGAGCTTTCCAGGCTGCCGGGAATAGGGAACAAGACGGCCCAGAGGCTGGCCTTTCATATACTGGATACACCCAGGGAACGGGCTGAAAGCCTGGCAAGGGCCATTATAAATGCGAGAAACAGCATTAAGTACTGTTCAGTATGCTATAACATGACTGATGTGGACCCCTGCAGAATATGCAGCAGTGGGAAGAGGGAGACATCCATCATATGCGTGGTGGAGGACCCCAGAGATGTTATTGCAATGGAAAAAACCAGGGAGTATAAAGGTCTGTATCATGTGCTGCACGGGGTCATTTCTCCCATGGAAGACATCGGCCCTGAAGAAATCAGAATCAAAGAGCTTCTCGAAAGACTGCGGGAGGGAGAAGTGCAGGAGGTTATCATCGCAACAAATCCCACTATTGAGGGGGAAGCAACGGCAATGTATATATCCAGGCTTTTGAAACCTCTGGGCGTCAGAGTGACCAGGATTGCTCACGGCATCCCTGTTGGCGGAGACCTGGAGTATGCCGATGAAGTTACGCTGGTCAAAGCCCTTGAAGGCAGAAGAGAGATTTAGACTGTCAGGGGGACGGTTCTTCTGACAACGTTGTCAGAAGAACCGTCCCCCTGACAATCTGATAAAAAAAGCCCTCACCAGGATAGGTCGAGGGCTTTAATAATAGAGTTACTTGCTGGGCATCAATTCGTCGTTTCTGCTAAAAGGCATTTCATCTGCCAGAACCGTATAATATTCTTCTATGGGGTTGCCTTTAACCAGTATATTCACCTTTTTGATACCCAGTTCACTTAAGGAATTTACAACCGAATAAGTCTGTAATTTCTTTTCCTTGTTCGAATAATCCATGGCCAAAAATTCTTCCGAGAACTCTATTGTAACCTCGTCATCATCCAGTTTTACTGAAAGTATTTCTGTCTCCCTTGGGACTATGGATTTCAGCTCACTGTTGTCCGTTCCCTTAACAAGTTCTCCAAGAACAATCCTGACCATGTCTTCAACGGCAATATCTTCTTTTACAGTGACCTTTCTAAATTCATGCAGCAAAAAATTGTTTCCCCCATCAGGATAGAACAGGACTATTTCCCTCTCCACGAATTGTGGCTGCTGCTCTTGTTGTTCCTCGTTATTTTGCGAGGGTTCGGGCTGCTCGGCGTTTCTTGAACATCCGACAGCAAAACTGGCTATAAGGGCTATTGATATTACAAAAATAAGTACCTTTTTCATCTTTTAACCTCCAATACCCATTGAAGTTATTATTTTTTTTGTTATTATATCATATTTCGACGAAATAGTAAAATCAGGAAAAGAAATGGTATGTGTCAAGTAACCGTTGGCAATTTATTTATCTTTTCTACATTCCAGTATTA
>JAENYD010000040.1 GCA_016842005.1 Clostridium thermobutyricum | reverse complement strand
GTGAAAACAAACCTGTTCCTAAAGTTAGAGAGGCGCACTTCTACTCGACAATGGCCTTTCCCTCATATAGATTTCAAAGGTCATTTGCATTAGTTTACCAAAATGTGGATAAACAGGTTTCTTGGCTTCAGGTGGGGTTTTAATCCCATCTGAAGCCAAGAAACCGTTATCCAGGGGCGTAGCGCCGCTTATCTCCCGCCTAAGAGGACGGTAGCCATCGGATAAACAAAAATGGTTTCAAGGACAAAAACCCTGAAACCATTGATATATCTGGCTGGTGCCGAAGGTGGGAATCGAACCCACACGGCCGGTAAAGGCCACTGGATTTTGAGTCCAGCGCGTCTGCCAGTTCCACCACTTCGGCAAAATGAATGCAAAATATATTCTAGCATAATAGATTCTATCTTGCAATAACAAAAAATGCAAGTGCTAAGCGATTAAAAAATATGATAAAATATTATGTAAACCAGGTATTATGTCTTTTTTTATTTTAACAGATTAATACTACTTTGCCATGTAGGCTAAATTTAGGGCAATGCTAAGATATGCCATGTTTTGACATAACGGATCTAAGGGGCTTTCAATTATAAGTTGTTGGGAATTACAGTTTTATTAGCAACTCAACAAAGTAGTATTAATATATGAAAAGACAAGCCCAATAAGTTTAGGAGAGTGAAATTATGGACCCTGTAAGCCATGCGGTTATCGGGATGGGAGCATATGTGATATGGGGAGGGGAGCCTTCAATGGCGGACCCCGGCTTTCTCGGGTGTGTGGCCGGTTCTCTGGCTCCAGACCTGGACATTGTAGCGAAGCTAAAAAATGACTATCACTACTTGAGATATCACAGGGGCATTTCCCATTCTTTTGTTGGATGCGGCATATTGAGCGCAGGAATTGCCCTGATTTTAAATATATTGTTTCCGGCGGGAAGGTTTGTGAATATTCTTTTGTGGGCATATATGGGATGTATGTCTCATATTATTTTTGACACCTTGAATTCATACGGGGCAAAGCTGTTCTGGCCTTTGAGCAATAGGAAATATTCCCTCAGTATACTGAGGCTGTTCGATATAATTGTCTTTGGCTTATGTTCTGCGGTTCTAGTATCCAGAAACGAAGGACTGCACTACAAAGGCGCAATTCTGGCAATCTTTTTTATTTATCTGGTTATGCAGGGTATAATGAGATATACTGCCACAAAAAAGGTGGCGACCTTTTTAAAAGGACGGGTAGGCATAGAGAGTATTAAGATTCTACCCTCCCTGTCCGGTTTTTTTAAATGGGACTTTGTTATCATGTCGTGGCAGCACTGCACAGTCGGACAGGTCAATCTCCTGAGCAGAGATGTCCGGATCCGGGAGAAATTGAGGCGGATAGGCAAAAAGGAAAGGGATAGGCTGTTAAAGGATAAGGCAGGAAAATTTTTCAGGGAGTTTACCCCCATTTTTCATGTTAAGGTGAAAAAAAGAAAGGATAAGGTTGAGGTGATGTATACCGACCTGAGATACCGGCTGCGGGACAAATTTATGCACCATGCCACTGCAGTGTACAATAAAAACGGAATGCTGGTTAAGACCGTATTCCACCCTTACAGCAAAAAAAACAGCATACCCTTTTAACCGGAAAAAGTACATGCGGGCAGCATGTACTTTTATAGTATTCATGTCATATTTTCTCTCTTTACAAATAGATTATATATTGCTAAGGGGGAAAGTATGGAGATGAAGAAGTATTTGCGGACAGTGTTAATCCTGGGGATAATGCTGGTATGCCAGCCGGCACCGGTGCTTGGAAAGGAGTACAGCGAGGGATACAGGATAGTCATAAATATTCCCCGGCATTCTCTGACGCTTTTTCTGGGTGAAAATAAAATCAAAACCTATCCTGTTGCTGTTGGCAAACCCGGTACGGCGACACCTGTGGGCAGCTTCAGCATATACAACAGGGCGGTATATCCCGTATGGCATCCCCGGAGCAAGGACCCGGTACTGCCGGGACCGGACAATCCTCTGGGTGTCCGGTGGCTGGGTTTCTACAGGGGCTATGGCATTCATGGCAACAACGATCCTGCATCCATAGGCAAGAGTGTATCCGCAGGCTGTGTAAGGATGTACAATTATGATGTGGAGGAGCTTTATTCCATGGCGGACATAGGGGTTCCGGTAAAAGTAGAATACCAGGATCTGATAGACATTGTTGACGAGGGGGTCCTGATGGTTTATTGCGATGTATACGAGCGCCAAAAAGGCTTCAGGAACTCTATAACCCGGGAACTGGAAAAGACAGGCATACTGGATAAAATACCCGAAAAAAAACTGGAATGTCTCTTCCATGCCCTCAGCAAAAAGCCGGTAGTATTCTCGGATAAATGGGTATTGATGGTGAACGGTGAATACCTGACGGCAGACACAATATATGACAGGACCATGATATTTGTGAATGCTGATGATTTGAACAGCTTTTTCGGTATATGCATTGAGTGGGACGATAGGAACAATACCGGAAAGCTGATGGGGAGACCGGTTTCCGCATACAAAACCGGTGACAATATCTATGCCTCCATAGCCGATGTGGCCGGTATAATAGGAGGAAAACTTTCTGCAGTACCGGATATTGAAGAACTTAACTATAGCATTAATTTTGTAAAACTGGACGGGAAATTTCTTACATCCGGTGTAATTGATTTCACGACCCGTCCCGGGATTGATGCAAGCCTTATTGGTGCAGACGGAGAAGGATATGTTTACATCGACAACCTGGATAAGGAAGGGTTCCGATACAATATCTTTTCCCGCAAGGGGTATATAGATGTTTTCAGCCCGGGATATCAGGGTTAAAATGTGAATTGTAGTATATTTAGGTCAAAGGATTTTAATGTATATTGTTGAATATTTAAGACAGTTGTTACTGCTGTCTTTTTTTATGCGATGCTACCGATGCTAATACTCCGCCCTCTTGGGCGGCAGATAAGCAGCGCTACGTTCGTGGATAACGGTTTCCAGGCTTCAGATGGGGTTGAAAGCCTACCTGAAGCCGAAGAATCCTGTTTATGATATTGGCAGTATTGGCGCATTAAAGTAACAGCGGTTTTGCGAAGATGATTTTTTTCATCTGGAGGGAACTTTTGAAAGCCAGATTCGTCTAATATTCAGTCGGTGTGATAGAAGGGAGGAGTATGGATGTCTGCAGAGCTTGAACTGATAGAACGCAGCAAAGGAGGCGACCTTGCAGCTTTTGAAGAACTTGTGGTCACCCATCAGAAGCTGATATACAATCTTGCTTACAGGATGACGGGTAATGAGGAAGATGCCTTTGATGTTGTCCAGGAAGCCTTTTTGAGGGCTTTCAAGTCCATAAAACGCTTTAATATGAACTCCAGCTTTGGAACCTGGATTTACAGGATTGCCTCCAATATTTGTATTGACCTGCTGAGAAAGAGAAAGAAGACCAGGACATATCCATTGACTCAGCAGGATTACTGCGGGAAGAACAGTACACGTGTAATAGCGCAGTCGGACGACCTGCCTGAAGAGCAGGCAGAAAGACGGGATATAAGGAATAAGGTGAGACAGGCGATAAACAATCTGCCGGAGGATCAGCGGGTCATTATTATCCTGAGGGACATACAGGGCAGAAGCTACAAAGAAATAGGGGAGATACTGAAACTGAACATTGGCACGGTAAAATCCCGGATTAGCAGAGCCCGGGCGTACTTAAAAGAAGAGCTGCAAAAACTTGAGGAACAAATAGAAAGCAGTTGCGTCTAAACAATCGAAAGGAGGGTTGGAGAAATGGCTGACTGTGAAAAGTATAGAGAAAAAATCTCTTCATATATAGATGGCATGCTGGGAGAAACAGAAAAACAGGAATTGGAAGAACATCTCAAGTCATGCCGGGATTGTGCCAGGGAGCTGCGGGAGATACAGGAACTGGTCGATGTCTGCAGGCAGATGGAAGCACTGGAACCTCCCGACAATTTGACCGGGATGATTATGCATTCTGTAAGGAAAGAAAGCCGGAAGGCAGGATTCATGCATGGATTTTTAAAGAGATTTAACCCTAAGATTGTTTCGGTTGCCGCTGTCGCACTGCTCCTGGTTGCCGTGGCTGCAAGCGGGCTCCTGTCAGAAATAGGCTTTGATATGTATATGGGCAAAAATGCGTCTGACCAGTCTGCTCCTGCGGAGTTCAGTATAGAAGGCGGGGCAGAAATGAACCGTAGCGGGGATGACGGAGCTATGCATGAAGACCTGCAGAGGGATAGTGTCCTGGAAAGCAAGGTCAAGATGGATAGACAGGCAGATTATGGCAGGATGGCCCAGGCTCCTGAAGTTGCAGGGACAGGGGAGGTACTTCCGGCTGAGGATGAGAGAAAAGTAATCAAAAATGCCGAGTTTACGGTTGAAGTGGAGGATTTTGACGGGGTTTTCAGCACCCTCTTGAATATTGCCGGACGCTTTGGGGGGTATGTCCAGAATTCGGGCAGCTATACCCGGGTGAGCGGGACAGGGGAGTATGAGCGGGAGCTCAAAGAGGGGCATGTAGTCTTAAGGATACCATCCTCAAAACTGAATACGGTTATTGATGAAATAACCGGTCTCGGTGAGGTTTCCTACCAGTCCTTGTCCGGAAACGATATTACCACCGGGTACATGGATATACAGGCCCGTCTCAACAATAAAGAAGTACAGGAAAAGAGGCTGCTGGAGGTCCTGGATAGGGCATCCAAGATAGAAGACATATTAAGGATAGAAGAGGAACTTAACAGGGTACGGACTGATATTGAGATGTATGCATCCAGACTGAAAAACTGGGATAACCTCGTACAGTATGCAACAATAACCGTAACCGTTAAAGAAGTGGAACCCAAAGACAAAGCAGTAAAACCCCCGATTATGGGTAACCTGTGGGACAGGATTAAAAGAGCTGTTATAGTAACTACCAACAGGATAATTGACCTGGTGGAATATGCCATAGTAGGAATAGGGTATGCCCTGCCGGTGGCTGTTATCCTAGGAGCGGGATACCTTGTATGGAGAACCGCAATAAATAAAAGGAAAGGAGGGATGGATAAGTGAACGGACGAAGACTCAAGATAGGCATTTCCCTTCTTGTGCTGGTATGCATAGCACTGACAGGGTTCTTTATAAAGGAGATGATGACCGAAAAGGCTGTTGCTGCCGAAGAGATACAGAAAAACCTGATCTCGGTGTCCGGGAGAGGTGTTATAAAGGTTAAGCCTGATATTGCCTGCATCAATATCGGTGTGGAAACCAGAAACGCTGATGCCCAAAAGGCACAACAGGACAATGCCCGGGTCATGGATAAGGTAGTGGAGAAAATCAGGTCCTTGGGCATTGAGGAAGAAGATATCAAGACAATAAGGTATAACCTGTACCCGCTACAAAAATATGATAAGGAAACCGGGAAGTCCAGCGTTTATGAGTACAGGGCTGTAAACATTGTTGAAGTTACCGTAAGGGATATTGACAAAATGGGTACCGTGATTGACGGGGTTGCTTCTGTTGGCTCAAATACTGTTTCAGGGATCAGGTTTGGTGTAGCTGATAACCAGAAGTATTACACTGATGCCCTGGAAATGGCTGTGAAGAATGCCGCAGGAAAGGCAGAGTCCATAGCCAAGGCACTGGGAGTGACACTCAAGGGTGCTGTAAATGTCCAGGAAACCAGTTATGGGGAACCTGTAATCAGATACGATTCGGCCAGTAAGATGAAATCGGATGCTGAAGACGTGGAAACTCCCGTATCCCCGGGGGAACTGGAAATATCAGCCGGTGTAACAGTGCAGTTCAGCTATTAGAGTGAGTGAAACTTTGAAGCCCTCCTTTCGAGGAGGTCTTTTTTATTGCATATCCAGATATTGAATGAAGGGGATGGATGGCCTCTGTTACCCGGTGTTTTTTTTATGTTTATGGAGGTTTTTTGAATGTCATGGTGAAATACTATATAAAACAAGGTATTTATTAGTCTTTTTTTCAAAAGGAGTGTTATCAGGTGACAACCGGCAAAATGGTTATAATAGACGGGAACAGCCTTGTCAACAGGGCTTTTTATGCGTTACCCCCCCTGACCACCAGAGAAGGGAAGCCTACCAATGCTGTTTACGGGTTTATGACAATGCTTTTCAGGATAATGGAAGAATATACCCCCGACTACATGAGCGTTGCCTTTGACAAAAAGGCCCCTACTTTCAGGCATAAAGAATATGATGGCTACAAGGCCCAGAGAAAAGGTATGCCTGACGAGCTGGCCGAACAGATGCCGGTGCTCAAAGAGGTTCTCGACTGTCTGGGCATTTACAGGTCTGAAGCGGAAGGCTTTGAGGCGGATGATATAATAGGCACTCTCTCCAGATACGGCGAAGAAATGGGCATGGACGTGTATATCGTTACCGGGGATAAAGATGCCCTGCAGCTGGTAAGCTCCAGGGTCAGGGTAATATATACCAAAAAGGGCGTATCCGAGTTTGAGCTTTATGATAAGGGGAAAATAGCAGACAAGTACGGTTTTGAGCCCGAAAAGTTAATCGACCTGAAGGGGTTAATGGGGGACAAATCCGATAATATACCCGGTGTACCGGGAGTAGGGGAAAAAACAGCCCTCAATCTGCTGAAAGAATATAGCAGCCTGGAAAATGTGCTTGGCAGTATTGACATGATGAAGCCCGGAAAGCTGAAGAATAACCTGCGGGAGTACGGGCCTCAGGCCGTTCTGAGCAAGAAGCTGGCTACCATACACAGGGATATTCCAATCAGGATGGACATGGAAGAATGCAGTATAAAGAAGCCGGATATTGACTGTGTTCTTGAGATGTTTGCCGCCCTGGAATTCAACAGTCTGATAGAGAGGACAAAACGGCTGTTTTTTACCCCCAATGACAGAAAGGCTCATAGCAGAGGGCGCGAAGAATACAATTATCGGTGCCTTGGGAAAATGGAAGATGTCAAGACAATAGTCAAAAAAATTATGGACAGCGGCCGTATGGCCTTTGAAATAGTTGTCAGTACAGACAATTCCACAGTCTTTGAGATATATGGGATATCATTGGCATGGAGCCAGGATGAAGGGGTCTATATACCCGTTAATCATCCCGAGGGCAGCCTGGATGAGAAAATAGTTTTCTCGGAGCTGAAACCTGTATTTGAAGACAGGGATATAGAGAAATTCGGATACCATCTCAAGCAGGATATTATTGCCCTGAAGCAGAGAGGCATTGGACTGGCAAACTATGTTTTCGATGCGGAAGTATTCGCATATCTGCTGGACCCTTCAGCCAGCAGCTATGAACTTGAGAAGACAGCCATGAAATACTTGGGTGAAAATATTCAGGGCAGGGAAGAACTGCTGGGAAAAGGGAAAAAAGCGGTACCTTTCAATACCATTGAAATGGATGTCATATGCAGTTATCTGGCCGACCGGGCAGCATGCATATTCAGACTGAAGCCTGTTATGGAAGAAGAGATCAGGAGAATGGGTATGGAACACCTGGCCCATGAGGTGGAACTCCCCTTTGTGGAAGTGCTGGCTGATATGGAACTTGCAGGATTCAGGGTGGACAGGGATGCACTGATGGAATTCTCGGAAAAACTCCAGAACAGAATAGACCGGCTTACAGAAGAAATATACCGGCTGGCAGGAGAGGAGTTTAACATTAATTCCACAAAACAGCTGGGGGAAGTACTGTTTCAGAAGCTGGAACTGCCGCCCATAAAGAAAACCAAAACAGGGTATTCTACTGATGCAGAAGTGCTGGAACAGCTGAAATACAGGCATCCTATCGTGGAAAATGTACTGGAATACCGGCAGCTTGTCAAACTTAAATCCACATATGTGGACGGCCTGCTTAAAGCAATTAACCCTGAAACAGGAAAGATACATTCCAGTTTCAAACAGACGGCAACATCCACCGGCAGGATAAGCAGTACAGAGCCCAATCTGCAGAATATCCCCGTGAAACTGGAACTGGGGAGGGAGATAAGACGGGTTTTTGTTCCCTCCGGTGAGGAATATCTGCTGGTGGATGCGGATTATTCCCAGATAGAGTTAAGGGTACTGGCGCATATTTCCGGGGATGCCGGCCTTATTGAAGCCTTTGAGAGGAACCAGGATATACACGTCCAAACAGCTGCCAGGGTTTTCGGGGTGGATGCATCGCAGGTGACTCCCGCCATGCGCAGCAGCGCCAAAGCTGTAAATTTTGGTATTATATACGGTATCAGTGATTTCGGACTGTCAAGGAATCTGCATATATCCCGTAAACAGGCGGAGAGTTATATAAAGAGTTATTTTGAAAAATACAGCGGGGTAAAGGATTACATGGACAGCATAGTGGAGGAAGGCCGAAAAAGTGGATTGGTAAAAACCATCCTGGGAAGGGTGAGATACCTGCCCGAGCTGAAGTCAGGCAACAGGAACATCCGGCATTTCGGGGAAAGAATGGCGATGAATACTCCCATACAGGGAAGTGCGGCAGATATTATAAAACTGGCCATGATAAGGGTACACAGAAGGCTGAAGGAAGAGAAGCTGAAGTCCAGGCTGATCCTGCAGGTTCATGACGAACTGATAATCGAAGCCCACAAGGATGAACTGGAAAAGGTTAAGGTACTGCTCCGGGAAAGCATGGAGCAGGCTATTGAGCTTAAGGTTCCCCTGAGAGTGGACATGTCGGTGGGGGAAAGCTGGTACCATGCAAAATAGGGGGTAGATGTATTGCTTAAAATAGGACTGACAGGGGGTATAGCCAGCGGCAAGTCCACAGTGAGCGCAGTGCTCAAAAGCCTGGGGGCTGAAATAATTGATGTGGATACCATAGGCAGGGAAGTGGTGGAGAGAGGCAGCCGGTGTCTTGATGAACTGGTCAGACAATTCGGGGAAGATATACTGCAGGAAGACGGCAGTCTGGACAGGAAAAGGCTGGGCACCATAGTTTTTAAGGATAAACAGAAACTAAATCTGCTCAACAGTATAGTACACCCCGTTATGATCTCAAGGGTCAAGGCTATGCTTGATGCCCTGGAAGAGAAAGGAGAGCCGGACAGGGTGGTCGTGGACGCCGCCATTTTGATAGAGATGGGTCTTCACAAGCTGGTGGACAGGATATGGCTGGTAAAAGTCGACAGGGAAGTGCAGATATCAAGGTTAACCAGGAGGGACGGCATATCAAGGGAAAAGGCGGAGGAGGTCATAAAGGCTCAAATGCCGCTGGAAGAGAAGGAAGAATATGCCCATGTAATAATTGATAATAACGGCACGATAGAGGAGCTGGAGGTCCGGGTGAAAAAGATATGGGCAGAAGAGAGTTCATTGTAGATGATACGGACCGGAGGGGTGTTGGGCTTGCGGGCGGATTTTGCAAAAAAAAGGATATTATTTACCTTGCTGATAACTGCAGTACTCATGCTAGTCCTTATAAACAGTGCAGCCTGGCTGGTGAAAATAGCATATCCGATATACCATGAAGAAATCATCTTCAAATATGCCGGTGAGTACGGTGTGGACCCTTACCTGATAGCAGCTATCATCAGGGTGGAGAGTAAGTTTTATCACAGGGCCCAGTCTTCAAAGGGGGCCAGGGGGTTAATGCAGATATCCCCGAAAACCGGGCAGTGGGCCGCCCGGGAACTGAATATCAAGGGCTATGATGCACAAAAGCTGTTTGACCCCGATACCAACATAAGAATAGGATGCTGGTACCTGAGTGTGCTGGAAAAAGAATTCAACTATAATTTCAGGACAGTAATAGCAGCATATAACGGGGGTAGCGGCAACGTGAACAAATGGCTCCAAAATCCCGAATACAGCAAGGATGGAACCAACCTGGACCATATACCCTTCCCCGAGACCAGGGAATACGTGGACAAGGTTCTTCGGGATTACAGGGTTTATGTCAGGGTTTACAGATAGCGGCGATAGTGTCAACTGACTTGCTTTTCCTCTGGAATAATAGTAGTATATTTCTATAATATGATTTGGATTAACGTAGAGGAAGGAAGGGGCGTAAATGGAGGAACGGAGAGAATTGAAGACACTGGAAGAGGTCCGGGCTTTCAAGATTTCGGAAGACAGGATATTGCACTCAGCTACCCATGAGGAGATTTTATCGGGGAAGACTACTGACGTATATTTTATCAGGACCATGGAGATTCTGAGGCACCTGCATCTGGACAATAAAGAGGTCACTGCGGAAATTTTCCCGAGAAAAGCCGGCTTGATGGCAGGCACTGAAGAAGCCGTTAATATATTGAAGGATAAAAATATTCATATATGGGCCCTGCCAGAAGGAGAATCCTTTGAGCCCATGGATACGGTTATGAGGATAAAGGGGCCCTACAGTGAATTTGGGATATTTGAAACCGTCATACTGGGGTCCCTGGCCAGTGCCAGCGGATGGGCCACTGCTGCCCGGGAGTGCCTTCATGCATGCGGGGATAAGCCTTTTATCTGTTTTGGCTCCCGCCATGTACATCCTTCGGTGGCACCGGTAATGGAAAGGGCTGCTCTTATCGGTGGTGCGTCAAATGCCAGCTGTATTGTCGGGGCAAAGCTAATGGGCAAAGAACCGGTGGGTACTGTGCCCCATGCAGCATTTCTCATTGCAGGGGACACCCTTACCATTGCGGAAGCTTACGATGAAATAACACCTGAGCATCAGGGAAGAATAATACTGGTGGACACCTTCAAGGACGAAGTGGAAGAGGCATTACGGGTTGCCGGCTTGCTGAAAGAAAGACTGAGCGGTATAAGGCTTGATACCCCCAGTGAAAGGGGAGGAGTGACCCCGGCCCTGGTGCGGGAAGTAAGGAGCCGGCTGGACCTGGAAGGATACGATCATGTAAAGATATTTGTATCCGGAGGCCTGTATCCGGAAAAAATCCGTATACTGGCAGAAGCAGGAGCCGACGCCTTCGGGGTGGGAAGCTATATTTCCTCTGCTTCACCCATTGATATGACTATGGACATCAAGGAAATCGAAGGGATGCATGTGGCAAAACGGGGGAGAATTCCCGGACTGATAAGTAATGAAAGGCTTGTGAAGATCAAGTAAAGGGGGAAGGTTAATTGGCCTCTATTAAAAAAGGTGTTATTTTCATTACGGTACTGTTGCTGGTTATAGGACAGATAGGCTGTACACCGGGCACAGATCGGCCTGAAGACGGAAATGCCGGCAATGACAAACCGGTGAAAGGCGGAAAACTTATCTTTGCCGGTACCGAGGCTAAAACTTTCAATCCTGTTTTAAACTCCGACAGAGATAGCTATTATTTTTTCAAACTCATATTCGAAAGTCTGGTTGACTACGATGAAAGCCTGAAAATCAAACCGGTTCTGGCTGAGGAGTGGGAAGCAACGGGCGGCGGCAATGCATACGATTTTTACCTGAAAAAAGGAGTAAAATGGCATGACGGAACAGAATTCACGTCAGAAGATGTGATATTCACCCTTGAATACCTCAAGTACCTGAAAGAGAAAAATCAGGAAAGCATTTATACGGATAATATTGATAGAATAACCTATTTTGAAGCGGTGGACGACTACCATGTAAAGGTTGTATTTGACCAGAGTTTTAACGGGATTCTGGATATTATGACTTTTCCCGTACTGCCCAGCCACCTGCTGGGTTCTCCGGAAATCCTTGCTGCCGGCGAAACTGAGTTTCCCGTTGTAGGAACCGGTCCTTATAAAGAGAAGGAATACAGGAAACTCAAATATATGACTCTTGAAGCGAACCCGGACTGGTGGGGCGGAGAACCGTATATTTCAGAGATTGAAATGCGTTTTGTGGTGGATGAGGCCACTGCCCTTACGTCTTTTAAATCAGACCAGGTGGACATGGTTGTTACTACTTATCCCGACTGGGACAGGTTTGGGCAGAGCGGCGAGGCTGTAATCAAAGAATTTGTTACCACAAAATACGACTTTGTAGGACTGAATTTCAAGAATCCTATTTTTGGGGATAAACAGCTTCGCAGGGCCATACAGATGGGTATGGACAGGGACCGTATTATTGAAAAGATTTATCTGAAACATGCAGTTAAGGTAGATGCGCCCATACCTCCTTATTCATGGCTTTATTCGGAGGACGGGCCGTCATACGGGTATGACCCGGAGAAGGCAAAGGAAATTCTCCGGGAGGGGGGATGGATGGACCGGGATAATGATGGGATACTGGAGAAAGAGATAGACGGGATAAAAAGGGATTTATCCTTCACTCTCATGGTCAATTCGGATAACCCCAAGAGACTTGAGGCTGCAAAAATAATTATGGACAACCTGAAAAATATAGGTATGGAAGTTGACCTTCAGGAACTCACCTGGGAACAGGTAAATGACAAAGTGTTCAAAAAGGAGTTCGATGCAGTGGTTCTGGGATGGAATCTTGCCAAATACCTGGATTTGTCCTTTGCCTTTCATTCTAAACAGATAGAGGAAGGTAGCAATTTTATATCCTTCAGCAGCCAGGAGTTTGACAGCCTGCTCCAGAAGGACTTCAGGGCTGTTGACCAGGAGACCAGAAAAGCTACCAGCAGTGAGGTCCAAAAATATATAAGGGAAGAGCTTCCATATAACAGTCTTTATTTTAAGACAGCGGCACTGCTGGCCAAGAAGAGGGTTAAAGGCAGTATCGAACCCGGGGAACACAACATATTCCTGAATGTTGACAAGTGGTACATTCCGGAAAGCCTGCAGTAGCTATTGACACAGCCAGCAAAAACTTTTATAATATAAAGGCAACTCAATAACGTGCCGTGGTGGTGGAATAGGCAGACACGCTATCTTGAGGGGGTAGTGGACGACCGTCCGTGCTGGTTCGACTCCAGTCCACGGCACCAGTGATGCCAAGGGCTTTAGGCTCTTGGTGTTTCTATTTTTTGCAAACAAAAAAATTAATGAGTTATTCTTTGCTTATGTGACGCTATGTGAGTAAAGAGAAAAAACTGGTCCCTGTTGAAAAGACATTTGACGAAGTAACTAACCAGGAGAGTGATAGTTTATTTGAAATCTATAAAAAAACAGGTGTTGCTGCTGGCCTATGATATCCGGAAATTGACGGTGTTAAATGCCCCAAATTT
>JAENYD010000039.1 GCA_016842005.1 Clostridium thermobutyricum | reverse complement strand
GTGGGTCAATTTCTGCCCGACGTTATGGGTCAATTATACCCCGGCGGTGACAATAGTAGCCGAAAAAGAGTATTAACTTTTTCATCAGGGCTTTGTTGTGAAATATGCTTTTTTCCAGCATTTCGAATATGATGCTGTATGCCCGGGGATTAACCTGGGGAGGAGTCGGGCTGGCTTTTTTCAGCAGCTCGTATCCGAAGGCATGAAATGTGGTTACCTTCGCAGGTATGGCAAGTTTATGACAGATACGTTCCCGAAGCTCGTCAACCGCTTTGTTGGTATAGGAGATAACTATAATGTCTTCCGGGCATACCCCGCATTTGTCCACCAGATACTTTACCTTTGCCGCCATGGTTGTGGTCTTGCCGGCGCCCGCCCCCGCAATAAGCAGGCAGTAATCATCGTCTATCAGCACAGCCCGCCGCTGTTCGTTGTCCAGCAGGACATTGGGGTCAACCCTCTTCAGCATGCTGTCAAAATAATCCTTATACTCGGTCATTTTCCTGGAGACAAACTTATCGTTAAAGGCATTCACATCCGCTGCCATATGCTCCATACGTTCTATGAATCGGAACACCTGCCGGATATCCAGGCCCAGTCTTGCCGAATTGGTTTTAATATACTGCTCCACCAGGGGATCTTTCAGCATACTGAGATAATCTTCATACCGGCTGTACAGTTTCCTTTGTTCAGAACCGGCAATATATCTGTCTTCCCCGAAAAACTCCAGATAATCCTTCTCAAAGGATATCAGGACATCCCGTATGACGTTGTAATTTTTGCCAGGCTGCAGCTTTTCCCGGTCTTCTGTCCGGCTGTCCTGTGGTTGCTCCGCCAGTACATTTCCGCCTGTCAATTCTCCGGCATCCCCAGGTTTATCCTCCTGCACGTTAATATCAGTATTAAAAAAGCTGCCCGGCAGTCCGCAATGGGGGCATGCATGGGCTTTATCTGATATTCTGTTTTTGCACTCAGGACACTCTATTAATGCCATAATTCCCTCCCGGGTTCTCCGTATATAGCAGCATCGTACTTCTTAAGGCAATCCGTATATCTATTTTAACACAACATCCTGTTTAAAAGAGCTGAAAATAAAATGAACCGTTTAAAACGGCTCCATTGAATATGTGCGTGCTATTTTTCATCCAGTACTGCAATAATAGTCTTCTTTCGCTTTGCTGTTCATACGGCAATCATCAATTAATAAAACCGTGTTTCCTGAGTTCATGAATGGCATCAATTATCTCTTCATCTGAAAACTTATCATCTTTTATTCTCTTTACACCGTCTAATATTACTGTATCCGGAGGAGTATCACGT
Organism: Clostridium thermobutyricum; assembly: GCA_016842005.1. Taxonomy (GTDB): domain Bacteria; phylum Bacillota; class Clostridia; order Ch29; family Ch29; genus JAENYD01. The sequence continues at coordinate 12,049 of JAENYD010000039.1, read as the reverse complement.
TCTTTGCCGATCTTATTTGCAACATAATCGGTTGTTGTCAGCAACTCCAGCTGCTTTGCAGACAGTCCGGCAAAATTTTCAACAATATATCCGATAATAGCACGTTCGGGCTCTCCAAAATCGTTATAACCGCTTTCTTCAGCTAAATCCCCGCTCATCCCGGTAGTATGAATTCTCCAGGTTAGACCGTCTACATTCATTTCGATGGCACCCTGCATTTCCAGGCTTTGAACCGAATAGTCCAGTGTTGAACTATAGGGACCGTAATAATGAATTGAATAATCAAACCCTAAATCCAAACCTTTTCTCTGAATAAGATAAATAAGTTTTTGTAATGCTTTCTTGCCAAGGACCTGCACTTTGGAAATCTGCTCAATTATAGGTAGCAAAACCAGCCTTTTGTTCATAATACTAACCTCCATTTATAATACTTATAATCAATCATTCATATCCTTAATCTTCTGTTGAATAAATTCTTCTGCATCCTTTAGAATTTGTTCTTTGGCATAAATGCGCAAAATGTTGATAGGTTCAGTCATTTTTTTGATAATTTCCGACTCATCGCTAAGCGTACTGAAATAATAGGGATATTCACCAATAACAGGTATAGCCTTCTCATCATCTATCTCATATTTTGCTGGAATTTTATGAGGTAGTTTATCAGCTGAATCAAGCAATATATTTTCTTCCCCGAACTCTCTAATCATCTCATTTTTTATCAAATTATATTTTTGTTTTTCCTCTTTATTTGAATGGGTAGGAGATTCGTAGACACGCCTTATAAGGCTTCTGTTGATTATTCTATTAGCCCATTCGTTCGTTGAAACCTTCTCCCTCATCATTAGCCATACCCTGGCATCATCCCACTCTATATATTCAAAGGTGTTCTTTGGATACTTATTATCAGGCAACTCATTGACAAGAAACTCGTTTAACATTTTATCATATAACCGTCTTGTCTTATGGAAATAAACCTGAGTGAACATAAAATACCTTGCCAGAATAAATTCTTCTACGGCATGGATTCCTCCCTTTTCTACCGCGAGAAATATATATGAACCCGGCTTATATACAGTTAAAGAGCTAATCAGTTTCTCCAAATCATATTTGCCGTAATTTACACCGCAATAGAGGGAATCCCTTAGCAAATAGTCCATTTTATCGCAATCAAGTTCACTATCCATGAATTTTCTAAGGAACATAAAATCTGGATTATCAATATTTTTGCCGTGATATATTGAACAAATCAGTTCGGGGGTAATATTGTATTCAGAACCATATTTAATAGTATATTCACGTCCGATTTCTCTTATGTAATCACCTATCTCGGTTTCCAAAATAATACGGTCAGTGAAATCCTCATGTTCAAGGCCTTCGGGCAATACCGATTCAGAACCATGAGAAAATGGTGCATGTCCTAAATCATGTGTAAGGGCAACAAGCCTTAAAATCTGCTCATACCATTCAACTTTTTCTTTGCTAAATAATTCCGGATTATTTGAAACCACAGATTTGAATGCCCTTGAGACTAAATGCATAACCCCCGTAAAATCAAATATACTTTTATCATACAATAAGTTTTTCTCAAATACTCACAACCGGTTCTCCGCCTATCATGTCCAGCCCGAACATGTCCGACTGATGCAGACTATCCATTCCAAGATTTAATTCAAAGGGAAACAATTCCTTAAATCTATCTATCCCCAAAACCCTATGGTACAGTTTATCGCTGGTCTTAAGGGCCGCATACAGCAACAGGCAGGAAACATCCCGGTTTTTAACGGTACGCCTGACCACCCTGTATACACCCGGTTTAACCTGCTCCAAGACACCAAATTCTCTCAAGGTCTTTATATTTTTGGGTATGGAGTGAACCAGGGTACTCCTCTCACCCCATATCTCATAAATCCTTCTTTGTATCTGTGATAAAGCAATATCCTCCTGCATATCCGAGAGCTTACCAATAATAGTACACAAATCCTTAAATATAGGGAAAGCCATAAGCATCATTGCCCAGTGGATGGCGTTGCGCTCTGTCTGCGGGCATTCCTTATATACTTTCAAAGCCCTTTCCCTGAATTCCCTGTTCCCGTTATCAACCTCCACCCATGTATCCAGCAAAATCTCCCTTGTCTTTCTAATGTTAATACTGCTATTAATGAAATGTGAAAGGTATTCGCTTATACACCGTTTAATTTCATCCTTATCCCGGGTACCGGCCAGTAGCTCCACCGTCATATCCAGCCACTCCGGTTTTATCGGTCTTGCCAAAATAACAGCTTTACTCATGTAAGTCCACATCCTTTATTGTGATAAATGGTACAATAATCTCTTCAATACTCATTCCGCCGTGGCATACATATTTATTGCCCTTTATACCAAAGGCGGTATTCCCTTCACAGATGATATAACGGTACTCCTTGGGCATATAGGTTCCCGGATATTCAAACACCTTATACTTTTCTTCGGTTTTACCGGTGAAGGCAAATTCATTATACACCCTTGCCCTCAAACAGGTCATCTCGGTCAGCAGGCCCTCGTTCCCCGGCCTTCCCTGCCCCACGGCTTCAATATTGCCGTGGTCGGATGTTATATATATATCGAAACCCCTTCCCGCCAGCTCATCAACAAGCCTCTTAAGCTCTCCACCATCCGCCCAGGACGCGATATCCCTGTACATTCCCCGCTGCCCCTGTACCTGCCCGTGCATCAGCTCATCTATTATGTTTACTATTATACCGGCTATCCTTATGTTATACCGTATATCCGGCTTCATGCCCTTTCCGAAATAGATATCGTCTTCCGCATAACCGCTGCTTTGCCAGTATTCTCTCCACTGCTTTTCTTCATCCTTCAACGAAAAAACATCATTATGGCTTACCGGCAGCTTGCCCGAAAACACCGACTGCCTCGAAACCGCCGTGATGCTGGGTACCAAGGCAAAACTGTACCCCATCTCAATATCCTTGTCCAAACCACCACAATGGGCGGCAATGGTAAACCAGTTCTCCACCGACATACCGTCCATTAGAATTAACGCGATCTTCCGGCTCCTTGACTTCATATAATCGTTTATCCTATGGACCATCACCGGACTGTTGGTACTGGAACTTCCCGACAAACCTTTATAATGCTTCAGCATCCATTCCATAAAAGCCCTGTCTATTTCGTCCGCCAGCCCTTCAATATCTCTTGTGGCAAACCCGCCGTCAACCAGCATCCGGATTCTAGCCCAGTCCCTTGCTATCCCGAACCAACCCCTGTAGTTTAACTCCATTGTGAGTAGGCTTTCTACCCTGGCTTTAAGTACATCAACCAGTTCGTTCGCATTGGCCCCGGAATACATTTGGTTCTTTATAAAATCTCTGGTGCCTTTGGCCCCAAGATTGCCTCCATAATAATTCTGGCAGGCGATAAATAACAGGTCAGGGTCAATATGACGATATTTTTTTAGTTCCGATGCATCCAGTTTTGGAAAAAGAACCGGATAATCAACAACAACGTTATAGTACCTGCTTCTTAAATCAAAGGGCACGAAAATATCCGGGTCCTTTACAAGAATAATAATCTTTAGATCTTCCCTGTCCCGCAGCTTTGATTCGTATAAATACCTGAACTCCTCGGGATCAGTGTACTCTATTACCTCGAAACCCTTTTCAATAACAACCTGCCGTACTCCGCTTCTTTTAAAAAGACCGGTCACGTCAAACAGCAGGATTTTGTTTTCGTAGTCAACAGCCAGTTTATCTAGTAGATAATCGCCAAACACCGCCATCACTCCATCGCTTTACCTCTCGTATCTATCTCTCTACTTTTCCCAGCGCATTGTCGTAGTACATAAGAAGGGCAGGGTCCTCCTGCACCACCTTTTCGGGGAGCCGCTTTGCAACCTTCACTATGGTCTTAAAGTCGCGCTGCATCCAGCACCGGTCAAACCCGGCCCGTACCGCTTCTGTCCGGAACACCTTGAGCCTTCCTGTTCCTCCTATATATTCGTCAAATTCTTTCAATAACTTTTTCTGCCTCAGCTTTGTCAGGTCGGAGGCCTTGTTGATATCCGGGATATACCACTTTCCGTTTTCATCCTGCAGGAAGTTTTCCTCCAGCATATCCCTCAGCTCGGGCATCTTTTCATACTTTAGCTGGTGCAGTTCCTGGATGAACTTGGGCTGTATCTCCTGGTAGGTCTGGGGAGTTGAGAGCTGGTTGTACAGCCACTGTATCGCCGACCTCTCGTCCGCCACCACCATCGAAAGCTGCATCTCTTCCACTTCCATCCTCATCCTCTTGTCGTCGTATTCGTTCACCTGGCCTGTCAGGAAATACATACCGTCCCGCTCTATAAACCTTTCTTCAAGGCCCTTGTAGAAGTCAGCGGCGTCCATTGGTACCGGTATGCCGTTTACCACGTGGTAGGCAACCATACGGTCATACAAGAGATAGGCCTGCCTTTCCTGGATAATCCCCAGCTTGCCCTTGCTCTCCACGATTACCGGCAGATTTTCCAGGTGCTGGCGCACGAAATCCCACGCCGCCTCTTCGCTCCCCGCCTGCTCAAGGAAACGGCGCTTAAAGCTCTCCCTGGGCTTGTAGGCCGAGATAACAAGGTCCTGTTTTACAGCCTGGGAACTTGCGATTTGTTTAAATGTACCAAATTTTTTATCAAGAGTTCTTACATCTGCCACAATAAAACCTGCCACTATTAAAGCTTCCTGTATAGCATTCCAAATAGCATTCTTTGAATTATGAAACTCAATTGTTATCCATCTTCCAGGTTTCAATATTCTATAATTTTCAATAAAACAACTTTCCATTAAAGTTTGATATTCAATCAAACCTTTCCCTTGCGTATTATTAACAATAGCCTCGTTCTGGTTTTCTGTTATTACTTTTAACCATGTTTCCCAAATATAATTTAACTCTGAATAATTTAGGTTGTTACCAAAAGGTGGATCAGTAAAAATATAATCTACTGAATTATTGTGAATATTTCTCATATCACCTGCATCCTGCGTCGAAGTAATTATCTGGTTGTATTCCCCACTTATTTTAATTGGTAATAGAACTTTTTTTATTCTTAATAATGCTTTATTTTTAAACATATCAATAACGTTCATTTCCCCAAACATACTAGCGATATAAAGAGTACCTACAAGTGGCCTGAATTTGGAGAACATTCCTGATGGAGTGTATCTATTTAATTTTGATACGACTGGTTGGATACCTGTAAATGCCCAAAAGAGAGCTGACTTATTTCTAGATTCATGGATTTTATTTAATAAAGATCCAAGACAAAATAAGTTTCTTTTGGTATAAAAATGATGCACATGTGTTATACCATATTTATCATTTCTCCTCGACTCGCTTCCCTCCGGCATCCTGTCGGTAGGATACCAATAGGGTATATCCATCTCATCTATCCGTTGTAGCAGCTCAATGTCGTATGCATCCGGCTCTTTTTCATAGCGTTTTTTGCCTACTGAGTAGTTGATAAGCACCGGCACCTGTTTGGTAAGGGTGATATTTTGTTTAAGCGCCTTATCGTATACAGTCTCCATCGCTCTGTCGCAGTCTCTCTTCTTTAGTTCGCTCCGGCAGTGGTCGCATTTGAACACATCCTTTACCTTACCCTTTTCCTTGTCCACCGCTGCGTCCCAGAACACAATCTCCCCGGAGCAGTTGGGGCACACGAACACGTCCGACCACACCACATAGTTTATCCTGCCCTTTATTGGCTTTCCGTCAATGTATGTCGCCCTTTCCCCATTTCCGTCGGTATGAAGGGTCTCGTACATCCACCCGCATTCCTTCTCGCATTCCTCAAGGATTCTTTTGGCTTCTTTTTCAAATTCCTCCACATCCACCGGCATGTTATAGTTGGCAGCAATAAATGTGGCCGCCGGCGACAGGTCGTTGAGTATAGCCTTTCTGGTCCCCCATTTTACATAGGGCATTTCCTTATCTATCTGTATCCTGAACTCCGGGTCGGGATTACCGCACATCTGGGCCGCCACTCCGGTCATCCCGGTGCCGCAGAACCCGTCGAACACTATATCCCCGGGTTCGGTATAGTGGAGTATATAACGCATGATAGCCCTGTGGGGCACCTTGGTATGATAGCTGTGGGCATTGTATATCGGGTCGTTCTTACCCTCGCTTACATCGGCCGCAAAGGGCTCCCTATGATAGGTATCCGATACCTCGTCATAGGGTTTCCCGTGCTCCTTTATGAAATCCTCAATAAACGGATTGGGACACGCCGTATAATAGGGCGGTCGGGACAAAGCGATAATATCCTCATCCCTGCCTATGGGAAATCCTTCAATATTTCCAACCCTGTCCAGATGTTCCTTTGTAAGCTTCATTGCATGTTCCCCCTATTTCTTAATGATGATTCTAAGCCTGTTCTTATCCCTGCCCTTTGACCATTCGGCAATAAGCGCCTCGAATTTGGCCTTAAGGTCATCGGTGGTACACGGTCCCCATGAGCTGACAATTTCATTCAGCTCGCCTATGTCCACCTCCACCTTGTCAAGTCCCTTAAGCAGCGTGTTAATCGCATCCACAAAGTGATTGTCCACCACCTCGGGCAGCCGCCTGCCCTCTATAAAACTTTTCACAGTTTTTCTTTGTTCAGATTTGAGATACTCAATATCCTTAATCACCAGCGGGTCCTCTACGCTGGCCAGTAGTGTGGCGGTCCATTCGGCAGCCAGCTTGTCCAGCTTGTCTTCAATCATATCCAGCCTGCCTCTTACAGGTATTTCATTATCCGAAGGCTTAAGATGACAGTGCGGACATATATGGCTCTGCTTAAGCTGGTCCGGGGTCAGTTCATAACATACCTTCAGCGGTGAAAGCTCTTTTTCCACAATCTCGTTGAACTTGCCTACCGAAAGGATCCCGGATATATTGGTTAGCTTCCTGAGGTTGGTCATTGTCTGACCTTCAAGGATTTCTCCTTTCCGCGCGCTGTCGGTTACTCCCAGCCGGCATTTTGCGTGAAGTTCGGTGTAGTAGGTTATATATTCCTCCTTAAGGGCCTTAAGCCTGTTATTTATAATCGTCCCATGGTCCGCCCTCTCATCCGATGTCCTGATGGCGTCCCTTGCTTTTTCAAAGGCAGCCTTTTCGGCTCTAATTCTGTCTATCCAGCTTTTATCGTCAAACACAAGCTCCACCTTGCTGAAATATTCAACATTGGCCGAGCACTTGCTCTTAAAATCTTCATATATCTCCACAATTTCTATCACCTTTATACCGTCCTCAATTTCTCCAAGCTGCTCCATGGTATAATCAAAATTCTGCAGTTTTGCCGGTGAATTAAACCTGCTGTTGACCGCATTGCCAAAATCCAGGACTTTCCTGATCCTTTCCTTGTAGTCCTCCATTATATTGCCGGGTATAAGCGGTTCTCCCCACAGTGCAAAGCCTTCATTCAGTATGGTTATGGCATGCAACGCTCTGCCCGAAAGGCCTTTAACCACGGTCAGCATTTCCTTTACCGCATCTTCCCAGGTATTCGGATTTACTATAAGGCCTTCGGGAATACCTAAGATACCGAACAGCCTTTTCAGTTGGTCCATGGCAGGGGCCTTTGGCCTTGCTATATGCTTGAAACTGTACAGGTTGCTCTTGTTTTCCCTTGCCAGTGCGTCCAGGTTTGACGCATCGTACCTTATATTGTTTGCCGCCGTTAGGGTCACATGCCCGCTGTATGCAAGGGCAGCCAGTATAAGAACAATCCATTCCCTTCCCAGTTTGAACTCTTTATCATAATACACGTCCCGGTACGGATTCTCAAAAATGTCCGCAGCATTCAATACACTGTTTCCGGGCATTCTGCTTAACTTTTTGACAAAATACATGGCATACATGGAATTTTCCGGTCTTATCTTTCCCCCTGACAAGAGCCCGAAACTGTCCAAAAGGTTGGCCCCGTCCTGGATCTGTTTCCCTGCAATATAGTCAAGGCCCCTGCTCAATACCTCGTGAATATTTCTTTCGGTGACCCTGACCTGGAACCTGGGGTATTTTGGATACTTTTCTGAAAAGTATTCAGACAGCGAAAGGGATGAGGCCGTATCTATTATCTCTTTGAATGTCTTATCGCTGATGCGCCTGCCGTGCAGTACTTCCAGCATCTGCCTTGTTACACCCCTGTATGTAACGGTGAAACAGGATAACTTATTGCTGTCTATCCACCTTTTCACAGTCTTTTTTAAGTCTTCGGCCTTTTTACCGTAAATCTTCTTGACATCAGACTGGGCAGCCAGTACTTCCATCTCCTTAGCCGCTGAATACATTTTTAGACTTTCCCTGAATTCCTCGTCACCGTTAAACTTAAAGAATACCTCGTCTTGTTTCCTGTCGCCACCAGCCGAATGTACTCCATAGGGAGGCAGAAAATATATATAAAAATCCCGGGGTGGCTGCGCCGTAGAACGCTCTTCAGGATTTCCCATGAACAGGTATCCCTCCCTGTATATGTTCTTGTTTTCCCAGTTAATAAAGTACTCGTATATCTTAAACCCAGGCACATACTCAACAGCTTCCCAGTCCAGCATATCGTAGATAATAGAGTAAAAATAGTCATTAAGCTGCGAATCGTGAAGCATGCCCGCCTTCTGGTCTATCTTGGCATCATAGTCAATATCTTTTTTCAGATCAAGGAAATACTGCTCGTTATCCTTGTTATATTCAATAAACTGACCGCTTACCGTGTCCACTATGGCCTTCATTACCGACTGGACCGTTGAAGTAAGAAATTCCTCCTCCTTTACCGGTGTATCCATATACAGGCACAGGTCGTCCTTAAGGTTTTGGACCGTAAGTCCCGACCTTACATCCAGACCGCCGGTAGTAAGTCTGTGGACGCTCAGGGCGTATATAACCTGCAGGGCCAACGGCTTGTATATAGCCTTGGAAGTGAATGAGCGCCTTATAATATCCTCCAGCACACCGCTTTTATCAAGAACCTCCTTTATTTCAGGTTCAGCCTTTTTCGCCAGGTTTTCCTTTATATATTTCCAGTACGTATCGTACGACTTAACACCGGGCTGGTCCTCCGGAACCTCCAGGTCAATAATTTCTTTGACGGTAGCCGATATTGTCTTCAGTACCTCCCTTTTCTCCGCCAGGTATACCCTCTGGAATATATCAATGTAGACAGGATGTATAGGATAAAGCTCAACAAACTCCTCCAACCGTTCGGCCATGTTATTGTACAGACTGCAGAATTTCTGCAGGTGCTCCCGTATTCTCGCCTTTTGCTTGGAATTCTTTTTCAGGATGCGCTCGGATACAACATAGGCAATGTCTTCCCTGCGGATGATTGCCTGTTCATACCTGTCCTTGACCTTTAACAGCGTTGCTGCCACGAAGGAAAAGGCGGGGTTGTCAAACAAAGATTCCTGTACACCACATACAATTCTGAACCGGGAATTTTTGATAAACTCTCCGAGTTCCCTTAAAAAGGCAAGGTCAAGCATCAGGTCCATCTGGGTTCTGCTTTTCAGGTAATCCAGCAGCTCATCGATGACCAGCATATAGCCTTTGTCTCCGTATTCTGCTTCAAATCTGTCCATCATTTCATTCAGGGCATCCTTATTGCCGGTAATGGTATCTTCAGCCGGGAAGCTGTAGGAAATACCTCTTTTGGACAGGTCCCTCTCAAGCTCTTTTGTTATAATATCCCTGAGAGATGTCTTAACGGCGCCTATCTCAATACGCAGCACTTCAAACCTACCGGCAATCGGTTTGGCATAATCGACGAAATTTTTGTTTTTCAAATATCTTACCATGTTTTCATCCTGGGCAATGACGGATATTACTGACATCAGGTGCGATTTACCGGTACCATAATTACCAACCAGAAATACACCTTTGTTATCTATAACCTCATCAAGACTTAGCTGTGTAAGTATCCTGTCATTAATCATCTTTGCCATATCGTCAGACATAACATATGTCTCTACAAGCTTTGCAGCCTTAGCCGCATCATCCGCATCCCTTATCTGGATAACGGTATCAATTGGATCAAAATTAATCAACTCACCGTATTTCACAAAATCCTGTCCCCCTTTTATTTAGTGATGCAGTATGCATCATAGTTTTTTATTTCATATCTATGGTAATCCTCGTAGCCAGGCTCTGCATATGTAACAACACCGTCCTTGAATGTACCTTCCCATAGGATAATGAGGTTTTTTGTCTTACCTGACATTGTAAACAGTTTTATTACATCAAGGGAATATTCCGGAGAGAATAAAAGATCAATATTTTCTATTACAATCCTGTCGGATTGGGTTTTGTCTATAATCCCTTTCACTATATCTGACACAGCCTGTTTCCTGGAATCTTTGTCCAAACTCAAAAGCCGTTCGGATACAACAAGTCCAAGGTTAATCCATTGCCAACCGGAGAATAATGCCTTCATAATATCCTTGTCCACACATGCGATTATCAAACTGCCTCTGTCGGATGAATATCCCTTTGCAACCTGTTCCAGTTTTAAATACCCGTTCATACCTCATCCCACCAAAAATATAATTTGCATATATTTCCAGTCTAATTCTACCCGTTATCTTAATACATTCAAGTATGTATCCTTTATTGAGTATCGTCCCTGTTCCCCCGGCCATATCAGCATCCTTCCCTAAATCAGCCCGTTCTCCTTAAAGCTGAAATACCTCTCCCCCGCCACGATAATATGGTCCACCACATTCACGGATATGGGCTCCAGGGCCTGGGTTATCTTTTGAGTTACCTTTATGTCCGCCTTTGACGGCTGCATCCTGCCTCCCGGGTGGTTGTGGGCCAGTATTACGCTGTTGGCCTGGTGGCGCAGGGCGGCCTCCACAATCAGCCTGGGGTATACCGGTGCCTCGGTGAGGGTCCCTTCCTGGACCAGGGCTGCATGGTTCACCCTGTTCTGTGCATCCAGGCATATGGCAAAAAAGACCTCATAGGTCCTCCCCGCCAGGAGAGAGACAGCGTATTCCCCGGCCTTTGATGAAGCGTTCAGAACAGGCTTCTCCCCCCATTTGGTTTTAAAATACCTCCTGGCCAGAGACGGTATAAGGGATACCAGTATGGCAGTATTTTCGGTCACCCCGCACCTTCTGCTTATATCCTTGGGGTCGGCCTCGAACAATCCCGCCAGGGAGCCAAACTCCCGGATCATCCTGTGGGCCAGTTCATTTGTATCCTTCCTGGGAATACAATAAAAGAGCAGCATTTCCAGTACCTGATGGTCCTCGAAGGTATCCAGCCCTTCAGCCAGGTACCTGTCTTTCACCCTTTTCCTGTGTCCTTCATGCAATTTCATATCCGTTCATACTCCTGTTATCCGTGATTCAATGCGCTCCGCAAAGCGGAATAAAAAAAAGCGCCCTTTATTTATTCGATAAAGGCGCTCGGTTTCCTTCTTTTCCCTGATAACGGAGGGATGGGACTACAGGCCTTATCCCTTCTGACATTGACACGCCAGCTTCCTAATCTCACAACAACCACTTATAATCCTGACGGCAATCCAAAACATAATCAACAAACACTGTATCATCTTTTATCCGATAAATAAGCAAATAGCGCTTGCCTATTATCGTCTTGCGATATTTGTTCGCGGGCAAATACGGGCTTGAGAGCCATGGGTCCCGTTCGGGGAGATGCTCTAAAGATTTCGATGCTTCTATTATTTCCACCCTAAGTCTATTAGCCGCTTGCAGGCTTACCTGTGCCATAAACCGCACATGCTGCATAAGCATATCTACGGCTCTGTCAGAAACAATAACCCGATAGAGTTTATTTGCCTTTTCCATCGGCGACCTCCCTGATGGTTTTCTTCATAATCTCATCCAACTCATCGATGGAAAAGCCTTTTTTGCCCGCCAGTCTGTCCTCTTCAACTGCAACGAGGGCCTCTCTCAGACGCAGCATACTTTCCCGCCGTGTGAATGCCTCAATATCCATGACAACCAGATCACCCTCACCGTTTTTAGTATCAATGCGCCAGGTCTAAACCCTTCGCCTTTCAGGCGAAAAGCTTTGA
>JAENYD010000005.1 GCA_016842005.1 Clostridium thermobutyricum | reverse complement strand
ATGTCATTTTCTTCCCTTTTACCTTATTATGGGTCACTAATATTTCTAAGTGTCTTCAGAATTGTTTTTATTTTGGAAGGGATGTTCCGTTTTGAAGGTTTTAGATATAACGTGTAGAAATATGATTAATAATGAATTTCTATCCAATCATATTTAAAGGGGATTGTGGTATTATGGATATCAAGGAGTATATCAACGGGAGAGTTGAACATTTTTACTGGAGTGAAGATGTTAACTGTGCTATAGCTACCTTGAGAATACTGGGTGAAGTTATGGGGATTGAGTTGTCTGCTCAGGTGATTGATGCTGCCACGGGAATGCATGGGGCAGGAAAATTCGGGGCTCAGTGCGGGCTTGTTGAAGGTTCACTGATGTTCCTCGGGATACTCGGACGACAGGAGGGGCTGCCGGAAGAGGAGATATCAGAGAGCTGCTATAAACTGGCCTTTGGATTTGAACGGCATTTCGGGAGCCTGATGTGCAGGGACCTGCGGCCGCAGGGATTTGGAGATGATCAGCCACCCCACCTGTGTGAAGAGCTGACCAAGCAGGCTGTTTTGTTTGCCGTTGAATTTATCAATGACAGATATAATATTGACCTATGAGACTGCCTGTAAAATGATACAAAAAAATGGTTACCCGGATTATGGTATTTTTTGAACCGCTGGAAATACTAAGACTAAGAAGCAGCAAAACAGTCAGCTACCAAAAATAATACCGGGAGGGCATTGGTTTGGCAAAGAAAGCAAGAGAAAACAGGAAAGAGGGAAAGGGCCGCCAGAACAAGAAAGGGAAAAAGGGAGTAGCGGAAAAATTCATGGAGGCCATTGACGGGTCTGCGGAGTTCATTGCGGACCAGGTAACCGATACCGAGAAGAAATGAGGAAGAAGCTATAAAAGGGATTAAATCCCTTTTATAGCTTCCAAACTTATATGGAAAACCGGACATGCACGGCCTTGCCGATAATCCTGACCTTCTGATTGAATTCTTCTTTTCCGCTGACTATATAGGGGCTGTAAACGGGATTATCAGGCTGGAATATGTATGTACTGCCCTTGGAGAATATTCTCCTCAGTACAGCTTCCTTATTTTCAAGGGATACCAGAAATATCCTGCCGTCTTCAGGATTGTCTTGCATCTTTATCAGCACAAGGTCTCCTGCCAGTATTCTGGAATTGCACATACTGTTGTCTTTTACTTTGAAATAAAAGTGGTTTCCTTCTCCGGTTTCGTTGGACAGCAGGGCGGAATACCCGCAGATGTTTTCCTTTACCAGTATATTCTGGTGGTTTAATGTTTCGGAAACTACAGGTATAATTATAGTATCGGAAGTTGAATAGCGTTCCTTGGAATCCGTCAGCCCGAGCAGGTAGTCTGTGGATATATTGAAGATGGAAGCCAGGGTCACGAGGGTGTCAAAGTCCGGCTCTTTCCGTTCGGTTTCATAACCTGCTATGGTTGAACGGGTTTTGTTTATCTTCTTTGCCAGTTGTTCCTGGGTCATATTGTGTTCTTTTCTCAGTTCCTTAAGCCTTTTAGGCAGAAATGACTGCATGAATACCACCTCTATTGAAGATTCTATATTAAAAGGTTACTAAAATAAACGTATACCCCAAAAAGAAACAAAAAACAATAAATATTGCGGAGAAATATTGACAATGTTACCAAATATAACTATAATTTAAGTATAGGTTTCACTAAGGGACAATTGGGGATTGGGGTGTCAAAATGAGAAAGAAGATGAGAAAAAGGAGGAAGGCATTAGGGTTAACCCAGCGAGAAATGGCGGAAAAACTGGGAATAGCAAGGGTAACATATACAAATATAGAAGGAGGGAGAAAGGACCCCTCTCTCAGGGTAGCACTGCACATAAAAAAACTGCTGAACTGCCGGGACGACAGTATATTTGAAAACTTTGAATAATCCCTGACCCAAGCCACTTGCTATAATTTGTTTCATATGAATGATTATTGTAGAATATACGAATACCAGGATACAAATTACGGCATGATAAGAAATGTCAGAACAATATTCAACCGATTTTTCCCGAATACATACCCGGGAAATGGGAAGGATTCGACATCCACTTTACAGGTCTGGACTACTATGTTTTATTTTTTTTGTTTTTTAACAGAAAATAATGTGAGGATGTTATTATTTTGCTGTTATTGATGAATTGGCCAATTAAGTTATTCTGGTATGTGTTATAATTGTTAGTATGAATCATATCGAATGAAGAAAGGATTGACGGTTGTGGATAAGAAACACTACAAGGTAGAAACATGGGGCTGTCAGATGAATGTGCATGAATCTGAAAAAATTGCGGGGATCGCCCAGTCTCTCGGATATGTACCCACTGATGATGAGAAAGAGGCAGACCTGATAATATTGAATACCTGTTGCGTGAGAGAACATGCTGAAGCTAAAGTGTATGGCCGGCTGGGGAGACTGAAATCCCTCAAAAGGAAGAACCCGGACCTGATAATAGGGATAGGGGGGTGCATGACCCAGCAGAAGGACGAGGCACAGCATATTGCCAAAAGGTATCCCTATGTGGATTTTATATTCGGTACCCATAACCTCCACAAGCTCTCCGAGATGATAGCCAACGCCAAAGGTGCCGGGAGCACCATAGTGGATATCCAGGAAGATGGCTACGGGAAGATTGTTGAAGGGCTGCCGGTGGAAAGGGATGACAGGGTCAAAGCCTGGGTTTCCATTATGCAGGGGTGTAATAACTTCTGCACATACTGTATTGTGCCGTATGTACGCGGAAGGGAAAGGAGCAGGAGCAGGGAAGAGATAATTAAGGAGGTACGGGGGTTGGCCGTACAGGGATATAAAGAGGTAACCCTTCTGGGTCAAAATGTAAACTCTTACGGAAAGGACCTTGAAAAACCGGTGGATTTTTCGGCGCTTCTGAGGGAACTGAACGAAGTGGAGGGCATAGAAAGATTAAGGTTCACCACCTCCCATCCCAAAGATTTAAGTGAAGATTTGATTTTTGCTGTGAAGGACTGTGAAAAGGTCTGTGAGCATATCCATCTGCCCTTCCAGGCAGGAAGCACAGAAATACTGAGAAGGATGAACAGGAAGTACACCAAAGAACAGTATCTGGCTCTTGCCGGAAGGATAAAGAAAGAAATTCCGGGAGTCTCCATTACAACAGACATAATGGTGGGTTTTCCCGGCGAAACCGAAGATGATTTTGAAGATACACTGGATGTGGTCAGAAAGGTGAGATTTGACGCTGCCTTTACTTTTCTGTATTCGCCCAGAAGGGGTACTCCGGCAGCCAAAATGAAGGACCAGGTGCCTTACGGGATAAAACACCCGCGGTTTCTCAGGTTGCTGGACCTGACCCAGAAGATATCCGCAGAGGAGAATGCAAAGATGAAAGGTAAGACAGTGGAGCTGCTTGTGGAGGGTGTCAGCAAGAATGACCCCGCCAGGCTTACAGGGAGGACAAGAACCAACAAACTGGTTCACTTCACAGGGGATGCAAAC
The DNA here is from genome assembly GCA_016842005.1 of Clostridium thermobutyricum. Lineage (GTDB taxonomy): Bacteria > Bacillota > Clostridia > Ch29 > Ch29 > JAENYD01. Next base: position 124,844 of record JAENYD010000005.1, on the reverse strand, counting down.
CTTATTGGAAAACTTATCAATGTAAAAGTGACAGAACCCCGGAACTGGTCCTTGTACGGAGAAATTGTAAGGAATTAGCCCGGTTTAAATTGGTATTTTATGATATAATATGCTTGAAAATAGTTGTTAACAGATTCTGGGAGGAGGAAAGCTGTTGGCACAACTGACACCAATGATGAAACAATATTTGCAACTGAAGGAACAGTATCAGGACTGCATACTGCTGTTCAGGCTGGGAGATTTTTACGAGATGTTTTTTGAAGATGCCAGGGTTGCTTCCCGGGAACTGGAGATTACTCTTACCGGAAGAGACTGCGGGCTGGATGAAAGGGCTCCCATGTGCGGGGTGCCCCATCATTCCGCCCATTCCTATATAGCAAGGCTGATCAAGAAGGGGTATAAGGTTGCCATCTGCGAGCAAACCGAAGACCCGTCAGCAGCTAAAGGGATAGTGAAAAGAGAGGTAGTGAGGGTAATCACTCCCGGGACAGTCATTGACCAGTCCATGCTGGAAGAAAAGACAAACAACTATGTCCTTACTGTGTATTATGGTGAGGACCGGTATGGTATCGCCTATGCCGATATATCCACGGGAGAGATGAAAACAACGTGGATTGACGGGGCAAGCAATTCAAAACTGATGGCAGAATTGACAAAAATACAACCCAGGGAGATATTGGTTAACGGTAATATTCTTATGGAAACCAAAATCATAAGTGAAATGAGATTAAGGCTGGATGTACCCGTCAATGAATATCATGACTGGAGTTTTTCCCAAAAGAACGGAGAGATGAGGATAAGACGACATTTCAGGGTAGCCAGCCTTGAAGGCCTGGGGTTGAAGGACAAGCCCCTGTGTGTAAGAGCTCTGGGTGCTCTGCTGGAATATCTTGAAGAGACACAGAAGGTATCCCTTTCACATATAGACAGGGTGGAAATATACTCGGTAGACGATTATATGTTGCTGGATGCATCTACCCGGAGAAACCTGGAACTTACAGAGACCATGAGGTCAAAGGAGAAAAAAGGTTCCCTTCTCTGGCTGCTTGATAAAACCCAGACTGCCATGGGGGGCAGGATGCTGAGAAAATGGATAGAGCAGCCCCTTATCAATCCCGATGATATAAACATAAGGCTGGATGGAGTGGAAGAGCTGAAGGGCAGCCTGATGCTGATGGAGGAAATAAGGGAACATACAGCAAAAGTATACGATATGGAAAGATTGATGGGCAGGATAATATACGGGAATGCCAATGCCAGAGACCTCATTGCCCTGAAGCAGTCGCTGGAAGTATTGCCTGCTCTGAAACAGGCCCTTGTTCCATGCAGGACTGACATCCTTTCAGATATAAGGGATGACATGGACCTGCTGGAGGATGTGCGGGAGCTGATAGGTAGATCTATATATCCCGACCCTCCCGTAGGAATAAAAGAGGGGAATATAATAAAAGACGGATATGACGACGAAATTGACAGACTGAGGAAAGCCTCCCGGGAGGGCAAGAACTGGGTGGCCTCCCTGGAGAAGAAGGAAAGGGACAGAACAGGCATAAAATCTTTGAAAGTCGGTTTTAACAAGGTGTTTGGATATTACCTGGAAGTGACAAAATCCAATATTTCCCAGGTGCCTGATGACTATATCAGGAAGCAGACCCTTGCCAATGCCGAAAGATATATAACTCCGGAACTGAAAGAAATGGAGAATACCATACTGGGGGCCCAGGAAAAGGTAATAGAACTGGAATACCGGCTTTTCTTAAAGATAAAGGAAGAAATCGCAGGGGAGGTTGAGAGGATTAAAAAAACTTCCCTGTGTGTAGCCCTCCTTGATGCCCTTTGTTCCCTGGCAAGGACCGCCTCTGACAACGGCTATGTGAGACCGAAGGTAAGCGATGACCTGTCCATTCAAATTAAAGACGGCAGGCACCCTGTTGTTGAGAAAATGCTGGGTATCAATAACTTTGTTCCCAACGATACCCTGCTGGATTGCGGGGATAACCGCCTGTGCATCATTACCGGACCCAATATGGCGGGAAAATCCACATATATGCGCCAGGTGGCGTTAATAGTCCTTATGGCGCAGATTGGCAGTTTTGTACCTGCATCTTACTGCAGGCTGGGGGTTGTTGACAGGATATTCACAAGAGTGGGAGCTTCCGATGATCTGGCATCCGGTCAGAGCACCTTCATGGTGGAAATGAGCGAAGTGGCCAATATCCTGAACAATGCCACCGGAAGGAGTCTTTTAATCCTTGATGAGATAGGAAGGGGCACAAGTACTTTCGACGGTTTGAGTATAGCCTGGGCGGTAATTGAGCATATATCGGAGAATGCGTCACTCAGGGCCAGAACGTTGTTTGCCACCCATTACCATCAGTTGACCGAACTGGAAGGAAAACTGGAAGGGGTAAAGAACTATTGTATTGCTGTCAAAGAAAAGGGAGAAGAAATAATATTTTTGAGAAAGGTTATCAGGGGAGGGGCGGACCAGAGCTATGGCATTCAGGTGGCGGGACTGGCGGGACTGCCGAAGAGTGTAATAGACAGGGCGAAGGAAATACTCTTTAAACTGGAAGAGACGGATATAGCAAAAAACGGCGTAAAAACCGGCAAGAAAGGTGAGCCGGAGCAGTTGGACCTGTTTACGTATAAATATAAACACTTCTTGAAAGAGATTGTCTCTCTGGATATTAACTCCCTGACCCCCCTGGAGGCTTTGAACAAGCTGAGTATGATCAGGGAAAGTGCAGCAGGGATGGTAGGTGAGGATGATTGACAGACAGGATAAAAGTGCTGGACAAGGTAACGGTCGATAAAATTGCTGCCGGTGAAGTGGTGGAAAATCCGGCTTCGGTAGTAAAAGAGCTGGTGGAGAACTCTGTAGATGCAGGAGCTTCACTGGTTGTCGTTGAGATTGAAAAGGGAGGGAAATCCCTTATCCGGGTTTCGGATAACGGTAGCGGCATAGACAGGGAAGATGTTCCAAGGGCATTTATGCGTCATGCCACCAGCAAAATAGAGAAGGCAGAGGACCTGGAGAAAATACTGTCTCTGGGATTCAGGGGAGAGGCCCTGGCCAGTATAGCTGCAGTTTCCAGAGTGACCCTTAAAACCAAAACAGGGGAGGACCTGGAAGGCACTTTGTACCGCATCAACGGCGGTGAAGAGGTGGAATACAGGGAAGAAGGATGTCCTAAGGGAACTTCCGTAGAAGTGAGGGACCTGTTTTATAATACTCCTGCCCGGAGGGAGTACTTGAAGAATGATGCCCGGGAGGCATCACAGGTAAGCGATATGGTAAGCAGGCTGGCTCTCTCCAGAACCGACATTTCCTTCAGGTTTACCAGCGGCGGCAGAGTCCTGGTCAATACTCCCGGTAACGGCAATCTGCTGGATACCATCGTTTCGATATACGGTAGAGAGATGGGGAATAATCTGGTCAAAGTGGGATGTACCAGCCCGGGAATACATGTCCAGGGGTTTTTGTCCCGCCCCCATATAACCAGGGGTAACAGGAACCATCAGACTTTCTATATCAACGGCAGATATGTAAAAAGCGACCTGATATCGCAAGCCATACAGGAAGCATACAGGACCCTTGTAATGGTTAACAGGTATCCTGTGGCAGTGCTTTTTCTATCCCTTGACCCTAAACAGGTGGATGTCAATGTTCACCCCACCAAGCTGCAGGTGAAGTTTAAGGATGAGGAGAAGGTAAAGGGGGCGGTGGTGGACTGCATCAGGGTCAGCCTGGAAAAGGGCAGATGGATAGCGGAGCCGGCTCAGAGGCCGTTTTTCAAGAAAAAATTCGGTGAACAAAGTCAGGAAAAATTTGACCTGTCATTCCTTGCAGTTAAAGAAGGGGGTACAGTATCCCCGGATAAAGGGACAAAAGTGTACTCGGATGCGGAGAAACAAAAAACTTCTGACACAGACGAAAGACTTGAATATAATAGGCAACAAGTGGATAATAATATAAAAGATGACAAGGGCAGACTGCCGTACATGAGGATTATAGGGCAGTTCCTTTCAACATTTATTCTTGCAGAAGGGGAGGAATGCGTATATATAATAGATCAGCATGCCGCCCATGAGAGAATTGCCTACGAACAGCTCACCGCCTGGATGAAACGTAGCACTCCCCAATCCCAGAGGCTGGTCCAACCGGAAGTGATGGAAATGAGCCCGGCAGAAGCGGAAGTGCTTCGGCAGAACATGGACTCCCTGATAAAAATGGGTTTTGAACTGGAGGATTTTGGTGTCAATGCTTTTGCCTTAAGGGCTGTGCCTGTTATATTTGGAATTCCTCAATCCAGGGAATTTTTAAAAGAACTGGTGGATGGCTTTTCACAGACCGGTATGGGAAAGGACATAAGATTAAAAGAAGAGGATATTATAAAAATGTCCTGCAAGAAGGCTGTGAAAGCCAATCACAGGCTGTCATTACAGGAAATGAAAGCCCTCGTGGAGCAGCTTAATGAGACTGAAATGCCCTTTACATGTCCCCACGGCCGACCGGTTATGGTTTCTCTTACCAGGTATGAGCTGGAGAAAATGTTTAATAGGATACAGTAGAAGACCGGGGGGGGGATGCAAATATTGAAAAAGCCGGTTGTTATAATTGTAGGACCAACGGCAGTGGGTAAAACGGGGACATCCATACTGGTGGCATCCGGGTTGAACGGGGAAATCATATCCGCAGATTCCATGCAGATATATAAGTATATGGATATAGGTACTGCCAAACCGACAAGAGAAGAAATGAAAGGTATAAAGCACTATATGATAGACATGGTTCTGCCGGATCAGGATTTTACTGTGGCAGACTTTCAAAGAATGGCCAGAACTTATATCAAGCACATACATAATAAAGGCAAACTGCCCATTATTGTGGGAGGAACCGGACTATACATAAATTCACTTGTCTATAACCTGGATTTTACCGAGACGGTTTCGGACCCTGGACTGAGGAAAGAACTGAGAGAATTGGCCGGTGAAAGGGGGAATGAGTATTTACATGGGATGCTGGAAAAAGTAGACGCTGAGACTGCAGCCCGGCTTCACCCCAATGATGTCAAGCGGGTGATCAGGGCCTTGGAAGTATATCACTGTTCAGGGAAACCGGCCTCATATTTTCACAGACAACCGCAAAGAAATAATACCCTGGAGTATAACCCCGTCATGATTGGCCTCAGGATGAATAGAAAGGACCTCTACAGAAGGATTAACGACAGAGTGGATAAGATGATTGCAGAGGGGCTGGTGGAAGAAGTTAAAAGTCTGCTGGAAAGGGGCTATGCGGAGCATATGCCCTCTATGCAGGGACTGGGATATAAAGAGATAATATATTATCTGGAGGGTAAATGTACTCTTGAGGAAGCAGTGTATATTATTAAAAGGGATACCAGGAGATTCGCCAAAAGGCAGTTTACATGGTTCAGGAGAGATGATAGAATATTCTGGGTTGATGTTGAAAATTTTGACAGTATGGAAGACATTGCAGATTTTATAATAGAGCATGTTAGTTCCAGGCTGAGAGTTTAAATTTATTTTGCGGAGGGGATACCATGAATAAGAGCAATATCAATTTGCAGGATGTTTTTTTAAATCAGGTAAGAAAAGAACATGTTGCCATCACTGTATACCTGGTAAACGGGTATCAGCTGAAGGGATATGTGAAAGGCTTTGACAACTACACTATTGTTATGGAGATGGAAGGAAAGCAGCAGCTTGTGTATAAACATGCGGTCTCTACAATTTCACCTCAAAAGCCCTTAGCCTTTATATTTACCGACAACAACAAGGTAAAATAGCTGCAGATTAAATAAGCCGGCCCGGTTTTTAGCCCGGGCCGGCTTATTTAATCTTGAGGATGCCGATTTCGCCGGCCTATTCCTTTTCTATACAGGCATTATTTTTTCATTGAGGATATTCCTGCCCACAGAATAATGGCAGGACTTCGCCAGCTGTATCTGCTTATCGTTTCCCTGTAACTATAAACATGCCGGCAGCATATCATGATTATAGTATTCATTTTGAGGTGATGGACATTGCTGATAAAAAAGATTCCCTCTGTTTCAGGCAGCTACAGGGTAACCATGTCACAGTTTCAGCTTCCGGCGCATAACGGTGCGGAATCCGGGAGGGGAGAGGCAAGGGAGGATATTGAGGATGTGCTGGCTGAACTTAACTCGCTCATTGGATTGGAAAAGGTTAAGAGGCTGGTAAGTGAGATCCATGCGTACATAAAAGTCCAGAAGGAAAGAAAAAGAATGGGACTGGCGTCCGAACCGCTGGTGCTGCATATGATATTCAAGGGGAATCCAGGTACCGGTAAAACCACAGTGGCAAGACTGCTGGGCAGGGCGTTTGTAAGCATAGGACTGCTGTCCAGAGGGCATATTGTGGAAGTGGAAAGGGCTGACCTTGTAGGGGAGTACATCGGACAGACCGCCCAGAAGACCAGAAAAATGATTGACGAAGCCCTTGGGGGGATACTGTTTATAGATGAGGCATACTCACTGGCCAGGGGAGGGGAAAGGGATTTCGGAAAGGAGGCCATAGATACAATTGTTAAGGCCATGGAAGACAATAAGGAAGACCTGATATTAATTCTGGCCGGTTACAGGAATGAGATGGATTATTTTCTTAAGACCAATCCCGGTCTTAAATCCAGGTTTCCCATACATATGGAGTTTTCAGATTATAGTATAGAAGAGCTTATGAGGATATCCGACTCCATGGTTAAGGAAAGACAGTATATTCTCACACCGGGGGCCAGGGCAAAGGTCAGGGATATACTCCATAGCGCATTTGCCAGCAGGGAGCTGGCAATGGGAAATGCGAGGTTTGTGAGAAACCTTATTGAAAGGGCCGTAAGAAAACAGGCGCTGAGGCTGGCAAAGGGAGACAAAATTAGCAAAGAACAATTGATGACCATTGAGATGCAGGATATAATAGATGCGGACGGGGAAGATTGATATCAGTGGCAGACAAAGACTTTCCGCTTTGCGAAGGGATGGCTCCCTTTGTATGAATTGATGTTGAGGCATGGTGGATATATAATAGTTACGGATGAAGAAGAAGGCGAGGGGTGACTGAACATGGAAGTATCTGCAACCATTGAGGAAATGTTAAAGCTGGATAAGGAGCTTGTCCATCTGGACAGGCTGACTGTGAAGGATATAAAAGAACAGTTTGAAAGGATAGACCATATACGGCTTTTTAACCAGGCAAAAGTGCTTAAGGCCATGCAGGAGGAAAGGGTAAGCGACAGCCATTTTGCCGGTACAACCGGATATGGTTACGGTGACGCCGGAAGGGAGGCAATTGATAGAATTTATGCAAGGGTTTTCGGAGGGGAGGATGCCCTGGTAAGGATGCAGTTTGTTTCCGGAACCCATGCCCTGACTGCCTGCCTGAAAGGGATTCTGAGGCCGGGGGACATGGTATTGTCGGTGACCGGCAAGCCTTACGATACCCTTGAAGAAGTACTGGGTATCAGGGGTAGTGCACCGGGAAATCTGAGGGAGTTCGGTATTGGCTACAGGCAGGTTGACCTGTTGAATGGCCGTGTGAACTACGATGGAATAAAAACGGAAATTACACAGGACATAAGACTGGTTTTTATGCAGAGGTCCACGGGATACGACTGGCGTCCTGCTCTTTCCCTGGATGAGATTGAAAATATAATAAAAACGGTGAAGGGGATAAGGAAAGATGTAATATGCATGGTGGATAACTGTTACGGCGAATTCCTGGAGAAGCTTGAGCCGCCGCAGGTGGGTGCCGATATCATAGCCGGGTCCCTTATAAAAAACCCGGGCGGGGGACTGGCCCCCACAGGAGGGTACATTGTGGGAAAAAAAGAACTGGTGGAAAAGGCTGCAGCAGCATTGACAGCCCCGGGGCTGGGGAAGAAATGCGGTGCCACCCTGGGCATAAACCGTTCATTTCTGCAGGGGTTTTTTCTTGCACCCCATGTTGTATCCGAAGCGCTCAAAGGGGCGGTCTACGCTTCAAGGATATTTGAGATACTGGGCTTCAGGGTCTCCCCGCGATACAACCAGGACAGGAGCGATATTATTCAGTCCATTGAATTCCAGACAGAAGAGCAGCTCATATCATTCTGCAGGGGCATACAAAAAGGAGCTCCCGTAGACAGCTTTGTCACACCCTATCCGTGGGATATGCCCGGATACGGGCACCAGGTGATTATGGCCGCCGGAGCCTTTATACAGGGTTCATCCATAGAACTGAGCGCTGACGCCCCCTTAAGGAAACCGTACTACGGATATCTCCAGGGAGGACTTACCTGGGACAATACCAGGCTGGGAGTGCTTGCTACCCTCCAGGGAATGAGGGAAGAGGGACATATACATATATAGGAGTTGATATTGCATAATATTCTTTGATATATTACAATATGATTATACAATATATAACCGAGGTGGTTTTATGGGTTCGAAGGTTAAGAATGCTACATTTTCTCTGCCAATAGAACTGTTGGATAAAATCAAAGAATATGCCAATAAGAACTATATTCCTTCAATTAATTCCGGCGTTAGAGAGGCGTTGGAAGAATACGTAATTAAAATAGAAAAAGAGAGGTTATATAAAGAGATGTTAAAAGCTTCTGAAGATCCGCTGTTTATGAAGGATCTTGAGGAAAATATGAAGTTGTACGAGTATGCTGACAGTGAAACAGAGAAGGGTGAAGAAGAATGGTAAACTATCAATGGGGGATTTTCTGGGCAGATTTGAATCCATCCAGGGGGTCCGAACAATCAGGAATAAGGCCAGTGTTAGTCATTTCAGCCGATGAGGTAAATAATGCACTGCCTATAGTAACCATTCTCTCAATCACATCCTATAAGCCCGGGAGAAAAATTTATCCTACTGAAGTATTATTAAAGGCGGAAGATACAAGGCTTCAGAAGGATTCAATCGTTATGGCACATCAAATCAGAGCGATCTCAAAGGACAGACTTGGTGAAAAATGTGGAGAAATTTATTCAGAGAGTATGAGAGACAAGGTGAGAAGTATAATTAGAATATATCTGGATATTTAGTATCTTCAATCTCAACTGATTGGTCAACGTCAAGCAAAATGGCATAAGAACCGGGGATATCCCCGGTTCTTATCTCATAGTGATGTTTCATTTGACTACAGCTTTCGGAATACTCCTGTAACTTTGCCCAGTATCACAACGTCGTCCACAATTATGGGCTCCAGGAATTGATTTTCAGGCTGCAGTCTTATATGACCCTTTTCTTTGTAGAATGTTTTAACCGTTGCTTCATCATTGATGAGGGCCACTACAATGTCACCGTTGCTTGCAACCGGCTGCTGTCTGACAACAACATAGTCCCCGTCAAGGATACCTGCCTCTATCATACTGTCTCCCCTGACAGTCAGAATAAACGGGTTTTCTCCGCTTACAAAGTCCACAGGCAGGGGAAAGGTATCTTCGATATTTTCCACTGCCAGTATAGGCTGACCTGCAGTGACTTTTCCCAGGATGGGGACTTCAACCATCTCCCTGGCGATGGACAGGGGGGAGTTGTCAAGGACTTCTATAGCCCTGGGTTTTGTCGGGTCTCTTCTTATGTAGCCCTTTTTCTCCAGCCTTTCCAGATGCCCGTGTACAGTGGAGGTGGATTTGAGGTTTACTGCCTCGCATATCTCACGGACAGCCGGGGGATAGCCCTTGGAATATAACTCTTCTTTTATGAAGTCAAGTATTTCTTGCTGTTTCTCGCTTATATGGTTATTGTTCATGGCAATATCCTCCTTATCACAGATTTGCTAAAAGCATTATAACATATTAAGAAGCAATTATCAAACAAATGTTCGCTGAATGGAAATTATTGTCTTGACACGGAACAATAGTTCGTATATAATTTAGTCGAACGAATGTTTCGAACAGATGTTCCGAAAGGTGGGTCGTTATGAAAAGCAGGTTTAAGGGATACGCTGCAGTTGTAGTTACAGTATTGATTGTTGCTGTCTGCGCTTCTGTTTTTGCAGCCGGGGCAAGGGGAGAAGAGATGACCAGATATGAGGTATACAGGGTGCAGGCAGGGGATACCCTATGGGATATAGCGGACAGATATGTTTCGGAGAATTATGATATAAGAAAGTACATATATGATATTATGAAAGAAAACAATCTTGATTCAGCGGCCCTGGTACCGGGACAGGTACTGCACATACCGCTGGAGGGCAATTGAAAAAAATATAACCACGTGAGGGGAGAGGAATAGGAATGTTCAAGTGGTGTGCTTTAGAAGATAAGGCGTGCAATGACTGCGGGGAATGTGACATATGTGACCTAGACAGGACCAAAAAGTGCGACAATTGCTGCAAATGCCTGGAAACAGATGCCCATTATGCTGCCGTGGAAATTGACGAGATAATTATTGATGAGTAAAATAACGGTTTTCCCTTTGATATGCTGTCAATATATAGTAAAATAACTAGGAAAGAAGTTTTATGCGAGGAGGAGAGCTATGAGAGATAGCGTAGTAAGGGATATCCGAAGGGCTGACAGCGGCAGGATGAAAATAGAATGGGTAAAGAATTTCATGCCGGTCCTGAACGGGATAAGGGCTGAATATGAAAAAGAAAAGCCTTTTGATGGTTTGAGGATAGCCATGTCCATTCACCTGGAGGCGAAGACAGCATACCTGGCGGAAGTGTTCAAGGCGGGGGGAGCACAGGTCTTTATTACAGGTAGCAATCCTCTTTCCACCCAGGATGATGTGGCTGCGGCTCTTGCCAGGGAGGGAATTAACGTATATGCATGGTATAATTCAACCTCTGAAGAATATTTTCAGCATATTGAATACACCCTGGAAGGCAAACCCCATATTGTAATAGATGATGGGGGAGACCTGACCCATATGCTGCATACCAGCAGGACAGACCTCAGGGAAAGCGTTTTAGGGGGATGTGAGGAGACCACTACGGGAGTATTGCGGTTGAAGGCCATGGAAGAAAAAGGGGACCTGAAGGTACCCATGATAGCTGTAAATAATGCATATTGCAAGTATCTGTTTGATAACCGCTATGGGACGGGGCAGTCGGTATGGGACGGCATAATGAGGACCACTAATCTGCAGGTGAGCGGTAAAAATGTTGTGGTAGCCGGTTACGGATGGTGCGGCAAGGGGGTGGCAGCCAAAGCGGATGGTCTGGGTGCCAAGGTGATTGTCTGTGAAGTGGACCCCGTCAAGGCCCTTGAAGCCGCCATGGACGGTTATAGTGTAATGCCCATGGAAGAAGCGGCGCCCCTGGGGGATATCTTTATTACAGTTACAGGATGCAGCGGAGTAATAAGAGAGGAGCATTTCAGCATAATGAAGGACGGTGTAATTCTTTCGAATGCAGGCCATTTTAACGTGGAAATAGATGTTGAAGCCCTGGAAGGGCTTTCGGTGGAAAGAAAAGAAGTGAGGAAGAACGTGGAGGCATTCAGGATGAAGGATGGCAGAAAAATATATCTGCTGGCGGAAGGCAGGCTGGTCAACCTTGCGGCAGGGGACGGACATCCTGTGGAGATAATGGATATGAGTTTCGGGATACAGGCCCTGTCTGCCAGATATATACTGGACAATCATGACAAGCTGGAAAACCTGGTATACCAGGTACCCCCGGAGATAGACAGTAATGTTGCTGTTATGAAACTGAAGGGCATGGGTATAAGGATTGACAGCCTGGACGACAGGCAGATTGAATATATACACAGCTGGAAGTAAAGTTTGAAGTTAAAACTGTGAAGCAGGTATAGGGGATAGGTATAAGAAAAGAAATAAGGAGGATCCGACCCTCCTTATTTCTTTTCTTCTCCATGTTCATTATCATCGGGAGTGGCCAGAGGATTTTTTCGCACCGCATCCCGGAGACGCTGGTCGTCTACATGGGTATATATCTGGGTGGTGTTTATGTTGGAATGCCCTAGTATCTGCTGCAGGGCCCTTATGTCCACATTGCCGTGTTTGTACATCAGGGTAGCGGCGGTATGTCTTAACTTGTGAGTGGAGTATTTGTCGGCATCCAGGCCGGCTTTTTCAATGTATTTCTTTACAATGTACTGGACAGTTTTATTGCTTATCCGCTGTTTCCGTTTGCTGATAAAAAGGGCGTCTCTGTCCTTGACACCGTCTCTCGGTCGGACACGCAGATAGTTATCGATTGCACTGATACATGACTGGTTCAGGTATACGGTCCTCTCTTTATTGCCTTTCCCGATAACAGTCAGCGTATCACCCCTTATGTTGCTGATATTTATGCTAACCAGCTCTGAGAGCCTCAGGCCGCAGTTGAGAAAGAGCATCAGGATGCAGTAATCCCTTTCTTTGAAATCTCCCTCAACGGCATCCAGCAGCTCACGGGCTTCTTCCAGGGACAGGTGTACCGGCTGTCGGGAGGATATCTTGGGTGTTTCCAGGTCAAGGGCGGGGTTTTCATCTATAAGTTTCATTTTTGTGTGCAAAAAGTTGAAGAAGGAGCGAAGGGCCGATACTTTACGGGCCTTCGCATGATTGCTGTTGTCCCTTTCAAAGCTCACATAGGATATAAAGCCGTAAAGGTCATTCAAAGTGATGGTCTTTATGAATTCTACATCTATATCGCCAATAAAGATGCTTTCCAGATCGGCGGTTTTTGGAACAAGGCCCCTCTGAAGCTTGAGATAGCGGAAGAAGGTCCTCAGGTCATAGTAATATTCCTTAACTGTATTTTTTGACTTACCTTTGATGGTCTCCATATAATCCAGGAAACCCATAAGGGGTAGGGGTATATTGTCCATATAAACCCTCCTTATTATACAAAATGAATATTTTGTATAATAATACTTATGCACAAAAAACCGTTATCCCCTGTGGATAACACCGTTTTTTACATTATAGCACATTTTCGCAGAAAAATCCTCTCCTCTGCGGCCAAAAACCGAACATCAAATGCCGGACTGCCGGTTGACAGCAACGACCGTACGGCTGCATCAGGCCCGGGCCGGTACTGCTGTTCCTGGGAACGCCTGTTATTACCGTGAATAGATAGACGGGGACATTGTTATAATTTGTAGAAAATATTATGTAAACAATGCTGATTCGGCAAAGGGTTTCCTGTGCTAAACGTTATGTCAACATCAATGTCTTATCTGCTGGTGCACTATATTGTACTAAATCAAAAGATTCCGGTTCATTCAGAAATAAAGCGAAACTTATAGCGATGAAGCCTTCTCTCCTCCCCTTTTGCGGTCAGGTGCTGCAATCAGACAGGTGTTTGAGGTGATACCGGAATTCCTGTCAACAATAATTACATTATGTTAACAATAGGCTTTTGAAAGAAGATATTTGGAATCTTTTGTTGAACAAAAACCAGATAAGGCCGTTATATCGCCTTATAAGGCGTTTTTGCTGCAGTGGGCATGGAAAAAAGATTATTGGACCAATAAAACAGGCTTATATAGTCGTATAAGGCTTAATAAATCGAATAGAATAAAAAATATAGGTACAGGTGGGAGATGCATTGTAAAGGACATGTCATTGATAAGACATGTCCTCTACAACACAGAAAGCTTTTCCTATTCTCAGTATTCAGGAGGGAGTTCCAGCATTTCTTCATAGCTGAATACCGGTCCGTCCAGGCACATATATTTGCTGCCGACTTTACAGTGCCCGCATTTTCCAACTCCGCACCTCATATGGGTTTCAAGGGTTGTGAAAATATTGCGGCTGTCCATACCCAGGTTTACAAGGTCTTTGGCGATTAGTTTGATTCGCTTGGGAGATCCACAGGCAACCGCTTTAGTATTTTTCCAGTCCAGATCCAATTCCCCGAACAGTTGGTCAAGCTTGCCGTAGTACCCTTCAACCTTGTCTGTGGGTTTGGCCAGTGCATAATACACGTCAACATTGTCAATTTCTTTCCATTTTGCAACGTCTTCCTTATATATCATGCCGTCATAAGTCATGGCCCTGGATATTACTACTATCTTGCCAAATTTTTCTTTGTTCTCAAGGGCGTAGAGTATGGCGGTCCTTACAGGGGCTAATCCAACTCCGCTACCTATAAAGAGTACATCGCTTCCTTCCATTTCCTTCATCGGAAAACCTCTGCCGAAGGGGCCTCTAAGGCCTATTTTATCCCCTGCTTTCATGTTATGGATGGCTGTTGTAACCTTTCCTACTTTTTTGATTACAAATTCAAAGTATTCCTTATTGGATGGAGCCCAAGGTATTGAAATTGGTATTTCACCAACTCCAAATACAGTGATTTCAAAGAACTGGCCATGATATTTATAATTCTGGTGAAGACTTTTATCTTCATATTGAACTATAAATCTTTTAATATCATCCGTTTCATTGTGTATTTCTTTAATTACGGCTACCTGAGGGATATATATGCTGCAACTGCAGTCATGGTCGTTTTCTTTGTTTTGGGTTGAGGAATGCACTGTTTCGGGTTTTGTCTCTTTCGTTTCGGTTACCGGATTTTTCTGTTCATATTCCCTCAATGCATTAACAATGTCTATGAAGCTTATATGTCCAAGACAGGTTGCCATACATCGCCCGCAGCCCACACATCCGTTCATACCGAATTTGTCGCTAATATACTTGAGTTTGTCATAAATCCTGTATCGGAACTTGCTGGTTTCATTTCTGGTATTATGATCCCCGGCATTCCTTGTAAAAAAGCTTGACTGACAGGAATCCCAGCATCTGTGCCTGGACCCTTCATTATCTTCTGCCTTTTCGGTAACATTAAAGCACACACATGTGGGACATACAAAGGTACAGCCGTTGCATTCAACGCATTTTGCGGTGAACTGGTCCCATATAGGATTATCATAGTTTCTTTCCAATAAGTCTTTTACATCCCTTAGGTCAATTTCAGTGTTAAAGGATGACTTAACCTTTTCCAGAAGTTCTGCCTTTCTGTCCAACATACCCTGTTCAGCTTTCATGAACAGGTTCCTGGCAGCGTCAATTAACTTATTCCCCTTGCCTGTACCTGCTTCTACAAGGTATTTATCATCTATGGGGGTGAATATTAAATCTGCTCCCCTGGATGCAAAGGGCCCTGTATCTGTAGAAGTGCAGAAACATCCTTCCCCTGGGGTCTCACAATTGAGGGCTACAACGTAGGTTGCTTCTCTTCTGGCTATATAGTTTGCATCAACAAAGTTTTCGGTAAAGAATTTGTCCATGTACGCAATGGCGTATGCATCGCAGGCTCTGATACCGAAGAGAATCTTGGTTTCCCGGTTATATTCGGGGGCCTTTATTTCAAAGGAACCGTCCTGTTTCTTTTTCCAGTCATACAATTTTTCCTTCATTTCAAACAGGAATTCTTTCGGAGGCAAACTGAAGTTGATGTAATCCAGAGTAAACTTATCCTGCTCATAATCCGTCAAAATAACGTCATTTCCGGACCTGGCCGGACATAACAGCTGATGATCTTTATCCCAAACATTTAACAAGTCTGTCAATTTACTCTTTTCAAGCGTATACATCTATTTCACCTCCTCAATTTTCACCGCAGATACTTTCAATTCAGGTATTTTGGATTTTGGATCAAGATGTCCACCGGTTAAAATATTTGCAGGAGCTTCAAAGTAATGGAAGGGCATGAACACAACACCTTCACTGACTATATCGGTTATCAATGGTTTAACAACAAGATGTCCCCTTCGCGAAGTCACTTTCACTTTGCTCCCTTTGGAGAGCTCCAGTTTCTTGGCATCCTTGGGATTTATTTCTATATATGGTTCGGGGTATTCGTAATCAAGGGCCCAGGACCTCCTTGTCATTGTTCCTGTGTGATAATGATGAAGTATTCTTCCTGTAGTGAGAATAAAGGGGTATTCTTCATCCGGCATCTCAGCAGGGTCAATATAGTTGTTTACGGTGAATTTACCAAGACCTCTTGAAAATTTACCTTTATGCAGATATACAGTTCCAGGATGGTCTTTTGTGGGACACGGCCATTGCAAACCTACCACATCAATTCTCTCATAATCAATTCCACCGTAGCTGGGAACAAGGAAAGCAAT
This sequence comes from Clostridium thermobutyricum, assembly GCA_016842005.1. Classification (GTDB taxonomy): domain Bacteria; phylum Bacillota; class Clostridia; order Ch29; family Ch29; genus JAENYD01. The sequence continues at coordinate 108,783 of JAENYD010000005.1, read as the reverse complement.
TTCGTCCATTATCTCGGAAGGATGATTATAACTCATGTTATATCCCATGGCCCTGGCTATTTCACAGAGGATTTCCCAATCGGCTTTGCTTTCTCCTACAGGGTCGATGGCTTTTCTCACCCTCTGTACGCGCCTTTCGGTATTTGTGAAGGTTCCGTCCTTTTCGGCAAAGCTGGCTCCTGGAAGTACAACATGGGCCAACTGAGCTGTTTCAGTCAGGAAAATATCCTGAACGACCAGAAGTTCCAATCCTTTCAAAACCTTTTTAACTTTGTTTAAATCGGGGTCGCTGATCAGCGGGTTTTCGCCCATTATAAACATTGCTTTTATGTTATTTTCATCAGCATGGTGTGTCATATCTGTTACAGTCAATCCTGCTTTGCTGTTGAATTTACCCCAAACCTTTTCGAATTTTTCCACAACGGATGCATCATCAAGCTTCTGGTATCCTGGCAGGCATGTAGGCAGCGCTGCCATATCACATGCCCCCTGTACATTGTTCTGACCTCTGAGGGGGTTGACTCCTGTTGATGCCTTGCCCATGTTACCTGTAATCATGGCAAGGTTTGCAAGGGATGCGACATTCATGCTACCGGTGATATGCTGGGTAATGCCCATGGCATAAACAATGGAACCTCTTTCTGCGTTTGCATACATCCTTGCCATTTCTCTGATGGTTTCAGCCGGCACACCTGAAATCTTTTCAGCTTTTTCCGGAGTAAAGTCTTTAACCGATTCTTTTAATTCTTCATATCCTTCGGTTCGTTCTCTTATGAAATCGCTGTCTTCAAGGCCTTCTTCAATGATGACATTTAACATTGCATTTATTACGGCAAGGTTGGTTCCCGGTTTTAATCTGGCATGAATTACAGCGTCTTCAGTCAATGGGATTTCCCTGGGGTCAACCACTATCAGCTTTGCGTTTTTTTCTCTTGCGGCTTTCTGGATTCTGCTGCCTATTAATGGGTGCTGTTCAGTGGTGTTTGAACCAATTACAAAAATACAGTCCGCATCTTCAATTTCATTAATAGAGTTTGTCATTGCACCACTTCCGAAAGCTGCGGCTAGACTAGCCACTGTGGGAGAGTGTCAGAGACGGGCGCAGTGGTCGATATTCGGGCTTCCAAAAGCAGTTCTGGTTAGCTTGCATAAGAGATAATTTTCTTCGTTGGTACATCTTGCAGAGGCCAGGACACCTATGGATTCCGGACCATACCGGTTCCTTATCTGCTTCAGTTTATCTGCAACATATGATATAGCCTCTGCCCAGGTGACTTCTCTGAAATTACCGTCTTCCTGTTTGATTAAGGGTTGTTTTAGCCTGTCTTCATGATTCACGAACGCGAAACCTCTCCATCCTTTAACACAGAGTTTACCCTGACTGACAGGATGGCTGCCTGATGGAGATACTCCTACTATTTCGTTGTTGTCTACGTGTAGATATAGATTGCAGCCGCATCCGCAATAGGAGCAGGTTGTCAATACTTTTTTCATTTAGACCTCCCCTTTTACTTTACTATATCCGACTCCGCCTCCAATCTCTCATCTTGGCTGTTAGATTGGCTGTTAGAAGCACATTGTACGGGAGGTGAGAAATTGGAGGCGGGCGGTTGCATCGGAATTAAAACTTTATCTTTTTTTGTAGTGGGTGTGGAGCAGATGATGGGATTTTTCTCCCAGAGGCTCTTTCAAAAATTCGTCGTAAAGGGTCTTAATAGCCGGATTTTCATGGGATTTCCTCATCTTCATATCTTTATCTGCCTGGTATATTGCGTCAAGTCGCTTTTGTTTTTTTTCGTTTGTGGCACCGAACGGCTGACCGCCTCCACCAATACATCCGCCAGGGCAGCACATTATCTCAATGAAGTGATAATCGCATTTCCCCTCTTTTATCAGCTCCAGCAGCTTCCTGGCGTTTGCCAGGCCGTTTGCTACAGCAACCTTAAACTTTGTTCCTTTAAGGTCTACAGTAGCCTCTTTTATACCCTCCAGACCTCTGACATCGTGGAAATCAATGTCATTCAGGGTTTCCTTGGTTACAACATCGTATACTGTTCTCAGGGCTGCTTCCATTACGCCTCCTGTTGCACCGAAGATAACGGCTGCGCCTGTGGATATGCCCAGAGGTTCATCATAGTCCCGGGGTTCAAGTTTCTGAATGTCTATTCCCGCAATCTTCAGCATTCTTGCCAATTCCCTGGTAGTCAGCACAACATCTACGTCTTTATAGCCGCTGGATTTCATTTCATCCCGGTCGCATTCGTATTTTTTTGCCAGACAGGGCATAACGGATACGACAAATATTTTTTCCGGATCTATGCCCATTTTCTCGGCGTAATAGGTCTTGGCAAGGGCTCCGAACATTTGCTGCGGTGATTTACATGTGGACACATGATTTAACAGATCCGGATAGAAGCCTTCTATAAAGTTTATCCAGCCCGGACTGCAGGAAGTTATCATCGGTAAAGTCCCGCCGTTATTCAATCTGTGCAGCAGTTCGTTGCCTTCTTCTATAATGGTCAGGTCGGCAGTGAAATTGGTATCGAATACTTTATCAAATCCAAGTCTTCTGAGGGCTGCTACCAGCTGACCGGTAACAATACTGCCCGGTTCCATTCCGAATTCTTCACCAACAGAAACCCTTATTGCCGGAGCTGTCTGAACCACAACATGCATTTCCGGGTTATCCAGAGCTTCAAATACTTTATCTGTGTCGTCCCTTTCATATATTGCACCTACAGGACAGACTGCAATACACTGCCCGCAGTATACGCAGTTGCTGTGATCTAAAGGAAGCTCGTAGGGAGTGGTAATACAGTAGTCTATTGAGCGGAAGGCGTTGCTTATTGCTGCCACACTCTGTACGCTGTTGCACATCTCTACACACCTGTTACAGTGAATGCATTTGTTGTTGTCGCGTATAAGATATTTGGATACAGTATCAACAGGTTTTTTCTCCTTGGTGGCCTCCAGCTGGATATCCTGGATTTTGAATTCTTTTGCCAGGGCTTGCAGCTCACAATTTGTATTCCTGATACATGTGAGGCATTCCTGGGGATGGTTGGCGAGGATAAGCTCCAGTATCTGTTTTCTGGCTTTCATAATTTTGGGAGTATTGGTTCGTACCTTTATTCCGTCCCATACCTGTGTATTGCATGCAGTATAATATTTCTTTCCGCCTTCAATTTCCACTATGCAAATCCTGCAGTTCGCCTTGACAGTCTGGTCTTCATGGTAACAGAGAGTAGGGATACGCACGCCTGCTTTTTTTGCAGCTTCCAGTATCGTAGTACCTTCTGGGACAGTAACTTCCATATCGTTTATAGTCAGCGTAACGTTAGACATTATACTGCAGCCTCCTTTTTAACAAGATTACACTTTTCAGCTCTGCAGTTACCTGAAATATGCTCAACAAATTCTTCCCTGAAATTCTTCATAAGGGATACCATAGCAGTGGGAGCAGTCTGGCCAAGGCCGCAGAAAGAAGCTTTCATCAGTAATTCTGAAAGGTTTTCAATCTGTTCCAGGTGTTTTTCGGTTCCACAGCCATCAGACAGCTCTTTGAGCAGTTTGCGTAATTGAGCACCGCCTTCTCTGCATGGCGTGCATTTTCCGCACGATTCATGAAGGAAAAATTCTGCTGTCATCAGGGCAAAATCAACCGGACAGTTAGTCTCATCGGCTACTACTATGGCTCCGGATCCCAGGCTTATACCTTTAGTTCTCAAAGCATTGTGGTCAAGAGGTATATCAAGGTCTTTGGCAGTGATGCAGGCCCCCGAAGCCCCACCTATTTGAGCAAATTTAAACTCTTTTTCGCCTTCAATGCCACCTGCAAGACCAAAAATAATCTCTCTTAAGGTCACTCCGAAAGGTACTTCATAAACACCGGGCTTGTTCACATTGCCTGAGACAGGGACAAGCTTGGTTCCGGTGCTGTTCTCGGTACCGATGCCCGCATAATTTGTTCCGCCTTTTTCTATTATATAGGGGATACAGGCAAAGGATTCGACGTTATTTACAAGGGTGGGTTCCAGAAACAGCCCTACATTTTTAATGTACGGGGGCTTACCCCTCGGACGTCCGCTTTTTCCTTCTATTGATTCGCAGAGAGCACTGTTTTCACCACATACATATGCCCCTGCCCCTGATACCACCTCTATGTCGAAATCAAAACCTTTGTCCAGGATGTTTTGCCCCAAAAGACCAGCATCTTTGGCACTCTTTATGGCATTTTTCAGCAGAAGGTATCCCTCTTTATATTCGCCTCTAATGTATATATAGCCCTGCTGGGAAAAAATGGTATGCGCAGCTATAGTCATGCCTTCAATTATTTTAAAGGGGTCCCTGTATATTATTTCTCTGTCCTTGAAGGTTCCGGGCTCTCCTTCGTCAGCATTACAGATAATATATTTAGGGGTTTTTTCGATACCATACATTATATCCCATTTTTTCCCAACAGGATAGGCTGCGCCACCTCTGCCCACCAGCTTGGATTTTTTTAATTCGTCAATTATTTCTGTGGGCCTCATATCCACAGCTTTTTTCAAGCCTTTGTAGCCGCCCAAAGCAACGTATTCTTCTACTGACCCTGGATGATACTTGCCGCAGAAAGAAGTCAGTATTTTCATCTCTTCAGCCATTTTAAACCCCCCGATATGAATTTATAATTTGGATCAGTTTTTCTTTATTCAGATTTCCATATACCTTGGAACCTATCTTAATAGCAGGTGCTATGTCACAGGCTCCAAAACAGTTCACTTCTTCAATAAAGAAGTTGTTGTCCTCTGTTGGTTGCCATGCTGTAACTCCCAGGATCTCTTCCAGCATCTTGAGCACTTCCTTACTGCCTTTAACATGACAGGCACTGCTCTTGCACACTTCTATAATGTGTTTTCCTCTTGGCTCCATGGAGAGCATAGAATAAAAACTTATTACTTCATAGACCTTGCTTAGAGGAATGTCAAGGGCTTTGGCAATGGTCTCCGCATTGTCTGCTGAGATGTAGTTAAGTTCGGAAGCATTCTGAACTTCCAGCAAGATTTCAAGGAGCTTGGTTTCACAAGTACCACAGTTTTCAATAATCTCTAGGACTTTTTTCTGATCACACATAAAATGCTTTCTATTAATAATGATTAATAGAAAAACTCACCTCCTTAAATTTTCTACCGGTCCATGCAGGGGAAATTGCAAAATTAGCTGTTTTTTGTGATAAAAAAATGGCAAAAAAAATTAAATATCATGATAAACTGGTTAAAAACATGAAGAAAATATTAGAATTACAGATACCATGCCAAAAAAATTATATTATTTTTCTAAAATAATGTCAAATGTTACAACAATTTTTTAACACTACCTTTTTTTTTGTGTTAAGCGAGGCGCAGTTTATAAATACCAGTTGAATAATATCCTTCATAATATGATAGAAGCCGGTGTTGTATACTACCGGCTTCTATGCAGACATACAGACCACACTATTATAGGAATTTTTTGACAACTTCCACCACGTCAGGATAAGCTATACCAAGTTCTTCCAGTTTCTCTATTGTGGGTATGGCATTAGATGTCCAGCCCCGCCGTTTGTAAACAGCGTCCAGCAGTTTCTCATATTGACCTTCCCTGTATTTTCTCAGTTCTTTTATTTTTTCCTCCGTGGACATCCCTGCGGGATTTACACCTGCCTTTTCTTCCAGCTGTTTGTCATAGCGCTCCTGGCGTGATTCGTATTCTTCAACTGTTACAGGACCTACCGAACGGTACGGTACTGCATCGTAAGCCCTGGTGCCTTTTCCCATCTTCAGGCTAAACACCTTTTGCAGGTTATATACCCTTTCTGACTGGAGAAGGAGCTCTTGGACAGAGAAGGGTTTGCCTGTAACCGCCTGGAATAATTCCACATAGTTTTGTACATGCTCAGGCACCTTGGCAGGTTCCGACTTCTGCACGTTGTCCGCAGGTTCGATATCGTTCCATGGGAGTTTGCACAATCCGACGATACTGAACCATGTCCTGAATAGCGGGAAATAGTGCAGGGCTTCTGCCTTGTCCTCAAAGGTGGGCATCAGGTTCCTGACCATGTCCAGGAATATAAGCCAGTTTTCATCATGTTGTGGACCTTTGTTGGCTGTCCCGTAGCCACCCTGCTGGGCCAGGGATTCTTTGGATACGTATTCGGAGTATTCAAGACCCTTGGCCTCCATACCTATATCCTTGAGGAAGCTGGGGTCTGCACCGTATTTTTCAACGAATAATTTTTTCATTCTGTGAATACCCTGACCGGCAACCATTCCGAAACCCTCGCCTCTTGCCATCTGGTGAAGCAGTTCCAGTTGTGCTTCCCAGTTTCCGAAATTAAGCTCAAGGCCTCCGGTTATCTCTTTATTGATAATGCCGTTTTCATAGCATTCCATAACAAAGGCGCAAAGGGTTCCAAAGGAAATGGTATCCACTCCGTAGGTGTCACAATAGAAATTGCATTCCAGCACAATATCCGGGTCAAAAATTCCGCAGTTGGAACCACAGCCTGCCAGTGTCTCATATTCGGGACCGTCAATCATAACTTTCTGACCTTTATACGGACCTGTTTTCAGTTCAAACCCTTCGGCTGTATGGGCGCAGGCCAGTGTGCAGCCGTACCAGCATCCATCCGGTATGCCCTGGGTAAACCGTTTCATGAAAAATTCCCTTCCCAGGTTGGGACCTTCGGGATGGGACCCGAACTTGAAGTTGTTTGTAGGCAGAAGATCATGGGCATTCATTGCATCAACCAGCTGTGTTGTACCCACTTTTCTCATCTGATTTTGTGCATCATCCAGGTCATGTATTTCTTTATGGAGTTTAATGCCCAGCTCGGTTATTTTATTTAAATCAGCCGGATTGTTCCAGTCCCCTTTCAGGTTGGACTTTTTGACAACCAGCGCTTTAATCCTTTTATCCCTGAATACCGTTCCGATACCGCCTCTGCCCGCCTGTTTGAGTCTGACGCCTTTTCTTCTCAGGTCATACAGGGAGAAATTCAATATGCCGATACGTGTATTTTCGGCTGCCTTTCCAGCAGAAACTACAGAGACATTGAGTTTATCCTCTTCAGAGTCCGAGTACATATCTGTAAGCAGTTCTGCAAGGATATGGCTGTTAATCTCTTCTTTCGGGGCTTCCTCTATGGTGACTTTATTGTTGTCGCCGTCTATGACAACAATTACGTCATTTTTGGCTTTTCCCTGTATCTCCAGGGCGTCAAACCCGCAGAATTTGAACAGCGGGCCGAAATACCCGCCCACATTGCTGTCTACCGGTATGTCGGTCAGAGGGGAGATGGTAACCACATATGATTTTCCCGCACCGGGATACTGGGTTATACCTGCAATGGGTCCCGGGGCGATGATTATCTCGTTTTCAGGGTCGTTCCACCGGGTTTCAGGAGTGACGGCATCCCAGAGACATTTCATGCCATATCCCCTGCCGCCTGTGAATTTATTCTTCATGTCTTCGGACACGGGTTTCACAGTAACTTTATTTGATGACAGGTCCACATGCATGATCCTGTCCGCATATCCCCTTTTTACTTCCTGAGGGGCAAAGCTATATTCGGTTAAAAGCACGCGGGCGTTTCTGAATTCTTCCAGGTTCATTTTTTCACAATTAGCACAACTCATTTAACAGTCCCTCCTTTACTCTAAGCTTCATCCATAAAGATTGCCCCTGTAGTGCATTCGCGGGTACAGGCCCCGCAGGCGATGCACTTGAACGGGCCGAAAACGTCTTCTTGATATCTCATAGAAAGATAAGAGCAGAAACCGACGCAGGCATAACACTGCACACATTTTTCCTTATTTATCATTACAGTACCGTTTTTAGCCCGGTATATAGCCTTCACAGGACAGATGTCAATACATTCTCCGCATTGATTGCATACGTTGATGTCAAAACCACCCTCATTTTTTTCGGTAATCTTTATTGCCGATTTTTCCGGGTTATCTTCCTTGAACAGAACTTTCGAGCAGGCTGTCTCACACGCCCTGCATCCTATACAGAGTTCCGGCTTTGTTTTTACGATTTTCACAAAATTTACCCCCCTTTAAGAATGCTGTGTACTGACCTGTTTATCCACTTCTCACCTTTTAATCAAGGGCATCGCCAGGAATTAGCCGGGCTAAACTTCAGACGGGTATAAGCCATATCTGAAGTCCGGCATGACTTTATTCCATGGCTACTACCCCCTGATACTTCCGTTCTCTCAGACGGGAGATAAGTGGCATTACGTCCCTGGATAACGGACCCTGAACTCCGGATGGGGTCAAACAAACCCCACCCGGAGTTCAGAATTCTGTTCATATCAGGTCATGGTAATCGATCAATCATTTTATATTATATTTTATTTTGTTTTCCTTTTCAAATACCTATACAACCGAAGGTTCCAGTATCAGTTCGCCTCTTTCAAACCGTTCAAGGTTAAGCATATCTATGGGTAAAGTTGTCTCTTCACCAAGAATGTATTCTGCCATTACCAGACCGGTTGTCGGGCCCATCATGAAGCCGTGACCGCTGAAACCTATGGCCATATAGAATCCTTCCACCTGCTCAACAGAGCCGAGTACCGGCTGAGCGTCAGGCGTCATATTATATAATCCTGCCCACTGTCTGACCATTCTCAGGTCTTTTAACGGAGGCAGCGTATCACAAGCAATCTGCGCCATTTCGTCAAGGAACTTCCAGCAGGAGGTTATCCTGAAATCCCTGGGCTCGTTGGGATCGCCTTTACCCATAATAACGCTGCCATGGGGTGACTGCTGGATATAAAGGTTTTTATGGAAGGCCATAACCATTGGTCCTAGAAATGGTTCAACAGGTTCTGTAACAAGAATGTTGTGCCGTTCCGAATAAATTGGAACATCAATGCCGACCATTTTGCATATAACCTGTGAATATCCTCCTGCTGCATTCATAACTTTTTCGGTGGCAATCGTGCCTTTGTCGGTTACAACCCCTTTAACCCTACCATTTTCAACAATAATATCTTTCGCTTCAGTGTAGGTATATATTTCAACGCCCAGGCGTCGTGCAGCTTTGGCAAAGGCGTCACATACATGGAACGGGTTAAGATGTCCGTCTTTCTGGCAGAAGGTTGCACTGAGCACATCGCTGATATTCAGGAACGGAACTATTTTGAGGGCTTCTTCAGGCGTCAAATGCTCGACAGGGATACCGAGACTTTTCTGCAGCTCCACGTTTTTCTTGAACTGTTCATGTTCTTTTTCGGTGGTTGCAATTATCAGATATCCACCCTGCTTGAATTCAACATCTCCGTCATATTCAAGGATCTCGTTGGCATTTTCATAAAACTCACATGCATGAATTGCCATTTTGCAGTTCATGACGGTCCCCCACTGCTGTCTGATACCGGCTCCGCATCTGCCGGTTGAGCCACTGGCGATAAAGCCTTTTTCCAGCAGCACTATATCTTTCACGCCTTTTTTTGCCAGGAAATATGCGGTGGCAAGACCGGATACTCCTCCACCGATTATTACTACTTCGGCTGACTTCTTAATCATTTTTCTCACCCCTGTCTATTAATCCCAGCTTGATGGGTTTTGTAGGCTGCCTGAAGGTTGGCATTTTAAGTTCGGAAATATCTTTGCCTTTTGCCCTGGCTAATTCCCTCAATACTATATCCCTACAGGTCCTACCCTGACAGGGTCCCATACCACAGCGGCTTACTCTCTTTATCTCATCAACACTTGAATAGCCCTTCTCAATCAATTCTCTGATATCTTCAAGGAACAAATCCTCACAGCGGCATACAATGGTTTTTTTATCGTTACTCATATTAATCCCCCATTCCTATGTTTCTTACCTTCATAGAAAGTTCCCTGTCCACTGCAATCCAGATAACAGGAGTCCTGTCCTGAGCCCTGGTATTTACAACTTTTAAAACCTCGGCCTCACCAACAATCTCACCGCTTCGGTCAAGGGCTTTGACGGTATCCCCCTGTTGGGGCAGCGGCAGGAATTCGTAAGGAAGTTTTATCAGGGCCTTATCCTCCGAATAGGTTTCATCTACAACGAAAATTGCCAGGCCAGGGCATTTGCTTATACACGCGCCGCAACCGTTACACCTGTTGAAATCCACTTCAGGTCTTTCATTAATGTCTGACAGTTCTTTTATGGCTTTGCTCGGGCATGTTGTATAACAGGGATTGCAAGGGATGTTCTGAAAGCATTCTATTATAGCAACAGGACCTTTGGCCAGTCTTTCTTTTGACGGCGTAACCTCTTCTATCTGTTCTGCGGTTGGTATACCAGTTTTTTCTAGCATAGCTTACCCCCCTATCCTAATAGCTTTTCCAAGCCTTTTCTTATTTTGGCGCCTGTAGGTCCGGACCTCAAGTCATTCAACTGGTTAATACAGTCCTGTTTTCTGGCTTCAAAATCCGGAGAGGTATATCCCATATTTTTGGCTGCACACAGTCCGGCAAGCTGACCTTCAACCATAGCGGCACTTGCTTCTTCGACTCCTGCAACGTCTCCGGCCACATAAACGTTAGCGTTGGAGGTCTGATACTCCTGGTTTCTGACAGGCACGTGTCCCCCAAGTTCGGGAACATATTTCATATCTACGCCTGCCTGCCACAGTAACTCCGTCAGCGGAGACAGACCTATTGATATGCACATTACATCAACATCTAGTTCTTTCTCGGTTCCACTTACGGGCTGCCAGCTTTCATCAAGCTGCATAATAACCGCTTTTTCCAGGCAGTCTTTTCCGATTGCCTCTTTTACTGTATGGGATGTATATATCGGGACTCCCATTCTTCTGATTTTGGAGGCATGAACAAGGTATCCTCCTATATGGGGAGCAGCATCTATAATAGCTTCAACCTTTACTCCCGCCTGCATGAGCTGATAGCTTACGATGAGACCGATGTTTCCTGCTCCTACCATAAGAACTTTATCACCAGGTTTAACACCATGAACGTTCATAAGGGTTTGTACAGCACCTGCACCGTATATTCCCGGCAGGTCATTATTGGGGAAGGCAAGTACTTTTTCCGATGCCCCTGTGGCAATAATCATGGAACGGGGTTTGAGCTTAATATATTCTTCTTCGTTCTGTTCCACAGTGATAACTCCGTCTTCATAAATTCCAAGCACTGTGGAATTTATCATTATATCAACATTATCTTCATATGTTTTAAGCTTGTCTATCAGAATATCGCAAATATCTATTCCTCTCACCGATGCGTGCTGTTTTTCAGAACCAAAGAACATGTGGGTTTGCTTAACCAGCTGTCCTCCCAGATGGTCATTTCTGTCCACGAGAGTTACCCTGGCTCCGAGGGAAGCAGCACTGATGGCTGCGGATAAACCTGCAGGGCCTCCTCCTATAACTGCAATATCGGTTGTTCTCATATCAGTTCCCCCTTACCCTGTTGTGTCTCGACTTTCATACCCTCTCTGAGTTTTTCGACGCAGGTCCTTACATTGGGTTTACCGTCAACTGTCATGAGGCATGAAGAACAGTTGCCAATAGCACAGTAAAATCCCCTCGGCCGTTTGTGGACGCTACTGTACCCCAGCACCTTTACCCCTGCAGCGTGAAGAGCAGCAGCTATAGGCTCTCCTTCATATCCTTCCAGCGTTTTACCATTGTAAGTAAACTTTACTTTGTTGCCTTTTTCAAAGGTAAGTATTGGATGTTCTTCAATACGCATAAATTTTCCCCCTATCCTGTATAAGTACTCAAATTGTACCCCTCTCCCCGTGAATCCGGTGAGAGGGGTACAATTTGACGGTGTATCGTCTGTTTTATTTGTTAGCGTCGGCTTTAGCTGCCTTCAGAGCGAAGTAAACAAAGCCTCCCCAGTAGAATCCCAGTACCAGTACCAGCATTATATATGTTGCACCTGTCATGTTATACCGCCTCCTCTTCTTCAGGGGCTTGAGTTATGTCATAGCCTTCAATGGTCTTGTCGGCAAGAGTTTTATTGAATATGAGGGCGAGCACCAGCAGTATACCCCACTGGAATACCATTGTGCCAACACTGAAGGTCTCGAACGGTGCCATCCAGTTGTCCGGATACCATGTAATGGCCTGCCATACCCACCAGCCGAATACTATTGCGAACATTATGGGGAACAGTCTTATGCATACGCTCCACCACTTGCCTATATAAAGGTCTGCCCATGGGTGGTTGATAATCTCTGTCCTGACCTTTTCCACACCGTATTTCATCATGGCGTACGCGCAGAACAGTCCGCTTATGAGCAGGGCCACACCCCATACCCAGTCCTGGTTATCCAGGAATGTAGCGTTGTATGCGGAAGGTGCTCCAAACACGAAACCACCGATAATAACCCAAAGGGCAGCCTTTTTTCTTGATACATTGAAATCGCATATTACCCTTATACCGAGTTCGTACATGGCTATCAGAGAGGACAGTGCCGCTATTGTCATGGCAAAGAAGAACACGGCGGCAATCAAGTTGCCTGCAGGCATGGTGGGGAACAGTGATGCAAGATAGATAAATGTAAGACCCGAGTTGCCTGCAGATACAGCCGCATTTGCAGCGTCAAGGGATGCTGACAGGGCAAATACCGTGGGTATTACTGCAAGACCTGCTATAAGGGAAGCAGAGTTGTTGCCAAGACCTGTCAGTACACAGTTGAGACCTATGTCGTCTTTTTTCTTGGTGTATACACCGTAGACTATAAGGAACCCCCAGCCGGCTCCTGTGGACCAGGCTGACTGGGTAAAGGCCTGCAGCCATGTATTGGGATTTGCCAGGTCGCTCATATGCGGTGTGAAGAGATATGCAACACCAAGAGATGCCCCTGGCAGGGTCAGAGCCCTTATGGCTGCAATTATTAATAATACAAATAAGGTCGGAATGATTACCTTACAAGCTGCTTCTATTCCGTTGTTAACGCCCCTGTAAACAACAATCCCGGATATCAGTACCGCTATAGCATGGAAGAGTATTGTCTGGGAAGGCGTGGCAAGGAAATTGTTCCAGATTTCAGTGGTTTGCTCGGGTGTCATGCCGGCCTTGAAAGCGCCTGATACGGCCAGGGTGAAGTACTTCATACACCAGCCCATTACAACCGAGTAGTAGAAGGCTATGCCCAGACATACCACTGCAACCCAGGTACCCATCCAGGTGAACTTCCTGCCCAGGAAATCCCTGAAGGCACCTATACAGCCGAGGCCTGTCTTACGTCCAAGGACCATCTCGGCCATCAGCAGCGGAAGAGACCATACTATCAGGGCAACAGTCCAGGCTATGAGGAAACTACCTCCGCCGTTTGCTGCAGCAACCCTCGGGAAACGCCAGATGTTTCCGGTTCCGATAGCCATTCCTATTGCGGCCAGTACAAAGCCCCATCGGCTACCAAATGTTTCTTTGTTACTCATTAACAGAATACCCCCTTTTTTTTAGATAAGTATAATGGTTTACATAATTATTGTACTTATCACCTCCTTTTTTAAATCAAAAATCCACAAAGTTTGATTATTACTTAACGAATATATATTCTACAAAAAAAATTAAATTCCTCTTATTTCAACAAATATTTTAATAATATTTCTTATTTTCAGAAATCAATATTTATTAATAAAGTATAATATTTATATATGCACATATTGAATTATACGGTATGAACACCTTATATATTCATATTTCTGGAAAAACATTATTATGTAAACCATAATAGATTTTTTCTCCGGTGCACCCGTCTGTATGCCTCCCGCATGGGGACGTTTCGTCTATGCCCTTTCATCTCTCCCGCAGTGTGTCCCACTGGATTATAAACAATAAAAAGGCAGTTGCTCAAAACCCTGCAACTGCCTTGGTTTAATTTATTAAACTTTAAGGTTGGGAGAGACATTGCCAATGTCATCATAAAGAGATAGAGCAGGCTGTACATATTGGGAAATGAAGTCTTTCACCTGATGAGCAGACCTGCCTGTAAAATTCATCGGATTCATCATTTGTTCCAGATTTTCTTTGGATAGATTGAAGTCTGCATCACCGGCAATTAATTCGAGTAAATTATTGTCTTTTCCTTCCTTGACCCTGTTTGAAGCAGTAATGGAATATTTCCTGATTTTTTCATGAAGTTCCTGACGATCTCCTCCCTTTTTTACTGCTTCCATGAGAATGTTTTCGGTGGCCATGAAAGGAAGCTCATTCATAACATGTTTGTTAATGACTGTCGGATATACTTTCAATCCCTTTATTATATTGATGTAAAGGAGTAATATAGCATCAACAGCCAGAAAGGCTTCAGGAATAGTAATTCTTCGGTTTGCCGAATCATCGAGGGTTCTTTCGAACCATTGCTGGGAAGCAGTGACTGCAGGATTTAATGAAGTTATAATTACCATTCTTGCAAGAGAGCCTATCCTTTCGCTGCGCATGGGGTTCTTTTTATAGGCCATGGCGGAAGAACCGATCTGCTTTTCACCAAAAGGTTCTTCAATCTCTCTCAGATGCTGCAGAAGCCTTATATCGTTGCTGAACTTATGGGCGCTTTGAGCTATTCCGCTTAAGACAGCCAGAACTTTTGCATCAAGTTTTCTGGGATAAGTCTGACCGGTAACGGGGAATGTGGAAGTAAAGCCCATTTTTTCAGCTATTTTTTTGTCCAGTTCCACCACTTTACTATGATCTCCATCAAAAAGCTCCAGGAAGCTTGCCTGGGTGCCGGTTGTTCCTTTAACCCCCCTGAGGGGCATGACCGTAATCAGGTGCTGCAAATCCTTCAGGTCAAGCAGCAGGTCCTGAAGCCACAAGCATGCCCGTTTTCCTACAGTGGACAATTGTGCCGGCTGAAAATGAGTAAAACTCAGAGTAGGCATATCAGCATATTCAAGAGCAAACTGTGTTAAGGCCTTCATGCAGTTAACCAGTTTTACCTGAATTATTTTCAGACCTTCCCTCATCAGTATGATATCCGTATTATCACCGACATAGGCGCTTGTAGCACCCAAATGTATGATAGGTCTGGCATCAGGACACTGATCGCCATATGCATGGATATGGGCCATTACATCATGGCGGAATTCTTTTTCTTTCTGGCTGGCTACATCGAAGTTTATATCATTTTGAAACTTTTTCATCTGTTCCAGCTGGTGGTCGCTTATATTAAGACCCAGTTCCTTCTGGGCTTCGGCCAGTGCTATCCACAGCCGTCTCCATGTGGAGAATTTTTTCTGGGCTGAAAAGTTTTCCAGCATTTCTTTGCTGGCATATCTTGCTGCCAGGGGATTGTCATAGGTTGTATACATTTTAGATCTTCCTTTCAAAATATTTCATCTATTACATACTGCATTATATCTCTTGCATCTTCAACAGGCTTCTTATATCTGATTTTCAGTCTTTCAAGGTGTGAAGTACCTTCTTCTGTAATCCTGTAATACCTTATGGATTTCTTGTCAGGCTCCAGCCACCAGCTTATTACAAATCCACTGTCCTCCAGCTGCCTTAATAACGGGTAAATCATACCCGGGCTGGGTTCCCATTTATACTGCAGTTTTTGTTTGATCTGATCTATTATCTGATTACCGTACAAAGCTTCCTTCAGCAACAGGTGGAGAATAAACATCTTCATAAGGGAAGTGGTGCTTACTTTTGTGGAGAACTGACGATTTCTGATATCAGACATTGAAAAAACTTTCCCCCCTATTTTTAAAGGCAGTTTCTCTTAATCTTATAACGACTTCATAGGGCACGGTAATCTGTCCAAGAAGTAATTCACCGTAACAATCCGGGTCACCATGGCAGTCCGAACCTCCGGTAGGGATAAGATGAAGTTTGTTTGCCAGGGTAAGAAGTTCTGCTGTCTGCTGGTATGTATGATTGGAGTGGTATACCTCAATGCCCTGTATGCCCGCTTTTATACATCTGTACAAATATCCTTTGTCACTTAAATTACCGGGATGGGCAAGAACAGGGACACCTCCCCCGGATTTTATTACATGGACTGCCTTTTCCGGTTCAAGCTTGTATCTTTCCACATATGCAGGACAGTGTACACCAATATACCTGTCAAATGCCTGGCGAAAATCGGACACATATCCCTTTTCAACTAAAATCCTGGCAATGTGAGGCCTGCCCAAAGAGGCATCATTCTCGGCTATAGAGAGTATCTGGCTGAAAGAAATATCAAGCCCTGCTTCTCTCAGTTTTTCCACCATTGATTTAATCCTGTCCAGTCTGGCATTCTTTATCCTGTGTAAAAGGTCCAGAACAGGTTTGCTGCTGTAGTCAAAATAATAGCCCAGAATATGCAGTTCCCCGTTGTCTACATTTGTGTTGAATTCAATTCCCGGAATTACATTAACCCCATATTTTCTGCCGGCTTCAATGCCAGCGGGTATACCTTCCACAGTGTCGTGGTCTGTAATGGCGATAGCGGATAGTCCTTGTTTGCTCGCACGAAATACCAGCTCCTCAGGGGTAAGAAGGCCGTCAGATTTGTTGGTATGCAAATGAAGGTCAGCTTTTTTCATTGTTTGCCTCCTGCATGGTAGCTATATGTCCCTTCTATTGCTAGTATTGCCTCTAAGCTGTCTGTATTAATACAATGGAAAAGAGTTTTTATCCCTGACAAGATTTATTATATCATTGTTGGCAGTGATTTCTCTATAGAAAAAGTCTATTATATCCGGAGTTTATTGTAAGCATTGCTTATTAACTCCCCGGGTTCATATTAATAAACTTTAAAAACCTGCTTTGATAAGCAGGTTTTTAGTAACAAAAGGTTTATCTATCTGGGTGCAATTATAAGTTTAATTGCCGTTCTCTCTTCTCCGTCTATTTCAATATCAGTAAAAGCAGGAATACATACAAGGTCCATACCACTAGGAGCTACAAATCCTCTTGCGATTGCGACTGCCTTGACGGCCTGATTCAAAGCACCGGCGCCAATTGCCTGGATTTCTGCATTACCCTTTTCCCGGAGAACGCCGGCCAGTGCTCCAGCCACTGAATTTGGGTTTGACTTTGCTGACACCTTTAATACATCCATTAAATAATGCCCCCTTTTTTAATATATCAGTAATTATTCCGTCCGATATTGTAATATTCTACAAATAGAAAAAAAACCCTCTTTTGTTAATGAAATTTTTGAAGCAAGTCTTGACTGTGATTGCATTTAGACAAAGAAAAAGGGCTCCCGCCCTTTTCTTTACTTTGCGTATTCAATTGCCCGTGTTTCCCTTATTACATTGATTTTTATCTGGCCAGGGTAATCCAGCTCTTCTTCAATCCGCTTGGATATGTTTTTGGCTATCAGCACAATATCTGTGTCATTGATATCCTCTGGCTTAACCATTATCCTTATTTCCCTTCCAGCCTGAATAGCATAAGACTTGTCAACCCCTTCAAAGGACCCTGCAATTTCTTCAAGTTGCTCCAGTCTCTTGATATAGGCTTCCAGAGTTTCTCTTCTCGCCCCTGGACGGGCTGCGGATATTGCATCTGCGGCCTGAACCAAAACCGCTTCTATGGTTGTGGGCTCTATATCTCCATGATGTGCAGCTATTGCATGAATTACTTCGGCTGATTCCCTGAATTTCTTTGCAATGCTCACACCTATCTGTACGTGATTTCCTTCCATTTCATGGTCTACGGCTTTACCTAAGTCATGAAGCAGGCCTGCTCTCCTGGCAAGCTTGGCGTTAGCCCCTAGTTCTGATGCCATTGTCGAGGCCAAATGGGCCACTTCTATGGAATGCTTCAACACGTTCTGACCATAACTGGTTCTGAAATTAAGTCTTCCAAGATAGCGTACCAGTTCGGGATGCAGTCCGTGAACATCGGTTTCAAAGGTAGCCTGTTCACCGTGTTCCCTGATGGTGGTTTCCACTTCTTTCTTGGCTTTTTCCACCATTTCTTCTATCCTGGCGGGATGTATCCTACCGTCGGCAATTAATTTTTCCAGGGTTATCCGGGCAGTCTCTCTTCTTATGGGGTCAAATCCGGATAAAATAACCGCTTCAGGGGTATCATCAATTATCAGGTCAATACCTGTCAAAGTTTCCAGAGTACGAATGTTTCTTCCCTCTCTACCAATAATACGTCCTTTCATTTCATCATTAGGCAATTGAACTACGGAAACGGTAGTATCTGCAACATGGTCAGCAGCACATTTCTGAATAGCATAACTAATGATCTCTCTGGCTTTTTTATCGGCCTTTTCTTTTGTTTCGGTTTCTATCTCCTTGATCATTAAGGCCGCATCCTTTTCGACCTCTTTTCTGATGTCATTCAGCAGCATTTCTTTCGCTTCTTCACTGGTCAGGCCTGATAGTTTTTCCAGTTCTTTTTTATGCTGTTCCAGTACTGTACTAACCTGCTTCTGGAGCCGGGTGATTTCCTCGTCTCTCTTGTTCAGGTCTTCTTCCTTTGTCTCAAGGGTCTCCATTTTCCTGTCAAGAGCTTCTTCCTTCTGCATAAGCCGTCTTTCCAGCTTCTGAAGTTCGTTTCTTCTTTCCCTGGTCTCTTTTTCGAATTCATTGCGGAGCCTGTGAACTTCTTCCTTGGCTTCCAGGAGTAATTCTTTCTTGGTTGTCTCGGCTTCTTTTTCACCATCGGCTATAAGTTTCTTGGCCAGTTCTTCCGCATTTGTGATTTTTGACTCTGCGATAACCTTACGCACAATATATCCTATAAAAAAAGCTACCAGAGCTGTTATAGCTGCAATAATTATAGGTTGAAAAATACTATTGCACCTCCCTCTATTCAGTTTTTAACAAATTAACCGAGCTTCCGCTCAATAATAAGATGTATTATTCTTTATACCCCAAAAGTCTTGGTATTACTATATTCTACATATTTTACATACTACCGTATTCGTATTAATTTTATATTTTTTTAAGATTTATGTCAAGCGTAACGGCATAATAGGATAGCGTCAGGCTACTGCAGGAAAAAAACAAACCGGTTTAATGCAGCTATGTGTCAGCTGTCAATGTCTGCCACGGAATTGTTTTAATGTGTTATTGATATTATCCGGGTCAAATCCCCTTCGATAAAGCAGGTCTCTGAGTTTTTTGTCTTCAGCCGGAATACTGGTGTTATATTCATTATGTTTTTTCAAGATGATGTGTTTTATTATCTCCTCTTCATTTATATTCTGGAATTCCTGGTTGTTTTCGATAACCTCCGGGCAGATACCCCTTTTTTCCAGTTCCAGCTTTATTCTGTTTTTGCCCCAGGGATTAAGCTTCAGCCTGTCCCTGACGAAGCATCCCACATATTCATCATCGTTAATAAGATTAACTCGTTTTAAATCCTTTATAACTTCATTTATTACATTTTCACTAAAACGATCAGACAGTTTTATTCTGACTTCCCTTTCGGTTCTCAGTCTTCTACCGAGAAACCCAAGGGCAGTATTTTTGGCTTCATCAAGATTATCACGATTATCAAAATTCATTTCCGGCACCTCCGCATCGGTAATATTAAATTCCCCCTTTTCGGATTAAAGGGGGAATTTAATTATTTAGTATTTTTGCTTTCTTTCCCGGGTTGTTTGCTGCTCTCCTGTTTGGAATTCTGGTCTTTGAGCTTCTCCCTCAGGGGCATTCCATGCTTCTGCCTGATTTTGTTTTCAATTTCAATGCATATGTCTTCATTCTCAATAAGATACTGTTTGGCATTCTCGCGTCCCTGTCCAAGACGAACATCGCCATAAGAATACCAGGCACCGCTTTTGCTTATGATTTCTTCATCCACTGCGCCGTCAAGAATGGCGCCTTCCCGTGATATACCTTTACCGTACATTATATCAAATTCAACCTGTCTGAATGGCGGAGCAACTTTATTCTTCACCACTTTTACCCGCGTCCTGTTGCCAATCATCTGTTCTCCTTGTTTCAAGGTTTCTATTCTGCGCACGTCAAGTCTGACAGAAGCATAAAACTTTAACGCCCTACCGCCCGGGGTTGTCTCGGGGTTGCCGAACATTACACCCACTTTTTCCCTTAATTGATTTATGAAAATTGCAATAGTTTTTGATTTGTTGACAACGCCGGCCAGCTTTCGCAATGCCTGGGACATCAAACGGGCCTGCAGTCCAACATGGCTGTCACCCATCTCGCCTTCGATTTCTGCTTTTGGCACCAGGGCGGCAACAGAATCTATAACAATTACATCTATTGCGCCTGAGCGTACGAGGGCTTCGGCTATCTCAAGGGCCTGTTCTCCGGTATCAGGCTGTGATACTATCAGGCTGTCAATATCCACCCCCAGGTTGCTGGCATATATGGGGTCCAGGGCATGTTCGGCATCAATGAAAGCGGCATTTCCGCCCGATTTTTGTGCTTCGGCTATGGCATGGAGTGCCACAGTGGTTTTACCCGAGGCTTCCGGGCCGAATATTTCCACTATCCTTCCCCGGGGCAGACCACCGACGCCCAGTGCAATATCAAGGTTTAAAGCGCCTGTTGGGATGCTTTCAATATTGAGGTTCGCCTTATTCTCTCCCAGTCGCATAACAGAACCTTTTCCAAACTGTTTTTCTATCTGATTTAAAGTTAAATCCAAGGCCTTACGCTTTTCTTTATCCAAAAGACCACACCACCTCATAAAGTAATAAGAACAAATGTTCTATAATAATTATATCCTATAAACAATATTTGTCAACCTCGATTATTTCTTTAATTATGACCTGATATGTTTAACAAGAAATTTTCTCAGATAATTTATTGCATGCTTTGCAGCATATATCTGTATTTTGGTCCTGTCACCGGCAAACCTGTGTTCAAAGCATTCACAGCCTTCTGCCGTGCATAAAGCGATATAAACAAGGCCAACGGGTTTGTCGGGAGTACGTCCATCAGGGCCTGCTATGCCTGTTATTGAAAGGCCTATATGGGCATTGCACATTTTTCTTGCCCCTTCTGCCATTTCAATAGCTGTTTCACGGCTGACGGCTCCATAGGTTTCAAGGGTTTCTTTCTTAACGCCGAGCAAGTTAGTTTTTATATCATTGCTGTAGCTTACAATGGTTCCTTTAAAAGATTTTGAAACGCCCGGAACTGATGTGAGCATGCTGCTTACTCTCCCTCCCGTACAGGATTCGGCCAGTGACAGGGTGTAAGGGGAAGAAATAAGGAGTTCCGCCGTAATATGCTCCAGGGATAAATCGTCGTAAGCATATATATACTCTCCCACCCTGTCATTGATAACCCCGGTCACTTGTTCCAGACCGGACAGTTTTGCCTGTCCGCTGACGGTTTTTGTGGTAATTCTTACTTTTACCTCCCCTTCACCGGCATATGTGGCAATGGTCGGGTCTGACTGCCGGTCGATAATATCCCGCAGTTTGCTTTCAAGGGCAGATTCTCCTATACCGAAAAACTTTATGGTTCGGGATATTATGGTATATGGAGACTTTTCCTGTAGATAAGGCTTGATTTCTTTCAGGAACATTGTTTCCATCTCGGAGGGGGGGCCCGGGAGCATTATTATTGTGCAGTTATCAAGTTCCATGATAATTCCCGGAGCCGTTCCTGTATGATTGTATACGGCCATACCATCTTCCGGTATATAGGCCTGTTTAATATTATTGGGAGACATGCTTTTCCCTATCCGTTTGAAAAATGCGTCTATCCTGTCCAGACTTGGTTTATGGAGGACAAGTCTTTTACCTGCAGCCTCACATATTACTTCCTTTGTGATATCATCGGCAGTTGGACCCAGGCCACCGGTTGTAATAATAAGTTCTGAACGTTTGACGGCCTGATATAGAGTGTCCTGAAGTCTTTTAGGGTTATCACCTACCGTTGTGTGATAATATACGTCTATACCCAGAGCAGCCAGCTGTTCGGACAGGAAGGCAGTGTTGGTATTAATTGTGTTTCCTAAGAGGAGTTCGGTGCCGATGGAGATGATTTCAGAAGTCATATGGATGTCCTTTCTTTTTTTATTTTAGTAATTATCAATTATGATAAAGTCATAGTTGATAATTACTAACTGCTTTTAAACAGCTTCCTGCATCCGTACAAATAGTCAACGGCAGAATAAATGGTTAAACCTACCGCCACCCATAGCATTATATCGGCAAATGGAACCCCGATTTTTTCAAAGGGAAAATTGTTTAAAATAATGGCGGCAATAGCTATTATTTGAGAGATTGTTTTCAGTTTCCCCCAAATGCTTGCGGCGATTACATTCCCCTCTGCGGCAGCTATGCTCCTGAGACCCGTCACCATGAACTCCCTTGCTATTATTATTGTGGCTATCCATGCTGAGAGTCTTCCCATCTGAACGAGGGAAATTAAAGCAGCTGCTATAAGCAGCTTGTCAGCAAGGGGATCCATAAGCTTGCCCAGTTTGGTAATCTGTTTTCTCTTCCTGGCTACATATCCGTCCAGGCTGTCTGTTAATGCCGCCAGAATAAATACGGCGGCTGCCATATATTCACCGTAAGGTATCTGGGTCAGTAATAGCAGCATAAAAACCGGGATCAGGAAAATCCTTATCATGGTCAGTCTATTCGCCAGATTCATTGATACACTCTCCAATCAGATCATATTCATATGCCTGTCCGACTTTCACCCGGGCAAAAGTCCCGGGCTCCCAGTGAGTAGCGGATGAAAAATAAACCAGATTGTCTATCTCCGGGGCATCACCGTAGGTTCTACCAAAATACATGCCGTCTTCTCTTCCTTCTACCAGCACTTCATAGATGTTATCTATTTTATCCAGGTTTTTTTTCAGGGATATGGACTGCTGTACTTCCATTATGCTTCTTTGTCTTTTCAGGGCAGTATCTTTGCTTACCCGGTTTGTTAAATGAAATGCCGGAGTGCCCTCCTCTCTGGAATATGGAAAGACGCCCAGCCGATCAAAATATCCTTTATTTACGAAGGTCAGCAGGTCCTTGAATTCTTTTTGACTTTCACCGGGGAAGCCTACTATGAGGGAAGTCCTCAGGATTAGCCCCGGGATATCCTTTTTCAATCTTATTATCAGTTGTTCAATTTTTTCTCCTGTAGTATTTCGGTTCATCTGTCGCAATATGTGGTCATTAATATGCTGTATGGGAACATCGAGATAATTACATATTTTTTTATTTTTTCTTATTACCTCCACCAGCCTGCTGTCAATGCCGTCCGGATAGCAATAAAGCAGTCTTATCCACTTCAATCGGTCAATCGTACAGAGTTCTTCTAGCAGTTCTCCCAGCCTGGGCTCACCGTAAAGGTCCATACCGTATCTGGTTGTATCCTGGGCTACCAGAATGAGCTCCTTTACACCATTCCCGGCCAGCCTTACTGCCTCCTTCAGTATTTCCTCCTTTTTCCGGCTCCTGTACTTTCCCCTTAAAGCAGGTATAATGCAGTAACTGCAACGGTTATCGCACCCGTCCGCAATTTTCAAATATGCCATGTAGGCCGGAGTTGTCTGCACCCTTGGCAGGTTCTCCGGTAGGGCATAGCTGGCTTTTTTTAAATTAAAAGCCTTATAACCCTTTAAAACACTTTGGATTGCTTGGATAATCTGCGGATAGCTGGATGTACCCAGCATTGCATCAATTTCAGGTATCTGGTTCATCAGTTTTTTGCCGTATCTCTGGGACAGGCAGCCGGTTACCACAAGGACCCTGCACCTTCCTTTTTCTTTCAGGCGTGCCGCTTCCAGTATGGTATCAACCGATTCCTCCTTGGCATCTTCAATAAAAGCACAGGTATTGATAACAATGACTTCGGCATCTTCTGCATCTTCCACAGGAACAAAACCCTTTTCCTTCAAGAGTCCCATCATCACTTCGCTGTCAACCAGATTTTTTGCACAGCCCAGTGAAACAACTGACACACTGCCATTCATGCTTCTTCCCCTTTCAACTGCCGTCTCTGTTAAGGTCATCCAGTTCTTCCCTGCTTATCAGAACCCTCCGTGGTTTACTACCCTCATGACCGCCTATAATGCCCCTTTCTTCAAGCTGGTCTATTATCCGGGCTGCCCTTGCATATCCCACCTTCAGTTTTCTTTGCAACAGTGATGCCGATGCCTGTTGTCTTTCCACCACTATTTCAACTGCCCGGGGCAAAAGCTCGTCCCTGTCCTCCATAACGGATTCCTCCGGTTGAGCAGCTTCCAGCACCTCTTCGCTATATTCCGCTTTTACCTGTTTTTTTATAAAGGAGACCACCTTTTCCACTTCTTCCTCTTCTACCATAGCCCCCTGTATACGGACAGGCTTTGACATTCCCACCGGATAATAAAGCATGTCCCCTCTTCCCAGCAGTTTCTCAGCTCCGGACATGTCCAGTATTGTGCGGGAGTCCACCTGTGATGATACGGCGAAAGATATCCTGGAGGGTATGTTGGCTTTGATGACCCCGGTTATCACGTCAACAGAGGGTCTTTGAGTGGCTATAACCAGGTGGATACCCGCCGCCCTGGCCATCTGGGCAAGTCTGCAGATATTGTCCTCCACTTCCGCAGGAGAGACCATCATCAGGTCTGAAAGCTCATCAATTATTACCACTATCTGAGGCATATATTCATCATTGTTTTCCAGCTGTTTCACCTGGTTATACCTGAATATATCCTTGACGCCTATCTGTGAAAATTCCTTGTACCTGTTATGCATTTCCTGAACAGCCCAGTATAGAATATTGGTGGCTTTCCTCGGATCGGTAACAACCGGTGCCAGCAGGTGGGGAATATCATTGTAATGGTTTAACTCTACCATTTTGGGATCTATCATGATTAATTTCACATGGGCCGGCGAAGCCTTAAAAAGCAGGCTGCAAATAAGACAGTTTATACATACGCTCTTACCCGAACCGGTTGCTCCTGCAATCATCAGGTGGGGCATCCGGCTTAAATCGGCAATGACGGGATTGCCTGCTATATCCTTACCCAGTGCTACCGCTATGTTTGAACTGTGATTCTGAAAAATACTGCTTTCCAGTATCTCTTTTAGTGAAACCGGTATTATTTCTTTATTGGGTATTTCCAGCCCAACGGCTGATTTACCCGGTATGGGGGCTTCGATTCTTACCGAAGTGGCGGCCATATTCAGGGCTATGTCATCAGACAGCCTCAAAATTCTGCTTACCTTAACCCCCGGACTTGGCTGTATCTCGTATCTGGTAATGGCAGGACCCACACTCACCTGTATCACCTTTGCTTCAACTCCGAAGGTTTTAAGGGTTTCCTCCAGCTTTTTAGCGCTTGATATCAGGTCTTTCCTGCTGCCCCCGGGTTTGCCTTCATAAGAACTCAACAGGGAGGTGCTTGGAAGTCTGTAGTCCGAAAATTCTCTTACTGTATTCGGCCTCGACAGGTTTAGCTGGACCGTTTCCTCTGCAGCCGCAGCTTGCTCTGCTCCGCTGTATTGTCTTGTATAATCAAGAATCTTGATTTTTTCGTCCAGGACATCCCTTTTGGGGTCTTCTTTTTTTTTCTCTGTACCGCCGGTTTCATCGTCATTAACAACTGGAACCATAACAAAATCCCATATAATTCTACCGGCATTGATAATCGTCTTTACAATATTTTTAAATATTCCAAATACAATTGCAATCAGTGAGCGGTCGGATACTATGGTCAGTGATATTATAATCAGAGCTATAAGGAATATTTTGCTTACCAGTATTCCCAGCAGTTTAATCATTATTACCGATATCAGGGCGCCTAAGATACCGCCTCCCACATGCTCCTGACCATAGGCCGAGGCAATCCGTGCATTCTCCAGCAGGTTTCTCAAGAAGCCCTCCTCTTCCCTGTATCGTACCAGTTCACCGGAAGACATATGCAAAAGTGTGGTAACTGACAGGAATAACAACAGCAATGATACGGTCCTGGCATCAACAGCAATTGTATCATACCTGGCGAGACAGAAAATCCCTGCAAAAACCAGGAATAGAGGAATCCCGTACCCTGCCAGGCCGAAAACACCGAAAAGATAATTCTTTATAATATACCCGAGGACACCGGTAGATTCTTTATAAAGCCCCAGGAAAATAACAATCCCCGCAGCAATCAGACTTATTGCCAGAATTTCATATTTGATTTTTCCGGTTTTCTTTTTCCTCTTTCTTTTTTTTACGACCAACCTAATCACCCCAGGTTTTACTTCTACATTTTCACACAAAATCCTTGTTGCAGAAACTCTTTTATATAAACAGCAAAAAAGCGGCATAGCCGCCTTCATAGCATAATAAAGCTGTACACAAAAGCTGTTGTTCCCACAGCCCAGCAGTAGTAGGAGAAATAATGCAGTTTCCCTCTCATTAGCAGTTTAACAAGAAATTTTATTGCAAATGTTCCTGACACTGCCGCCGCTGCCAGACCTATCAAGGTTATGCCAAAGCCGTATCCGGAAGATGGCATTAACAGGAAATCTTTGCCTTCAAGCAAAGCAGCGCCGGATATGGCGGGAATTGACAATATGAAGGAGAATTTTGTAGCCAGTTCCCGGTTAAACCCCCTCAACAGCCCCGCAAAAATGGTGGACCCTGACCTTGAGATACCCGGTGTGATGGCAATACCCTGAAAAAGCCCCACTACTACAGCATCAATGGTTTTTATGTCCCGGGCCCCCTTATAGGTCCCCTCCAGTCTGTCCGCCACAAAAAGAAGGATACCTGTTATTATCAGGGTAACGGATACAACCCGGACAGAAGAAAACAGCATTTCAAACACACCATTCAGAGCAATACCGATAACAGCAGTGGGAATGGTGGCTATTATTATCATAATAAGCATATTCCTGTGGGGATTGCCTTCCCTGGTAATCTTCCTTCCTCTGACGAAGTCTCCTGCCAACAAAAAAAATTCCCTGACCATAAGTGCAATGTCGTTGTAGAAAACTACCAGTACTGAAATAAGGGTGCCTATATGCACCATCACGTCAAAAAAAATATTGGTCTCCATATTAATGCCCATAATGTTCTGGAATAATACCAGATGGCCGGAACTGCTGACCGGAAGAAACTCTGTCAGTCCCTGGACGATCCCCAGGGTTACGGCTTGCAGAATACTCAAACGCTATGCCCCCTCTACTTGTATGTCACTGTAATTATATCACGGTTTTTTCCTTTCCTCAATCAGTTGACGCAATTTATGGATTGCGTCTCTTAAACCGCCCACATTGTCGATAATACCATGTTTTACGGCTTCACTGCCAACAAGTATGGTCCCTATATCGTTGGCCAGTTCGTCAGTGTCTGTCATTAATTCCAGCAGTGTATCCCGGGATATTCCCGAATGATTTACTATGAAATCGGTTATCCTCTGCTGCATTTTTGTAAAATATCTGAAGGTTTGAGGTACACCTATAACCAGCCCGTTCATCCTTATGGGGTGTATGGTCATAGTAGCCGTAGGGGCAATAAAAGAACAGTCGGTGGCAGTGGCAAGGGGTACTCCTATACTGTGGCCTCCTCCAAGTACCAGTGAGACTTTGGGTTTGGAAATGCTGGCCACCATTTCAGCCAGAGCCAGGCCTGCCTCCACATCACCTCCGGCGGTATTAAGGAGCAGCAAGAGCCCTTCTATATCCGGGTTTTCTTCCACTGCTACCAGCTGAGGCATTATATGTTCGTATTTTGTCGCCTTATTCTGGGAAGGAAGCAGAATATGTCCCTCGATCTGGCCTATTATGGTAAGACAGTGAATATTAGACCTGAATGGCAGCACATTTTGGGTCCCGAAATCTTTTACATTTTGTGCCTCGATTTTTCTGTTTTTATCGGTCTTTATCTTTTTAACGGGTTTTTGATGTTTCCCCTTGTCCAATTTGTTGTCCTCCCGTATTCTTTAATAACCGGTTTAATCCGAAGTTTTCCCAATGTTGTAAGCTTCTTTTGCTTCTGATGATTGTAATATATAGTATTGTCTTTAACATATAAAATATTAAAGTATGTTCCTGGATATATCTTTATACAGTTTGCCCAGTTTTATAAAATCTTCTTCCAATGCATACCGCAGATTATAATCATAAAAAATCTCCGGAGGGTTTATAACAGGATAGTACAATCTCCCCTCCCATTTTACCGGTGTACCTCGGTACTTATGGAACTGGTATCTCCCTCCTGTCAACGTTTGGAAAACCTTCCTGCCCAGAGTGCATATTATCAGAGGGTCCATAAATTCAATCTGCCTTTTCAAATAGGGTATACAATTTGAAATGCTTGAACGCATCTTTTCTCTGTCCAGAGGCATGTTGCACTTCAGCAGAGAAGTGACAAAAATATCGTCACTGTCAACAGGCGAAAGGTTTATGACTTCCTTTAACGTTCTTCCCGATGGCCCGGTGAACATACTACGGGAGTATCGACCGTCTTCCGGAGGCTGTTCGCATACAATAAGTATTTTTGCTTGGGACGTCCCTTCACCGGGCATGGGAATTATGTTGCTGTTGGTTGCATCATGGCAGAGCCGGCAGTTTTGTATTTCATTGTTCAATTCATCCATGGATGTTTTCCTCCTCAGGGAAAACTATTAAGTACATATTAATAGTATTGTCCATGGGGATGGAAATATTACAAGCCCAGTTTGAATTCATTGTGCAGAAGCAAGACGGCCTTTTCAGCATCCTGTTTTTTCACCAGGACAGATATTGTTGTATGGGAATCAGCGGTCTGATAAACGATAATATTGTTTTTTGACAGAACCTTGAGTATCCTTGCCATAACACCGGGAACCCCTCTTATTCTGCTGCCGATTATGGTTACTTTGCTGCAGTCTTTTATGGTATTGAAATGAAACCTTTCATTTTTCAACAAACGCAGGGTTTTTTCTTCATCCTTTTCATCAACCGTAAACACTTTTTTGTTGGTAAATATGTTTATGAGGTCTATACTTATGTTTAAAGCAGCCAGTTTATCCAGTATATCATCACTGCAGGCCTTTTCCATATCATCGTCATAGTCTATTATGACCTGGGTTCTACCGTGCATATGAGCTATTCCGGTTACAAGTCCCTGGTCACTGATTGATAAGACGTTCCCGTCTCTCTTGAATTGTGTAACCAAAGTACCCGGGGAATCCGTAAAGGTATTTTTTATTACCATGGGAAGATTGGACTGCATGGCAATTTCCACAGCTCTCGGATGAATAACTTTGGCCCCGTAATCCGCCAGCTGGAATACTTCTGTATAATCTACACTGTTTATTACCTTGGCATCCGGTACTATTCTCGGGTCAGCGGTCATAACCCCGTCCACATCAGTGTATATCTCGACCAGATGGGCATCCAGGGCTTCCCCTATAATGGCAGCGCTCACATCGCTTCCCCCCCGCCCCAGCGTTGTTATGTCCCCGTACTCCGTAACTCCCTGGAATCCGGCGATAACAGGTACCTTTCCCTTATCAATGGCCTGGTATATATTTTTTGCCTGTACCCTTATAACCTCTGCATTGCCGTAATTGTTATCGGTTATTATACCAGCCTGCTCTCCTGTCAGGGCAACTGCATCAATACCTTTTGCCCGCAGGGTGCTGGCCATGATAACCGCAGAAATGGTCTCTCCGCAGGACATGACTAAATCCATCTCTCTGGGATGGATATCTTTGTTCACCTTCTTTGTAAATTCAATCAGCGTATCTGTGGCATAAGGGCTCCCTTTTCTGCCCATAGCAGACACTACTATTACCGGACAATACCCTTCTTCCATTGCTGATATAACCTTTTCTACGGCTTTCTCCCTGTTCTCCGCCGTAGCTACAGAAGTTCCGCCAAATTTTTGTACAACCAGCTTCATTGTCCTTCCTCCTTAAATCGCATATATTACTATTATATTACTTTTCAATATTAAGGTGAAATAACAAAAAAGCCCCTTTCAAAGGGCCTCAAAAAAACTTCTTTCTTTTTGATTCTTCCTGTTCTATTATTATCATGTCATTTCCAATCTTGCGGACATTTTTCCATTCTACCTCAACATAATCCTTATCTCCAAAAAAAGAAAACTGAACCCTGTCGTCCGGAATAAGCATGGAAATGATTTTTCCGGTCTTCTCGTCAATGACAAGGTCGGTTTCTGCGATTATTCCAAGCCTTTCTCCGGTGTTCAGGTTCACGATCTCCTTTCCGCCCATCTGGCTTAACCTCATAGGCACACTCCTTACTTTGTTGTTTGTGGTTTTTTGTATGACGGTACTTAAGTTTGACTGCCTATAAAATAGTATGCCTGAACACCGGTTTATATTCCCGTATGTCCAAAACCGTTTTGGCCTCTTCCGGTTTGCTCCAGGTCAGCAACCTGGACAAATTCCGCCTTTACTACGGCATTTACAACCAATTGGGCAATCCTGTCTCCTCTGGCTATTGAGAAGGGTTTATCGCCAAAATTTACAACCACAACTTTAATCTCTCCCCTGTAATCGCTGTCAATGGTGCCCGGAGAATTGAGAACGGTGATGCCATGTTTGGCAGCAAGTCCGCTTCTGGGCCTTACCTGTCCCTCATAACCTTCAGGAATCTCCATGTGGAGCCCTGTAGGTATCAAGCGGAACTCGCCGGGATTAATACGGATTTCTCCGTCCACAGCAGCCGGCAGGTCAATTCCGGCTGCTCCGTCACTCATATACCGGGGGGCTGGTAATCCATAGCCTTTCTCATTATAATAGTATTTTATTTGCAGCATTGTATCATCTCCAGTGAACTCATAGAATCCGGCGAAACATTTCCAAGGAGGGCAGCGGCCATGCTGTCCAGCTGTATTACAGCCTCAACCGTTTCTACCACTTTTGGTATGCTGATGTCGTCAATTTTCCTCAAAATCTCTTCCTTGGAGTATGTTCTCCCCAGGAGCAATTCCGATTTTCCCAGGGAAGCCATTCTGCTGCCGGTGCTTTCAGCACTCATAACAAAGTTTCCCTTCATTTGTTCTTTTATTCTATTCAATTCTTTATCATTAATACCTTCTTTTTTGATTAAAAGAAGTTCCTCCATTATTTCATTAATAACCATGTCCAGTTGCTGTGGATTTGTTCCCGCATAAATAGTCATTAGTCCAACGTCACTGTAGGTTGACGGGTATGAATAGACAGAATATACCAGGCCCATATCTTCCCGGATTTTTTGAAACAGCCTGGAACTCATTCCCCCGCCAATGAGACTGTTCAATGCCATCAGAGAATACAGCCTTTCATCCTTCTGGTCGAACCCTCTGAATCCGAGACAGAAATGTACCTGTTCGGTTTCCTTTTTTCTTACGGAAATGTCAAAGTTCATAAGCGGGCTTATATGGTTCACAGCAGCCGGCACAGAACCCTCCCAGTTTCCGAAATACTTGCTGACAAGCCTTTTAAGCTCGCTGTATTCTATGTTTCCCGCAACCGAAATCACTGTGTTGTCCGGCCGGTAATTCTGCTTCATATACTTGAGCAAATCGTCCCTTTTAAAGCCTTTCACCGTGTCTGTACGGCCAAGTATCGGGTATCCCAGGGGATGACCTTTGAAAATTGTACTGGCGTAAAGGTCATGAACCAGCTCTTCCGGAGTATCTTCATACATATTTATTTCTTCCAGAACTACCTTTTTTTCTTTTTCAATGGCTTCAGGAGAAAAAGAAGACGCAAATATCATATCCGACAGAATATCCAGGGCAAGGTCCAGATGAGTGTTTAACACTTTGGCGTAATAGCAGGTACACTCTTTACCGGTAAAGGCATTAAGCTGTCCTCCCACGTTGTCTATTTCCTCGGCTATATCCCTTGCACTGCGCCGCGACGTTCCTTTAAACAGCATATGTTCAATGAAATGCGAAATCCCATTGTTCCGGGCATCCTCAAATCTGCTTCCGGCTCCCACCCACAAACCGATACTGACCGACTGAACATATGGCATTTTTTCATATACAATTCTTAGTCCGTTTGGTAATACTTCCTTATAATACATATCAATCCCCCTATATTACTGCAAAGTAACTACTATATTATATATATACAATCAGTTGATTTCAATCATTTTAACAAGTTGTTCCAGGGATATTATTTCATATCCTGCCTCATTTATGTTCTTAACTATTGCAGGAAGGGCTTCAACCGTCTGGTCGGTAGGATGGATCAGGATTATGCCCCCGTTACAGAGCCTTTTGTTCACCCTGCTTATTATCCTGTCGGTGCCGTCTCTTTTCCAGTCAATGGAATCAATACTCCACATTATTACCTTGCATCCCAGGTCTCTGGCAGCATCCAAGGTATGCCTGTTAAAAGCCCCCGACGGGGGTGCAAAATATACGGGGTTCATTCCTGTAACCCTTTTGATGGAATTCTGTGCAGCATGGATTTGCTGGTGATTCTGTCCGTAATCCATCTTTGAAAAATCCTTATGCTGGTATCCGTGGTTCCCTATAATATGACCCTCCGAATGGATTTTTGCCAGAAGTTCGGGAAACTGATCGGCCCACCGGCCTGTTACAAAAAATGTGGCCTTTATATTATTCTCGTGAAATATCTCCAGCATGGGGGGAATATATTCATTTCCCCAGTCTACGTTACAGGTAATGGTAACAACCTTACGATCCTGCGGTCCGTTGTATATGGGCTGCAGTACCGTAACCGTTTGTGGATACCGGATGAAAATATGATGAAATATCATCAAAGATACCAGAATTACGCTTAATAAAACAATCAAAACCATAATACGGATTTTATCTTTCTTTACAAACAACACTCTCATGGGTCACCCTCCAAAATTATTTTCTCTAGATTCTATTCTGAAGGAAGGCAAAAAAGATAAAAAACATAAACGCAAGGTTTATGTTTTTATCTTCTGTTTCTGTTGTCTCTGTTTCTTCTCCTGTACCTATCATCCCGGTTTTTATCCCTGTTTCCCTTTTCTTTG
The DNA here is from genome assembly GCA_016842005.1 of Clostridium thermobutyricum. Classification (GTDB taxonomy): domain Bacteria; phylum Bacillota; class Clostridia; order Ch29; family Ch29; genus JAENYD01. The sequence continues at coordinate 75,969 of JAENYD010000005.1, read as the reverse complement.
CTCTCCCCGTTGACAGGAGGAGGCAGGGTATCTTTCCGGGAAAGGTTTATCCTTCCCATGTTATCAATCTCTATCACTTTGACTGTGACCTCATCCCCCACCTGGACAACATCTTCTACTTTTTCAACCCTCTCGTGGGCCAGTTTGGAAATGTGTATCATACCTTCTTTTCCGGGGGCAATTTCCACAAAGGCTCCGAAACCGGTTATCCTCAAGACTTTGCCCTGGTATACCTGTCCCACTTCAATATCCTTGGTGATGGCTTCAATAATCTTGACGGCTTTTTCTCCCGACTGGATATCCACTGCTGCTATAAATACCCTGCCGTCGTCTTCTATGTCAATTTTTACTCCCGTCTGTTCGATTATCTTGTTGATAGTCCTGCCGCCAGGTCCGATAATCTCCCGTATTTTTTCGGGGTCCACCATCATTCTTATTATCTTGGGCGCATATGGCGAAATCTCATCCCGGGGTTTGGAAATTGCTTCCATCATTTTGCTGAGGATATACAGCCTCCCCTGCCTGGCCTGTTCAAGGGCCTTCTTCAGGATATCCCTGTCAATTCCTGCAATCTTGATATCCATCTGTATTGCAGTAATACCTTTCTCGGTACCGGCAACCTTAAAATCCATATCACCGAGGAAGTCCTCCATACCCTGGATGTCCGACAGTATTGCCACCCTGTCCCCTTCTTTTATCAGTCCCATGGCAATACCGGATACCGGGGCCTTAATAGGCACACCCGCATCCATCAGGGAAAGGGTGCTGCCGCATACGCTGGCCTGGGATGTCGAACCGTTGGAACTCAGGACCTCAGATACAAGGCGAATTGTGTAAGGGAACTCCTCTTCGTCGGGTATTACAGGTTCAAGGGCCCTTTCAGCCAGGGCTCCGTGTCCTATTTCTCTCCTGCCCGGACCTCTTAAGAACCTGGTTTCTCCAACGCTGTAAGGCGGGAAATTATAATGATGCATGTATCTTTTGAATTCTTCCAGGCCAAGGCCGTCCAATATCTGCACATCGCCCATTGCGCCAAGGGTGGTAATGGTTAATGTCTGGGTCTGTCCCCTTGTGAACAAGGCGGAACCGTGGGTTCTCTTCCAAAGTCCCACTTCACAGCTTATGGGCCTTATTTCATCAGCCTTCCTGTCGTCCGGACGGATACCTTCTTCCAGTATCATTTTTCTTACTTCTTCTTTTGTTATATTGTAGAGTACTTCGTTAATCTCCTTTTCCCGTTCGGGAAATATTTCGGCAAAATGCTCCAGAGCTTCTTTTTTCGCCAATTCCATATTCTCGTTTCTTTCCTGCTTGTCAACAGTTTTTATGGCATTTATCAGTTTTTCGGTCGTATATTCCCTGACCTGTTTTTCCAGTTCCTCATCCACGGCAAACAGCGGGACTTCCATTTTTTCTTTTCCTACTTTTGCAACTATCTGGTCGATAAACCCGATTATATCCTTTATATGCCTGTGCCCAAACATTATCGCTTCCAGCATCACATCTTCGGGAACCTCATTGGCCCCTGCTTCCACCATCATTATGGCATCCCGTGTGCCGGATACAATAAGCCTCATATCACTTTTGTCCTGCTGTTCGATATTCGGATTCAGCACGAATTCCCCGTCAACCAGTGCCACCACAACAGAACCGGTTGGTCCCATAAATGGAATATCGGATATTGACAGGGCTACCGAAGACCCAATCATTGCAGTGATATCGGGCGGGGTATTCTGGTCCACCGAAAGTACAGTTGCTATCACCTGAACATCGTTTCTAAACCCTTTGGGAAAGAGAGGCCTGATTGGCCTGTCTATAAGCCTGGATGTAAGGATAGCCTTTTCTGTAGGCCGGCCTTCCCTCTTTATGAAACCTCCAGGTATTTTCCCCACAGAATACAATCTTTCTTCATAATCAACGCTTAAAGGAAAAAAATCAATACCTTCCCTGGGTTCAGCAGATGCGGTTGCAGTTACCAGAACCGCCGTATCCCCGTATTTCACCAGCGCAGAACCATTGGCCTGCTGTGCCATTTTTCCTGTTTCAACCACCAGTTCATTCCCTGCAAGCTCCATTTTAAATACTTCATGGTTGAATAACTCTTCCATACAGTGCCTCCCTTCTCTTAATATTAAAATATAATAGAGCGGGATGACCCGCCCTTTCTATTTTCGTAAACCAAGCTTTTCCAGCAGAATCCTGTATCTTTCAATATCCTTCTCCTTGAGATAATTCAACAGACCACGTCTTTTACCGACCATTTTAAGAAGTCCTCTTCTTGAGTGATGATCTTTTTTGTTTATTTTAAGGTGCTCGTTGAGATGGTTTATCCTGGCAGTCAGTATCGCGATCTGAACTTCGGGAGAACCGGTATCTCCTTCGTGAAGTTTAAAATCGTCAATTATTTTTTGTTTGTCTATGCTGCTGTTCATTTCTTCACCTCCTTATATTATCAGCCCCCTAAACCAGGCAGCAGGTCGGAGCTTCCTTCAACCGAGTCCAGGGTTTTCACTGCATATTAGATTTTATCATAAAAACTATATTTTTGTAAACCTAATCACGGGAGGGACAATCATTATATTAAATTTTATGTGAATTAAAATATTTGTTCATGTATGTCAGATCAATCTCTAACTGTCTTATCAGCTCCTCCCGGTCCTCAAATTTCCTTTCATTCCGTATTCTGCTCACGAATTCCACTTCAATCTCTTTATCGTACAGGGTTTCATCAATTCCTTCAATATACGTTTCTATAAGCAATTTATTCCCTGAGAAAGTAGGATTTATACCGACGTTTGTAATACTTGGATGTCTTTTTCCCTCAATACAGGTTATAGTCACATAAACCCCTCTGCAGGGATAAAGTATGCCTTCAGGCAGACTTATGTTTGCAGTTGGAAAACCCATGGTTCTGCCCCGGCCGTTTCCCTTCATGACCCGACCTTTCACTGAAAAATTCTCCCCCAGACACCTGTTTGCATCATTTATATTACCGGTGCTCAGCAATTTCCTTATAAGACTGCTGCTTATAATATTTCCGTTCAGAATTACCGGTTCCACTATCTCTACATCAAAACCTTTTTTTTCACCCAGGCGCTTTATCAAGGCCGGGTCTCCCCTGCCGCCCTTACCGAAGCGGTAGTTGAAACCCACAACCACATATTCGATACTGTATCTACTCAAAATATATTTCTCAAAAAAATCCTCTGGCTCCATATTTGAAAACTCAATTGTGAAATCTATCATTTCTACCTTATCTATACCGATACGCTGTATTATCCCTTTCTTTTTTTCCGGAGGGTATATTAACGGTATCTTATTTCCTGTCAACAGTACATTCTGTGGATGCTGCCTGAAAGTAAATGCCATGGTCCTGGTACCGAAAGCATTCTTTCGGTTTAACAATTTTTTTAACAATGCCCGGTGTCCCAGATGGACTCCGTCAAAGTTGCCAAGAGCCACACCCCATCTATTGCCATCCATATTTATTCTCCTTTAATGCCTTTGGTAGAACAATTTCTTAATCCCTATAATAATCTCATCGTTGTTCTTATAAACTTCTCCCACAGCTATAAAGCGGTCCCTGCAATAAATTCTTACAAGCTGTCCTGCTTCAAGGTTCCGGGGAATATAGGCAAGATTATGGGAATACAGGGGATTACCGTTCTGGGCATATTTTAATGCCTTTTCGTTTATCCGGATTTTTTCTAAATGTTTAATGGAATAGTCTATGGGATACAGATAATTTTCAATGGTTTTGCTGTCCGCAGCTTCTTCCAGTTCTTCAATGGTCACCGCATCTTTAAGCTCAAAGGGCCCGCTTCTGATTCTTACTAAAAAGCTCATTACGGCACCACAACCGGATCGGGCACCTATATCATGACACAGGGTCCTTATGTAGGTGCCCTTTGAACATTCTATGTCTATAAGGGCTTTATTGGGACTGATGAAATCCACCAGTTTCAGGCCGTATATGGATACCTGTCTCGGATCTCTGTATATTTCCTTACCCTCTCTGGCCAGCTGGTAAAGCCTTTTCCCTTTATGTCTGACGGCAGAAAACATAGGCGGTATCTGACTGACAGTGCCTTTAAACTCTTCAAGCAGTTTCTCTATCTCACTTGCAGAGACACTCCCATCACCTTTTTTCAATACCCGGCCGTAGAGGTCCTGGGTATCAGTAACCAGACCGAATGTTATTTCGGCCCTGTAACTTTTGTCAAAATCCGAAATAAAGCCTGCAATCTTTGTTGCGTTGCCTATGCATACAGGCAATACCCCCGCTGCTCCCGGGTCCAGTGTGCCTGTATGACCGGCTTTCCTGCTTCCTGTTATCCTTTTGACCTTGTGTACCATCTGATAAGATGTCAGGCCGACGGGTTTCAGAATATTTATTATACCATCCATCACTGTCTCCTGTAAGGATTCATCATATTCCTTCACGTCTGTTGTAGGCATTTTCAATTTCTTCCAAAAGCTTTTTCCGTACCGCCGTCAGTCCTCCGTTAATCGTACATCCTGCAGCTTTTTTGTGGCCACCGCCCCCAAAAACACCCGCAATTCTTGAAACATCGGTATACTCCTTGGACCTGAACCCTACTTTGAACTGCTGGTCACTTACTTCTTTTATGAGAACAGCCACTTCCACTCCCTGTATATCCCGGGCAAAATTAATCAATCCCTCAAGCTCATCCCTGGAACTGCCGGCTTGTTCCAGCATATGCCTGTCAACATACATAACTGCGGTTTTTCCGTCATGGTATATCTTAATAGTGTCTATGGCTTTTCCGATAAGCTTTGTTTTTGATAAGGTCCTTGTGTCAAAAACCATCTGTGAAACAAGATTAGGTTTCACCCCAAGAGTTATCAGCTCACCGGCTATTGTATGGCTTATCCATGTAGTGTTGTCGTATTTAAATCCTCCTGTATCCGTCAATATAGCAGTGTATAAACAGGTGGCAATATCAACATCCATGTCTATGCCCATCAGTTTAATCAACTGGTATACTATTTCACCGGTGGCAGCAGCGCCTGTATCCACCAGGTTCAGATTTCCGAACATGGTATTGCTTATGTGATGGTCCAGGTTTATAACAGTACCGGCTTTTGTGGCGAGTTCACAACCCTGACCCAGCCTTTCAATATCCCCGCAGTCAAGGACAACCAGTGTCTCGGGATACTCATGCAAATCGTCCAGGTCGGTTAAATGATTGAGACCCGGCAAGAATCCGTATTCTTTTGGAATGACATCATTCCTGATTGCTATCGGATGCAGTCCCTTTTTCCTCAAACCCAGAGTCAACGCCAGAACCGATGCTATTGCGTCGCCATCCGGCATTATATGAGTGATGATGCCTACGGATTTACTTGAGGATATATGTCTTGCAATATCAGATATTATCATCCCCTTGGTCATCCCCTTCTTTCTCCCTTATACTGTTTATGAGTCTGGTTATATATGCCCCATGTTCTATTGACTGGTCTACCACAAAGGACAATTCCGGTACGCTGCGTATCCTTATCCTTTTACCCAGCTCTTTTTTTATAAACCCTTTTGCCCTTTTTAAGCCTTCCATTGTATTTTCTTTGTCCTTTTCATCCCCCAGTAGGCTGACGAAAACTTTAGCATAACCAAGGTCCCTGGCTACCTCCACCTTTGTCACACTAACCATGGACGTTATCCCGGGGTCTTTTATTTCAGCCCTTATTATCCGGCTTATTTCCCGCTTCATCTCTTCCGAGATTTTTTCCAGTCTCCTGCTCACGTCAATCACCTGTCCTTATCTGGGAACTTTCTCCATTACATAGCATTCCAGGATGTCTCCTTCTTTCAAGTCGTTATAATTTTCCATGCTGATACCACATTCATAACCCTGTACTACTTCCCTTACGTCTTCTTTAAATCTCTTGAGGGTATTAACCTTTCCTTCAAAAATCACTATGCCATCCCTGATTACCCTCAGGGAACCGTTGCGCAGTATCTTGCCCTCCAGCACATAACAACCCGCAATGGTGCCTATAGAAGATATTTTAAACAAAGCCCTTATCTCCGCCTTACCCACCACTACTTCTCTTATTTCGGGGTCCAGCATACCCTTTATAGCTGCCTTCATATCATTTATAGCATCATATATCACACGGTATGTCCTGATTTCCACCTTTTCCTGCGCCGCCATCTGCATTGCCTTGCTGTCCGGTCTGACGTTAAAACCGATGATTATGGCGTTTGAAGCGGTAGCCAGCATTACATCCGTTTCTGTTATCGCTCCCACACCATCATGGATAATTCTAAGACGGACTTCTTCATTGTCCAGTTTTCCCAGGGACTGTTTAACAGCCTCCACCGAACCCTGAACATCGGCTTTCATAATTACATTCAGTTCCTTAACCTTGCCTTCCTTAATCTGTTCAAAAAGGTCTTCCAGGGATACTCTCTGACCGCTTTTCAACTGGGCCTGACGCAGCTTCTCTTTTCGGTTTTCTCCAATCTGTCTGGCCGTCTTATCATCATCCACAACATATAGCTTATCCCCTGCTTCAGGTACTTCTGACAGCCCCGATACCTCAACGGGCACAGCCGGGCCGGCTTTTACCAGTCTTTTGCCGTGTTCGTCCATCATTGACCGGACTTTGCCATAGGAAGTACCTGCAATAACCGGGTCTCCCACCGTTAGCGTACCGTCCTGTATAAGCACAGTGGCTACAGGGCCTCTTCCTTTTTCCAGTTTTCCTTCGATAACCGTACCGATGGCTTTCCTGGCCGGATTCGCTTTCAGTTCCATCATGTCGGTCACCAGCAGTATCATTTCCAGCAGACTGTCAATTCCATCCCCCGTATGGGCGGATACCGGGACATTTATGACGTCTCCTCCCCATTCTTCCATAAGGAGCCCGTGTTCGGCCAGCTGTTGTTTAACCCGGTCGGCATTTGCGTTTGCTTTGTCGATTTTATTTATGGCAACGATTATGGGGACATTGGCGGCTTTAGCATGGTTTATGGCTTCTACGGTCTGAGGCATTACCCCGTCATCCGCTGCCACCACAAGCACGGCAATATCCGTAACCTGGGCACCTCTGGCCCTCATCGCCGTAAAAGCTTCATGGCCGGGAGTGTCAAGAAACACTATTTCCCTGTTGTTTACTTTAACTTTATAAGCTCCAATGTGTTGCGTGATACCGCCGGCTTCCTGCTCGGTCACACTGGTTTTTCGTATTTTGTCCAGCAGGGACGTTTTCCCGTGGTCTACATGTCCCATAACTGTAACTACAGGAGAACGGGGAAACAGCTGTCCTTCATCTTTTTCCTGGTCAGAGGGCAAATATCCGCCATGGCTATCATCTTCAGCAATAACAGCATTATAGCCATATTCCTCCACCAAAAGAACCGCTTCATCTTTTTCCAGTCTCTGGTTAATATTAGCCATTATCCCAAGGTCTATCAGTTTTTTAATCAACTCTGAGGGAGAAACTTTCAGTTTGTCGGACAATGCCTTAACAGTAATGCCCTTTTCTATATTTATTTGTTTTTTATCAGACGGTTCTGCTTTTTCCTTTTTCCTACCCTTCTTTTCAGTACTCTTCCTGGCTTTTTTAAACGGAATTTTGTCTTCTTTTTCTTCTTTTGCTTTCCTTTTCTTTTTCAATGCGATCCTGTATTTCTCCTGAACATCAAGGTCATCTTCATCCCTAAAACCTTCTCCGGTAGTATCCTCATGTTCCTCAAGGTAGATCTCCCTTACTATTTTTGCATCTTTGTCGTCAATGGTGCTCATATGATTTTTCACATCAAGACCCAATCCCGATAAAATTTCCAGGATGTCCTTACTTGATGTATTCAAGGATTTCGCAAGCTCATATACTCTTGTTTTTGCCATTTATTCACCCCCTGATTAATTGGCCGAGTTGTTTGAAAATCTGTAATAAAGTTTACTTATGGCGTCAGCTATACCTTGATCGGTTATAACCACCACAGTCCTTGCTCCCTTGCCCAGTGCATTTCCCAGCGCCTGTCTGTCACCAAAAATCAGTAATCGGATATTTCTGTGTTTGCATTTGTCAGTAAAAAACTTTTTTGTATTGGTACCGCTGTCCCTCGACAGAATAACCAGTCTTGCCTTATTTTTTAAAACTGCCACTTTACAGCCTTCTGTACCTGAAACTGCATTTCCCCCGTTTTGTGCTAGCCCCAGCATTGAATATATTCTGGCTTCCTCATTCACTGTGAGGTATTTCCTCCTCCAGCTGTCTCATAATATCTTCTCCAATGTTCACGCCCAGAGATTTTTCCAGTCTTCTGCTCTTACGGGCTTTTATAAAGCAGTCAATATCCGGGCATATATATACCCCTCTGCCTGGTTTTTTCCCCGTCTTGTCGAGAAATATCTCATTTTCCTTGTTTTTTACCACCCTTATCAGCTCTTTCTTGGGTTTCATCTGCTGACATCCCACACAGAGGCGATTAGGGATTTTCTTCACTCTCAAGACTCATCACCTCTAATCAGATTCATACGTTTCACCTTCTTCACCCTTGCGGACTTCCACCTGGCTCTCACTCTTTATATCAATCTTCCAGCCGGTTATTCTGGCGGCCAGTCTTGCATTCTGTCCTTCTTTTCCAATAGCCAGGGATAACTGATAATCCTTCACAATAACCCGGGCAGCTTTTTCATCCTCGTTTATTTCTACGCTGACCACTTTTGCAGGGCTTAAAGAACTGGCAATAAATTCCCTGATATCTTCACTCCATTTGACGATATCTATCTTTTCGCCCTTCAGCTCATTCACTATGCTCTGCACCCTTACGCCCTTAGGCCCTACGCAGGCACCCACAGGGTCTACATTCGGGTCAGTGGAGTGGACAGCTATTTTGGTCCTTGCTCCGGCTTCCCTGGAAATTCCTTTTATCTGGACAATACCATCGAATATTTCCGGCACTTCCAGTTCGAACAACCTTTTTACCAGCCCTGGATGGGTCCGGGATACAACGATTTGAGGGCCTTTGGTTGTCATTTTGACTTCCACAATATACAGTTTCAAACGGGAACCCGGTGTATATTCTTCCTTCTCTATCTGTTCGGACGGAGGAAGCACAGCTTCTGTCCTTCCCATGTCAATCATCACATTGTTCTTTTCCCATCTCTGAACCATTCCATTTACTATCTCATTTTCTCTGTTCATATATTCCTGAAAGATGACCCCTCTCTCCGCTTCCCGGATACGCTGCACAACAACCTGTTTGGCAGTTTGTGCAGCGATTCTGCCAAAATTTTTCGGGGTAACCTCCACCTCGACAATATCCCCTATCTGGTAGATTGGAGAGATGGTCCTGGCTTCCTCTTTACTTATTTCCAGCAGTGGATTGTCAATTTCATCCACTACTGTTTTTTGCGAAAAGACTTTTACATTTCCGGTTTCGGGCTCTATGGTAACCTTTACATTTTGAGCAGAACCGAAATTCTTCTTATAGGCGGATACCAAAGCAGCGTTTATTGCATCCACAAGTATTTCTTTTGAAATCCCTTTCTCTTTTTCTATTTGTTGAAGGGCTTGCATAAACTCCTGGTTCATTAACCGACAACCTCCCCTTTAAAACAAATTCTTGATTAAGGTGGAGACGCTTCCAGCCTTACCTTAATTTTAAAACTGCAAATACAAGATTTGCCGAGCGCCCGGCTTCACTCTAACGCTCCGGTTTATCTTGTTAAAACTTGAAAGACAGACGGGCAGAGGCAATCTGGTCCTTTGATATGCTGACAATCCTGTTTTCTGTTTGGATTCTGACCATACCGGCTTCCAGCCCCAGCAGTTTCCCTGTAAAGCTCTTATTGCCATCAATAGGTGCATACAGCTTCACATCAATATTCCTGCCTTTGAACATCTCATAATCCCTGTCTTTTTTCAAAGGCCGGTCCACTCCCGGTGATGACACCTCCAGGATATATCTATGTTCAATGGGGTCCACCCTGTCCAGTTCATTACTCAGGTATTCGCTTACTGTCTGACAGTCATCCAGGGTTACACCCCCGGGTTTATCTATGTATATTCTCAGATACCAGTCAGCGCCTTCTTTCAGGTATTCTATATCAACAAGTTCATAATTGTTTTGTTCCAGTACAGGCATCACCAGTTCTTCTGCCAGATTTACGTATTTTCCACCACTCATTATATCACTTCCCATCTCCTATTCTATTCAATACATTTATGTTCCCGCAATACACTTTCCATTATTCCATAGGGCAAAACTTGCTTCAGCAGGGGTTCCCTTCATCCCCTTCAGCAATCAGGGGACATTCCCCTTTCAATCAGTGCCCCTTCATTTGAAAAAACGAACCTTTTTCATCCCGGGGCATCTGCCCTGGTGAAAAACATCTGAAATAACAGTAAAGAGTGGGTTTTTACCCACTCCTGCCGCAAGGCATGCTTTTATACGTAAACTATATCATATTTTGGAATACATTACAAGTCTAAAAAAGCGAAATTTGATTGGAAACAGGCAAATCTTTAAGACATCCATGCCGCTCAAGTATTTCCACAACATTTGAACTCAGTTTTCCTCTCTCTCTCAAATCTTCAACCGAAATAAAGGCACCCTGCATCCTGGCTTCGATAATATTCTTTGCCGCACTTTCACCCAGACCCTGTAGCGAATTCAATGGCGGCAAAAGTCTGTTGTCTATTATTCTAAATTCTTTCTCATGGGATTTATATATATCCACCGGAAAAAATCCGTAACCTCTGCAGTACATCTCCCTGACAACTTCCAGTATTGTGAGAAGGGATTTTTCTTTTTGGGTCGCTCCGGCGCCTTTTTTCTCCAGTTCTCTTATGGTATTTATTACCTTGTCTTTGCCGCCTATTATCAGATGTGCGTCAAACTCATCCGCCTTTACAGTAAAGTATGCAGTATAAAATGCAAGGGGATGATATACTTTGTAATATGCAATCCTGAAAGCCATGGTCACGTATGCCACTGCATGAGCCTTTGGAAACATGTATTTTATTTTCTCGCAGGATGCAATATACCAGGGATTTACGCCTGCTAGCTTCATCGCCCTGATTTCATCTTTATCAAGGCCCTTTCCTTTTCTCACATTCTCCATAATCCGGAAGGCCAGTCCCGGTTCCATACCTTTCTGGATTAAATATGTCATAATATCATCCCTGGTTGCAATCACTTCCCTCAGTGTGGCTGTACCGCTTTTAATCAGGTCCTGGGCATTGTTGAGCCATACATCGGTACCATGTGAAAGACCGCTTATCCTGATAAGTTCTTCGAAGGTGGTCGGCCTGGTATCTACAAGCATCTGCCGGACAAACCGGGTGCCGAACTCGGGAATCCCCAGAGTACCCACTTCGCAGTCAATATCCTTCGCCTTTATCCCAAGGGGGGATGTGGATCTGAAGAGTTCCATTGTCATCCTGTCGTCCAGGGAAATATTCCTCGGGTCATAGCCGGTTATATTATGAAGCATCTTCAGCATGGTCGGGTCATCATGACCCAGAATATCAAGCTTCAGGAGTCTTCCGCTGATGGCATGATAATCAAAATGGGTTGTGATTACTTCGGAACTTGCATCATCTGCAGGTCTTTGTACCGGCGTAAACTGGTGAATATCCATGTCTTTGGGTACAATCATTATTCCTCCGGGGTGCTGCCCGGTCGTCCTCTTGATGCCTGTACATCCTTCCACCAGACGGTTGACCTCTGCCGAATGAACAGTCAGACCCCTTTCTTCGATATAGTTTTTGACAAATCCATATGCAGTTTTATCTGCCATTGTTGCTATTGTTCCTGCTCTGAAAACATGGTCTTTACCAAACAGTTCTTCAGTAAACCTATGGGCCCTGCCCTGGTACTCACCGGAAAAATTAAGGTCTATGTCCGGCTCTTTGTCACCTTCAAACCCCATAAACACCTCAAAGGGTATGTCAAAACCCAGCTTTTTCAGGGGTCTGTGACATCTGGGACATTCCCTGTCCGGAAGGTCTGCTCCAGTGCCCACACTGCCATCGGTTATAAATTCGCTGAATTTGCATTCACTGCATAAATAGTGCGGGGGTAAGGGATTGACTTCGGTTATACCGCTCATGGTGGCAACAAGGGATGAACCTACAGAACCCCTTGACCCCACCAGGTACCCGTCTTTCATTGATTTGTTCACCAGCTTCTGGGCAATTATGTACATAACCGCATATCCGTTATTGATTATGGCGTTAAGTTCTTTGACCAGCCTCTTTTTAACTATTTGCGGCAACGGGTCTCCGTACATACCAATTGCCCTATCAAGGGTCATCTCCTTCAGTTCTTCATCCGAACCAGGAATTTTGGGGGGGTAGGTCTGGAGCGGAACCGGTATGATTTCTTCTATGTCCTGGTTTATTTTTTGAGGATTATCTACAACAACTTCATTGGCCGCCTCAGGTCCCAGATGTTGAAATTCCTCCAGCATCTCTCCGGTGGTACGCAGATAGAGAGGGGCCTGATTGTCCGCATCCTCAAAACCTTTACCGGCCATTATTATTCTTCTGAATATCTCGTCCTGAGGCTCCAGAAAGTGCACATCGCCGGTTGCTACCACAGGTATACCCATTTCTTTCCCCAATTGATATATCTCTCTGTTAATGCGTTCCAGGTCATCTATGCCTTTTACCGTACCGTTATCCACCAGAAAATGGTTGTTCCCAATGGGCTGTATTTCCAGATAGTCATAAAACCCGGCAATCTCTCTTAACTGTTCACGGGTTCTTCTTTCAACAAATCCGCGGTAAAGCTCACCGGCTTCACAGGCGCTCCCGATTATAAGTCCTTCTCTCATCTCTCCCAGTAAACTTCTGGGTATCCTCGGCACCTTGTGAAAATATTCCAGATGAGACCTGGAAATTATCCTGTACAGGTTCTCAAGGCCGGCTTGATTTTTCGCCAGTATAATCACGTGATATGTCTTTTGTTTTGTGATATCCACATTGTCCTTAACTTTTCGGTTTAGCTCTTCAAACCCCTCTATACCCATCTCCCCGACAGTATTCAAGCATTTAACCAGAATATGGGCAGTAGCCAGGGCGTCATCTTCCGCCCGGTGATGTCTGTCCAGCCTGACCCCCAGATGTCTTGCAACAATATTCAATTTGTGTGATTTCAACTCCGGATAGAGAAATCTTGTGAGGTTAAGGGTATCCAGAACCGGGTTTTTGAACTCAATATCCAGACAGGCAGCCTTCTGTCTTATGAAGCCAATGTCGAAAAACGCATTATGGGCCGCTACCACACACCCCTCGGCAAAGGACAGAAACCGGGGCAGCACAACTTCTATACCGGGACAATCCTCAACCATATGGTTTGTTATGCCTGTGAGGTCGGTTATTTTCGACGGGATGGGTATTCCCGGGTTTATCAATTGACTGAAGCGGTCAACAATGTTGCCCTTCCGGAGCTTTACAGCACCAATTTCGGTAATCCTGTCCTTGATCGGGTCCAGTCCGGTAGTCTCTATATCAACCACAACAATTTCATCGTTAATGCCATATCCCCTGTCCCCGGAATAAACCTGCACCTTCTCATCATTGACCAGGTACCCTTCCACACCGTATATCACTTTTACCCCAAGCTTTTCTGCAGCAATATAGGCATGGGGAAAGGCCTGCACCACTCCGTGGTCTGTAATGGCTATAGCCTTGAGGCCCCATTGGGATGCCCTTTTAATCAGATCTTCCACCGGCGCTATCCCATCCATTGCGCTGAACCGGGTATGAGCATGAAGTTCCACTCTTTTCCTGTCCGCGGTGTCCGTTCTTTCTTCAGCAGCCAGCTGCATAATATCCCGTGCAATAACAATATTTTCCTTAATATATCTGTTATACTGTATTTCTCCTCTTATTTTTAGCCGCAGACCCGGTTTGAGGGCTTTGGACAGATGCTGTTCCTTATCCCTGTCCGCAAAAATTCTTACAATTGTAGAATCCTGATAATCGGTAACATATATTGAGATTATCTTGGAAAACTTATCCGATTTTATATCCTTGCACTCTACTTTAAAAACTATTCCTTCCATTATCACTGTGCCGGCTTCCTGGTTAACCTGACTTATAGACCGGGCTTCACCATTAAAGGTTTTCCCCAGGAGTGTTTTTCCGGTCCTTTTATTTCTTTTATTCTTATTGCCGTTCATAGAAATAATTCTTTTTATTTCAAAAATCTCTTCTTTCCGCAGGACGGGTGTTTTGTCCCGCCCAACATCAGTTTCCCATAACATTTTTATGTCAACTTTTTCCTTGTAAAGGGCATCAAGGATTCTCTTTGCCAGTACTGAAAATTTTTTGCTTTCCAGGGTCTGTATCGCTATATCACTAGAAAAAACCAGATTTAGGCGGTTTTCCTTTACACGGTAGCGGCATTCTCTGAGCCAGCCCGAACAGGAAGGGTGATATTCCCGCCATATCCTGCACAGCAGTTCCCAATACGACTCTACGAATTTTTCCAGGTCTTTGCCCTCTTCAATTGCATAAAACTGAAGTTTAACATCTTTGCATTCTTTGAATGCTCTGTGTATTGTCTCCTTGATCTTAGGAGATACCGTTTCTCTATAAAAAATCATAATTTCATTTTTTTTTCTGTTAACCAGTACTTTGATTATCCCGTCGGTGAGGTCCTGCATTATTCCTTTACCCCCTGTTAGCTTACGTCAACAATTTGTTCAATACCGTCAATACTGCTCAGTATCCTGCATACATCTTCCCTGCCCATTCGTTCGGGCAGTTTTAATGTCAGGTTTATCTCAATCACATTCTCGCTTACCTTTAACATCTTGATATGCTTGATGGAAATACCTTCATCCCCCAGGGTACATCCGATTTTTCCCAGTTGCCCCGGCCGGTCAATGGCCCTCAATGTTATGAAATAATGGTTTTTCCTTTTTATCAGCCTTTCTTCAAGCTTATCCATTATTGTGAGAGTTAGCACCACTGTGACCGTAACAGCAACCGCCCCTTCATAAAATCCTACTCCCACGGCAAGGCCTATGCACGCTACCGCCCACAAACCGGCCGCTGTGGTAAGCCCTCTTATTGATGCCCCTTCCTTCAGGATGGTCCCTGCCCCCAGAAAACCTATTCCGCTTATAACCTGGGCTCCAAGCCGGGCAGGGTCAAGGCTGACCTGACCCTTGTACAGTTCGAACATATACAGTGAAACCAGCATCACAAGGGTGGACCCGACACATACCAGTATATGGGTCCTAAAGCCTGCAGTGTGATTCCTGGTTTCCCTCTCCAGTCCGACTGCTCCGCTCAGCACAAATGCCAGTAATACCCTTACCAGTATTGTTTCAAGTGTCAGCATAGGAATACCTCCTCAACTTCTTAAAGCCCTTACAATATCCCAGTACATTCGTAATCTCTCCGCAAACCCTCGGACAAAGCCTAGCTTCTCTTCTTTCATTACATGGGACACATCCGGCAGTAATACCTCTTTTATCTTTATATTGTTTTTATGTACATACCTTGTAAGAGCTGTTTCCACACCGTATCTGCTTATCTCCAGACCACTAACGTCCATTAATATTTCCCGCCTTATGGCCCTTTGGCCGGACAGAAATGGTGCAACCTTCTGGGCCAGGTCGGTTGCAAATCTCCCGTTTTCAAATATTCCCACGCTCATATCACACTCGCCTGCAAGGACCGGTTCTATCAATTGGTCCACATGCACCGACTTCAATCCGATAAGGTCTGCATCCAAAAATAGAATTATTTCAGAAGTGCATTCCCTGAATCCTTTATGAAGGGCCCCTCCTTTTCCCATGTTATGGTTGTTTTTTATGACCTCAGCGCCCATGTCCTGAGCGGTTTGGGCTGTCCTATCATCAGACCCGTCATCAATTACGATTATACGGTTCACCTTGCTGGATGCTTTCACGGCTTCCAGCACCTTTCCTATTCTTTCTTCTTCATTGTAAGCCGGGATTACTGCAGTAACTTCCATTTACATACCTCCCCAGACCTTGCTTGCACATGTGCATTTGCTATTATGATTATCAAGGGTTTATCTTCATACTAAAATAGTACCATAATTTGCTGAATAACTGCAAAAAACTGTCTAAAAAATAGGAGGTGGATTTGTTCCACCTCACTAGCTTTGTTCCGCCTCACTAATAGGCCCGGGCGAAATAAACCAATTCTTTAGCCTTACCGCCGCAAAAAACACATCTGTCATTCAGTACCTCCTGCTGGAAAGGTATGCACCGCGCCGTGGCCCCGGTTTGCGCTTTAATCTGATCTTCACAGTTGCTGTCTCCGCACCACATAGCTTTTATGAAACCTTTCTTTGTCTCTATGGTATCCCTGAATTCTCCAAAATTGTAAACAGTATGGGTGTTTTCCTCCCTGAATTTCAAAGCCTTCTCGTACATGTTAAGGTGAATCTCTTCCAATAATGCATCCATTCTGTTTTCGATTTCGCCCTCGGGTATGGCCGTTTTATCACCGGTATCCCTTCGTACGGCAATAACCTGGTTGTTTTCGATGTCCCGCGGTCCTATCTCAACCCTTACCGGTATACCTTTCAGTTCCCATTCATTGAATTTCCAGCCAGGGCTGTATGTATCCCTGTCGTCCATTACCACTCTGAATTTGGCGGAAAGCCTTTGATGCAGTTCCCGTGCTTTTTCCAGTACGCCTTCCTTATGCTGGGCCACCGGTACAATGACCACATGATATGGCGCTACTTTAGGCGGTAGTACAAGGCCCCTGTCGTCACCATGCACCATTATGACTGCCCCTATCATCCGTGTTGAGGTTCCCCATGATGTAGTCCATACATATTTTTGCTGTCCGTCTTTATCAAGGTAGAGTATATCAAAAACCTTGGCAAAATGCTGTCCAAGATTGTGGGATGTGCCTGCCTGGAGGGCTTTACCGTCCAGCATCAGGGCTTCCATTGTGTAGGTCCGTAAAGCACCGGCAAACTTTTCGTTTTCGGTCTTTCTACCGACAATCATCGGAATGGCGAGGACATTTTTTGCAAATTCGGTATAGACATCAAGCATTTTCAATGTTTCTTCCTCTGCATCCTCTTCAGTTGCATGGGCGGTATGCCCTTCCTGCCACAAGAACTCGGATGTCCTCAAAAAAGGCCTGGTGCTTTTTTCCCATCTTACAACATTGCACCACTGATTGTATAAAACCGGTAAATCCCTGTATGAGTTGATCCATTTGGCATACATACTGCAGATTATTGTTTCGGAGGTAGGCCTGACTGCAATCCGCTCCGCCAGTTTTTCTTTACCGCCCATCGTAACCCAGGCAACTTCAGGGGCAAATCCTTCCACATGTTCAGCTTCTTTTTGCAGCAGTTCCTCCGGTATAAACAGCGGAAAATAGGCATTTCTATGACCGGTAGCCTTAAATCTGTCATCCATTTCCCTCTGCATGTTTTCCCATATGGAATACCCGTTGGGCTTTATCACCATGCAACCTTTTACAGGTGAATAGTCAACAAGATCGGCTTTCAGGATTACATCTGTATACCACTGTGAAAAATCCTCGTTTTGCTTTGTGATATGGCTGACAAATTCTTCTTCTTTTTTTGCCATACTGTCACTCCTTTCAGAAAACAACAGGGACGGTTCTTTTTGTTTACAGCCGTGTAAGATACGTGTAATATGTTATATGCCTGATATGTCACTGGGTCAAACGTTACTAAAATTCTATATAATAATAGTCGTTTTGTCAATATTTCTCTATCTCTTCCATTAAAGCATCCACCAGCTCTTCTTCCTTGACGGTTCTGATTATTTTCCCCTTTCTGAAAATTACCCCCTTATCTTTGCCCCCCGCAATCCCCAGATCAGCTTCCCGGGCTTCTCCGGGACCATTGACGGCACAACCCATTATTGCAATTTTCAAGGGTTTGTCCAAACTTTTCACCTCATCGGCAACCCTGGAGGCTATTTTAATGAGGTCAATACTGCACCTCCCGCAGGTGGGGCAGGAAATAATCTCAATCCCTTTCCTGTAAAGACCCAGTGACCGCAGTATTTCTTTCCCCACCTCTATTTCCCTTACCGGGTCTTCGGTAAGAGATACTCTTATAGTATCTCCTATTCCGTCCAATAGCAGGCTACCGATCCCGATTGACGATTTCACGGTGCCTCCTATAAGCGTTCCTGCTTCCGTAACACCCAAATGCAGGGGATAATCAACCTTTTCGCCGATCATTCTGTACGCCTTTACGGTTGTAGATACGTCTGAGGACTTTAAGGATATCTTGATATCATAAAAATCCAGGCTTTCCAGGATGGCAACATGTCTCAGGCCGCTCTCTACCAGGGCCTCTGCTGTGGGTGAACCGAACTTTTCAAGAATGTCTTTTTCCAGCGAACCGCTGTTCACGCCTATCCTTATAGGTATGCGGCTTTTTTTTGCCATCCGTACTACCTGCTGGATTCTGTTTTTATCCCCAATATTGCCCGGATTAATCCTTAATCCGTCAACCCCTTCCCCGATGGCTTCAAGTGCAATCCTGTAGTCGAAGTGTATGTCAGCCACCAGGGGAATAGAAATCCTATCTTTTATCCTCCCCAGGACCGAAGCCGCCTTCAGGCTGGGAACAGCCACCCGTATTATATCACAGCCTGCCTCTTCCAGTTGCTTTATCTGAGCAACTGTTGCATCAACATCTTCAGTCCTGGTATTTGTCATTGACTGAATGGTAATAGGGCTGTTTCCACCAACGGGAACACTTCCGATACGGATGCATCTGCTCACCCGTCTCACAGCTATCATCCCCCTGACCCGAACAGATTGAATCTGAGAATATCCCTGTAGGCTACAAGTATCATCAACAGTATAAGCAGTACAAAACCGACAAAGTGAATAAGGCTTTCCTTCTCCACATCAATTGGTTTTCGTCTTATACCTTCCAGCACCAAAAACACTATCCTGCTTCCATCCAGGGCAGGTATTGGCACCAGATTGATAATGCCCAGGTTTATACTGAGAAGGCCTGCCAGGGACAGCAGATTTATTATGCCTGTTTTGGCTGCCTGGTTCACAAGGTGAATTATTCCCACCGGTCCCACAATATCCTCCGCAGAAGCTTCCCCCCGTATCAGACCCGTCAGATATGAAAGCATAACCGATACAATCCTGTAACTGTGTTTTATGCCTGAAGTAATGGAAGCAACTATATTTCTTTTGCTGGCGGGGGTGATGCCTATAATCCTTTTGCCGGTTTCCTGGTCAACTTCAGTCCCTACGGCAAAGGTAATTATGCGTCCGTTTCTGTCAACTTTAATCTCATTAATATCCTTTTCAGATGTTTTTAGGATATTGGATATGTCCTCCCATGTCTTTATGCTGTTGCCGTTTATCTCGGTTATCCTGTCTCCGGGCACAATACCCGCCCTGTCGGCAGGAAATCCGGGAGTGGTACTGTTGATTATGGTAGTGGGAGTTCCGATTACAAAAAAGATTATACTGAAAAGTACTATAGCCAGTATAAAATTCATTACAGGCCCTGCAGCTATGGTGGCTATCCTGTTCATAAGGGGCTGACTCTGGAAAGAGCCCTCGGCTTCCACCTTTTCATCTTCTCCCAGCATCTTAACGAAACCCCCGATGGGAAAAATCCTTACCGAATAAATGGTATTGTTCCTCTTTGACCAGAATACTTTCGGGCCCATCCCTATGGCAAATTCTTCTACAGTTATACCCGATAACTTGGCCACTGTAAAATGTCCGAATTCGTGGGCAATAACCAGTAATCCAAAAATAATCACCGAAGCAATAATTGTCATCAAAGTCCTGCACCGTCCCCTTTAATAATACTGACAGCTTTTTCCCTACTCCATCCGTCCCAGTACATTATTTCATCCAGGTTAGGATTTCGGGCAGTTGTATGCATATCCATCACCTTTTCTACAACTTCCGGTATATCTGTGAAGGCCAGTTTGTTTTTCAAAAACATATCAACCGCAACTTCATTGGCCCCGTTAAGCACAACCGGCATTGAACCGCCTTCCCTCAGGGCATCATAGGCCAGTTTAATACAGGGAAATGTAGCCGTATCAGGTGGATAAAACTCCAGACATCCGGCCTCTGCCGGGTTAAACACCTCAACATCGGCAGGCATTCTTTCAGGATACGTCAGGGCGTACTGAATGGGAATTTTCATGTCCGGCCATCCCAATTGCGCCAGAACAGACCCGTCTATAAACTCCACCATGGAGTGTACTATACTCTGAGGGTGTATCACTACCTGTATTTCATCAGGTTCTAAATCAAACAGCCATTTTGCCTCAATTACCTCCAGCCCTTTGTTCATCAGAGTGGCAGAATCAATGGTAATTTTTTTCCCCATACTCCAGTTGGGGTGCTTCAAGGCGTCTTCCGCCCTCACTTTTCTTAATGCTTCCGTCTCCATGCCCCTGAAAGGGCCGCCGGATGCAGTAAGGATTATCCTTTTAACCCGGGACCGGTGTGTCTGACCTATGCACTGGAATACTGCCGAATGCTCGCTGTCCACCGGTAATATCTTAGCATTATGTCTGGCCGCTTTTTCCATAACCAGATGCCCGCCTGCAACCAGGGCTTCTTTGTTGGCAAGGGCTATATCCTTCCCCGCTTCTACAGCTTTTATGGTTGGGACAAGACCCGATATACCCACCAGTCCATTTACAACCATATCACATTCCGGATATACAGCAGATGCCTCGATGCCTTCTTCACCTGCCAGCACATCGACCTTGTTCCATTTTAATTGGTCCTTCAGTATTTCAGCCTTATTCTTATCCAGCAGTGCAGCTAAGGGCGGCTTAAACTCTTCTACCTGCTCCTTTAACAGCCGGTAATTCTCTTTGGCAGTCAGAGACACTATTTTAAAGCGCTGTGGGTTTTTGCGGACAACCTCCAGGGTCTGTCGCCCGATGGACCCTGTAGAACCCAGCACCGCCAACCTCTTCATCGGCTTCATCTCCCATCTAACCACATCTGATATGCCTTAAGCCTGAAAACTCCTTCATAACAAAGAACATAACGGGACCCAGTATCACTCCCTCAATTGCGATAAACCGGTATCCGGGATACATTGATAGCATTGAATACCACTCTATTCTTAGAAAAAGTATTTTATATAAATGTATACTACAGGAGCTGTAAACAATATGCTGTCAAATCTATCCAAAATTCCTCCGTGCCCGGGGATAATATTTCCAAAATCCTTTACACCGGCGAATCTCTTTATAATAGATGCGGATAAGTCCCCCAGCTGTGACATCAAACCTCCCACAACCCCCACCAGAGTATAGGCCGCAGGGCTAAAATTTATCCCTGACCACCTATGCATCAATAACCCAAACAGTACGGCCCCTGCGGTACTCCCGACCAACCCTCCTATACTTCCTTCTATTGATTTCTTTGGGCTGATAGCCGGGGAGAGTTTGTGCCTGCCAAAAGTCAGTCCGCTGAAATATGCCACCGTGTCTCCAAGCCATGCTATTATAAAGACAAGCCAGAGCAAGTCAGGACCATGTTTCAGGTTATAAATCATTAATATTACACTGATAAATACCGATATATATATAACGCCAAACAGTGTTATAGCCAGGTCAACTATTCTAAAGCTTTTTTGGGCTACCATCGTGATAAAACAGACTATAGTACAGGCAATTATCAACATCAGCGTAAACATGTACGATTGTTCCCCGTGAATACCGCTGACAAATACTATGGCAGTTCCGGTAACAGTACCGGTAAGTTTGAAGGGATATATCTCGGTTCTGTCAAATATGTCGTAGAATTCCTTTAATGCAATCAAGGTCACTACCATAACCGATACCAGTAAAACCTTTCCTCCGGTAAGGACTATATATACTAATAACGGGAGACCTGATATTGCACTCAAGATCCTTATCAGCATGCTATATCCCTCCAAATCTTCTCTCCCGTTCCCCGTAATCAAGTATAGCCCTGTCCAGTTCCCCGGGAGTAAAGTCCGGCCAGTAACAATCAGCAAACCATAATTCCGAGTATGCTATCTGCCATAAAAGAAAATTGCTTATTCGCATTTCCCCGCTGGGTCTGATAACCAGGTCGGGATCAGGGATGCCTTCAGTATAAAGGTATTTTGAGAACATTTCCTCATCAATACTCTCATACAAAATCTCTCCCTTTGCGTGATCTCTTATCAAATTTCTGACAGCCCTGACTATTTCATCTCTGCCGCCATAATTGAGGGCAACATTTAATTTCAGTCCGTTGTTGGAGCGTGTAATTTTGACGGCAGTTTCCACCTCTGTTCTTACAGTTTCCGGAAGTTCAGAAATATCTCCCAGAACCCTTATTTGCACGTTGTTTCTATTTAACTCCTCCAGGTCAGTTCTCAGGTATCTAACCAGCAAGTCCATAAGAAAACTCACTTCAGAAGCCGGTCTCTTCCAGTTCTCTGTCGAAAAAGAATAAACTGTCAGGTATTCAACACCGATTGTATTGCAATGCTTTATTATATCCTTTAAAGTATTCACCCCGGCTCTATGACCTTCGGTTCTCGGCAGTCCTCTCTCTTTTGCCCACCTGCCGTTTCCGTCCATTATAATGGCTATATGCCGGGGAATTTTCTCGGTTTTATTCATTATTAAACCTCCACCCGGAAATGCCCCCTTTCAAGGGGGCATTTAACTTACAATTAGCTGAACAGCATCATTTCTAACCCTCTGACATATCACCCGTTCCGGTTGATGAAATTCTTCAACGCTTTTGCGACCACAGGTTTTGATTGTTTCAATCTTTTCTATACCATTTTTTCTGAGTATTTCTATGGCATATTCTGTAGGATAGCATACCACCAGAGGTATTTCCATATCATACCTCCATTATTTCTTTTTCTTTTTCCTCTATAACCTTGTCTACTTTCTCCACGAATGCATCGGTCAGTTTCTGGACTTCCTGCTGGGCCTTTTTTTCTTCGTCTTCAGTAATCTCGCCGTCTTTTCTCATCTTCTTCAATTCATCATTGGCACTTCTTCTTTCATTTCTGAGAGCAACTTTTGCATTCTCGCCGTATTTTTTAATCAGCTTGACCAGTTCTTTTCTGCGTTCCTCCGTTAACTGAGGTATCACAAGCCTTATAACCTTTCCGTCGTTATTTGGATTTAACCCCAGATCTGATTTAAGAATAGCCTTTTCTATATCCCCTACCGCATTCGTATCGTAAGGTTGAATTAATAATAGTCTTGGTTCCGGGGCCGATATACTGGCCAGCTGATTCAGCGGAGTCGGTGTCCCATAGTACTCAACGCTTATCCTGTCAAGCAGTGCGGGATTGGCCCTGCCGGCTCTGACTGAAGCCATTTCATCCTTTAACACATTGATTGTCTTTTTCATCTTCTCTTCTGTCATTTCGTGTACTTTCATGAACATACTCATTCCTCCTTTACATAAGTACCGATTGGTTCTCCCATAATGACTTTTTTAATATTATCAGGTTCATCAAGTCCAAAAACAATTATAGGTATCTTATTGTCCATACAAAGGGATGTTGCAGTACTGTCCATAACTTTCAATTCTTTGCTCAATACATCAATATAGCTGAGTTTTTCGAACTTCCTGGCATTTGGGTTTTCATTGGGGTCCGAATCATAAACCCCGTCAACCTTTTTCGCCAGAAGTATAACCTCAGCATCTATCTCTGCGGCTCTCAGTGCCGCCGTAGTATCGGTGGAAAAGAAAGGATTCCCTGTTCCGGCGGCAAATATAACCACCCTCTTCTTTTCGAGATGCCTCACAGCCCTTCGTCTGATATAAGGTTCGGCTATCTGACGCATTTCGATAGCAGTCTGCACCCTTGTATCCACGCTTCTGTTTTCCAGGGCATCCTGCAAGGCCAGGGCATTAATAACGGTTGCCAGCATTCCCATGTGGTCTGCCGTAGTCCTGTCCATCCCTTTTCCCGACCTTCCCCGCCATATATTTCCTCCTCCAACCACAATGGCGACTTCAACCCCCAGATTAACAATCTCTTTTATCTGAATTGCAATATGATTTATAGTTTCAAAATTTATACCAAAGCCCTGTGGACCCGCCAATGCTTCACCGCTTAGTTTCAGAATAACCCTCCCATACTTAGGACCCTGCATTATTTTACCTCCGCTCTAAAAGATAATTCTATCCCCCGTCGTGAAATCCTCTATTTTTTTAATGGGACACCCCTGTGTCCCATTAAATTATCCTTTGTTTATTTGACTCATTACTTCTTCCGCAAAGTTTTCTTCTTTTTTCTCTATTCCCTCTCCCATTTCATATCGGACAAATCTTCTGATTACAATGTTTTCTCCGATCTTCGCTATAGTTTCTTTCAACAGCTCTTCAACCGTTTTTTCAGGGTCTCTGATATATGGTTGTTCCAGAAGGCATATTTCTTTATAAAACTTGCCCAGCCTTCCTTCAATCATCTTATCAACAATATGGGCAGGCTTCCCTTCGTTTAATGCCTGTTGCTTCAATATCTCTCTTTCTCTTTCCACCTCTTCTGCAGGTACCTCTTCCCGTCTTACATATCGCGGTTTTGATGCCGCCACCTGCATAGCCATGTTTTTAACAAATTCCTTAAAACCATCATTTTTTGCGACAAAGTCAGTTTCACAGTTTACTTCTATCAGTACACCTATCCTGCCTCCCATATGTATATAGGCATCTACAATCCCTTCACCGGCAATTCTGCCTGCTTTTTTGGCAGCAGCAGCCAGTCCTTTTTCTCTAAGCAGGTCGATGGCCTTTTCTATATTTCCATCGGTTTCCTGTAAAACCTTTTTACAGTCCAGGATACCCGCTCCTGTTCTTTCTCTGAGTTCTTTTATCTTATCAGCCGTAACCATTGTCCAGATACCTCCCCGTATTTTTTCTGGCTGGATAAATATTTAAGGTAAGGGCGAACCCTTACCTTAAAATTATTCTTCTTCGTTCAGTCCGCCGTCATCTGACAATTCTTCGTTCTCGGTGTATTGTGCTTTATCTTCTTCCGGGTTATTTTGCTCTTCCTGTTCCTCCGGCCTGGTCTGCTCACCCTGCCTTGCCTCCAGAACAGCATCTGCAATAACAGATGTAATAAGTTTTACTGCTCTTATTGCATCATCATTGCCGGGTATTACATGGTCAATTTCATCAGGATCACAGTTGGTATCTACTATTCCCACTATGGGAATGCCCAGTTTTTTTGCTTCGGCAACTGCAATCTTCTCTTTTCGGGGATCAACTACAAACAAAGCACCGGGGAGTTCCTTCATTTCCTTTATTCCTCCCAGGAACTTTTCCAGTTTTTCCTGCTCATGCTTCAGTTTTATTACTTCTTTCTTGGGCAGCAGGTCAAATGTACCGTCTTCCTCCATTTTTTTTAATTCATGCAGCCGGTTAATCCTTTTCCTGATGGTCTTGAAGTTTGTAAGCATGCCTCCCAGCCATCTTTGATTCACATACAGCATCTCACATCTTTTTGCTTCTTCTTCTATGGACTCCTGCGCCTGTTTCTTTGTACCCACAAAGAGAATTCTCTTGCCTTCCGAAACAACGCTTTTAATGAACTCATATGCCTCATCGATTTTTTGTACTGTTTGCTGGAGGTCAATGATATATATCCCGTTTCTCTCGGTAAAGATATATTTGCCCATCTTCGGATTCCATCTTCTGGTCTGATGCCCAAAGTGAACTCCTGCTTCCAGCAATTGTTTCATTGATACTACTGACATTACGGCACCTCCTATGGTTTTTCCTCCACTTTCATCATTAAAAGGAACATCCTTTCGGCACCTGTTCCTCTTTTAGAAAGCGTGTGTATTTTGCCTAGAGTAGTATACCACAGTTCCTATTATTTAGCAACATCAATTAACTGCTTCTGTTAATTTATTCTATCCTGCCCAAAAAAAATATATACAGAACCCTTTTCTTATTTTTCTTCTCCGGAAGTAATAATTTCAATAATATCATCCATCGACATATCCGTGTTTATTAGATATTTTCCTGGTTTAATTGTCTTGTCCTTCCCTTTTTCTATTATATATTCCTCAAATCCGGCGGGGTCAGCAATAAGACCGTTTTCAGACAGTATCACCCCGACCCTGTAACTGTTTACCCCATCCGGAATGGATATTTCCACCTCAATTGCTTTATTACTGTCATCAGCCGTTTCTACTCCGGATACATCGTTGGTTTCCGTTTCAACTCCCCCGCTTTGTTCTTTATCCCCTCCAGGGGATCCACTGTTACTGCCGGATTTGTCTTCTTCCTTATCTTCAGTATTGCACCCCTCACCAGTACGAATCTTGCCGGTTTGATGCGTATTGGCGGTTTCTCCGGTTGTATCCTGCTCCTGTACTGTACCGTTAATAGCATATTTGGGCTGCGTATTCCCTTCAAAAACAATCTTATGGTTATCAACAAAAAAAGATGCTGCAATCAGTCCTATACCCACTCCCAGTATAATGTATTTCAACGGTCTAATCATAAGTGTCTGCACCCCTATTAGCCAATCTGAGAATTAACTCCACTTCCCCGGTACCTATACCCATGTTACGGGCAATCTGGGAAGCTGTAAGCCCTTTTTCGCTAAGCTCCAGCACCCCGTCTCTCTTATTGCCAGTAGCCGGTTTGATGACAGGTTCCTGTTGATGGTTATCCTTGCATGCCAGGGTCAGCAGATGTTCGAACTCGCTGTACATGTCAAGCATCTTACTGTGTCGTTTGTCCATCTCATCCACAATTAAAGAGGACATTGTGTTTAGTTCGTCCAGCAAGTATTCAACATCACTGTTGGCTTTCTCCAGGTCTTTCTTTACTGTTGTATCTTCCTTTTTCCTGGCGTCTATCATAAAAAGAAAAAAAGATATGATTACCAGGGATATGCCCGAAAATAACAGTCCGAAGTTCATCATCAAACACCTCTATATTTTAATATCTATACCAGAGCTGGATGCATCAGGGCCTGGAGAATTTTTGTTCCTTTTCTTTTTTTTGTTTTCTTTTTTACCGTTTTTCTGCTTCTTGCTCTCTATCTGGCTTTTATAGGTTTCTGCCAGGGTATTTACCTGCCGGCCTTCGGCTTCCACCTGATTTTGAAATTGCTGGGCAATCTGTTGCTGCTGCAGACGCGCTCTGGCATTCTCCTGATGCTGATTCCTCATAACTTCAGAAGATTTCTGTATTATTATTTGCATATCTGCTGAACGTAGGGACATATTCCGGTTCCCCCTTATTATTCATATGAACCCAGTTTTATTTCGCCTTCGGCCCGGTAGAAAGAGACGTATTCCAGATAGTCTTTTACAAACATGGCAGAGGGTCCGATGGTTATGTTTACACCCGGAAATACCTTTCCTTTTACATTTACCTTTCCCCTTGATACGATTTCAAGTCTTGACTTCAGCAGGTTTCTCTGTTGTTCTTTTTGCTTTATGGACTCTTCCAGTTGAGCCCTGGCTTTAACTATTTTTTCAAGCATATCTTTTTTGTCCGCAGTAATATTGCCCTGTTTTGCGGCCTTTGCAAGATGAACTATTGCCTGGTTTATCTTTTCATAATTCTTCCGTTCTTCTTCCAGACTTTTATTGGTTTTTTCAATATTCTTCCTGAGGTCAGGGTCAACACCAACCTCTATGCGGGTTACTGTAGCCAT
The DNA here is from genome assembly GCA_016842005.1 of Clostridium thermobutyricum. Lineage (GTDB taxonomy): Bacteria > Bacillota > Clostridia > Ch29 > Ch29 > JAENYD01. Next base: position 48,320 of record JAENYD010000005.1, on the reverse strand, counting down.
AGGTGAACCAATGGTAATGGCATCAATTTCACTCTGGGCAGCAATATTTCCGCCTACAATCAAGCCTTTCCGGCCTTTTACCTCTATGGTGGATTTGCTGCTTACATTACTGTGCATTATCGCTTCGGCAAGTATATCCCCTTCCACTTCAGCAGTACAGTTTTCGAGGAATTTGGATACAAGATTGCCTTTGCAGTAAAGATAAGCCTTCCCGCTTCCCTGAACACCTCTCTTAAGGATAATATTCCCCCCCGCTTTTAAATGGGCACCTTCCACCACACCGGACACTTCAATATCTCCGTCCGCCTCTATCTTGAAGCCGGTGATAACATTTCCCCTTATAACTACATTGCCCACAAATCTGATGTTTCCTGTAGCACTGTCAACATTTCCGGGAACCTCATACACAGGAAAAACATTTATCTTGCCGTCACTGTAGTTAATCTGACCGTCAATTAGAGAGAAAAGCAGTTTCCCATCGCTGCTTATTTCGGTATTTTTTCCTTTCACCAGCTTGACCGGCTTGCCTGAAACCGCTTTCAGTACTTTTCCCCTTACATCCGTGCCGTCTTTTCCCTCCGTAGCCTGTATAAGCTCTGCAAGACTGTCCCCTTCCGCTACATTCTCAATCAGGTTGAGTTCATGAAAATCGACAGACCCGTCTTCTTTCAGTTTGGGTTTTCTGTCTTTCCTGATGGAAACCTTGTAGTCTATATAGCCGTCTCTACCGTCAACCGGCAGTGTTGCAGACGCAACCTGGAAGGAATAGTTGAACATTTTTTGGGAAATAACCTCTTCCAGCTTGTCCCTGTAGATACCGTATACAACACCGTTTTGTTCAAGTATTTTCTCGGCCTCTTCCACAGTAATCATCTTGCCTCCATCCGGGGGAAGCAGGGTCGCAAAAGCTTTTTTTGCATCATGACTTATTTCCACCAGGAGCTGTGCATCATACTTGAATTCTTCCTGTGGCGGTGCGATTTTTATTACATTTTCTTTATGGTCATCCAGGGCGAAATCAATCGCCTTTTCATCATAATCGCGTACCTTTTTATATTCCAGGCGTCCGAGGATATCCTCTTTTTTGACCTTTCTACCTCCTTCAATGGGAGGATATATCTCAAGATAAACCCCATCATCTTTATACAGTATCCTGAAATACCCGTCTGCTTTCACCGTTATATGGTCCAGTGGCTCTATATCCAGTTCATATTCAATAACATTAACTCCCAGCACATCCTTGCCTTCCTTTATAACTCTTATCTTTGCCATTTCCCTTGGTACATCGAAATGCTCCAGCCCTTTCTGCAAAGCTTCTTTAAAGGTTTTCCCCTTAAATAGCATTTATCCACCTCCTTCTATCATCAAATCCGATTCATGTTTTGAAAGATTATGTTTCAGCTTCATTACGGCTTTGCTATGTAATTGAGACACCCGGGACTCGGATACCCCTATAATTCTCCCGATTTCTTTGTAGGTAAGCTCGTCGTAATAATAAAGTGAAATAATCAGTTTTTCCCTGTATGGAAGGCTGTCAATACTGCTATGCAGGATTCTTTTCATTTCTTTAATTTCTGCATGCTTTTCCGGCTGTCCGCTACCGGATTTATCCCCGGCAGCAATTTTGCTCTCCATTCTGTTATCCAGCATTTCCTCCAGTGATACCATTGACAGAGCACTTATCTGTCCCAGCAGGTCCTGGTATTCATCAACATCAATCCCTAATTCAGAAGCCATTTCATGGTCACTGGGACTTCTGCCCAGTCTGCTCTCCAATGACCTGTATGCTTGGTCAATATCCTTGGATTTCTGCCTCAATGACCGGGGGACCCAGTCATATTTTCTGAGCTGGTCAATCATGGCACCCCTGATCCTCAACTGAGCATAAGTTTCAAACTTCACATTTTTATTTATATCGAATTTTTCTATGGCATCCATTAGCCCGATAATTCCATAACTGATTAAATCATCCATCTCCACATTGCTGGCGGTGAGAGTACTCTTCAGACGGCCTGCAGTTATCTTCACGAGATCTATGTAGTTTTCTATAAGAATGTTCCTTTCCTGCTGTTCGCCTGTTTTCTTGTACTGTTGCCAAACTCTCTCAATCTCCATATGCGCTACCTCCCACCACGGATTTCTTCTTTGATTACATTATCCATGTTGGTAATCTCAGGCGGTAAAAACTCTTCCAGTTCTTCCTCCTGTTCTGCACCGTTTTTTTCTCCTGTTACATCATTATCATCATTTACAACGATATCCACAATGCTTCCCTTGTTTTCCTCTTTTCTGGGTTTTTCATTCAGCATATACCTAACTAGTAAGAAACCAAGAAAATAAAAGCCACTTACAGAGATAACCATCCTTTTTAAAAACAATAAAAGAGTGATCCTGTTTATCAAACTGAATACCAGTGTAATAATTGCTGCTGCTAATGCCATCATTCCGGGAAATAACTGTCTAAATCTAACCATACAACCACCTTATATCACTTTTATCCCTTTTCCTATAGTTTTTATCACCAGGGCGCCATCCTGTGAATGCAATTCTACCGTACGCCCGTAATTTCCACCAACGTCTTCGGCTATTATCGGTATGGTATGCCTTTTGAACTCCTTTCGGACGGCCTCTACATTCCTTTCCCCTATACGCATCAGTTCATTGGCGCTTTTGATAGAAAACATCTGTGCTCCCCCCGCAACTTTTGCAACCATCCTGCTTTTTGAGGCCCCCAGACCGGTCATTTTTTCTATTAATACTTCTATTGCCGTATCTGCAAATTTTGCACTGTTCATATTATTTTTTATATCCCTGCTGCAAGGCAGCATTATATGAGCCATTCCTATAACCTGTACCTCAGCATCATACAGGCACACCGCCACACAGGAACCCAGCCCCAGAGTAATCAAGGCAACCGGACTTCTGGCTACCTTAAGTTCAGCCATCCCTACTTTTACAATCGTATCAGACATTTTATGCTACTCCTAGATCCCTTAGTAATTTTTCAAAAGAACCGACATCAGGTATTAACAAAAAATCACCTTTAACTGAAAAATCTCCTTCAGAAAACTGAGTTTCAATTAAAAGCACCCTGTCTCCTATTTGCCCAAATTGTATAATGGGAACGCTTAATATGGCACCTACCATATCAATAGCAAGGGCTGGCACAGATATATTAAGTCTCATACCTGTTAAAACACATAGGGAGGATATATACGCAGATACCAGTATATTTCCCGCTTCTTCCAGGGCAGATTCCTCCATGCTGCTGAATTCTTCACTGTCACCTGTTTTATCGGTAAGAATTTCCAGAAGCGTTCTTGCCGAATGTATAGGCAGCAAAAACATTATGTTTCCTGTTATTTCACCCTCAAACCTGAAGAGAACCCCTACCGCAGGCGTATCCGCGCCCCCGAGCATGTCACCGACCTTGTCAAATTCCAGCAGTTCCACTTTCGGTACCTGCATATGAATCTTTTTGTCTATCATTTTCCCGAGGGCGGTAACAGCGTTTCCGGCACCTATATTCCCCAGTTCCTTCAAAACATCCAGTTGCAGGGAGTTTAAACTCTCAAAGTCAATGGTCATCTTCTCACCTCTAATCCCTCTTAATACTGATGCCATCCTTAACTGAAAAACATTTCAGGAGCACACCGGTTATGTCCGCATCATCACAATTTCAGCATACAGTGCAAATCAAGGATTACCACAATCCGGCCGTCCATTTTACCTATGCCTTTTACAAGATTTTCTTCAATTTCTTTTGAATAGTTAAATTCACTCTCAATTTCGTCTTCCTCGAGGCTTACTACTTCGGAAGCCGCATCAACCATCATGCCTATTTCCAGGTCATCAACCCTAACAATGATTATCCTTGTATCGTCATTCAATTCATTCTGCTGCAGTTTAAGACGTTTTGCCGTATCAATTATAGGCACTACTTCCCCCCGCATATTCACAACACCTTTCACAAATTCCTGCGAACCGGGGACCCTTGTGATATCTGTTACCCTTTCTATTGTTTTGACCGAATTGATATCAATGGCAAATTCCTGGTCTTGAATCCTGAAGATTACAAACTGATTATAGCCCATAAAATCACCTCGTATATTTATAAAAGTGAATTGGTATCAAGTATCAGGGATACCTTTCCATCTCCCAGGATGGTTGCGCCGGCCAAGTAATTTATACCGGACAGGTACCTGCTGAGAGATTTTATTACAATTTCCTGCTGTCCGATGAGACTATCAACCATTGCCCCGGCTAACTTCTCACCCTTCCGGACAACCACAACCGTAATCTCTTCCGGTTCCTCCTTGTCTACCTGGATATCCAATTCCTTTTTCAGATCAATCAAAGGCAGAATTTCCCCTCTTAACAGTATTACTTCCTGGTTTTGAACAACCTTTATATCCGACCTTCGCACAGTGACTATTTCCTTGATGGAATTCAATGGTATAGCGTAACTCTCATCTCCGAGGTTTACAAGAAGCGCTTGAATTATTGCAAGGGTAAGGGGCAGTCGGATTATGAACTTGCTGCCGATGTTCCTCCTGGTCTCTACTTCCACAAAACCGCCCATTGATTCTATTTTGGTCTTTACAACATCAAGGCCCACTCCTCTTCCAGAGAGGTCCGAAATCTTGCTGGTGGTACTGAAGCCCGGTGTGAATATCAGCTCGGTCAGCTGTTCCTCCGGCATCACCTCAATCTGCTGCATGGTGTACAGTCCCTTGTTTACTGCTTTCTCGGCTATTTTGGCGACATCAATCCCTCTCCCGTCATCTTCCACTTCAATCACAACCATATTTCCATCGTGATAGGCCTTCAGTATTACTCTTCCTTCAGGGGACTTGCCAAGTTTTTCCCTGATATCCACCCTTTCAATGCCATGGTCAATAGCATTCCGGACAAGATGAATCAAAGGGTCGCCAATTTCATCTATAACAGTACGGTCCACTTCGGTCTCTTCTCCGAACATTTCCAGAGTAATCTCTTTGTTCAATTCTTTGGAAAGGTCTCTAACCATCCGGGGAAAGCGGTTGAAGACCCTCTCTATAGGCACCATCCTGACCTTCATAACCGCATCGTGCAGATTGGTTGTGACCCTTTCCAGATATTCCAGGGCTTCACTGGTGTTGACATCATTCATAATGGTTGAATTTTCTTCAATTCTCGTTTTAATTATTATTAATTCGCTTACCAGGTTCATAAGATTTTCCAGACGGTCAATATCAACTCTGACGGTTTTCCCGGTAATATTCCTTTTCATTCTTCCCGTTTCTCCGGTTTTTGGGACCTGAACATTGTCTGCATTGTTTTTTCTCACCGTAGAATCGGTTTGAATATCCAGAACGTCAATACGGACACTTTTAACCTCCGAAATGCTCTTAAGTTCTCTTTCTATAATCTCCGGTTCGTGTTTGCTGATATATATGATGCTTATAATATTGGAGAATTTTTCATCTTCAATATCTTCAACTTCCGGCACCGATCGGATTATTTCGCCATGCTTCTCCAGTATGCTAAATACTATGAACGCCCTGGCGGATTTGAGCATACAGCTTTCATCAAGAGTAACGTCCACCTGATAGCCGTAAAACCCTTCCCCCTGTGCTTTGGCAATTATTTTGGAGTCATAATAGGTTAAATTAATCCTCGTATGTTCACCGGCATGTTCATCCTCTATTTCGATATCCTTATCCGGGTCACCCTGTAGAACCTTCAGTTTATCCACAAGTAGGGAAGTATCAAGGTCGCCTTCGCTGCCCGTTCTGATAATCAAATCAATAAATGCTTGCAGGCCGTCCAGACATTCAAACAGGAGGTCCACCACCTGGACATCCACCTTCAGTTTTTTCTTCCTGATATCGTCCAGCATGTTTTCCATCTGGTGGGTTAACTTTGTCATCTTTTGAAAACCCATTGTGCCAGACATTCCTTTTAAAGTATGGGCTACTCTGAATATTTCATTTAGCAATTGCATATTATCAGGATCTTTTTCAAGTTCCAGCAAGCAGTTGTTCAGATTTTCCAGATGTTCATTGGCTTCTTCTAAAAAAATATCCATAAATTGGCTGGAATCCACTTTGCTACACCTCCAGGTACCTTGTTATCTCACCGGCTATGCTTTTCAGGGGTACTACCTTATCCACAATACCCAGCTTTATGGCTGACCGGGGCATGCCAAAAACAATTGAAGTTTCTTCATCCTGAGCTAATGTAAAGCATTTTACCTTTTCTTTGATCATTTTCATCCCTTTCGCTCCGTCACTACCCATACCTGTCATAATAACAGCCGCAATTTTTCCTGCACCCAAATTACTCAGAGACTCAAACAGTACGTCCACTGAAGGCCTGTGCCCCGACACTGCCTGGTCCTTTCCGAGTTTGATGATACAATTATTGTCAACCTGGCTCCTGACTGCCCGCATATGAAAACCGCCGGGAGCTATATACCCGCAACCGGTTCTTATAATCTCTCCGTCTTCAGCCTCTTTAATCTCAAGCTGACATATGCTGTCAAGCCGTTCCGCAAAGGATCGGGTAAACTCATGGGGCATGTGCTGAACCACCAGTATAGCGGCATCCAGGTTATCGGGTAACCCTGCCAGGACTTCCTGCAGTGCTTTGGGCCCTCCGGTTGAAGCGCCTATGGCAACTATTTTGCCTATCTTTGGAGCAGCACCTCCTTTTCCTGATACTGGACGAGAGGAGCCCTTATCCGTATTGCGCCTCTGGAGCCTGGCTACGGCAGCTATCCGCACCTTTTCTATCACTTTTTCTTTCAGTTCATCCAGATTTGTATTTGCAAAATCAGTTGGTTTTGCAACAAAATCCACTGCTCCAATTTCCAGGGCCCTTAAGGTCTCTTCAGTCCCTCTCCGGGTGTAATTGCTTACCATAACAACCGGTGTGGGACACTGATGCATAATGGCTTCCAGTGCTTCCAGGCCATTCATTTCAGGCATCTCAACATCCATAGTAATAACATCAATTTTATGCCTTTTTAGCTTTTCCAGGGCTTCCACGCCGTTCCTCGCTTTTGCAACAACCTTGATGTTCTCCCGGGTGGTCAATATCTCTTCCATGACCTTTCTTACAAACGCTGAATCATCCACTATCATAACATTGATTTGTTGCACCTATATCATTCCTTTACGTTTCATTTTCATCTGCCTGTCCAGAACAAATTTTATTAATTCACCCCTGGTATGTTCATCGATATCAATGAATTCAACCGATACTTCATATGCGTAATCCGAATGGTACACATAACTTGCTCTGACAACCCTTCCATTAAGACTATAATTTTTGTCACCGAGATTCAGCACACAAATCACCTCTGTATCGTTTTCAATCCTGTCGCTTGATACGAATTTCAAACCTCCGCCACTGATATCCAGTGTAAATGTCTCAAACCCTTCATTTTTTTCAATGCCATCCGGGGCTTTTACAGTAATTTTGACCGGTATGATCGTGCTCAACCTGTAATATCCTCTGCGTTGAATTTTATGAATCTCACTGACTTTTTCAACCCTGAGAACAGGTATTCTCTTTTTTATCCTTTCTTTTACCCTTGCCTTAAAATGAAACTGACCGTTTTCTCTGAAGAACAGCACCTTTATCATACTGCCGGCATGTAGGGGTATCAACCTGCCTTCCTTTATAGGCATTGCAACATCAAGCAGGTCTCTCCCGCTGATTTCCAGCAGCTGGCTGGCCAGATGTTCTTCTTCTCCTGAGAGGCTGTAGCGAATTATTTCAAGCTTTTCTCCAACTTTCAAGGGTAAGACCAAGCCGCATCCCTCCCTGCGATTAGTTCACCGAACTCAGCAATCCGTACAGTCTGTTCAAAAAATTTCTGACCCCGTCAGAACCGCTCTCCCCGAATTCACCGTTAAGTGCAAGTCTTTCCGCAATATCTTCAATATTTTTCGCAGCTTTACATCCCGGGAAGCGCAGCACAAAGGGTTCCTGCAATTTTACCGCCCTGGAAACATGCCGGTCATCCAGGATATATCCCAGGTTATTTACTTCTATATCCAGAAATTTCCGGGCTACGGATCCGATTTTATCCATTATCTCCTGCGCTTCGGCAGCATCCTGTACCCTGTTGACAACCAGCTTTACATCGCACCGGTGATTATTAGTCTTCATCACCTTGAGCATTGCATAGGCATCCGTAATTGACGTAGGTTCAGGGTTGGTTACCAGAATAACCTCTTTCACCGCCAGCATAAAATTGGTGACTTTCCTGGAAATGCCTGCTCCTGTATCCACAAGAATATAATCAACATAGCTGTCAAATTTGGACATAATCTCAATAATCTTTTTGAATTTTCCTCTGTCCAGATTGGCCAGGCCGGTGATACCCGAACCACCGGATATGAATTGTATACCAGCGGGTCCCAGATTGATGATCTGTGAGAGAGGAATGTCCGAGTTCAGATAATCGTTCAGGCTGGATTTCGGAACAACCCCCAGTAAAACTTCTATATTTGCCAGCCCCAAATCCCCATCAATAATCAAGACCCTGTTCCCCAATTTTTTGAGCCAGATTGCAAGATTGACTGTAAAACTGGTTTTACCGACTCCCCCTTTACCGCTGGTAACTGCAATGAGCCTGGTTGCAACCGTTTCTTTTTCGATTTCAGGCTCCGCTGCATCTCCAGGTTTTTCATTCAGATTGTTCACAATCTCCCTCAATTTGTCAGCCTGGTCCTCCCCAAACCTGAGATTGGTCAAAAATCACACCCCCAATTCCCCTTATTCACTCGACAGCAGTAAAGACGCCAGTCTTTCTCCATCCACCTTTTGTATGTCATCCGGCACATTCTGACCCGTGGTAATATAGGAAAGCGGTTTGTCCATCTTATCTGCAAGGTTCAGAATTATTCCATTGGTCACGCTCTCATCGGTTTTTGTAATAAGTATCCGGTAATCCTCAAGAAAACTGTAGTTGGCAATTATATCCAGACAATTCTTGAAGCTTGTTGTTGCACTTATTACGAGAAATGTCTGCTGTTTCCCAAAACCTTTCAGCAGATTGTTCAATTCCATAAGCCTCATCTTATCCCTGTGGCTCCTGCCTGCAGTGTCTATCAGTATCAGATCTTTCCCGCTGTATTCCTCCACAACCTCCATTATGTCTTCCGACTGATAAATAACCTTAACCGGCACATCCATAATCTCGCAGTAGGTTTTAAGCTGGTCGATGGCAGCTATTCTATAGGTATCACAGGTTATAACGCCCACCTTTTTGCCCTTCATAAGAGAGTACTGTGCAGCCAGTTTTGCAAGGGTGGTAGTCTTTCCGACACCTGTAGGCCCCACAAAGGCGACTACACTGGGCTTGCCTGTCTCCAGCTCGATTGTCTTGATATTTGTAAAGAAGGACGATATTTCTTTTTTGATTTTGTAGTACAGGTAGTCATTATCGTAAGCCGTATGCGGATTCAGGTCTTTCTGCACCCGTCCAATAATTCTGTCAATGATATCGGGTGCAACGTCGTTGCCCTGAAGCAGGGTATAATAAGGCATCAGGATTTCAGGTATCTCTTCCTTTTTCTTTTCCGGCCGTTCAGGCTGCTGCATTCTATCCATAAGTGAATTCAGGCTTGTCCTCAGTTCTTCCACTTTTGCCTCCAGCCCGCCAATACTGCTGTCGGCTGCCCGGGGCTTAATAGCCGGTTTTACATCCGGCTGGTCGATAGCCGCAACCACCTCATAAACAGTCCTGCCGAATAATCTCGCTATACCTCTGCCTGACTTAATTTTTCTTCTGTGAAGAATAATGGCATCACTGCCCATCTCTTCCTTCACGCGGCCCAGGGCATCTTCAATGGTGGGTCCTATGTATCTTTTCACTTTCATCAAACACTCACCATCCCCACTGACTGAATTTCTATCGAAGGCTGAAGTTCATTATATGACAGCACTGCCAAATCGGAGATAAAGTGTTCTGTAAGCCGTTTAAAATAAAGTCTTACAACAGGTGAAGTAACAACAATCGGTTGTTCTCCTGAAAGGGTGAACTTCTCCACTTCCCTGGATACACTGTTCATTATTTTCTGAGTTGTTCCCGGGTCCATGGATAAGTAGGTGCCCTGTTCGGTTTGCTGGATGGAGTTCATAATCTTTTCTTCCAGTTTCTGGTCCAGCGTAATCACTTTAGCCTTATTGCCCTGAATGAATTTTTTGCAGATTGCCCGTGACAGGCTTTGCCTGACATATTCGGTAAGCATGTCCGGGTCTCTGGAAGAAGGCGCATAATCGGCCAGTGTTTCCAGAATGGTAACCAGATCTCTAATGGACACCCCTTCTTTAACAAGATTGGCCAGTACTTTCTGGACCTCTCCAATGGTTAATTGCTTGGGTATAAGCTCTTCCACCAGTGCAGGGTGACTTTCCTTTACATTGTCAATGAGTTTTTTGACTTCCTGCCGGCCCAGTAGCTCGTGGGCATATTTTTTGATCACTTCTGTCAGATGGGTGGAGATCACAGTAGGAGGGTCAACCACTGTATATCCCATTATCTCAGCTTTCTCCCTTTCATCCTCTTTAATCCATTTAGCCGGCAGCCCGAAGGCAGGCTCAACAGTATCAATTCCTTCTATCGTTCCGCTGGCAGTGCCGGGATCCATGGCCAGGAAACCATCCATCATGAGCTCACCATCAACCACTTCCACTCCCCTGATCTTTATCCTGTATTTATCGGAAGCAAGCTGGATATTATCCCTCAGTCGGATTACCGGTACAACAATCCCCAGGTCCAGAGCCAGCTGTCTTCTTATCATAACAACCCTGTCCAGCAGGTCTCCCCCCTGATTGACGTCAGCAAGAGGAATTATGCCATACCCGAACTCAACCTCAATAGGGTCAACCTGCATCAGGTTCAGTACGTTCTCCGGTTTCCTCATGTCGTCAATCTGCTTTGGTTCAAGTTCTTCCTGTTCTGCCGCCGCACTTTCCTTTGCAGCCTTATTCAAATTCCATGCCAGAAAGGCCATCATAATGGCCATAGCATACAGGGGAATCTGCGGAAGGGCCGGAACAAGGCCCAGTGTCGCAAGGACACCGGATGCAATGAAAAGTACTTTGGGTTCGGTAAATATCTGCTGAAGCACATCTGTTCCCAGGTTTGTATCAGAAGCAGCACGGGTAACCACTATACCTGCGGAGGTGGATATGAGCAGGGCAGGTATCTGGCTTACAAGACCGTCGCCTACAGTTAATAAGGTATAGGTTGAAAGGGCCGTATTGAATGCCATATCTTTCTGAACAATACCGATTATTAAACCGGCGGTAATATTTATCAGTGTTATTATTATACCGGCTATGGCATCCCCCTTCACAAACTTGCTGGCACCGTCCATTGCGCCATAGAAATCAGCTTCTTTCTGAATTATTCGTCTTCTCTCTTTTGCTTCAGTGTCACTGATCAGCCCGGCATTAAGGTCCGCATCAATGGCCATCTGCTTTCCGGGCATGGCGTCCAGGGTGAAACGGGCGGAAACTTCTGCTACCCTTTCTGCCCCTTTTGTAATGACAATAAACTGTATTATAACTATGATTAGAAATATTATGAATCCTACAACCGCATTTCCTCCAACAACAAAGTCCCCGAAAGCCTTAATGACTTCGCCGGCATAGGCGTCCTTCAATATGAGACGGGTGGTTGAAATATTTAGGGACAGTCTTAACAGGGTGGTTAACAGCAGCAGCGATGGAAATATGGAAACCTGCAGCGGTTCAGTAGTATACATGGAAATAAGCAATACAATAAGAGAAAGCGTGATGTTAAAAGTAAGTAAAACGTCAAGGAGACCCGAAGGTAATGGAATTATTATCATAATTACCATAAATACTATTGCTAAAGTTACTATAATGTCACCAAACTTCATTATAAGCGCACCCCACAAATCTAACTCTTATTCTTTAAACTGTATACAAATGCAAGTATTTCTGCCACAGCCTGGTACAACTCGGAAGGTATTGCTTCACCTATGTCCACCGCCTCACAAATACTCCGGGCAAGGGGAGGATTCTCAACCACTTCCACATCATGCTTACGGGCAATCTCCTTTATCTTCAATGCAACCAGGTCCTGACCTTTGGCAAGAACATACGGCGCATCTGCCACATCAGAATCATATTTCAAGGCGACAGCAAAATGGGTAGGATTTGTAATCACAACATCTGCCTTCGGTACTTCCGCCATCATACGGCGCATGGATATCTGTCTCTGTTTTTCCCGTATTCTTGACCGGGTCTGGGGGTTTCCTTCGGTTTGCTTATACTCTTCCCTGAGTTCCTGTTTAGTCATCATTATGCTTCTTTGAAATTCATATCTCTGGTAGGCAAGGTCGAACACCGCCAGCATCAGCAGCACTATTCCCGCCCTAAAACCTATGTTGACAGTGGTCATGCCTATAAACCGGGTGATTTCTTCCACTTCCATGTCCAGAAGCCTCGGGATACTGCTGTATTGGGCAATGAGGTATTTATATGAAATAAAACCGATAATAAATACTTTCAGCAATGATTTGAGCAGCTGTGCCAGGGACCTCCGGGAAAATATTTTCTTCAGTCCCTCTACAGGGTTTAACCTGTCCGGCTTGAACTCCAGGGGCTTGGTTGTGAAAAGAAACCCGACCTGGGCATAACTGGCCATAAGTCCTATAATCAGGGCAACCCCTGCTACAGGGCCTGCAACCTTGGCTGCGGTAATCACGCTGCCGGCAAATAATTCCCTGACTCCTTCCACCGTATACAAACCTTCTTTTACGTTGAGAGACAGCGTATATCGTGCAGTGTTCTCAAGCTGTTCCATCATGTAGGAGGATAACAGGTACAATACCAGGAAACATCCAATCAATACAAAGGCTGAATTGATTTCCCTGCTCTGTGCAACCTGGCCCTTTTGCCGGGCCTCCCTTTTCTTCTTTGGTGTAGGTTTTTCGGTTTTTTCTTCGGCAAACAGCTGCAGGTTTATATACAGGTCCATGGAGGCGTTTCACCTACCTTAGATGGGTAAGTATTCTGTAAATATTATCCGAAATATTGTTATATATAAAATCCAGTATGATGGACAAAACAGGTATCATAAGCATCAGGGTGACAAGCCCCACAATAATTTTCAAGGGCATACCGACCATAAAAACATTCATCTGGGGCATTGTTCTTGCCAAAATCCCCAGGGCCACATCTGTGAGAAATATTGCTGCGACCACCGGGGCAGCAATTTTAAACCCGATTACGAAAGTTTCACCAAAAATCCTTGCAAAATCCGTAGCAAATTCGCCAAAAAGATTCACCTTTCCCAGGGGAATTATTTTAAAGCTGTGATAGAGGGCCGATATCAGCATATGGTGCCCGTCAATCATTACAAATACCATCAAAGCAAGAATATACAAAAAATTCCCCATAATAGGAACCTGTATGTTGCTTTGGGGGTCCAGTACGTTTACAACCCCAAACCCAATCTCCATATCTATTATCTGGCCGGCAATATATATCGAGCTGAATATTAAAAAAGTAACAAAACCAATGGAGAATCCCACCATCAGTTCCTTTGCAACAACCAGCAGGTATCGGGGAAAATCCATAAACAGATGCCCGTCAACGGATACGGTATTCAAAAGTATAAGACTTATCATGAAGGCCAGCCCTATCTTATACATTGCGGGCACGTTTCTTCTGCCAAATATGGGCGTTATCATGAAAACGCCGCTGATTCTCACCATTATCAGCAAAAAGATTTCGAATTTACCAGCTATCAAATTCATCATCTGGTCCACAGCCAACACCCTCATCAGAATATGAACCCGTTAATGTTATTAAAAATCCTATACGTAAAATCCATTAATACGTTCAACATCCACGGTCCAAATACAATTATTGCAAATATCACTGCCAGTATTTTAGGGATGAATGTCAGGGTAGGTTCCTGTATCTGTGTTGTGGCCTGGAAAATGCTTATTACCAGCCCAACCAGCAGGGCCAGTCCCAGCATGGGCATGGCAAGAAGTATCACTGTATAAAGTGCCTCCCGGGCTATATCAATTATCAATCCCTGTCCCATGTTCTACCCCCTATCTAAATCCCATTATCAGAGACTGGACTATCAGGTTCCAGCCGTCTACCATTATAAACAGCAATATTTTGAAAGGAAGGGACACCATTACAGGAGGCAGCATCATCATTCCCATGGACATGAGGGTACTGGCAACCACCATGTCAATAATCAAAAAAGGTATAAAAAGGAGAAAACCCATCTGGAAGGCAGTTTTAAGTTCGCTGGTCATAAAAGCAGGAATTAATGCTTTGTTGGGCGCATCAGTAACATCATCTGGTTTGTTTTCCCCTGCAAGATTTAAAAACAAGGCAAGGTCTTTCTGCCTGGTTTGCTTCAGCATAAAAGTCCTTAAAGGCTCCATAGCCCTGTTCGCAGCCTCCTCAAGGGTGATTTCCTCGGCCATATATGGCTGTACGGCATCGTTATTTATCTGTGAAATAACCGGCGACATCACAAAAAGTGTAAGAAACAGCGCCAGCCCGATAAGCACCTGATTTGGCGGCATCTGCTGAGTTGCCAGTGCATTTCTCACAAATGACAGGACAATTATTATCCTTGTGAAACTGGTCATCATTATCAGAATAGCCGGAGCCAGGCTCAGTATGGTCAGAATAAAAAGTATCTGCAAACTCAGTGCCACATCCTGGGGTGTTTCTGCCGGTTCCATATTAACCCCGATTTTCGGTACGGGAAACTGGGGCGCGGCTGATACCAGATGCTGACTGCATAATAATAGAAGGACTATTGTTGTTGCTATTACCCAGACCTTTTTGCTATTCATTGATACCATCCCTGTTAGAAGAATTGTTTTTCTTTCCTCTGAGTTTTTGCAGACTGTTCTTGTAGTTTTTGCCGTATCTCTCCAGATAATAAGTAAACCCCGACTGCTCAAAAGGTGTTTCGACTTCCTCTTCCACTGCAAAACTGTCCAGTGTTTTTATTAGAGATATATCTTTGGACCCAGCCGAAACCAGCATGTATTCAGTTCCCACCTGGATAATAAGAAGCATCTTGTCTGTGCCCAGATACAGACTGTCTATGACTTTCATGTACTTGCCGGTATTAAATCGTCCTCGCCTGCCAATCATCCTGGAAACAAAATAGGCGAAGAAAATTATTAATCCAAAGACTACAACAAAATAGAATACCTTTAATACCCCTGCAATTGTGTCGTTCATTTCCATCCCTGCCTCTTCGCCTTATTATAATACCTTTTGTACAGCTTCCATTATCCTTTCTGGCTGAAAGGGCTTTACTATGAAGTCTTTGGCCCCGGCCTGGATGGCTTCTATTACCATCGCCTGCTGACCCATGGCAGAGCACATGATAATCTTTGCATTGGGATCGATTGCTCTGATCTTCTTCACTGCTTCAATTCCGTCCATTTCAGGCATGGTGATATCCATTATGACCAGTTCCGGTTTTAGCTCGCTGAATTTTTCAACCGCTTTTGCACCGTTTTCCGCCTCGCCGACAACCTCATACTGGTTTTTTACCAGAACATCTTTAATCATCATTCTCATAAATGCAGCATCATCAACGATCAAAATCCCTTTACCCATAAATCTTCCTCCTTTTGTTAAACGCTGGTAATCCTCTTTGCCGGATGGATTATATCTGTTATCCTGACACCAAAACTTTCATCTATAACAACCACTTCCCCTTTCGCAATAAATTTCCCGTTGACCAGGATATCAACAGGCTCTCCGGCAAGTTTGTCCAGTTCAATGATTGTGCCAACACCAAACTGTAAAATATCCTTTATCTGTTTTTCCGTCCTCCCCAGTTCCACCACAACCTGAAGCGGCACGTCCTTTATCAGGTCAATGCTTCTTCTCTCACCGGGCCTGGATTCCGTCTCAAAGTCTTTTAGTGAAACCGGCTGCACTTTCACTTCTTCCTGCTTTAGAACTTTCGCACCCTTCCTCCTGTTTTCAGGGGGTCTTGTTTCTTCATAGACTTCATCATCTTCTGTCTGGTCCACTGTCTCTTCATGGTACTCAACATCTGTTTTTTCCAGGTTCAGTTCTTTCTTGATGAGGTCCAGGTCTATTTTCTCTTCCGGTTCTTCTTCCTCTTTTGTAGTGATGAGACCCGCCACCAGGGCTTTTGCGAAATCAACCGGGAGCAGCTGCATTATTTCACTGTCTATCAAATCTCCAACTACCATTTTAAATGCTATCCTGACAATCTTTTCATTATTATTGAAGAAATCCAGATTAACAGCTTCAGAGCCCAGATCAACCTTAAAGGTTTCCGGGGGAGAAATGCTTATAGCATTTTCCAGCATGGTAGCAAGGGAAGTAGAGGCTGACCCAATCATCTGATTCATGGCCTCGCTTATGGCGCTTAAGTGGATTTCGTCAATGGTCTCGGCAGGTGAACTCCCGTCCCCTCCCATCATAAGGTCGGCTATTATCCTTGCATCATGCTCTTTCAGCAATAAAAGGTTCGCACCTTCTATTCCTTCGGTAAACAGCACATTCACGGCAATAAAGGGCAGGGGATATTCATCGCACACTGTTTTGGGTTCTGTGATTTTCACCACGGGTGTCGTAATAGTCACCTTGTTTTTCAGCAGGGTATATAAAGCGGTAGCAGAAGTTCCCATGCTTATGTTTCCTATTTCGCCCAGTGCATCAATTTCTTCAGCAGTAAGCAGTTCTTCCTGGTCATCGCCACTCTTGCTCAATAATGCATCGATTTCTTCCTGAGACAACATGTCACTCATAGGCTTCTTCTCCTTTCTTCAATACCTCCGCAACTTTTACAGCTATTTTCTTTTCTTTTATCCCCGGTTTTACTGTAAATTTCAACCTGCCATCCACAAACATTTCCAGCGGTTGGTTGCGTTTTTGGTCCAGCTGTATCACATCCCCCACCTGCAAATCAAGTATATCTTCTACAAGTATCATGCATTTCCCCAGATACACTTTTAGCGTAACCTCGGCATTCTCCAGTCGTTGCTTCAATACCCGCAGGTCCTCTTCGGTAGTTTCTTCCCCCGAATTTTTAAACCAGTATTTCATATTGATCTTGCTTATAATCGGCTCCAGTGTAAGGTGGGGAATGCACAGGTTGATAAACCCTTCCACTTCTCCCAGCTTGA
This sequence comes from Clostridium thermobutyricum, assembly GCA_016842005.1. Taxonomy (GTDB): domain Bacteria; phylum Bacillota; class Clostridia; order Ch29; family Ch29; genus JAENYD01. The sequence goes on along the minus strand of JAENYD010000005.1, from coordinate 31,131 downwards.
GCCTCATGGTTATCAGTGCCACCGTCTCATTGGGTGATAATATCTGGGCAAACTGTGAATTTGTCTCAATTTTCTCGAATTTGGGGTAGATCTCTACTACATTTTTCCATGGCTCTGCCAGAAGACTCAGCATCTTTCTGACTATATTCTCCATTATTGTTAATTCGATTTCGGTAAATGATCTCATCTTGAATTCATTTTTGCCCTGTCCCCCCAAAACCCTGTCTATAATCTCAAAGGTAATGGACGGGTTTATTTCCAGTATCAGCGTCCCGGATAAGGGTTTAAAATCACTCAAGGCCATTATGGTCGGATTCGCGAGGGAATTGGTGAATTCATAATAAGTAAGCTGCTCAACCGAAGTTACCTCAACATTTACATAGGACCTCAGATATCCTGATAAAAAAGTTGATATAAGCCGCGCATAATTTTCATGAATCATTTCGAAGGTCCTGAGCTGTTCCTTGGAGAATTTATTGGGCCGCTTAAAATTGTACACCCTTATTTTTTTCTCTTTTGTATCCTGTTCCACTTCGGTTACATCGAGTTCCCCGGTGCTTATGGCCTTTAGAAGTTCGTCTATTTCGCCCTGAGACAGTACGTCCGGCATACCCTCACCCCTTTCTACTGCACAACAATGTCATCAATGAATGCATCGATTATTTTGTCTTTTCCAAATATACTCCTGAGGCAACTGAGTATTTCCTGTTCCAGCATCCGTTTGCCCGCCGTACCGGCCACGTCCTCCACGGTTTTGTCCCTTATAATATCTAATATTCTGCTTCTCAATTCAGGATTTCTCTCTTCCAGGCTGGCAAGCAGTTTCTTATCCTCCTCCACTTCCAGCTGTAAATTCAGTGAGATGATGCTCCTGCTTTCCTTCAGATTTGTCTGGAACTTGCTCCCCACAGAGTAAATAATGGTATCTACTTTTTTCTCTTTCGGCATGGCCTTGGAATACAGCAAGGCGCCTGTAAATGACAGAGCTACAACAACTATTAATAGCAATACGATCAATATAATTTTTTTCCCCTTCATATCTTCACCTCATCAATAGTAGGGCTCGTTCTTTGCGTAACTGGCCTTTAATATAACCACATCCACCCTTCGGTTCTTCTGGCGGTTTTCACTGCTGTCATTGGGCACTATAGGATGATATTCTCCATAGCCCGCTGCCGACAGCCTTTCGGGAGGTATGTCGCTGTCTTCAATAAAGAATTTTACTACGTTAACCGCCCGGGCAGTGGACAGTTCCCAGTTGGACGGGTATTTGCTGGTATTGATAGGGACATTGTCGGTATGGCCTTCCACCCTTATGTATTTTTCACTTTGCTTCAGGATTTCTCCTATAGTCGTCATGATTTCCCTGGCTTCTTTCTTGATAACCGCCTTCCCGGAATCGAAAAGTACCTGATCGGTGAATCTGATAATCAGTCCTCTTTCCTCTATACCAAGTATAACGGTGGCATCCAGATTGTTCTCCTGTATAAAACTGCCCAGCCGCTGGTAAAGCCAGTCCATGCTTTCCGCCTCTTCCTGCTCCCTGAAAAGCCTGTTGCTCTGAGATGCCTGATTGACAAACTGGTCCTCATCTATGGTTTTTCCCCCTTCCAGTATACCCAGTGACCCCTGGAAGGACCTGACAATGGCTTCGAATTTTCTTGCGTCTATTTCCGAAAAGGAGAACAGCAGTACAAAGAAACATAAAAGCAGGGTTACCAGGTCACTGTACGTAACTATCCACTCACCGGTGGTACTGGTGGAATCATCGTTTTTCCGGCTACCTCGCACCCGCATACGCCTCTTCCTCGCTTTCCGCTTCTTTTTCTTCGCTGAGCTTGGCTCTCATCTTGGGTGACAGGAATGCCTTGAGTTTCTCCTCTATTATCCTGGGGTTCTCCCCGGCCTGTATGGACAGGATCCCCTCCACCAGGACTTCTTTCAGGTGTATCTCTTCCCTGCTTCGGACTTTAAGTTTTCTTGCCATGGGCAGGAAAAACAGGTTTGCCATAACGGCGCCGTAAAAAGTGGTTATCAGGGCCACCGCCATATTAGGACCAACGGTAGACGGGTCTTCCAGGTTTTTCAGCAGATTGATCAGACCTATCAGTGTCCCTATCATACCAAAGGCAGGCGAGAAGGCACCCATTGTTTCAAAAAGGCTCTGCCCGTTGCTGTGACGCTCTTCCATAAAGGACAGTTCGGTATCCAGTATGTTTCTGACCAGTTCAGGGTCGGTTCCATCCACTATAAGCAGTATGCCCTTCTTGGTAAACTCGTCGTCCAGTTTGAAAGCCGCCTCCTCCAACGCCAGCAGGCCTTCCTTACGGGCAATATTGGCCAGGTCAATAATCATATCAATAGCCTCTTTGGGGTTCATTTCTTTCCCTGCAAATATGTGCCTTACACTTCTCATGGTCTGAAAGAACTTGGGGAGAGGAAAGCTTATAAGGGTGGATGCAAGGGTGCCTCCCAGCACTATGAATATGGATGCCATATCGTAATATGTGCCGAGAGTACCGTTAATCAAAATACCCATAATCAGAAAGCTGACCCCTATAACTATCCCCATCAAAGTTGCAATGTCCATATCTACACCTCATTTTCTCTGCATAGTACGCTTGCAAAACTGCCTTTATATCTGACTACCCTCTCTATAACCTGATCCACGCTTTCCCGTACTACGATCTTTTTCCCGGATACCAGAGTAATTACCGTATCAGGAGTGGCTTCAACAAATTCTATCAGTTCGGCATTTACTACAAACTCTTTCCCGTTTAACCGGGTTACTTTTATCATTCAATCACCCTTTTAAGGGGTCCCGGGCCGCCCGGCGGAACCGGGTAGCCCTTCCACCCTATCTCTTCAGATTTACCAGTTCCTGCAGCATCTCGTCGGAGGTGGTTATAATCCTTGAATTGGCCTGGAAACCCCTCTGGGTAATAATCATGTCGGTGAACTCCTTGGATATATCCACATTGGACATCTCCAGGGAACCCGGACTTATAACACCCCTGCCGTTATCTCCGCAGATACCTATCGAGGGCTCACCCGAGTTGGGGGTCTGCAGGTACAGATTGCTTCCTATCTTTTGCAGGCCCGCCGGGTTGTTGAAGTTGGCCAGGGCAATTCTGCCCAGAACCATGCTCTGCCCGTTGGTGAACACCCCTGTGGCAACGCCGGAGGCATCGAAATTGAACTCCTCCAGGTCCCCTACCGGGTAACCATTAACTGATAGGGGATCTATGCCGGATTCTGCGGCGTATTGCGTTATCTGGGAGATGTCGACAACTATATCTACAGGTACTTCTGCTCCATTATTTGGTATAGTGAATGTTGGAGTAGCACCGCCACCAATGTTCAATTGACCGTTTAGATATGTAATAGTTGGTGGCGTTGTAATTGTTATTGATACAGCTGTACCTCCAGGGGGAGTTACCAAAACTCGATTAGCATTTGTACCATCATCTGATATTTGCCATGCATTTGCACCAGTTTTCTGTAGTACAAAATTGAGTTTATTTGCCCTGCCTAAATTATCATACACAACGGTCTCAAAGGGTACTGTATCATTATTTGCAGTGTCCGCATCCAAATTGCCTATTATGGTGATGGCATCGGTTGCCATGGGCGCCATCTGCAGGTCCTTGGGTATGGTGATGGCCCCCGGTGTTACGCTTGTATCAATAGCCCCGGTGGCATCCGCCATCCAGCCCAGGACCTTCATCCCGTTACCGTTTACGATGTTGCCTTCGGTGTCCCGGAAGAAGTTCCCCGCCCTGGTGAATTTGGGGGCGGTCCCGTCGGATACCACGAAGAAACCGTTTCCTTCAATGGCAAGGTCCAGGGGGTTGTCGGTCCTTTCTATGCTGCCCCTCGTATGGAAGGTGTCTATGGATGCCAGGCTGATGCCCAGACCTATCTGCATGGGGTTGGTACCTCCCCTTCCACCTTCGGGATTTCCCGCTCCTTTTATGGTTTCACTGAATACCTCCTGAAACGTAGCCCTTGAAGACTTATAGCCTACAGTGTTTACATTCGATATGTTGTTTCCCACAACGTCCATCCTGGCCTGATGAGCCCTCAGGCCGGATACGCCGGAGAAAAGTGAACGCATCATATAAATGACCTCCTTATTTAGCTGTAATGCTTTCCGTCAGCCATTCGGGAAAGCATAGCCTCCTGAAAAGGTCCGGCTATACTATTACAGCTCCGTCAATATTTGTAAATACTCTTTCCTTTATGTCCTTACCTTCCGCTGCGGTAATTACCGTACTGCTCCTGACATTCACCACGAATACCTTGTCGTCCATCAGCACCAGCGTATCGCTTATTCCTTTGCCCCTGGCCCTGTTCACGCCTGCGTTGAGCCTTTCCACCTGACTGCTGTCCAGTTGTATTTTTCTGTCCATCATTCTGAGCAGGGCATGCTTGGACAGGTTTACGTCCAGCTGTTTTGCCGCAATATCCAGTGCTTCTTTGAAGGATTTCTCTTCCTGGGTGTCAACTATGCGGGGCTGCCTTACCATCCCTTGGCTTACAGGGATAATGTGATTGTTTACCTTATTCACTCCACCCATAGCTGTTCCTCCTGTTCATATATCCTGACACCGTCTGTTACGGTTACTGTGTTGTATTATTCATTTCCATCTGCGTGATTTCATCCATATACAGTTGCCTGTCTCCCACCGTTATCCGGACTCTGCCTTCCTTGAATGCAACATTCTGGACTATACCCTCAACCGTTTCCTCAACACCTTCTTCCGGTTCTATCACTGCCACAATATCCTGTCCCAGCAGGTTCATGGCCTGGAAGTTCTGCTGCATCACCAGGTTGTTGTTTATTCCGACAAGGGCATCGAAGTTTTGCTGCATGGCTGTTTCCATTGTCTCTGCCAGGTCTCCTATTTGCGTCTCCATTGTTTCGCTCAGGTTCTGCATCTGCTCAAGGGTGCTGAACTGGGCCATCTGGGCCAGAAATTCCTTGTCATCAACCGGGTTAAGGGGATCCTGATTTTTCAACTGGTTAACCAGCAGTTGAAGAAAGGTATCTTTCCCCATTTCCGCACTTTTTGTCACAGTGCTTTCATAGCTTGTGCTCTGGTCACCTGTACTGGTGGTTCCTGTTACCTGCATAATCTCACCTCCTATGCCAAATAATCAACCGTTCCGCTTCCGTTCCATTTTACGTATTGCTCTTTTTCGTCATCCTGGTACACGGAGTTTGGTGATTTTACAATCATCACCGGTTTCCTGCCGCCTTCAGAGGACTGCCGGGCAAAATCCCTGCCGCCCCTTACATCCACCGAAAAACCGCTCAGCGGTATGCCCTGCTGTTCAAGGCTGTTCCTCAGCTGTGGGAGGTTGTTCTCCACCGTCTCTTTTACCAGGGCGTTCTGGACCACTATCCGCCCGTTCAGCACTCCGTTGGCCATCTCCAGCCTGAGGTTCACCCTTCCCAGACTCTCCGGTTTCAGCTGTATGCTTATTTCGTACCTGTTATCCGCCACCATTACCCTGATTCTGTCAGCCAGCTTTGCTATTATCTCTTTTCTCTGGACATCAACGCTTTCGGAAACAGGGATGCGTATTTCATCCACTTTTTCTTTCACATCGGCCTGGCTGTTTTCTATGAATATCTGGGGTTTAGCCATATCTTGCACTTTTGTTTCCTGAATACCGGTTCCTTTCACCGCTGTCACGGGTTGGCTATCCCTGCCCTCCGGCCCGGTATCCTGTTTTTCCATATTCTGTTTGGATTGGCTGCTGTTCGGTACGGGTTCCAGCTTGTTTGCCGGGGCATCTTTATTTACGGGCGAAAGTGCTGCATCTTTCATTGTGTTAACTGTCTCCTGCTCCTTCAGCCGTTCCGGGTTCATTGTCGCGGCATCCTTCGCAGTCTGCACGGCATTTTCCACGGTATCCCCAGCATTTTCCTCTGCCTGCAGCAGTGGTTTCACAGCTTCGGGCACCGTTTCCGGTGTATCTTCTCCGGTATTAAGCTGAGGGGCATTATTTTCATCTGTCAGTACCGGAACCGTCTCTTCAACAGGAATTGCAACTACCGTGTCTTTCAGCGGGAGGCTGTCCGGCGACATCACCTGCATCTCTGCACTTTCCACTGCCCCATCGGCTCCGGATGATTCCAGGGGAGCTTCACCCTGAAAGAAGGTCATTATCACAGGCAGTTGCACTAAAGCATCTTCTTCAGCCTGGCAATCCGCCTGCTCCACATCTTCTGTTCCGGCCAGGGATTCAATTTTCTCCTTCATCATGCTGCTGAAAGGGGATGAAAGTTTCTCCCCGTTTTTTCCCCGTTGACCTATAATGGCAGGCAGGCTGTCTGCCGGTTTAGGGGATACTTCCGCCGGCACAGGCATTTTTACTGCTTCCATATGTATCACCTCCTTCCCGGTAGTTTTATATAATTACTCCTGTGGAGCCATCATTTCCATGAGCCTGGCGGCTCTGGCGGGCTCCATAAGAGCAAGTATCTCCGAAGTGTTCTGCTGTTTCATATTTTTTAAAATAACCACCACTAATTCATTATCGGCAATATTGTTCAAAATCTCCACCGCATCTTCGGGTTCCATTTTTTCATAATACTCTGTCAGTTTGGTTATGTTATCCAGACGGGTTTCCAATTTTCGCCTCAGGCCCTCAATATATTTCTCCCGGTCAATCAATTCTGATTCTTTGGCCTTCAACTGCAGTTCCCATTGGGCCAGTTGCTCGGAAAACTCGTCCATTTGAGTCTTTTCCAGTTCCAGTTGTTTTCTCTGGGCCTCCAGTTTTTCTTCCTCCAGTTCCTGCGGTGTCTTTACAGGTCCTATTGGTTTGAAAAAATGTTTTGCAACAGGCAGGGTAGCCAGAAAATTATTTGTCTTCACTCCGGTATTCCCTATGTTGAAGGCTATCATAACACCAAAGGTAGCCGCAGAGGCAACCAATATAATAACAATGAATATTAAGATTTTTTTGCCTTTTCCGGCAGGGGATTTTTCTTTTTTGGCGGTCTTCATTGTTACCTCCTACACCTTAATGGTATTAAAGTTTACTACGTCTTCCACTTCCTTTTCCTGCTCCCTGTTGATTTGATAGAGAAATCTATGGTAATATTTTTCCTTCAGTTTATCCATTATTTTTTTATTTACGGAGGCTTCTACAAGGCTTTCCCTGCACCGGTCAACCTTGTTCTCGGCAAGGTTCAGGCTTGTTCTCTGCTCGTCTATAAAGGTGTTCAGCGATTCCAGATACCTGTTGTACTGTGTCAGATACCCGGCCTGTACTCCCTTGCTGCTCTGGACGTTCATCTGTGAGAAGGTCCACTCCTTTTCCATTAACAGCCTGTCCAGGGCCTTCTTTTCCTCTTGCAGCAACTGCATCGCATTAGCCATTTCGCCCATTTTCTGTTTCTCCTGCAATTCTTTATAATCCAGCACCTTCTGCAGCTTGAATTTGAAACTAGTATTCATTTCAGCACCTCTCAATCAACAATTGATAGGATTTCGTCCAGCATATTCCAGTAGTCTGCATTTTCGTTTATCCCCTGTTTCAGAAATTTATTTATCCTGTCTATATTCTCTATGGCATAATCAATTTTCGGGTCGTTACCTTTAGCATAAGCACCTATACTGATCAGGTCTTCCGCCTCCCTGTATGTGGCGACTATTTCCTTTATCTTTCTGGCCTGTTCCAAATGTCTTTCTTCCACTATGTTCGGCATGAGCCGGCTGATACTGGCCAGTATGTCAACTGCGGGAAAGTGGTTTTTGTTTGCGAGTTTTCTGGACAATACTATATGACCATCCAGAATACCCCTTACCGCATCAGCTATCGGTTCATTCATGTCATCTCCATCTACCAGTACCGCGTACAGTCCGGTAATCGAGCCCACTGATGAGGTACCGGTTCTCTCCAGCAGTTTTGGCAGTATTGCAAATACTGAAGGGGTATATCCCCTGCTCACAGGGGGTTCACCGATGGCCAGCCCCACTTCCCTCTGTGCCAGGGCAAACCGTGATAATGAGTCCATCATAAGGATTACGTCTTTACCTTTATCCCTGAAGAATTCAGCTATTGAGGTTACCAGCAGGGCGCTCTTCAACCTCACAAGGGCCGGCTGGTCGGATGTGGCCACTATTACCACCGAGCGCTTCAAACCTTCTTCTCCCAGGTCGTTCTCGATAAATTCCCTTACCTCCCTGCCCCTTTCGCCAATTAACCCTATTACATTTATATCGGCAGAAGTATTGCGGGCAATCATACCCATAAGGGTACTTTTCCCCACGCCGCTGCCTGAAAATATGCCTACCCTCTGTCCCTTACCGCAGGTTAAAAGACCGTCAATTGCCTTGATGCCCAGTGGAAGCACCTCTCTAATCCGCTGGCGGGCCAGGGGATTGGGCGGTGTGTTTGAAACCGAATACAGGGTGTCGAATTTTATTGGTCCTCTGCCGTCAATCGGTTCTCCCAGGCCGTCAATAACCCTTCCCAGCATCTCTTCCCCCACCGGTACTTTCAGGGTGTCTCCTGTGGCAACAACAGTACTTCCGGGACCTATGCCCTCCATATCGCCCAGGGGCATGAGCAGTACCCTGTTTTCCCGGAAGCCGACAACCTCGGCTTTTATGGGGGTGCGGTTTTTTGCTGAGTAGATTTCGCATATCTCTCCCATGTTTACCGAAGGACCTGTTGACTCAATGGTCAGCCCTATTACCTTGTTGATCCTTCCGCTGTATTTGACGGTATCTATGCTGTCCAGAAGAGCAACATACTTGTCCAGGTCAGTACTGCTCATAGTTCAGCAGCTCCTTAAAAGACTTTTCTATTCTATTGAGCTGTGTTTCCACACTTGTATCAATAAAGCCGGCCTCGGTTTCCAGGACACAGCTTCCCGGGGCAAGGCTGTTGTCCATGACAATCTCGAGTTCGGACACGGTTTCTGCTTCCCGTAACAGCTTGTCCTTCGACGAAAGTACAATATCATAATCTTCGGGAGCAATTCTCATGTTAACTTTGCTGGAAACAGGGCACCTGTTCATTGCCTTTCTTATAATACTTAAAACCGCTTCCCTGTCAGTATCTATCTGCCGTCCTATAACCTTCCTGGAGATATCCAGCACAAGCTCAACAATCTTGCCTTCTGCTTCTCTCAGGGCCCTTTCCTTCATCTCTGCAATGTTCTTCTTTGCCTCCAGCAGCTCCGCCTCCAGGGCGGCAACCGTTTCAAGGCCTTCCTTTCTCCCGTTTTGAAGCCCTTCCATATATCCCTTTTCCTGTCCTTCTTCATACCCTTTATTAAAGGCCTCCCGGGTAATTCCCTCCGCCTTTTCTGCGGCATCATCCATTATCTGCCTGGCCCGCCGGCTGGCCTCCTCCAGTATGGCCTTTTTTTCGTGTTCGGCCGTTTTCATTATCTGAACCCGTATCTGTTCGGACTCGGTATCAGAATTCTCTTTAATTTCACCATCACCGGCAGTACATTCTTCAGCCTGATAGGGCATAGTGCTGTCCTGTATTTCCAGAGGTTCTCCCAGTACTATTCTGTTATATTTCAGTACCCTAGACAATTATCTCATCTCCTCCGCCTCTAGAAATAACTATTTCTCCCGCTTCTTCCAGTCTGCGAATAACATTCACAATTTTCTGCTGGGCTTCTTCCACATCCCTCAATCTCACAGGACCCATATATTCCATATCTTCTCTTATCATCTCTGCCAGACGTTTGGACATGTTGTTGAATATTACATTGGAAACCTCGTCATTGGCCCCCTTGAGTGCAATCGAAAGAATATCGTTGTCCACTTCTCGCAGGAACCTCTGGATTGACCTGTTATCAAGGGTAATAATATCTTCAAATACAAACATACGCTTCTTGATTTCCTCTGCCAGTTCTGTATCATCGGCCTCAAGGGTTTCCATGATATTTTTCTCGGTACCCCTGTCAACAGAGTTCAGGATGTCCACAATTGCCTGGATACCTCCGGCAGAGGTATAATCGTGGACAACCATAGAAGACAGATTTTTTTCCAGGACCTTTTCCACTTCTTTGATAATTTCAGGCGATGTCCTGTCCATTATGGCAATCCGCTTGGCTACTTCCGCCTGCTTTTCCGGTGGAAGAGCCGACAGTATTGCGCCGGCCTGCAGGGGGTTCAGGTATGCCAATACCAGAGAGATAGTCTGGGGATGCTCGTTCTGAATAAAATTGAGTATCTGGTCAGGGTCTGTTTTTCTCACAAAATCAAAAGGTTTAACCTGTAAATAGGAAGTCAGCCTGTTGACTATATCCAATGCCTTTTGGCTTCCCAGGGCTTTTTCCAGTACTTCCTTTGCGTACTCTATACCACCTTCAGATATGTATTCCTGGGCTATGCAAAGCTGATAGTACTCCTCGATTATCTTTTCTTTCAGTTCAGGTGTTACCTTTCTCATGTTGGCAATTTCAAGAGTTAATTCCTCTATGTCCTCATCATTCAGGTGTTTAAAAATCTTTGCGGAATTCTCAGGACCAAGGGCAATAAGAAGTACTGCAGCTTTTTGTTTGCCTGTTAAATCCCCTTTCTTGGTAACCATATCCTCAACTCCTACTCCTCACTAAGCCAGGATTTAAGTAATTGTGCCGCTTCGTCAGGTTTTCTGTCAATAAACCTCTCCACCTGCTTCTTGGATGCGGATTGGTCCTGCACAATATTTATATCTTCCACATCTTCTCTACCAATATCGGCCCCGGCAAGTAACTCCATCTCTTTCTTCCGCCGTCTCCTCCTCACAACCAGGGCTGTAGATATAAGACCTGCCAGCAGTACCGCAGCAATTCCACCCAGATAGGTGTAGAATTTAATCCTTTCAAATCTCTCTCTTTCCTCAAACCTTTCATTCATTGCATCAACAAATGTAGTATCAAAGGGCAGAGTCTGTATCTCAACCAGGTTTGCATCTATTCCGGCAGCCGCTGCCACCATGTTGCTTATATCGGTTTTCTGCTGTCCTGTCAGGTCCTGGGCCAGGACGTTTCTGTTGATAAGCACCGCCACCGAAAGACTTCTTACCTGCCCCTGGGCCTGGACAATCTGCTCTTTGATTTCATTCAACTCGTAATTGACTATCTGGTTGACCTTATCATATTTGGAGGTCTCATTTTCCACTTCTCCGTAGCTGATATTCTCGTCGGGATTGCTGTCGGTACCGGGTATGCCTCCGGTAGCATCATTGGTGGTGTGTTCTTCCAGTTCTTCCATACTCCGCACCAGTCCCTTGGTATCACCGGCTATGGGCGGCTCGAACCTTACTATATTTGTAACCTTGCTGTCAAAATCAAGCTTCAGGTTTACCCGTACATCAACATTGTTTTTTCCGTAGGCAGTCTCAAGAAACTCTTTCAGGCTTCTCTGGAGTCTCTGCTGGCTGTTATTCTCGATTTCCATCTGTTTCAGCAGTCTGCCCTGAACGGTATAATTGTCCACCGTAAGCTCTCTTCCTGTCTGGTCGATTATGGATATGTTTTCAATCTTCAAGCCCTTAACACTTTTTGATATGAATTTAATGATCCCTTCTATCTGTTCCCGGGAAAGTTCAACCCCCTGTTCCATCTGAAGGATGACCCCCGCACTGGCTTCATACTCCTGACTGCTTAATGCAAAGAGGTTGTCATCCGGTATGTACAGATTAACCTGGGCATAATTTACGCCTTCTATGGTTTCTATGGCACCGGCAATGGCATATTCCTGTCCCAGTCTGATCCGTGTTTTTCTTTCCATATCCGTGGTACCCAGGCTTGTATTGTCAAGGGCTTCCACAAGACTAAAACCGTTTCTTGGAAGCCCTTCGGTAGCCAGTTGCATCCTCAAACGGTTCACTTCTTCTTTGGGAACAAGTATTTCGGTTTCACTACCGCCCACCTTCCAGTTGACGTTCAGTTCATCCAGCTTGTTTGCAATATTCCCGGCATCCTTTATATCAAGCTGGCTGTAAAGGGGAACCATTTCCGGTCGGGACGTGAAAAATAACAATATGGAAATACTTGCAAGCAGAAGAGCAGCACTGGCTGCTATCTTAATCTTCTGAGTTTTTGACCTGCCCTGCCAGAATTCATTCAGCTGTTTTATCATCTTGTTTATGCTTTCTCCCATTCAGGTCACTCCTCCATAACAGGGTCAGTGTTAAACCTGCATTCGCATTATTTCCTGGTATGCCTCCAAAACCTTGTTCCTCACCTGGATTGTAAACTGCAGTGCTATTTCCGCTTTTTCCATGTCTATCATTACGTTATGCAAGTTCTCTGCATCTCCTGTGGCAAGAGCTATAGCGGAAGCGTCCGCTTTCTTTTGCAGGCTGTCCACCTTCTCAATGGCGCTGGCCAGAAAATCCCCGAATTTGATTTCCTGGTCCTTTTCTTCAGTGTTGTTCCGATATATAACGTTGTTCAGACTAACTGTTTCCGGAAAAGTTATCTTCATCTCCTATTACCCTCCTAACCTCTTCCAATCTCCAATGCCTTCATCGCCATTCCTTTTGTGCCGTTCAATACGGTAACATTGGCCTCATAAGCCCTTGTGGCGGATATCATGTTCACCATTTCAGTTACAATGTCCACATTGGGCATTAACACGTATCCTTCCTTATCGGCATCAGGATGACCGGGGTCGTATACCCTCTTGTAAGGACCGTTATCCTCCTTGATGGCGGTTACTTTTACACCGTCGCCCTGAATCAGTCTCCTGCTCTCCCGGGTGAGATAAGCCGAAAAAGGAACATCGCTTTTATGCTCTTCAAAAACCACTACCTGTCGCCTGTAAGGCAGTCCGTTATCAGTCCTTGTAGTGTTGGCGTTGGCAATGTTCTTGGATATAATATCCATTCTCATCCGCTGAGCAGTTAATCCGGAAGCACTTATGTTTATGGCATCAAAAATTCCCATAAAATCTACCTCCCGCCTCCATTAATAACATTCTTGAGCCTTTCAAATTTCCCGGATATCTGGTCTGCCAGTGCCTGGTACATAATATTATTTTTAACCAGGTTGGCCATTTCAGTATCTATATCTACATTATTTCCGTCTTCCCGGGTACTGGTATTGTTTACCCGTGAAACCACCGGTTTAACGTTGTCCAGTCTGCCGCCTCCAACAGGAATATGCTTCTTGTTTGTTCTGTATCCCTGAATACTTCTGTTTTCCACGGCATCCTTCAACATATCTTCAAACTTCACTCTGTAGGCCTTGTAATTAGGCGTATCCACATTGGATATATTATTGGAGATTGCCTGATTTCTGAGCCATGCAGCATCCAGCGCCTTTCTCAGTATGGAAATACTGTTTAACTCTCCTTTCATAAAATAACCACCTCCGCCTATTAAAAGCATGTAAGCTATATTCATCCTCAATTGGCCGGATTATCTTTTAATATTTCGATAATAATTGCCAATTTCCTTCAAGGTTAAGCAAATTATTCGATTTTTTTAATCAGCAGCAGATTTAGGTCTATATGGATGTATATGCCCCCAGAAGCCAAAAAAAACTGCATCGCCGCGATAACCGGCGAAGCAGCAAATAATAAGCCTTCTTTCCGGCAACCCGGCTGCCATAGTGGTAGTCATTAACCTCCTTAGGCCCGTGGCTTTGCGTCCCCATCTTTAGATGGGTTTGCCCTTATCGGATTTCATTATTTTTAGAATTCTACAAATCTTAACATAATCCTCCTTTTTTGCATTAATTTAATATAGTTTTTAAATCACGTTCTGAATTTTTTCAGTTCATCAATGAGTTTGTTGTTCAAAACCTTGATGTATGTCCCTTTCATACCCAGTGACCTGGACTCAATAACACCGGCGCTCTCGAATTTCCTGAGGGCATTTACAATAACCGAACGGGTTATTCCTACCCTGTCGGCAATCTTGCTGGCTACCAGCAGTCCCTCTTTTCCGTTTAATTCTCTGAAAATATGCTCCATTGCCTCCAGTTCAGAGTATGAGAGGGTGCCTATGGCCATCTGGACAACTGCCTTTTCCCTTGCCTCTTCCTCTTTCTTATGACTTACCGAATACAGTATCTCAAGGGCTACCACGGTGGCACTGTGTTCACCCAGGACAACATCCTCATCATTGAATTCGTCATGGGACCTCGACAGGATCAGAGTTCCCAGCCTCTCTCCGCCTCCGTTTATAGGTATAAATACATTATACCTTTCACTGTAAGGGCAGCGAATATCAGAATCTATAATGCAGTCATGTTCATTGTTTATGACATTCACTTTGGTTTCCTGTACATCAAGCAGTTCCTGATTTAATTTTTCGGGGAGCTTTTTCCCTTCAAGGATTTCTTCCACCACCACATTGCAGTTGTAACCTTCTGTCAGGCCGAAACCGAGCACATGACCGTTTGTACCGACCACATATATATTGGCATAGAGAATTTTACTAAGGACACTGCTCAGCTCATAGAAATTAATAGGGCGGTTTGCCTGTCTTTGCAGTATCTTGTTTATCTTTCTCATTTTTTCCAGTACAGTGTGGCTCATTATTTATCCTCCTCGTAACGCATTATAGTATAAACTTGTTTATATCCTTCTCCCTGATAAGGTCCTTCAGCTGTTCCTTCACGTATGCATCATCAATGTCCACTTCACTGTTCTCCATTGTGGCTGCTGAATATGATATCTCTTCGAACAATTTCTCAACAATTGTATGGAGTCTTCTTGCTCCTATATTCTCGTCTGATTCGTTAAGCGCATATGCTATGTGGGCCAATTGCTCTATTGCACTGTCTTGGACTGTTATTTTAATGTTTTCGGTCTCCAGAAGAGCAATATACTGTTTGATTATGGCATTTTTAGGCTGGGTAAGTATTCTCTTGAAGTCTTCTTCTGTGAGGTTATCCAGTTCCACCCTGATCGGGAACCGTCCCTGGAGTTCCGGGATTAAATCCGAGGGTTTTGAAATATGGAACGCCCCGGCTGCAATAAACAATATATGATCGGTCTTTACAGGACCGTACTTGGTCATTACCGTACTTCCCTCCACAAGGGGAAGTATATCCCTCTGGACCCCCTCCCGGGATACATCCGGACCTCCTCTAAAGTCCCTGCTGGCTATTTTATCTATCTCATCAAGGAAAATTATACCTCTCTGTTCTGCGTTGCTGATAGCGCCTGATATTACCTGGTCCATGTCTATAAGCTTATTGGCTTCTTCCTGCGTAAGAATTTTCCTTGCTTCTTTCACCGTTACCTTTCTCTTTTTCTTTCTGCCCGGGAAAACACCCCCAAAGAGGTCCTGAAAGTTTATACTCATCTCTTCGGCTCCCAGACCGGTAAAGAATTGTACTGCTCCATCGCCTTTGTCTTCCACTTCTATCTCAATAACCTCTTCCTCCAGCTCGCCTATTTTAAGTTTGGAGCGGATAATTCTTCTCTCTTCCTCAATGTTTTCATAGTCTTTGGTTTCGATGTTCTCATCCTGTACCGACTTTCCCCCGTTGCCGAACAATGCTTCGAAGGGGTTTTTAAAAGAAGACGCTTTTCTGGGGTAAGGCGCAAGGATTTCAACTATCCTGTCCTCCGCCAATTTTTCCGCCCTGTTCTGTACTTCCTTCAGTTCATGATTCTTGACCATCCTTATGGATGTTTCGACAAGGTCCCTTACCATTGAATCCACGTCCCTGCCTACATATCCCACTTCAGTAAACTTTGTTGCCTCAACCTTTACAAAGGGGGCATTAACCAGTCTGGCCAGCCTTCTGGCTATTTCTGTTTTTCCCACACCGGTGGGACCTATCATCAGAATATTTTTGGGTTTTATCTCCTCCTGCAGTTCTTCAGGCAATTGTTTTCTTCTGTACCTGTTTCTCAGGGCTACGGCCACTGATTTTTTCGCCTTATCCTGTCCGATGATATACTTATCCAGTTCCTTCACAATCTGCACCGGGGTTAACTCATTCACAGCTACCATCACCTCTTTACAATTCCAATACTGTTATATTGTCATTAGTGTAAACGCATATAGAGGCCGCAATCCTCAATGCATTTTCCGCAATCTCTTTCGCACTCAGACTGGTATTATGATACAGCGCTTTTGCGGCTGCAAGGGCATAGGCCCCTCCGGAACCCACAGAGGCAATATTGTCATCAGGCTCGATAACCTCTCCATTTCCCGAAATAACCAGCAGATAATCTTTGTCAAGGGCAATAAGCATGGCCTCCAGTCTCCTCAGCACCCTATCTGTTCTCCAGTCCCGGGCAAGCTCCACCGCAGCCCTTCTGAGATTTCCTCCGTATTGTTCAAGTTTCCTCTCGAATTTCTCGGTAAGTGTCAGGGCGTCCGCTACAGAACCGGCAAATCCTATAAGGACTTTATCATCATATATCTTTCTCACTTTTTTAGCCGTATGTTTCATAACAGTGTTTTCTCCAATGGTTACCTGTCCGTCACCGGCAATGGCTGCCTGCCCTTCCTTCCTCACTGCCACTATAGTAGTACCTTTAATCACTATACACACCACCTTCTATGTATAAAACATGTCACGGGTAAACGGTACATATCCGATTGCCTACCAAAAGCATTATATACATATTTAATAAAACTATGGCTAAATGATATTAACACAAAATTCAAAAAAATACAACAATTTTTCACCTTAAATCTATAGTTTTTATCATTTCCAGCGCTCTGGCCGATAACCTCTGATTTCTTTTCTTTTTATCCCGGATTTTTCCCTCCAGAGGGGGCATAATGCCGAAATTCACATGCATTGGTTGAAAGGAACTTATGCTTTCATCGGATATATAACTGAGAAGGGCGCCGATTGCTGTTTCTCTCGGTAATATCACAGGGGCTTTATTCTTTAAAACCCTGTACATATTGATACCCGCCACAATACCTGTTGCAGCAGATTCGATATATCCCTCCACTCCTGTAATCTGTCCTGCAAAAAAAAGCCTGGGGTTGAGCCGTGACTGCAGTGTGGCATTAAGGACCCGGGGAGAATTTATATACGTATTGCGATGCATAACGCCGTACCTCACAAACTCCGCTTTTTCAAGGCCGGGTATCATGCTGAACACCCTTCTCTGTTCCCCCCACTTCAAGTTGGTCTGGAATCCAACCATATTATATAAGGAACCTTCTTTGTTATCCTGCCTCAATTGAACAACTGCGAAGGGCCTTTTCCCTGTACGGGGGTCAATTAATCCGACCGGTTTCAAAGGACCAAAAATCAACGTATTCCTGCCTCTTCCGGCCATTACTTCCACAGGCATGCACCCTTCAAATACTTTCAAGTTCTCAAAGGGCTTCAGGGGGGATACCTCTGCATTTACAAGTTCGGTCCAGAACCTGTCATATTCAGCTTCATTCATGGGACAGTTAAGGTAATGGGCTCCTCCTTTTCCGTATCTTGAGGCCCTGAATGCAATGTCTTTATTTATGGATTCATAGGTAATTATAGGCGCAGCAGCATCATAAAAATAAAGGCACCCTGCATTTACGGTCTTCTTTATGCTTTCAGTCAGGGGTTCTGACGTCAGCGGTCCGGATGCAATTACAACATTACCGTCCGGAATCGCCTCCACTTCTTCATGGATAATGGTAATCTTCGGGTGTCCATGCAACCTGGCAGTTACCTCTCCCGAGAAGCTTTCCCTGTCGACCGCCAGGGCCCCTCCCGCCGGAACCCTGTTCCTGTCCGCACATTCCATTATCAGGGAACCCAGCTGCCTCATCTCTTCTTTTAACAGCCCTGCAGCGTTTTCCATGCCTACTGAACGAAACGAATTGCTGCAGACCAGTTCGGCGAAATGGGCGGTATGATGGGCCGGGGTAAATTTTTCAGGCCGCATCTCGTACAGTTGTACTTCCATTCCTCTGAGGGCAAGCTGCCATGCCGCTTCACTTCCTGCCAGTCCCCCTCCTATTACCTTTACTGCATCCATAACAAGCACCTGCTCTTCATCTTTTTCTTGTATAACCGCATTCCTCGTTCAGACATACAATCTCCCTTCTGCCCCTGTTATTTCTTTCCGCCAGATTGTTTCCACACTCCGGGCACTTTTCCCCGATTGGTTTATCCCAGGTAACAAACTCACACTCCGGATAGTTGATACACCCGAAAAATGACCGCTTTTTCCTGGTTTTCCTGATGACAATATCTCCCCCGCACCTGGGGCAGTTCGCACCGGTTTTTTCCAGATAAGGTTTTGTATTTCTGCACTCGGGGAACCCGGGACATGCCAGAAATTTTCCATATCTGCCGTGCTTGACAACCATGTTCCGTCCGCATTTTTCGCATACCACATCGGTTTCCTTTTCTTCTATGGCTATTTTGGCCATTTCCCCTTCTGCGAATTGAACCATGTGTTCCAGAGGCTGATAAAATTCTTCCACCACTTTTTTCCAGTCAATCCCCTCGTCTTCAATTTCATCAAGCTTTTTTTCCATTTCTGCAGTAAAATCTATGTCCACTATATCCTTAAAGTACTCCTTCATAACGCCGTTTACCACTCCACCGAGATAGGTCGGCTTCAGTGACTTCTTTTCCCTCTCCACATATCCCCTTTGAATAATTGTGGATATTATCGGCGCATAGGTACTGGGCCGTCCAATCCCCTCTTCTTCCAGGGTTTTTATCAGGGATGCCTCGGTATACCTGGCGGGAGGCTGTGTAAAGTGCTGTTTGTCCGCCAGTTTTTTCACATTGAGGACTTCCCCTTCGTTGAGCAACGGAATGTCCCTCTCTTTCTTATCATCTTTATCATCTTTAAATACTTCCAAAAATCCCTTATATACCAGTTTGGACCCGCTTGCCCTGAAGGTATAATCACCGTTCTCAATATTTACAGTCAGAGTGTCATACCGTGCATTTGTCATCTGGCTGGCAACAAAACGCTGCCATATTAGCCTGTAAAGCTTGTACTGGTCCGGCTTGAGAGACCCTTTGATATTGTCCGGGTGCCTGTTAGCCGATGTCGGCCTTATTGCTTCGTGGGCATCCTGCGCACCTTTTTTGCCTTTATATATTCTGGGTTTTTCGGGGAGATAGCCTTCTCCCCATTTCTCTTCAATCAGGTCCCGTACCTGTTTCATCGCTTCATCCGAGACCCGTGTTGAATCCGTTCGTATATAGGTTACCAGTCCCACAGACCCTTCTCCTTTTATATCAATACCTTCATAAAGCTGCTGGGCGGTAATCATGGTTCTTTTTGCGCTGAATCCCAGTTTATTATAGGCATCCTGCTGGAGACTGCTGGTGGTATAGGGAGGGGAAGGGCTTCTTGTCTTTGTCCCCTTGTTTATCCGGCTGACTGTAAAAGGCCGGCCCTTTATCCGGGCTATTATATCCTCCACCTGCTGTTTTGTCTTTATGGATATTTTTTTCCCTTTAAACGAATGGAGCTCAGCCTCGAAGGTCTTATTTTCACCTTTTCTCCTGAGATGGGCCGTTATGGTCCAGTACTCTTCCGGCACAAAATTCTCAATCTCGTCTTCCCTGTCACAAATCAAACGCAAAGATACAGATTGCACCCTTCCGGCACTTAAACCCTTCCTGACTTTTTTCCACAGCAGAGGACTTATTTTATAACCAACAAGCCTGTCAACAATGCGCCGTGCCTGCTGGGCGTTAACCAGTTTTTCATTGATGGGTCTCGGCGTCTTAATGGCCTTTTTTATTGCATCACGGGTTATCTCATTGAATTCAATCCTGCACGGCGAATGGTCGTCTATGTCCAGTATATGCGTCAGATGCCATGATATGGCCTCTCCTTCTCTATCCGGGTCGGTAGCCAGAAATACTTTGTCCGCATCTCTGGCCATTTTTCTGATTTTGCTTAACACAGGACCCTTACCTCTAATGGTGATGTATTTAGGCTCAAACCGGTTTTCAATATCGACGCCCATCTGGCTTTTGGGGAGGTCCCTTACATGACCCATGGAAGCCTCGACTTTATAACCTTTTCCCAGGAATTTTTTAATGGTTTTTGCCTTTGCCGGTGATTCCACAATTACAAGGTATTTTGCCATTTGTTTCACCTCCGCTATTCCTTTAAGACATAATAATTGCCAGGCAGCCTCTCTATGCTCCCATCCACTTCCAGACGTGCCAGGAAAGCGTTAAGTTCCCCGGCCTGCAGTCCGGTTTCTTTCTGAAGGTCTTCAATGTGTATGGGCTGCCAGCCGATAAAATTCAGAACTTTTCCTTCTGATTTTGTTCCGGTTTTTCCGTCTGAATCACCCTTTGGGATTTTTTTAGTCCCAACATTTACCGGGAGTTCCTCCAGTACATCTTCAACCGAGTTTACTATTTTGGCTCCCTGTTTTATAAGCATGTTGGCACCTACACTGGTGGGACTGTTGATATTACCCGGAACCGCAAACACTTCCCTGTTCTGTTCCAGGGCGAAATCAGCAGTAATCAGCGCCCCGCTGCGTTCCGAAGCTTCCACCACAACTGTTCCCAAGGACAACCCGCTTATAATCCTGTTCCGGGCAGGAAAATTTCCTCTAAGGGGGCTTGTTCCCAGTGGATATTCGCTGAGCATTAACCCGCTACGGAAAATTTCCTTCATTAAAGAATAGTTTTCTCTGGGATATACCACATCCAGTCCGTTTCCCAGCACTGCAATGGTTTTCCCTCCTACCGAGAGGGCCCCTTTGTGGGCATAGCTGTCAATCCCGCTGGCAAGACCGCTTACTATCACAAAGCCCCGTCTTGCAAGCTGGCCGGCCAGTTTAAAGGCCACTTTTTTTCCGTAGTAGCTGGCATTCCTGGAACCCACAATCGCAATGCAGTTACCTTTAAGAATATTTATATCACCCTTCAGGTACAGCAGATACGGCGGGGTATATGTCTCCTTCAGAAGTTCCGGGTAAAACCCCGAATTGATATCGATTGTCATTACGCCAAATTTTGTTAAGTTATTTAAATAGGTTTCCAGTTTATCTTCTTTCCTGCTAGATATTATGTTATGACACAACTCTTTATTTATTCCTTCAATTTTGAGCAGTTCATGGGGTTTTGCCTCCCATACGGCCTTTGCCGAGCCGAAATGCTCAAGGAGCCGCTTCATCCTGACGGGTCCGATTTTCTTTACACCGGCCAGCCAGATTAAATATTTGTCCTGCTTCATTACATATCATCCCTTAAATAAAAATTTCTATATTGAAGGGCTTCTGCAATATCCGAGATTTGCATTGCCTCTCTCTCCGCAAGGTCGGCTATAGTCCTGGCAACCTTGAGTACCTTGTAATATCCCCTGGCGCTCAGGTGCAGCCTTTCGTAGGCCCTGTTAAGGAAATCCCTCTGTTCGCCGGTTATGGCACAGTAAATGTCCATATCCCGGGGTGTCAACTGGGAATTATACGATATCCCCTTTCCTCTGAACCTATTATATTGGATTTTCCTTGCCTTGATTACTCTTTTACCGATTTCTGCCGAGGAATCCCCTGTCCGGTTTCTGTCGAAGTCCTCAAAATCAACCCTTCGGATTTCTACCTGCAGGTCAATCCTGTCCAGCAGCGGTCCTGATATCCTGCCAAAATATCTCCTTATTTCGTGGGGAGAGCACCTGCATTCCCTCTTTGCATCTCCCAGATAGCCGCAGGGACACGGGTTGGCACTGCCCACAAGCAAGAACTTGGAAGGATACGAATATGTAGCATTAACCCTGGAAACAGTAATCATCTCATCCTCCATAGGCTGCCTGAGAGATTCCAGGGACTTTCGCGGGAATTCAGGCATTTCATCCAGGAAGAGGACCCCGTGGTGGGCAAGACTTATTTCTCCGGGCCTGGGTATCTTGCCTCCCCCAACCAGGGAAGCGGCTGAAATGTTATGATGAGGTGCCCGAAAGGGCGGCTGAAAGACTGCCGGCCTTCCCTTCAATTCCCCGGCGATACTGTATATCTTGGTAACTTCCATGGCCTGTTCCCGGGACAGGGGGGGCAGTATAGTGGGCAGCCTCCTTGCAAGCATGGTCTTCCCCGACCCGGGCGGGCCAATCATTATAATATTATGCATACCGGCAGCGGCTATCTCCAGTGCCCTCTTTGCCGTTTCCTGTCCTTTCACATCACTGAAATCCTCTCTCTTTTCAACCGTCTGTGCTGTAGTCCCTTCTCTGATATGGGGCGTTAACTGTCGCTGACCGCTGATATATTCAACAGCCTGTTTGAGCGTTCTTATGCCGTATACCTGAATGCCGTCCACCATGGAAGCTTCAGGGGCATTTTCTTCGGGTAAAACCAGTTTTTCAAACCCCAGCTCTTTCAATGATATGGCCATAGGCAAAATACCATCTATCGGTTTAACGTCGCCTCCAAGGGACAGTTCTCCGATAAAAGCCACATCATATCCATCCAGCTTCCAGCAAATCTGCCCGGAAGACAGCAAAATCCCCAGGGCAATGGGCAGGTCATAGTATGTACCCTCTTTCCTTACGTCGGCGGGAGCCATGTTAACCGTTATCCTTCTGGGAGGAAATTCAAGGCCGCAGTTCTTGACTGCCGACCTTACCCTCTCCCTGGACTCGTTCACCGCAGTGTCCGGCAGCCCCACAATATTGAAAGCCGGAAGCCCTGTAGTAATAAATGTTTCAATTTCAACGGTGATCCCGTTCATGCCGCATAAACAGCAGCTATGGATTTTAGACAGCATTTTCTCACCCACTTTATTCAACAGCCTGGAAGGCATCCTTTATAAGACAGATTTTTTTAATCTCACTACCCTCTATGACCACTTCCACAATATCAAATCTTATATTGCCGTAAAAAAGCCTGTTTTTGGCCAGATAGGTCAGTGCAGTTTTTTTGATTTTTTTCTGTTTCTTCCAGTCGACCGCTTCGGCCGGGGTTCCGAACCTTTTACTTCTTCTGGTCTTCACTTCAACAAAAACAAGCACAGTACTGTCATAGGCGATTATGTCAATTTCCCCTGTCCTGGTCCTGAAGTTGGTATCTACAATTCTGTATCCTGTTTTTTCCAGGTATTCCCTGGCGGCCCGTTCACCTGCTTCCCCTATTTCCTTCTTTTCCATCATATTCTTTCTTCCCTTCTTTTTCATCCAGGTAGTAAATAAAAGCGAGTATTTCGGCTACTATTTCGTATAATTCAGGGGGTATTTCCCTGCCAATCTCCAGTTTTTTCAAATCCTTTATCAGGTTGTCTTCCCGGTAAACGGGAACACCCTCTTTCAACGCCAGCTCAATAATCTTTTCGGCAGCCTCTCCTTCTCCGAAAGCAGTCAATTTTGGCGCAATATCTCCTTCATCATATTTCAGAGTTGCTGCCATTCTCCTTTTTTTTACGGTCATTTCATTCACACCCGCATATCAAAAAATTTTTCTCTGGGCAGCATCGGCTGTTTTTCCAGTGTAATGCATTCCAGCTTTGCAAGACGGTAACCCAGGGTATTCAGCCTGTCCTCGATGAAATCCTTCTCCCGGACTATAACTGTTGATACCTCTTCCGATTGTGTATAGAAACAACATGTGAGGGTTTTATTCTGTTTCCTTACCGCCACTTCCATCCTTCCCAGAAAATCGGTGTTTGTCAGTATATTCAGCTGTACGCTGTCCCTGCTGTCTTCCTTGTCGCTCTTATTTTCCTCATCAACTAATATTATAGCTTCCTGTATTTTTCTGTCAAATACAAAGGGTATTATGAAAAGGTTCAACCCCTTGAAAATCTGGTGGAAGATGTTCGCCCTCTCAAATATCATGCCGACCAATGTATTCACTGTTTCACCGTCAATTTCCCCGTCATTGAGCAGGTCCAGTAATTTTGACAGGCGGGTAATTCCATTGTGTTTCAAAATTTCTTCACTGAAGACATGCCGCAGGGCCTGCATATCTTCCTCCCGCTCCAGATATCCCTGCAACCCCTTCACCAGTGTCTTGAAGAAGCCTTCATATTCCCTTATATTTTTTACAATATCCAGAGTTTCAGGGGTGGATTTTGTCCCGGTCTTCAATACCCTGACCACATCCCTGGCGGAAATCCGCTGCAGTACTTCTTTGAGTATCTGCCCTCCCTTTTCCGGGACATGGCCAGCAGTCCCTCCTTCCTCTTTGTGCACCAGCCATCTTGCAATCTTTTCCACCGGCATTTTTAGTAATTTCAATTCAGCCGGAAAATCAACCTCTTCCATTTTATCAATATTTTGCAGTATGTACTGCAGACTTTTCAGACTGGCCGCAGCAGATTCAATGTTTTCCTTTGTGACAGGTACCCCGTTATTCATCAGCAGACGGACTGTCTCGATTCCATCCTCGGTTGTATCCATACCCATTTGTCCCAGCAGTGCCCGGATCTGATGATCTGCTGACTGCCCTGCCGGCCTGGCCCCTTCTGCAATTTGGAGGACCACTTTGTTGCCTTCCATGCTCTTGACAACAAAATCCACCTGCTGGCCTTCTTTCAGCTCTAACTGCCCGTCGGTACGGGACTGCAGGGGAACCTTATTGTTAAGAAGCAGGAGTACCATCTCCCCCTTTACAACGGCCACCTTCGCCGCCAGCACATCTCCTACCTGCAGGTTCAAAGGTGCCGGCTTCTCCATAACCAGATTGGACATACCCATAATTACCTGATTGATATTCATCTCCTGTTCACCTGCCGAATAAATGTTTTCCTGTGGATTGGTGACGGCCCGTTTTTCCTTAAGGCTTCCATGTGTTCCATGGTTCCATAGCCTTTGTTGCTGATAAAATTATAACAGGGATATATTTCATGCATCCTGTCCATATACCTGTCCCTTTCCACTTTCGCAATGATACTGGCAGCGGCTATGGACAGGCATTTCTGGTCTCCCTTTATTATGCTTTCCTGATGAATGGAACACTGCGGAACAGTAATTGCGTCGATTAAAAGGCAGTCGGGTACAACGCCCATCCTGTCAACAGCAATAAGCACTGCTTTGTACGTAGCCTGCAAAATATTTATACGGTCAATTTCATGATTATCCACCATACCCACACCGTAGCTGACAGCCTTCTGGATGATGGCATCATATAAGGTTTCCCTTTTGCCCGCCGTAAGTTTTTTTGAATCCTTTATCCCGGGAACCGCAAAATCAAGGGGGAGAATCACAGCCGCCGCTGCCACCGGCCCTGCCAGCGGTCCCCTCCCCGCTTCATCAATTCCGGCTATCAGGCTGTACCCTTTTGCCTTTAATCTGTTTTCCATCTCTTTCATCTTATTTATTCTTTCGAGTTCTTTGTCTTCCTGCTTTAATTTTTTCATTAATCTTTCACCCATCCGGCGTACCGATATTCTCTCATCTTGCAGCAATTCGTCTATTATATCATCCAGTTCGTCCCTGCAGGCCCCGTTTATCATTTCCCGTATTTGGGAGACACTCCTTGTTTTCATAATTTCTCCTCTTTCCATCCCCTGAATTACCGGGCAGGATTATAGTGATGCCAATATAGAACAGGCACCTTATTCTAAGGTGCCGCACACGGTACTTCCAGCGAAATTCTCCCCAGTTTCCCCGACCTGAAATCTTCCATGATGATCCCGGACGCCCTGAGGATATCCACTTTATTGCCTCCCATCAGGCAGCCCCTTTTAAATGCAATCTGTTCCAGGACCTCATGGGGCGCCAATTCCCTATCCTCAATACCGTATTCTCGGCTGAACAGTTCTGCATCAATATCAGCCAGCCGTTCAATAAGCCTTATCCCGAGCTCTTCCCTGTCCAGGATTTCTTCTTTGATTGAGCCGGCAAAGGCGAGATTGAGTCCTACCCTCTCATCTCCAAATTTAGGCCACAACACTCCCGGTGTATCCAGCAGCATTATCTCTCTGCTCACCCGTATCCACTGTTTCCCCCTGGTTATTCCCGGTTTTTCCCCTGTTCTTGCTGCGCTCCTGCCGGCCAGCCGGTTAATAAGGGAAGATTTCCCCACATTGGGTATCCCCACTATCATAGCCCTTATGGGTTTCAGCCGTCTGCCCCTTTCACGCCACCTGTCCCTGATGTTGCGGGACACCCCGGTGACCTCCTTAAGAAGCATGTCAATTCCTTCCCCTTTGATCGAATTCACTTCAACAGCCGTCATGCCCCTGTCCCTGAAATATCTCTTCCACATCTGAGTAATGACCGGGTCTGCCAGGTCCGACTTGTTCAGCACAATAATCCTTTCCCTGTCTCCCGTTATTTCATTCAAATCGGGATTACTGCTGCTGTAAGGAATCCTCGCATCCAGAAGTTCTATCACCAGGTCAACCAGTTTTATGTTTTCCTTGATGAGCCTTTTGGTCTTGGCCATATGACCGGGAAACCACTGTATTTCCATAACAACCAGTCCCTTATTACTTAATTCTTTCCATTGGCAAAGGCCACAGTCTTAATACAGCCTTCCCTTTGACATATTTCAGAGGTACAAATCCCACATCCGGGTACCTGCTGTCCTTGCTGTAGTTCCTGTTATCTCCCAATACAAAAACCGTATTCTCCGGCACTTTGGCTGCCGGAAATTCACCCATAGTCTTTTCCAGAATATATGGTTCATCAAGCTTTTGACCGTTTACATACACCTCGTGTCCTTTTATCTCAACGGTATCCCCCTCCAGGGCAATAACCCTTTTTATAAAGGTAAGGGATGTGTCGGACGGATATTTGAAGATCACAATATCTCCGTGCTCAGGCTGGTCTATGATATAACCTATCTTGTTCACCATCAGCCTTTCCCTGTCATGCAGGGTCGGAACCATAGAACTTCCTTCCACCTGTATTGTTTCAACAAAAAATGCCTTTATGGCTATGGCAATAATAATTGCAAATATTATGGACTCTATCCACTCTCGGGTCTGACTTTTAGCATTTCCGGTCATTCCATTTCTCTCCTTTAAACAAATTATGGGACTGCTCCCCAGCCCCATAACAATTATCTCTGTTTTTCTTTTACTTTAGCAGCTTTACCAACTCTGTCACGCAGGTAATAAAGTCTTGCCCTTCTGACTTTTCCTTTTCGCACAACTTCGATCTTGTCAAATTTTGGTGAATGTAAAAGAAAAGTTCTCTCAACACCAACACCGTATGAGATTCTTCTTACAGTAAACGATTCATTTATGCCGCCGTGCTGTCTTTTGATAACAATGCCTTCAAATATCTGAACCCTTTCCCTGTTTCCTTCTTTAACTTTCACGTGAACCCTTACCGTATCACCAACGTTAAATTGGGGAACATCTTTTTTTTGCTGTTGATTTTCTATCATCTTTAATATATCCATTGCCGTACCTCCTTCCCTCCTGGACGTTCTTGCCGCAATGTACGACATTGGACCGCCCGTAATGCCAAAAGTTATTATAGCACAATATACCTGTATTTACAATGGATTTTTATTTCTTAGCCATTCTTGCTCGTCTTCCCTTAGTCTGGCATTTTTCAACAGATCAGGTCTTCTGGCATATGTCATTTCCAGGGCCTTCATTCTCCTCCACCGGTCAATCTCCTTATGGTTGCCGGACAGCAGCACTCCGGGGACCTCCATATCCATAAACCGTGCGGGCCTTGTATACTGGGGATATTCCAGCAGTCCCCTTTCGAAGGTCTCCTCCTGAAGGGATGCGGAACTTCCCAGGACTTCAGGGAGAAGCCTTGCCAGGGCATCAACAATTATCATTGCCGGCAGCTCTCCTCCCGTAAGTATATAATCCCCTATGGATATTTCTTCATCTATACAACGGTCAATAACCCGCTGGTCAATGCCTTCATAGTGTCCGCACACAATTATCAACCGGGATTCCCTGCTCAAGCGGCGTGCCGTCTGCTGGTCGAATATTTTGCCTTTCGGGCTTGTAAGCAGTACTTTTGCATCAGGCAGCTGTTTCCTGGAGTTTTCAACAGCATCATACAGGGGTTGCGGCATCATTACCATCCCTGCACCTCCGCCGTACGGATAGTCGTCCACCCGCCGGTGCCTGTCCGTGGAAAAATCTCTTATATTGATCAGGCGGATATGCAGTATGTCCTTTTCAATGGCTTTGCCGAGAATACTGCTGCTCAGCACCCCGTAAAACATTTCTGGAAACAGGGTAAGTACATTGATTTTCATTCCAATAACCCCTCCGGAAGGTCTACACGAATAGTTTTGTTCTCTATATCGATTTCCCTGACAACGTCTTTCAGGGCAGGTATCAACACCTCTCCTGCCGGACTTTTGACAACGTATACGTCATTTCCTCCCGGCTGAAGGACTTCCACAACCTGTCCCAGGTCATCCCCCTGGGATGTATAAACCCTGCACCCTAACAGCTGAAAGATGAAATAGTGTCCTTCCGGCAGCCGGACAGCATTCTCCATGTCTATCTCCATATACCTGCCTTTAAATCTCTCCACCGAGGCTATATCATCAAGGCCTTCGAACTTGACGATAACATGTTTTTTCTTGTACCGCCTGTACCTTTCAAGCCGGACTTTTTTCCTGTGTTTTCCCATGTTTATATAACAGGATTCCAGCACGCCAAACCTGCCAACATCGCTGGTAAGGGGTTCAACCTTCAGTTCACCGTTAATCCCCAGGGTATTGGTAATATAACCTATTTTAATATACTCCATCCTGCTGCCACCACCCAGCCTTTTCAAATCCCTGATTCAAGAGGGAATTCTTCTGACCCGTCCTGATGCCTACCTGCCTGGTTACCAGCCATATCTTGTCAAAAACCCGGCTCAATGTCCGGGCCTTTACAAATAGTCAGGTTCACCAAACCTATCTATTCTATTATTTCCACCACGACCCTTTTACTCTCCCTTGTTGCTGCCGCTTTTACAATGGTTCTGATGGATTTTGCTATCCTTCCCTGTTTTCCTATTACCTTTCCCATGTCCTCCGGTGCAACCTTGAGCTCAATTATAATCGACTGTTCACCTTCAATCTGGTTCACTTCCACTTGCTCGGGATAATCTACCAGGGCTTTGGCGATTATTTCGACCAGGTCTCTCATGAGCACACCTCCTGTTACTGTTAATGTTATTCTCCCTTAAGCTGCTCGTATATTCCATTCTTCTGGAAAAGGGCCTTTACGGTATCCGAAGGCTTTGCACCTTTGCCAATCCATTCTAGGGCTTTTTCTGTGTTAATCTTAATCTCTTTTGGTTCGGATATGGGATTATAGTAACCTATTTCCTCAATGAATCTTCCGTCTCTGGGAGACCTGGAATCAGCCACTACAATTCGGTAAAAAGGTCTTTTTTTTGCGCCCATCCTGCGAAGTCTGATTCTTACAGCCAATAAAATCACCTCCTTCTAAAATAAGTCCATGCCATTGTTTATTAAATAAAGGGAAATTTCAAATTACCCTTACCCGGCTTTTTTTGTAATTCTCCAATCTGTTTCATGAGTTTCTTCGTCTGCTCAAACTGCTTCAATAATCTGTTTACATCCTGAATGTCGGTCCCGCTGCCTGCCGCTATACGCTTCTTCCTGCCCGCCTTGATTATTGAAGGGTCCCTTCTCTCTCCGGGGGTCATTGAATTGATGATGGCCTCCAGTTTCACCAGCTGCTTTTCATCTATGGACACAGGTCCGGCCCCGGCGGGCCTGAACCCCGGTATCATGCCCATCAGCTGGTCCACCGGACCCATATTTCTTACCTGCTTGAGCTGTTCCAGGAAGTCTTCCAGGGTAAACTGCTGGCTCCGCATTTTCTTTTCCAGCTCCATGGCTTTTTTCTCATCAAAATTCTGCTGTGCCTTTTCAATGAGAGTTAACATATCACCCATACCCAGGATGCGGGAAGCCATTCTGTCGGGGTAGAACTGCTCCAGGTCCTCGATTTTCTCCCCTGTCCCGGCAAATTTTACCGGCTTGCCGGTAACGGCCTTGACCGAGAGGGCTGCTCCCCCCCTTGTGTCACCATCCAGTTTGGTAAGCACCACACCGTCTATGCCTATTTTTTTATTGAACGCTTCGGCAACATTGACAGCGTCCTGCCCGGTCATGGCATCCACCACCAGGAGTATTTCATCCGGATTTATGCTCTCCTTCATCCGGACTATCTCCTCCATCAGTTCTTCATCAACATGAAGCCTTCCGGCCGTATCGAAAATGATTACGTCATTATTTTTGTTGTTTGCCTCATTTATACCCGCCTTTGCAATATCCACGGGATTTACCCTGTCACCCATGGAAAAGACCGCAATGCCGGCCCTTTCACCGGCGACATGGAGCTGCTTGATGGCAGCGGGTCTGTATATGTCACATGCCACCAGAAGAGGATTTTTGCCGTTGTGCTTCCTGAGGTAATGTCCGATTTTGGCGGCCGCCGTTGTCTTGCCGGCCCCCTGAAGGCCTACCAGCATTATTCTGGTGCTCCCTCTGGGAGAAAACACGATTTTGCTCGGTACTTCCCCCATTAGCCGCGTCAGTTCCTGGTTGACAATTTTTATCACCTGCTGGGCAGGGGTGAGGCTTTCCATCACTTCACTGCCGACAGCCCTCCTGGATACCTGGCTGATAAAATCCTTGACCACCAGGAAATTCACATCAGCCTCCAGCAGTGCCAGCTTGACTTCTCTCATTCCGTCTTTTATATCTCTTTCCGACAGCTTCCCTTTCCCTTTAAGTTTTTTAAAGGTCTGCTGCAGTTTTTCTGTTAAACCTTCAAATGCCACCTGTTTCAACCTCCCAATATATCACAAAACGCTTCTCTCAGCTCTTCCAACTCCTGTATTATCCCAGGGGATACACTGCATTCTTCCCGTAGTTTTCCAATAACCAGTTCCATTTTATGCACAGTTTCCTCCCACTTATTCTTCTCCGCGAGGAACCTCTCCACCAGTCCAAGTTGTTCCTCCATCTGCCTGAGCTGTCTCTCGCCTCTTTTCAGGTTGTCGTATACAGCCTGCCTGCTGATATTGAGGTTTTCTCCTATTTCAGCCAGGGACAGGTCTTTGAAATAGTAAAGGTCTATTATCTCCCTCTGCTTTTCGGTAAGGGTTTTACCGTAAAAGTCAAACAGGAAGCCGATTTCCACAAACTCATCGTACATATTATCACCCAAAACGCCTGTAAAGGCATAGTACTTTACAGGCGTAATTCTATAACATACTTATCCCGATGTCAACCATGAATTTGTGTATATGTGATTATCGTGTGATAATGTCACCTTGTTAATTATCTTGATAAAATGTCAGT
>JAENYD010000038.1 GCA_016842005.1 Clostridium thermobutyricum | reverse complement strand
TTACCTTCTTCCTGTTTTTTTTGTTGCTATTGCCAACTAAAATTATACTCTAAGCAAGGGGACCAGACAAGGGGACAGACAAGGGGACAGGGACTTGTCTGTTCTGTTACGCTTTTTCAACCATAAACTTGCTGACCCCTGTCACTCTAGCCAGTTGTCTAATGGTTATCCCATCTATAGCCTTCAATTCTCGCAATATCATGTCTTTTTGCTGCCTATCCATCAGATGAAATAATTCTTTTTTTACACCATACTTTCCCTCAATTAATCTGATTAATTCATTATCTGTAATCCGGTGTCTTTCTTCATACTCCAGACAAACATCTTTATTTGGTGCACTCATATACTTTTTAAACTGCTCCATTGCTGTTTGTTTTTCTCCACCGAACAATTCCAATATGAATTCAGTATCTATTATTTTCTGCTTATAGTTATAGATATATTCTCTATAGCTACTCCATTGGTATTCTTCAAGCATATTTGTCAGACCGGCCTTAATTGGGTTCTGATGAATATATCTTAATGCTATTAACAAGTACCTTTCGTCTTCTACGACTTCACTTCTATATCGTTCCTGAAATAAATGCCCCAAACGGTCATACTTTCGGTTGTACCAATATACAAAACTGGAACATAGTCTTTGCATTGTTAGTGACACTGCTTCTACACCTTCTTGTAACAGCATGTGAACATGATTTCCCATTAAGCAGTATCCGTAAAGCTTAAAACCACTTTTTTCTTTGGTTTGCCGTATTGTATCAATAAATTTAGCACAGTCCTCATTATCGCGAAATATTATTTGACGGTTAACTCCCCGAGCCATGATGTGATAAATCCCTGTCTTACTCTTTTTTCGTGCCTGTCTTGACATATTTCAATCACCTCGATGAAATTGTATCACACCATCTTCTGTCAGACAAGTCCCTGTCCCCCTGTCCGGTCCCCCTGTCCGGGTTTTTGGCTATTGTTTTATGGTGCCTGGAAAGATATAATTATCTAAGATGTGGTGAAATAAGGTTCATTGAGGTAGATTTAAATGTACAGGCAGCGGCGGATTGAATTTTATGCTGGGAAAAGGTGGTATTGATGATAGAGGTAAGAAGGGATATCAGAAACTTAAAGGAGGAAGTAATCGGTATAAGGAGAAAAATTCATGCAAATCCGGAACCCGGGTTCAAAGAATTTGAAACATCAAGACTTATTATGGACTATTTTAATAACCTGGCACCGGATGCTGTTACCAGTATTGAAGGTACCGGGATTGTTGTGAATATAAAGGGGAGCAGGGGGCGGAAATGCTATGCCTTCAGGGCGGATATGGATGCTCTTTCGATAGAGGAAAAAACCGGTCTGGAGTTTTCTTCGACTAAAAAGGGGATGATGCATGCCTGCGGGCATGATGCCCATATGGCCATACTGGCCGGTTTTGGCAGATATCTGATCAGTAACAGACACAGACTGGATCATAATGTAAAGCTTATTTTCCAGCCAGCGGAAGAGGGACCGGGAGGTGCCCTTCCCCTTGTGAAGGCAGGAGTGCTTCAAAATCCTGCCGTTGACGGTATCATCGGACTGCATCTCTTCCCTGAAGTAGAGGAAGGGAAAATAGGCGTGAAACCGGGACCCATGATGGCCCAGACAGGGGAGATATATATAGAAGTTGAGGGGAAAAGTTCCCACGGGGCCCAGCCTCACAAGGGGCATGATGCGCTGGTAGCTGCATGTCAGATGGTTACAGCATTTCAGACAATAATAAACCGTTCGGTAGACCCCCTGGAACCGGCTGTTTTCACCATTGGTAAAATGACATCGGGGGAAAGACAAAATGTTGTCGCCGGTAATGCTTACCTGGCAGGCACCATAAGGGCCTTTAACAAAGATACATATAACCTCATGAAAGAGAGAATAATGGATATAGGAAAGGGCATAGGGATAGCCTTCGATTGCGAAATAAATATGCGTTTTGTGGACATGTATCCAGCGATAGACAATGACAGCCAACTGTTCAGAGTGGTTCTGGATGCTGTTGGAAAAGAGAATGTGGAAATAATAAGGCCTGTAATGCTGGCAGAGGATTTCTCATATTATCAGCAACAGGTACCTGGACTTTTCTTTATGCTGGGGGTAAGAAACAAGGCTAAAGGGTTTATTCATCCCCTGCACAATAGTTATTTCAATTTCAGTGAGAGTGTTTTGATGACCGGGATAGAAGTATACGTCAGGATACTGGAGAAACTGGGCGGTTTTCCCAGGCCTTAGCTGATTTGATTGTAAAATTTTTTAAGAAGGATATAGAGCAGCTTTTTTTCCAGGTCGGTCATGCTAATATCTCTAGATATCTTATGGGAACTGCCATACATCAGAAGACTGTTCCTGCAGGAAAAACCCTTTGGAGTCAGGCTGACATATACCTTTCTCCTGTCCTTGTCACAGCGACGTCTTTCTATGAGTTTTTTTCTTTCCATGATGTCAAGGATTTCGGAAAGGGTGCTCTTGCTGAAGTGACACTTTTTTGCCAGATGGCTGTGAGTCAGCGAATGATCGTTATCTATATTCAATATAACCTTCACCTGTGAAGGTGTCAGTCCAAAGGGTGCAGCCGTGTGCCTTTCTCTTTTGCTTATATGTTTATCGATTTTTGTAATAAGTTTAATTATTTCGTTCAGGATATTTATTTCATACATGGGAAACACCTCCAGAATGGTTCGGACACAAACCATTATAATTCCAGCACCTGGAATTGTCAATAATGGACAGGGGACACCCAGTCGGCATTATTCATCGGAGTTGCATATTTTTGATTTGTAAAAGGGAATAAACACTTCCCGGCGAATATAGTATATGATAAAGGCGTGGCATTAGAGTAGCTGCTTCATGCGGTACTGATGGGCTAATACTTAAATGACGGGGTTTGTATTTATACTTCAGGGAAGGAATGGGATATTTGGAACAAAAAGGAGAAATTACCTTATTCGGAGTTAACATGGTTTTTCTATTTACGGCACTGCTTCTGATTACAATGGGTTACTATGTCCAGGCGATAAATGTATACACGGGGCTTGTTATAACAGAGGTTGCACTGATTATGCTTCCACCAATGATTTATGTACTGTGGAAGAAAGAGGATGTAAAAAGTATCTTTCGTTTTAATAGAATAAATCCCAGGCTCATGGGACTGTGTGCATTAATAACGGTATGTGCTTATCCGGTGGGGCTTTTTTTAAATCTGCTGGGTCATCTGATATTGAGTATATTTGGGGAATTAATGCCTGTGCCCGTTCCTGTGGCGGAAACCATGGGAGAATACTTGTTAGGACTGTGGGTTATAGCCCTCATCCCGGGTATTGCTGAAGAATTTTTTTTCAGAGGCCTGATATTGAAAGGTTATGAGGAGTTTGGCAGTAAAAAGGCTGTTCTCATATCGGCATTGCTTTTCGGTATGTTCCATTTCAATGTACAGAATTTCATAGGGCCTTTTTTTCTTGGTTTGATATTCGGTTATATGGTTATAAGGACCAATTCCATATATCCTGCCATAGCCAGTCACTTCATAAATAACGCGCTGTCGGTTACAATGGCTTTTCTTGCCTGGATTTTGGCAGACCAGTACAGCCAGACGGCGGAAGCGTCCCTGGAGTTTTCGGCCCTGGTGTCCGGAACACTGTTCTGGGGGACGACAGCCCTGGCTAGCGGGTTTATTATGATGAAGCTGCTTAGGAGGCTAAGGGATGTCACCGGAGAGCCGGGAACACAGCCCCGGGAGGGACGCAGCAGCGATGTAAAAGTATATATTCCCCTGGTCCTTACCATAATTATGTTTGTAATAATGGCCGTTGTTCAAATGCTGTATATTGTCAGGGGAGGAAGCTGATTTTTCCGCCGGTGCACATATTTATTCCCGTTCTTCCGTATAATACAGGTTGAGGAGGGATGTGTACATGGCACCAGGGAACAAGAAGAAAAAGAAGAAATGTAAGACTCCAGAAGAAAGAATGAAGTATGAAATAGCCAGTCAACTGGGACTGGAAGAGAAGGTCAACAAGCTTGGATGGAGTGGTCTGACGGCTGCGGAAACCGGGCGTATAGGAGGCATTATCACCAGCCGTAAAAAGGCGCAGAAATCTGGGACTGATGCCGGCAAGTCTCTGGAGGGATAGATATATTCTATTCCTTTTTTTTAATACATAGAAGGAATTCTACTAAAGGAAAAAGAAGATTACTGGTAATGTCAACATTACAATAAGCGAGGTGCTTCTGATGACTTATGATGAGCAGATCAGAAGGGCAGCGGAAGCCATTCTGGACAGTGGCAGTGTTGCGGTACTCACCGGGGCGGGTATATCCACCGAAAGCGGTATACCCGATTTCAGAAGTCCCGGCACAGGCTTGTGGGAGAAGATGGACCCTATGGAAGCCCTGTCGGCAAGGGTGCTGTTTAATAATCCCAGAAAGTTTTACCATACGGGGTTTAAGATACTGACATCCATGGGGAATGCAGAACCTAACAGGGCTCATTTTGTTCTGGCTGACATGGAAAAGGAAGGGTTAATCGATGCAGTTATAACTCAGAATATTGACAATCTTCATCAAAAGGCCGGTTCAAAGAACATCCTGGAAGTGCACGGGGATACCCGGACAGGTTACTGCCTGAAATGCGGGGTCAAGGTAGAGATTGGAGAAATGGCGGAAAAGGTTGAACAGGGAGAGATACCTCCGGTGTGTGATGCCTGCGGCGGAGTACTGAGACCCAGCGTTATACTGTTTGGCGACATGCTGCCTCCTTGTTTTGACAAAGCCTGGGGCTATGCAGCAGACTGCGACTTGCTGCTGGTAGTAGGCTCCAGCCTGAATGTAGGGCCTGTGAACAACCTGGCGGCGGTTTGCAAGAGACTGATAATAATAAATATTGGGGACACACCTTTTGACAGCAGGGCGGAACTGATAATCCGGGGAAAAGCAGGACAGGTAATGGATGACCTCTATAAAGCAATAGAAAGGATCAGGTGATTATGTCCTGTTACGGAGAAATGGCCCGGTATTATGACGTTCTTATGTCGGATGTGGATTATGAAAGATGGGTGGAGTATCTGGAAAGGTTGATGGCATCCCTAGGGCAAAGGCCGGAAAATATTCTGGAGATAGGCTGTGGTACCGGGAATATAGCCAATATTCTTGCCCGGAAGGGGTACAGGGTCATGGCCTCGGACATATCCGAAGATATGCTTGCAGTGGCCCAGGCAAAAGCCCATGACATGGGAGTGAAAGTAACATATATTCATCAGGATATGCGGTATATCAGGCTTAATGCCCCTGTGGACTGTGTTGTCAGTGTATGCGATGGTATCAACTATATATTGAAGGATGAGGACCTGAAAAGGGTTTTTAAAGGGGTATATAATGTTCTGGGAGAAAAAGGCATATTCATATTTGATATAAATTCCCGGTATAAGCTGTCTGAGATTATAGGTGACAATACCTTCGGAGAGAGCGGGGAAGACATATCCTTTCTGTGGGAAAACTCATACGATCCCGATACAGCCATCTGTGAATTTCACCTTACTTTTTTCGTGAAGACAAAAGACGGCTTGTACAGCCGATTTGAAGAAAGCCACAGTCAGAGAGCCTACTCCGTTGAAGAGATATGCGGCTGTCTGCAAGAATGCGGGTTCAGGGTGGCAGGGATTTATGAGGCTTTCACCCTTGGAAACCCGGGAGAAGAAAGTGAAAGAATAAATTTTGTTGCTGTAAGGGATAATATTGACATAAAGAATATCGGTATGATAAACTCAGTGTAGTAGCTGGCCAGCTATGTAATCAGGTTTTAGGAGGAATGTGAAAGATGGAAAATGGCAAGGTAAAATGGTTCAACGCTGAGAAAGGTTATGGATTTATTGAAAGAGAGAACGGGGAAGATGTTTTCGTTCACTTCTCAGCTATTGAGATGGAAGGTTTCAAAACCCTTGAACAGGGGATGGAAGTAACCTTCGATATTGTTGAAGGAACAAAAGGACCTCAAGCTGCAAATGTAAGAAAGCTTTAATATAAATAGATTTATAGAAAGCTTTTGCATTTAAAGGCAGTACGCGAAGCCCTGTCAGTCGGCGGTGCTTCGTTTTTTATTTTGAAGAGGGAATACCATGATACCAGCAGGTGTTCCCCTGACTAATACATCCAGGCAATGACCTTTGGGGTAACATCTTTCAGCTTAATCCCATAATTTATATTAATAGAGGTAAAAAAGGAGGAGGTATGGTGTCAGGAGGAACAAAAGGGCTGGAACTGTTTATAAAACAAGTAAGCAGCAATTTCTTTCTCCTAATTATCATAATCATTTTTTTTGCTGCTATATATGGTGATGATGAAGAGAATAAAAAGGAAAACAAAGATGAAGATGATGACCGGAATGATAAAGAAGAGGAAAGGGAAGAGGAAAGGGACTAAACATTTTTAAGCCCCCATGCTGGTGCGGGGGCTTAATGATTTTATTGAATGTCTATTCTTCTGCCGTTGTGCTGTCCCTTATCTTCTTTGGGCAGTACTATTTCCAGCAGACCGTTTTCAAACCTGGCGGTAACCGCATCATGTTTAATATTATCCACCATGAAGCTTCTCACCAGCCTGCCTCTTTTTCTCTCCTTTCGAAGATAATTATCCCCTTTTTCCTCAATATCTTCCTTGCGTTCAGCCGAGATGGTGAGGCGGTTGTCCTTTAACTCAATATTGATGTCTTCTCTCCTAAAACCCGGCAGGTCGGCTTCTACAATATAGTTGTCGTTTTTTTCCTTTACATCCACCTTTATTCCCCGTCCCAATTCATTCATATGGGAAAGGAAACCGGAATCAAAAAAATTTTCGAAAAAGTCATCGGGCATCAAATTCCTGGACACCCTGTCCCTGCTCCTGAAAGGGATCAGGTCAAACATACAGCTCACCTCCTCTCTTCAGCTTATAATGTTTACCGGGATGGATATTCTCCGGTTTTGTTGTTGAATATTCTGTCAATACATTTTACTGTTTGAGGTTTAATTGTGTACTGGTGTTCTACTGCCATTTTCTACAGGCATTGCGACTCCAATATACCTGACAGCAGTGCTGGATATCAGCTTTTTACAAGGGCTACATTTACTGCTTTGGTGAGGGCCGTTACTGTATCTCCTTCGCTGAAACCTGCATCTTCAAGAGAATCAATGGTCATTACAGAGGTAATATAATTATCACCCACTTTAACCACTACCTCGGACATGACTGTACCCCTTTTGATTTCCACAATTTCTCCGCTTAGTTGGTTTCGTACTCCAGCACGCATACTGTTACCTCCTTGTCATGAATATTGATGTTAATAGTATTTCCCCAAAATATTTTGTTATGTACTGGAAGAAATAATGATAGATATTGTACCGGGGTGTTATGTTTCCTGATATTAGGAATTGAATATTGTGTATGTAGTGATATAATGGGATTGGTAATTAATTTTATCCTGTTGATATATCCCCTGAAACAGGATAGTGAAAGTTGGTGACATTGTGTGGAGTCCCACCCACGGAAACGTTTCTTTTGATGAAATGTATTTTCTTATAAAAAAATTTATATGTGAGTTTCCGGAATGTGAGTACGAGATAACGGTTGGTACGGATTCTCAAAATCATAGCCTGACCAAAACCGTATTATGCCTGGCAGTCTGGAGAAAGGGCAAGGGCGGTATATATTTTGCTGAAACAAAATATTTGAGGAAGATAACCAATATAAGGCAGAAACTTATTCATGAGACTTCCATGAGCCTGGAACTGGCCTTGAAGCTTACCGAGAGATTTAAGATAGACAGCCTGGATTACAATATTACAGCCATCCACGTTGATGCGGGGAAAAATGGCCCCACTGGCAGGTTTGTATCAGAAATCATCGGATGGGTTAAAGCCTGTGGATTTGACTGCAAGATAAAACCGTATTCATATTGTGCCAGCAGTATTGCTGACAGGGTTTCCAAATAAAATTCCATACAAAAAACCCGCCTCTGGGCGGGTTTTTGCTTGTTCGTCCGACATGGGCAGTAACCCGGCGGCGAAAGTCCTTTATGGACCTGATAGTGGGAGCCATTAGCCAGACAGCAAGGACGTCGTTCAACCCCCCTGTCTCACGGAGGACTTTGTGATTAATAATATTGATTTGAAGGGAAATATTGGATGTAATATAATAGACATGATGAATATATTTTGGGAGGATTATGTTATGTCTAAAGGTAAAATTAAATATATTGTTTTTTTGATAATAATTGCTGTTACTCTACTGTCGTTGGTTTCTGTGAGCTATGCCTGGCAGGGGAAGAGGACGGTTGAGGCATGGTACGGAGACATAAAAATTGTTTGTAATGGTCAGCAGATATATTATGATACCGAGCCTTTCATAGTGGATGGCACTACCTATGTTCCTTTACGAATGATGTCGGGTATTTTCAATAAGGATGTTAGCTGGGATGCGACCAATTATACGATAATGATTGATGATAAACCCAATTCGGTTGAAGGTATGTTAAGGGCGCAAATTTTCCAACAGAATTATTATATAGCAACGCTGGAAGAGAGGATAAGAGAGATGGAAAGAGAACTGGATGAAGGTGGTGAACTGGACCTGGAAGATCTGGAGGATGAGTTGAATGATGAATTTGAGGATTATAGGGATATAGAATTTGAAATTTCCCTCAGCGGAGATGAGGATGATATTAGTGTGAAAATTGATGTTGACATGGACGAATATGATGATGAATGGGATGACCTCTCAACCAGGAATAAGGAGTCTTATCTCCAGGACATATGTGACGAAATTCTTGACGAATACCCCCGTGCGGATATAAGCGGGTATATAAGGGACAGCTCCCGTTCATCCACAAAGAAATTGTTGGAATTTCATACCAATTCAAGGGGTGATGTAGTCATAGGGGATGACGATAGTGACCTTGCAGAGCTGGAAGACGAGCTTAACGACGATTATGAGGATTATTTTGACGACCTTGAAATATTGTTCATTGAACTGGACGGGGATGAAGATGACATAACTTTTACAGTTTTCATCGAGTATGATGATTATGAGGATGAGTGGGATGATTTATCGGACAGGGAAATAGAAAACTTCATGGATGATATTTATGACGATATCGAAGATGAGTTCGAAGATGCAGATATAATAGGTTATATATATGATACCGACAATGAAAGAAATCTGGCGAGATTTGACCCTGACAGGTCTACGGAATTCAGACGGTATGTGGATTAGGAAGATGAGATAAGATACCATATCAAGGGAGCGGAGTCACAATAATTCCATCCCCTTGATACGACAGACCCCTTGACACATGTCAGTCTTTTACATGTCAGGAATTTATAATTCATTAGCGCTTACCCATACCTGCTTCTCTTTCCTTGCCTACTCCTGCCGCCCTTATAGTAAGGTTTTTTTGTTTGCTTCAGTAGAGTTGCATAAAAAAGATTCAACAATAAATATTGTGGTTGATGACAATGCCAGCAAGTCAACATAATTGGTATTGGTAAATAATAGATATATCTGCCTTGGAGATGGGAACACAGATTTCCCTGTATTTTATCAAAACTCCTATATAGTTCCCCTGAAAAAGTAAGAATATAAAATCTCCATATATCTTTCACAATTTCTATATCATGCCGGCTATTTTTTGCAGATTATAGGCGAATATTTAGTCTGTTTGCCAGGGTAATATTGTCCATACTTCAGGATATTGTTGTGCTGGTACGAAACTTACGTACCTAATTATAATATGAAAGGCTATAAAAAATGTTTTATACTACTATTTTCTTCAGTATTACTAAGTTTGGATATTATAGATGTCCTGTTGGCTACTTCCATTTTTTTTGAATATATTTTCTATATGGGTTTTGACGGTGTTATTGCTTATAAACAGCTTGTCAGCAATTTCTTTATTGCTCAGCCCTTTTAAAGTCCCAATTGTATTTGTAATTGAAAACAACCAGTGGGCAATATCCAACCCCTTTTCCAACCAGACAGCCATACCAAAGCTCTCGTTAAGGGCAGAGGCCTATGGCATGACAGGGGTCACAGTTGACGGCAATGATGTGCTGGAGGTCAAGAAAGCAGTAGAGGAAGCCATCAAAAAGGCAAGAAAGGGGGAGCCCGGCATAGTAGAACTGATGACCTATAGATGGAGGGGGCATTTTGAAGGTGACCCGTGCCATTACCGTGACGCCAGGGAAGTTGAAGAGGCCATGAGATTATGCCCCATTAAAAGGATGGAAAGAGTGTTGCTGGACAGAAATATTCTGAATGGAGAACAGGTCAAGAAAATCCATGCCGATGTCCAAGAGAGGATAGAAGAGGCTTTCCGATATGCAGAAGGCTTGCCCCTGCCGACACCAGAAGAAACACTGGACCTTGACATGGTTTACGCCACAAATTTAGGAGGTGTCCTCGAATGAGAGAAATAACCTTTGCGCAGGCGGTTCTAGAAGCACAGATGGAGGAGATGGAGAGGGACAGCAATGTGTTCATAATCGGAGAGGACGTAGGAAAGATGGGGAGCGCTTTTGGTCAGTGCGCCGGGCTTTATGACAGGTTCGGCCCGGACAGGGTTATAGATGCTCCAATTGCGGAATCCGGATATGCCAACTTTGCTGTAGGGGCTGCCATGGCAGGCAAGAGGCCCATAGTTGAGATGCAGTTTGCGGACTTCATAGTGCTGGCCTTTGACGCCGTGGGCAACCAGGCCCCGAAACAGCGTTACATGTCCGGTGGCGAGCTGAGCGTTCCTATGGTGGTCAGGGCGCCCCAGGGGGCGGGGTTTGGTGCTGCTGCCCAGCACTCCCAGTGTATTGAGGCATGGTTTATGAATTTCCCTGGTTTAAAGATAGTGATTCCGTCCACTCCCTACGATGCAAAAGGGCTTTTAAAAACAGCCATAAGGGATGACGACCCCGTGCTGTTTATAGAG
Organism: Clostridium thermobutyricum; assembly: GCA_016842005.1. Classification (GTDB taxonomy): domain Bacteria; phylum Bacillota; class Clostridia; order Ch29; family Ch29; genus JAENYD01. The sequence goes on along the minus strand of JAENYD010000038.1, from coordinate 3,110 downwards.
CATAAAGCTCTATGCGGGGTAAAGGGGCAGGTGCCTGAAGAGGAGTATACCATACCTCTGGGCAAGGCCAAGGTTGTAAAGGAAGGTGCGGATGTAACCGTAATAGCTGTACAGTCAATGATGTATAAAGCCGTTGAGGCTGCCTTTGAGCTGGAAAAGGAAGGCATAAGCGTGGAGGTGATTGACCCAAGGTCCATAATCCCCCTGGACAAAGAGACCATCAGGGATTCGGTCAAGAAGACCGGCAGGGTCCTGATAACCCATGAAGCTCCTAAAAGGGGAGGAGTAGGGGGAGAAATAAGCGCTGTGATATCCGAAGAATTTTTCGGTTTTCTAAAGGCTCCTGTGAAAAGGGTCTGTGCTGCAAATGTACCCCTTCCCTTCGGAATGCCGGAGCAGTACTGCCTGCCCAGCAAGGATGACATCAAGAAAGGCGTAAAAGAGATGTTGAAATAGGTATATACAGGGATACTCAAGGGGAGGGAAATGCCAATTTCTCTCCTTTCTATTTATAATCTGGCATGGATCAGATGATGATGATGCATATTTGTTGCAATTAAAAAAGTTATAAGGGGTGGTATAATTGGGTGAAATCACAAGGACAAAGATTGCTGTAATAGGAGGAGGCCCTGGCGGTTATGCCGCTGCTATACTTGCGGCGAAGCTGGGCGCAAGCGTAACGTTAATCGAGAAGCACAAGCTGGGAGGCACCTGTTTGAATGAAGGTTGTATACCCACCAAGGCACTCAAGCAGAGCGCGGACATATACAGCAGTATAAAAAATATCAATCTATACGGTATAGGCGCGGCCCCTCCAGAACTGGACCTTACCAGCGTTATGAAGTATAAGGAGCAGGTGGTAAACCAGCTTGTAATGGGAGTAAATTACCTTGTGCAGTCAAACGGAGTAAAACTCATAAAAGGTGAAGGCAAACTTGCAGATAAAAACAGGATACAGGTAGTAACTAACCACGGCCTTGAGGAAGTTGAGGCAGAATATCTTATAATTGCTACGGGGGCAAAGGAAGTATCCATTTCCGGATTTGAAGCGGATGGAGTAAATATACTGAACAGCTCCCAAATGCTCTCTACTACAGAGCTGCCGCAGAGACTTGCGATAATAGGGGGCGGTGTAATAGGGGTGGAATTTGCTTCTATCTTCAGCAAAATGGGAGTGAAGGTTTCTATGGTGGAGCTTACCTCCAGCCTGGTGCCCTCAGAGGATGAAGAGATAACGGCCGTTTTACAAGATGCCATGGTGAAGAGAGGCATATCCGTTTATACGGGGAGCCGTGCATCGGGGTACATCAAGAATATAGATGGTAGCCTTTCCGTAAGGGTGGTTAAAGGCGACCAAGCAGAGGATATACCCTGTGACAAGGTGCTTGTATGTGTAGGAAGAAAGGCGTTTGTTGAAGGTACGGGGATAGAGAAGCTGGGCGCAGAGCTGGACAGGGGGTGCATAGTAACGGATGCCTCTATGAAGACCAGTATAGATAACATTTATGCTGTAGGCGATGTGACCGCAAGCGAGCAGCTTGCCCATGTGGCATACCATGAGGCAAGGGTTGCTGTATTAAATATTATGGGTTGCCCTGCCCGGGCGAACTACACTGCGGTTCCTCACTGCATATTCTCAACCCCCGAAATAGCCAGCGTCGGACTGACAGAGAAGACAGCCCGGGAAAGGTATCAGAGCATAAAGGTGGACAGATTTCCCTTTGCAGGGAATGGGAAGGCCTTGATAAGCGGTAGTACCGAAGGGTTTATCAAGATGATAACAGAGGGAAATACTGGCAGGATACTGGGAGTATCCATACTGGGACCACAAGCTGCGGAACTTATTGCAGGGATTACCCTTGCAGTAAACAAGGGATTAACCGCATCGGACATAGTTGACACCATATATGCCCATCCCACCCTATCGGAAGTCATAAGAGAAGTAAGCCTGTCATCAGTTGGTATGGGCCTTCATTCGCTATAGATGGCAACCCAAGCATAAGTTTTACTAAAATAAACCAGAGACAAGATAGATACTATTATACGAGGAGATATGACATGAAATATATAAAAAATGATTCTATTAATCCATACTTCAACCTGGCTTTAGAAGAATATGTGCTTAAAAACTTGAGTCCCGAAGAAGAATATTTCATCCTATGGCAGAATAAGCCTTCAGTCATTATAGGTAAACATCAGAATACTATAGAAGAAATAAATAGACAATACGTGAAAGAAAATAATATTGATGTTGTTCGAAGGTTATCTGGTGGAGGGGCGGTATATCATGACCTGGGAAATCTTAATTTTACCTTTGTAATACAAAATGTTCAGAAAGAATTTCTTGATTTTAAGAAATTGACTCTTCCAGTCATTAAATCACTTAACAAACTTGGAATTGAAGCTCAATTAAGTGGCAGGAATGACCTTACCATTGACGGTAAAAAATTTTCAGGGAATGCCCAGTATATTTATAAGGATAGACTGCTTCACCATGGCACCTTACTTTTCGATGCGAATCTGGATAGGCTTCAGCATGCCTTAAATGTGAAATCAGATAAAATTGTATCCAAAGGGATTAAGTCGGTTCGAAGCAGGGTAACAAATATCAGAAATCATTTAAAGGATAAGATAAGCATACATGAATTCATGGCGTTACTTAAAAAGTATATTTTTGAATTTGAGGAACAGGATATTGTTGAGTATGAATTATCAGAAAAGGATATTAAAAATATATGGCGTATGGTGGAAGAAAAATATGCTACCTGGGAGTGGAATTATGGTCAGTCACCTTCCTTTAATTTTAAAAATTCCAGGAGATTTGATGGCGGTAAGGTAGAAGTTCTTTTAGAGGTAAAGGATGGTACTGTAAACGAGTGTAAGATATATGGAGATTTTTTAGGGATAGGGGATATTAATGAAGTTGAAGACAGAATAAAAGGACTCAGGTATACTGAAAAAAATATAAGATCACATTTAAAGCAGATAGATATATACAGGTATTTTGGCGATATAGCACTAGATGAACTCTTATCCTGTTTTTTTATCTGATGACTAGTACTACTCCGTTAGTATGTATTACCATGCTAAAATCATAGCCAATCATGTAT
>JAENYD010000037.1 GCA_016842005.1 Clostridium thermobutyricum | reverse complement strand
GCAGGAGGTACTTCTTTTTTCAAAGATCATTTTTATTCATTACAGGAATGCTCCTATAGCCAATATTTTCTCAGCATTAATAAACATTTTCAAGTATTTTTCATTCTCTCCGAGGCACTATACTATTAAACCCTCCAATCAGGAACAAAATCAAATTGTATTTTTTTTAACAGAATAACCGCCTTTTCTGTTATAATATTATTTAAGAGAGTAGCGGTGTGATGTCAAGTACTAACTGGAAATTTTTTTAGGAATTTGCTGCTACTAAGGAGGTACTGCCATGATAGATTGTCAAACTTTAAAAGACCTCAGACTTAAAAAAAATCTAACCGTGGAACAACTGGCAGAAGCAGCGAAACTGCCAACAGAATATATCAAGTCACTGGAAAACGGCTCCAAGACACTATCTCCAAAGATGCTGGACCGGCTGGGGAAAATTCTTGATGTCCGGGACATCCCCAACATGCCGCTACAAAATGCAGGGACAAAGATCAGAGTTTTGAGGCAGCGAGAGAACATGACCCTGGAGCAGCTGGGGGTACTCACCGAACTCTCCCCCACTTATCTGAGTGAAATAGAGCGGGGAAAGCGTATACCGCCCTTTTTCACCCTCCGCAGAATAGCTGAGGCATTCAACGTTCCCATAAGCCTGTTCGTAGACAGCAAGCATAAAACCTGCGTCATAGGTGATAAATTGAAAAAGGCGCGCGTTCACCACGGGTTAACCCAGGCGAAGCTGGCCGACATGATCGGAGCATCTCCCGGCTTGATTGCCCAGCTGGAAAACGGCATTGTACAGCCTTCCCTTGAAACCCTGGAAAAATTGGGTAAATCCCTGGGAGTATCAATATGCTACCTCATATTGGAACAGGAAGAAGTTGATGAAATAATCGGAGCCTTATCCCAGGATATGCGGGACCTTTTATTCAATCCCAATGTACAGATGATAATCGGTTCAATCTGCACTATGTCGAAAAAGGAGATTATGCTGGTCCTGAACTTTGTCAAAATGCTGAATGACCCTCCAATACCCTACGATAGTTAGAGGCCATGTTCCTAGCTCTCCTGATATTCCTACCCTGTTATACCTGCTATTTCTCTGTCTGATAAACAGGATTCTTGGCTTCAGGTGAGGTTTTAACCCCATCTGAAGCTTAGAAACCGTTATCCAGGGGCGTAGCGCCGCTTATCTTTAGTTGGGGACATTTCTGTCCACATAGGAATACCGGGGCTTCAGCAGGTGTATCCCCTGACCGCTGACAGCACGGGAGTATTATCGGCGGTAGCCATCGGATAAATATTCCAGGAGATAGTTCAATACCTGCGTATATTTGTTATCCCTCAATACTATTATATCTTTTTCCGCTTTTTTGATGAATTTGTGCTCCAATTCCCTTGATTTCTCTACAGCACCGCTTGACTTTATAATTTCCAGGGCTTCGCATGTATTCTCTTCAGAAAGCTGTCCCATCTTCAACAAAGCCAGAAGTTTTTCTCTTTCTTTCGAATACTTTACGGCATATATTACCGGCAGGGTATATATGCCCTGGGACAGGTCATTGGCTACAGGCTTGCCCAACTGCTGCCTGCTGGCCGTGATATCCAGGATATCGTCCTGTATCTGAAAAGCCATCCCAAAATGCAGGCCGTAGTTTCTCAAAGCGGTCTTTTCCCTGTCTGAAATATCTCCCAGGGCAGCCCCCAGATAGCAGCTCAAAGCGAAAAGAAGAGCCGTTTTGTACCGGATGCGGGATAAATATTTTCTGACACTGGTACTGACCCGATTCCTGGAAAAATACTGCTCAATCTCCCCTTCGCAAATCAGCCTGAAAACCTTGGCGGTACGTACCGCATCCTGGAAAATGCTATTGTCGGTAACCAGACCGAAGACCTTGCTGAAGAGATAGTCCCCTGCAAATATTGCAGTATGATTGTCCCATCTCCTGTGGGTGGTCTCTATACCTCTCCTGAAATCAGCATCATCAATTATATCATCATGTATAAGGGTGCCCATGTGCAATATTTCCACCGCAGCAGCCATAGGCACAAGCTTATCCTCCGGTGCCCCGCTGTATTCTCCACTGATCCAGACAAGGGCCGGACGCAACCGTTTGCCTCCTGCCTCCACCAGGCCCAGCAGAATATCCCTGATAACCCTGTGCCGGGAGTTGACCTCGTATTTCAACCTGTTCTCAATTTTATGCAACCCGTCCCGCACCCAGGGGTAATCCTTCCATAGTGACATGCTATCACCTTCATTCCCTGTTTAATAGTGTCTTATTATTTAGAAAAACTATCACATATTTCGCTGCCGTCCCAATAAAATAGCCTGTTATAACCGCCGATATCATCAGTACCGGAAGATAATAATACAATCCAAAGTTTTCCACGATAAAGCTGGCAACCAGCAACTGGCCCACATTATGCATCGCCGCCCCTATGATGCTTATACCCACCAAACTGAACCTGTCTCCGGTCCTGCTGAATACCAGATACATGACTACAGTACTCAAAATTCCTCCTACACTGCTGAAAAAAAAGCTTGAGGGCACTCCTCCAAGCAGTGAACCCAGAAATGTCCTTAGAAACACCACCAGCAGGGCTTCACGGAGCCCGAACATCACTATTGCAACCAGAGATACTATATTGGCAAGGCCCAGCTTTACGCCCGGGGCCACATAAGGCACAGGCAGCATACCTTCCACCACGTGAAGTACCAGCGCCATGGATATCAGCAAACTCAAAACAGCAGTCTTCCGCACATCAATCATATTAATCCACCTTATTCCATACTATAGCTCTTGTCCATCAGTCTAAAGGCTTCCTTCATCCTTGAAGGTGTAAATACCCGATTTCTCTGCCCATGAACAGGATTCTAAGCTCCAGGTGGGATTTTAAACCCCATCTGAAGCTTAGAATCCGTTATCCAGGGGCGTAGCGCTGCTTATACCCCTCCTTAGGGACGGGGCTATTAGCGGCGGTAGTCATCGGGCAAACTGTCCCCAGATTATTTTTTCACCACCCGCCAAACAATATTAAATCCCAATACCAAGGTATTGGGATTAATATTGTTTGACAATTTAGACAAATATTACTTGGCGTCTTTTAAGGCCTCTTTTGCCAGCTCGACAATGCTTTCTTTTGTATGGGTTGCACCGCTGGTAGCGTCAAAGTCCAGGGCCGCAGGATCTTGTGTTATGATAAGTTGTTTCTCAAAGTTCTCCATTGCTGCAGGGGAATTCAGATATTTATAATTTTCTGTGGACTTTTCGTCACCGGCTTTTATCTGAACGGCTTCTGTCTTATTATTGCCGTCTTCACCCACAACCGGATTGCCCTCTTCGTCAAAGATCACTTTTTCGCCTTCACTGTCTTCCACGGCAATTTCATCATAATCAACACCCACAATAAGACCGTCTTCAACAACTATTCTTATTTGTGCCAGCCATCCGTGGCTTGCTTCAGCAGCCTTGGCTTCATAAATCCCGTCCTTGTATACAGGATTATATGTTTCACCACTGGCAGCCTTTTCAAGGGCATACTTAGCATACTCCACGAAGTTATGTTTGGTGTGGGTTGCCCCGCTGGTTGCTTCCAGGTCCAAGGCTTCAGGGTCCTGCTTTTCAAGCAGCTGTTCTTCCAGATTGGCGGCAGCTTCGGGAGACTCTTTGTAATTATAGTTTTCAGTCGTTTTAGGCTCTCCTGTTTCAACAATGTACTCCCTGTAGTCCACTTCTGCAATTTTCCCGTCTGCAATGGTCATCTTAATAAAGGGATAATTACCATGTCCCATAGCTTCAATATCATTGGCAATGACTACATAAGTACCATCTTTGTACCCGTTGCCTGTTTGCTCGCCTACGGACGGTTGACTGCATCCTGCAAGCAGTCCCAGTGCCAGCACTGCCACTAAACCTACCAAAAAAACTTTCCTCATTGATAAACACCCTCCTGATTATTGTTGTTTTATTTTATTGATAATTGCTCACTGCCCTTGACGCTGTCCCGGGCCGAATTGTTATAATCCTGCCCGAAATTTTACTGTGGCTAAGATTTCCATAATATCCGGTTAATAAATTCCGTTTTCACTAAATTCTAACCTTGCATGCAGGCATAAAAATTGTTAGAATAATAGCAGGAATATAGCAGATGTTATTATTATAACATAACCTTAAATCATAATTCTACACCATCGCTTAATTTTCTTCGTAACTTTTTTAAAAAATATGTTAAATTATCCTCATTCGCTAAGTTTCTGTCGTTACTATAACAAAAATATTCTCCAAGTGTTAGAAGTATTTACTGGAACGCTTTGCGGTAACCGGTTGCAAAAACAGAATTATCGTAAGTACAGGTAATCATATGATAATTCAATATATTGGTAAAATTGTTATTAAATATATCGGGAGGGAAAACTATTGGAACGTTTAAAGAAAATAGTCGTTCTGGGAGCGGGTTACGGTGGTATAGAAGCGGCACTGGATTTACACCGTAGAACCAGAAAACGTAATGATATTTCAATTACTATTATCGACAAGAACCACTACCACACTCTGCTTACAGAATTACATGAAGTTGCAGGGAATAGAGTAACTCCGGACGGATTAATGATTGATCTGGAGAAGGTTTTTGAGTACACCAGCGTCAACGTGGTAAGAGATAAAATCAAGAAGATCGACTTTGAGAAACAGACTCTGATATCTGCAGAAAACTCCTATGATTACGATTATCTTGTGCTGGCTGCGGGCAGCGAGCCCACATACTTTGGTATACCCGGTATGAAAGAACATGCGTATACCCTGTGGTCAATGGAAGATGCCCTTAAAATCAACAGTCATATCCGTTCTGTTTTTAAAAGGGCCAGCCTGGAGAAAGATGATGAGAAGAGAAGAAATCTCCTTACAATAGTGGTAGGCGGAGGCGGATTTACAGGTATAGAAACAGTAGGAGAATTGATCCAGTGGTCGGATGAACTCTGTTCGGATTACGGCATTGACAGGAATGAAGTCAGTCTGGTGGTGGTGGAAGCCCTTGACAAAATACTGCCCAACCTCACTGACAGACTTATAGAGAAGGCGACCGCCTTCCTCGAAGGCAAAGGGGTTAAGGTGATGACAAGATCACCTATAACTGAAGTAACAGAAGATTCACTGGCCCTAAAATCAGGAGAAACCATTTACACCGAAACCCTTATATGGACCGGAGGGGTTCAATGTAATGCCTTTGCGGCAAGTTCCGGCCTTACAACAAATAGAAGGGGTCGCATCGAAGTAAATGAGCATATGCAGACACGGGACTACCCAAATGTATACGCTATAGGCGATAACTGCTATTATCAGAAAAGTGAAGATGAAATGCCGATGCCTGCCCTTGTTGAATCAGCTTTGCAGTCAGGTAAGTGCGCCGCTCACAATATAATTGCCGACATCACCGGCAGAAAAAAAGAGCCCATGAAACTGAACCTGCACGGTGTTATGGTTTCCATCGGCAGCAGGTATGCCGTTGCAAAGGTTACAGGGCTGCCTCAGCTGTCCGGATACCTCGCCACAGCGTTGAAGCATTTAGTCAATATGCACTACCTGTTTGGTATAGGGGGATTAAGGTTCATAATTGACTATATCGACCACCAGCTTCTGCATAATACCAGGAAACCATCCCCTGCCATGTCCCTTATCCCCGTGAACCTGGCAAGTCTGTGGCTGGTGCCCCTGAGGATTTACCTGGGTATCATGTGGGTCATGTCCGGTATGGAGAAAGTGAATACCGGCTGGCTGGAAAATGTTATGATGGCAGGCTCCACCGATGCCACCAGCAGCGCCTCCATACTGACCCTGGTAAACTCGCATACGCCGGGATGGTACGCATGGATTGTAGACAATATTATGATACCCAACGCCATGTTATTTCAGAAGATGATTGTAGTAACCGAAATAGGCATAGGGCTGGCCCTGATAGCAGGACTGTTTACCTTTATAGCGGCTGCAGTGGCAGTGGTTATGAATATTAACTTCATGCTTTCCACCGGTCTGACCGATTACTGGTTCTTTGTAGCCTCCATCGCATGTCTTGGGGGTGCAGGAAGGTCCTTTGGCCTGGACCACTACGTTATGCCTTACCTGGTGAGGTTGTCCAAATATTTCTGGCATAACAAAACACTGGCATTGTTCATGCGAAAGAAAAAACAATTATCCGTATAATAATATAGTAAAACAGGTGGAAATAGAAATAAGCCTTTGTCACAGAAATAATAATTTTAGAGAGGACCGGTTTCCACAAACCACGGCTATAATGTCAGGAGGTATGATAAATATGAAGCTGGAGACAGCTAAACGCATATACAAGGGATTCTGGCAGCTGGCTGACCCTAAAATCTGGATTGCGTCAACAATCCCCATGGCTGTTGGCGGAGCCCTGGCATACGGAAATACAGGTCATTTCGACCTCTACTGGTTTATTGTATCTCTGGCAGGTATTTACTTTATCGAGATAGGGAAAAATGCCGTCAACGAATTTGTAGATTACCAGACCGGAGTGGACCGGTATGTCGCCCCCGACAAGAAAACACCCTTCAGCGGCGGTAAAAAGACAATAGTGGAAGGTAAACTCACCGTTTCTGAAGTAAAGGCTATAGCTCTGGTGACCTTTCTGATGGCAGCAGCCACAGGCCTGTACGTCGCCCTTTTCAGGGAAATGAACATCATCTGGATTGGTCTCCCTGGCATATTTCTTGCGATATTTTACAGCCTTCCCCCTTTTAAGTTTAACTACAGGGGTCTGGGAGAAGTTGTTGTGGGTTTGACTTTTGGGCCTTTGATACTGTCGGGGATATACCTTGTCCTGACCCATACCCTGGATATCAGGGCAGTCCTGGCATCTCTGCCCATTGGATTTATAGTTGCAAATATACTGTGGATAAACCAGTACCCTGATTACGAAGCAGATAAAAAAGGCAACAAAAAGAACTGGGTAGTGCGTCTCGGCAAAAAAAACGGAATAAGAATATACGCCCTGCTTTTTGCCGCCACCTTTGCTTCCTTCGTACTGCTTTCCATAGTGTTTGCAAACCCATTATGGCTGATGGGCCTGATAGGTCTTCCGTCAGCCATAAATTCGGTCAGGATTGCCGGAAAATACTATGATGACATTCCCAACCTGATACAGGCCAACGCCAAAACTATTATAATCTACCAGATAACGGGATTCGCCATGCTTGTTGCCTCATTGAGCAATCATTTCATATAGAAACATCGGGGACGATTCTTTTTGTTTGCTCCGAATACGATATTAAGACTTGCATTATATGTGCAGACTGTTATCATACTTGCAAACAGGACACTGTCAATACATCCAGAACCCCAAGGAATTTTCCCGCCCTTTTATTGATAAACAGGATGCTTGGCTTCAGGTAGGGTTTTAACCCCATCTGAAGCTTAGAAACCGTTATCCAGGGGCGTAGTGCCGCTTATCTTTAGTTAGGGACATTCCTGTCCACATAGGAATACCGGGGCTTCAGCAGGTGTGTCCCCTGACCGCTGACAGGACGGGAGTATTAGCGGCGGTAGCCATCGGATAAACAGGTGGAATAATAAACACAGTCTTCCTTTAAGCCCCTTTCTTAACCAAACGCCGCTGAAAGTAAACAAAAACCGGCAGTGGGATCACAATCCAGCCAAGACTCTTTATCAGGCTATTTTTTGCTCTGTTGATTTGCCGTTCCTTTTCCGCTGATACCATAGCTTCATACTTTTCTTTCAGCTCTTCTTCAGAAAGCTTTGTCTCTTCTGTTGTTTCCCTATCAGTACCCGGTTTCTCCAGTCCTCCCCAGTTTTTAAACTCTTCAAAGGATTGGTAGTAAGGTGCAGGAGCAATAATGTCTGCAACTGCCATGAAAACTGCTACACTTCCACCTATGGTCATCATTAAAGTGGCAAACAGCACCAAATATATATACACACTTTTAATCACATCTTCCCCTCCTTTTCCTGTTTCAGTTTTAATCCCTACGACCATTAAAACAATTAGTACAACAACAATTACAGCTGCAATAGATAAGAAAATCATTTTTTCACCTCACCCCGGCCATTTTTTGCAACTTTTTATCTATTACTACCATAATACACTATTCGGTCAGTAATGAGATTAAATCAGGTTAGCTTATAACCTCATAACCCGCTTCCTGAATCGCATCCTTAACTCTGTCCCTGTCTATGTGCCCGCTGTAATGAACCACAACCTTCCCTTCTTCAACGTCCACATCCACTTTTTCCACCCCGTGAACGGCTTCAACAGCTTCCTTTACAGCCATTTCACAGTGGCGACAGGTCATACCCCTTACATCCAGAACTATTTTGTTAACATTTTCTCCACCACAGCAGTGATGCATTATACTTCCTCCTTTTAAGTGTTTTTTGTATATATCAACAGGATTGCCATCATCTTACCAGTCTTAATCTCTTAAGCCTCAGGGCATTGGTTACGACTGATACAGAACTGAAGGCCATGGCTCCTCCTGCTATTATAGGGCTTAAAAAACCCAGGGCTGCGAAAGGTATACCGACAGAATTATAAATGAATGCCCAGAACAGGTTCTGCCTGATATTTCTCATTGTTGCCCTGCTGAGTCTGACAGCAAGCACTATACCCATGAGGTCACCGCTCATAAGGGTTATATCAGCAGCCTCTATGGCAACATCGGTACCGGTCCCTATGGCAAGTCCTACGTCTGCCGCTGCAAGGGCCGGGGCATCGTTTATCCCGTCACCTACCATGCCCGTTATCCTTCCCTGCTCAGCCAGTTTTTGTACCTCTTCAGCCTTGTGTTCCGGGAGTACTTCTGCCAGGACCCTTTCTATCCCTACCTGTTTTGCTATTGCTTCTGCGGTTCTTTTATTATCGCCTGTTATCATATAGATTTCTATTCCCATGTCCTTTAATTGCCTTATTGCCTTTGCCGAATTCTCTTTTATGGTGTCGGCAACTGCAATAACACCGGCCATATCCCGGTCCACCGCCATAAGCATGGAGGTTTTCCCTTCTTCTTCAAGCCTCTGCATTATGTTTTCCACTGCATCAATCCTGATATTCTCTTCCTTCATGAGTTTACGGTTGCCCAGCAGTACTTCCTGTCCTTCTATCACCGCCTTCACTCCATGCCCGGGTATCGCATCGAACTTTTCAGGGTCTGCCAGTTCAATACCTCTTTCTTTGGCCGCCGTGACAATAGCCTCACCCAGGGGATGTTCGGACCCTTTTTCTGTTGTGGCTGCATATTTCAGTATTTCGTCCTCGTTATATCTTCCCACAGCAATGACATCGGTCAGTTCAGGGGAGCCTTTTGTTATGGTGCCGGTTTTATCCAGTACCAGGGCATTGATTTTATGCGTATTCTGGAGATGTTCTCCTCCCTTTATCAATATGCCGTTTTCCGCACCTTTTCCTGTTCCTACCATTACCGAGGTAGGTGTGGCCAGACCCATGGCGCAGGGACATGCTATTACCAGCACAGCCACAGCATTAATGATACCGGCGTTCAAATTCCCGATGGCAAGCCACCATATAGATAAGGTACCAAGGGCTATCAGTATGACCACCGGTACAAAAACCCCGGAAATTCTGTCTGCCAGTTCCTGTATGGGGGCCTTTGAACCCTGGGCTTCTTCCACCATCTTCACTATCTGGGCCAGTACGGTATCTCTGCCCACCTTGGTAGCCTCAAACTTGAATGTACCTGTCTTGTTTATGGTCGCACCTATCACCCGGTCCCCCGACTTCTTCTCGACAGGTATACTCTCACCGGTAAGCATGGACTCATCTACCGATGAATAACCTTCTGTTATCACCCCGTCTACAGGTATCTTCTCCCCGGGACGTACTATAACAACATCCCCTGCAGTCACTTCTTCAACCGGGATATCCACTTCCTCACCGTTTCTGACTACCCTGGCTGTTTTGGCCTGAAGGCCAAGCAGCTTTTTGATGGCTTCAGATGTCCTTCCCTTCGCCACAGCCTCAAGATATTTACCCAGCAGTATAAGGGTGATAAGTACCGCTGACGTTTCAAAATAGAGGTTTACAACATCCCCGGCTATAAATGCGTTATATACGCTGTAAAAATAGGCGGCTGTCGTACCCATGGCAACAAGCACATCCATATTGGCCCCTCCGCCTTTCAGGGCATGGTACGCCCCTTTATAGAACCGGTAACCCACCAGAAACTGCACCGGTGTTGCCATAACCAGTTGAAACCAGGGATTATGAAGTATTTCCACCGGTATGCCCAACATGCCTGAGAACATTGCCGCCACAAGGGGCAGACTTAGAACCGCAGATAATATGAAGAACCTTTTCAGGTCCTCTATTTCCTTATTTCTCTCTTCTTTCTCCCTGTCGTAGCCTTCTTCTTTCTTTTCTTCAGCATCATAGCCCGCTTTCCTTACAGTGTCTATCATGTCTCTTATACTTATCCGGTCAGCAAAATACTCAACCACGGCCCTTTTCATTGCGAAATTCACGCCGGCTTTTTCTACACCTTCCAGTTTGCTTAATGCCTTCTCCACCCTGATTGCACATGATGCGCAGTCCATTCCAATAATATCCAGTTCTGTCCTGTCCAGAACAACATCATATCCTGTATCCCGTATCTTTTTAATGAAATCCTTTACGTCCACATCGGCGGATTGGTACTCAATCACTGCCTTACCCATGGCTAAGTTCACATTTGCTTTTTCTACACCTTTGAGCTTGTTCAGGTTTCTTTCAATCCTGCCGGCGCATGCGGCACAGGTCATACCTTTAATCTTAACGGTAACTTTTTCTACATCCCGTCTGTTGTCTCCGTGGCCCGGGTATTTGTCCCTTTCAATGGCTTTTTTCACAATATCACCTCCCGGACATAGTTTGTCCTGTCTTCGTTTACTGAATTCTGCCGGTCTGTTTTATTTTGTGCACCGGAACTATACTCTATATCTTCATGGCCCTCATGGCATTGAGAACAGCTATCAGCGCTACTCCCACATCGGCAAATACGGCTTCCCACATGGTTGCCAGACCTCCTGCCCCAAGCACCAGGACTGCTGCCTTAACCCCAAGGGCTATTACTATGTTCTGCCATACGATATTCCTGGTCCTCCTGGCTATTTTAACTGCATCCACCAGCCTGTGCGGTTCATCCGTCATCAGCACCACATCGGCTGCTTCTATGGCGGCATCAGACCCAAGGGCTCCCATGGCTACGCCTACATCCGACCTTGCCAGGACAGGGGCATCATTGACCCCGTCTCCAACAAATACCAGTCTCCCGGCAGTTTCTTTCTGTTCCATCAGCATCTCCAGTTTCTCGACTTTCTGGTCCGGAAGTAATTCTGCATAAACATCGTCAAGACCCAGCCTTCCGGCAACCTTACCGGCAGCTGATTTACTGTCCCCGGTCAGCATCACGATTTTCCTGACGCCCAGAGATTTCAAGTCCTTTACTGTCTTCAATGCATCCTCCTTGACCTCGTCAGAGATTATTATTGAACCCCTGTATTCGCCATCAACAGCAACATATACCACCGTCCCGTCTGCTTCCACTTCCTGAAAGTCTATTTTTCTTTTGTTCATTAATTTGGCATTTCCCGCCAGGATTTCTTTCCCCCCGATCAACGTCTTTATTCCATGGCCGGAAATTTCATCATAGTTTTGTATTTCCGTCCTGTCAACCTCTTTACCGTAAGCCTTTAATACAGATGCGGCTATTGGATGATTGGAGTAGCTTTCTGCACAGGCGGCATATGTCAGCAACTCCTCCTTATCGGTATCTCCCGCAGGTAAGACATCAGTCACCTCGAATACTCCCCTGGTCAGTGTGCCCGTCTTGTCAAATATCACGGTATCTATCCTGTTAAGGGCTTCCAGGTAATTGCCCCCTTTCACAAGCACTCCGTTCCTGGACGCCCCGCCAATGCCCCCGAAAAAGCTAAGGGGTATGGATATGACAAGGGCACAGGGACAGGATATAACCAGGAATATCAGGGCCCTGTATATCCACTGTGAAAAATCGGCTTCTCCCAGGACGAGGGGTGGAATCACTGCCAGGCCCAGGGCTGAAAACACAACAACCGGCGTATAATACCTGGCAAACCTGGTTATAAAATTCTCCACAGGCGCCTTTTTGCTGCCGGCGCTTTCAACAAGTTCCAGTATTCTGGCGGCGGTTGATGCACCAAATTCCTTGACAACTTCCATCTTCAGAACACCGTTGTTGTTGATAAATCCCCCGAGTACCTGGCTCCCCGTTGTAACTTTCCTGGGTACCGACTCACCGGTCAGGGCAGAGGTATCTACCATCGATGTCCCCTCAACAACCCTGCCGTCCAGAGGAATCTTCTCACCGGGCTTCACCAGTACAATATCCCCTATGCCAACCTGCTCCGGTGATACTCTCCCAATATTCTCTCCCACAACCACATTGGCGTAGTCCGGCCGGATATTCATCAACGCCGCTATAGACTTCCTTGAACGATTGACTGCAAGGTTCTGAAAATACTCTCCAGTCCGGTAGAACAGCATAACCGCTACCCCCTCCGGATATTCCCCTATTGCAAAGGCCCCCAAAGTAGCTGTACTCATCAGGAAATTCTCATCAAACAGCTGCCCTCTGAATACATTCTTTACAGCTCTCAGTACAATTTCTCCTCCCACAACTATATACCCTGCCAGGTACAGTATAAACTCTGTCACAGGCCTAAATTTAAATATTACTGCTACAGCAAACAGCACTGCCCCTGCAGACAGTCTCAGCAGCTCTATCCTGCTGTTCCTCATATTATATCCCGGGAGGTCCCTTTCCCGACCCGCAGGCTCTGTCCCTCCGTCAATTACTTTTACGCCGGGCTCTATTGACTTGATAATATCTGTTGCTTTTTCTGTAATCCTGTCAATATCCTTTTCAGCAGCCCCTATAATGACCTTTCCTGCAGCCAGATCAATACGGACCATTTTTACCCCTTTTATCTCCTTGATACTGTCCTCAATTTTACGGGCGCAGCCTGAACAGTTCAGACCCATTAAGACCAATACTTTCTGAGAAGATCTATCAAAGGTTTTCCGGCGAACCGTGACATGAGGCTCAAACTTTGTCACTACTTCTCTTACCTCTGATATAACCTCATTGATTTTTTCAATGCTATCCACTTCAACCACCAGTGTTTTAGTAATAAAATCAAGTGTTGCAGTAATTACTCCTTCCATTCGGTTTACCATTTTTTCAATTTTAGCGGCACAGTTGGCGCAGTTCAGACCATCCAGTACCAGTTCTATTCTGGAAGCTTTATGCATATCAGATCCTACCCCCATGTCTATATATGATTTATATGCGCAAACCCCTGATCAAAAACAGTTTTTACGTGGTCATCGTCCAGAGAATAATATACCACTTTACCGTCTTTCCTGTATTTGACAAGGCCTGTCTGCTTTAAGACCCTCAGTTGATGGGATATGGCCGACTGATTCATCCCCAGCAGGGCCGCAATGTCACATACGCACATTTCCTCTTCAGACAGTGCATACAGGATCTTTATTCTCGTGCTGTCTCCAAACACCTTGAAAAAATCTGCCAGCTTGTACAGTTTCTTCTCTTCCGGCATATTTTTATTGACCCTGTCGATAATATCCCGATGTATTATGTTACAACTGCAAACGTCATTGTCCTTATTACCCTTCATCTATCCACCCCCTATATATGAACATTTATTCATATGTTCATATATATTATATATTTGCCGGGCTGTTACTGTCAATCATTAAAAAAGTATGCTGAAAAATAACACATAACAAGAGCCCCTGACTTAAAAACAGCGGTTTTTAAGTCAGGGGCTCTTGCATGCAAAATGGTAAACTTATTTTTATCCCGGGCAGCCATCGGTAAAACCCCCGCCGATAGAAGTTTCATTTTAAATCAGACCTGACAGCACTGACACACGGACTATAATACCCAGCAGTTTGTCATTCTCATCCAGAACCGCTATAGGATATTTTGTGTCACTGGCTTTGGGAATCAGTTCCTGTACATAGGTTTCAGGGTCTGTAGTATAATAATCATGTTTCAGAATATCCTTCAGAGATTTGCCCTTTCTCACAGCATCTATTGTATCATCGATGGTCACTATACCTTTCAGCCTACATTCCCGGAATTTATAACGAGGGTGGTTCCACTCCTAATGCAGTGTAA
>JAENYD010000036.1 GCA_016842005.1 Clostridium thermobutyricum | reverse complement strand
CCGAGGGGTTGCTGGTTCGAATCCAGCCTGGGGAGCCATTTTTTATTTTTTGAAAGGATGAAACATAACAATAAATGTATGATGAAGGATGATGTACAGTATGATATAATTTTGTAAAGATTATCTGGGTCCTATACCGCTGTTGTGAGGTGGCTAAATGATAGACAGAAAAAGATATATACCGGAGATAGTTTTTTTTGTAATAGTACTTGCTGCATTTATATTTATAGATAAAAACATTGAAGATTCGGTGGGCAGTTTTGCTGAAATAAGAGAGTATACTGTGGATTCCTATATAAAGCAACCGGCAGCAGACCTGAAAAATATGCGAGTACCGGTATCAGTGAAAGGCATTTATCTTACAGGATACTCAGCGGGAAGCACGACTTTTTATCATCTCCTGAATATGATAAAAACAACAGAGTTGAATGCTATGGTAATAGATGTCAAGGATGACTCAGGGAATATTACCTATGAGACGAGAAATCAAATGGCACGGGCTGTGGGGGCCAATCAGGTAATCAAGATAAAAGACATCGACAATCGCATGTCAGAACTAAAAAAGCACAATGTTTATACGATAGCCAGGATAGTAGCATTTAAAGACAGTAAAGCTGCCAGCAGACGTCCTGACCTGGCCATAAAGACTGAAACCGGAGTTGTATGGAGGGACTACAGCAACACCGCATGGCTGAATCCATACAACAGAGATGCCTGGGAATATGTCCTCAGTATTGCTGAAGAAGCGGTTGAAAAAGGGTTTGACGAAATACAATTTGACTATGTGCGATTTCCCACCGATGGTAACAGAAAAATTATTGACTATGGTGAAGCTGGAGAAAAAGAAAGCATGGCAGAGGCAATTTCAGCCTTCTTAAAATATGCCACGCAGCGATTAAGCAGTAAGGGGGCATTTGTATCCGCTGACATATTCGGGCAGGTGACTACCGATGCCGGTGATATGGGATTGGGGCAAAACCTGGAGGCTCTGGCCGTGAGTACCGATACATTAAGTCCGATGGTTTATCCATCTCATTATTACCCTGGAGTTTACGGAGTTGAATACCCCGACCTGGAACCATACAAAATTGTCTATATCAGCATGAGCACTGCTTATAAGAGAATACAGAAATTGGAGCATAACGGTTCAAAAGCACTCTTAAGACCCTGGCTGCAAGATTTTACAGCAAGCTATCTTAAAGAGAATTACCAGGTTTACGGGCCAAAGCAGGTCAGGCAACAGATACAGGCGGCTTATGACGCAGGGCTGGATCAATGGCTTCTGTGGAATGCCGGGAATGTGTACACAAAGGGAGCACTGTTGCCGGAATAAAAGAGTAGATTCTGTTGATGGATATAGACAAATAAAAAATTATATGCGGGGAAATAGGGAGAAATTTCTCCCTATTTATTATTTTTTGTCTTCAACCGGATTAATCAGTCGCTAAAAGCGTTTGACACAAAAATAGCCGGGTGATACAATATTTTGTATAAACCGTGAGAATAATACACAACATATAGGCCGGAGGTGTACATATGGAATTGTCGGAAAACGCAGTCAAAGTGCTGGAAAAGAGATACCTGACAAAAGATGAGAAAGGCAACGTTATAGAAACACCGGAAGAAATGTTTCGGAGGGTAGCCCGTGCAGTTGCTGCTGCAGAAGAGAAGTATGACAACCCACAAAGGGCAAAGGAATTGGAAGATACATTTTATAATATGATGACAGGTCAGGAATTTTTACCTAATTCACCCACTCTGATGAATGCCGGTAAGGAACTGGGTCAGTTGTCAGCCTGTTTTGTTTTGCCTGTCATAGATTCGATGGAAGGTATATTTGATGCTATAAAGCAGGCGGCTATTATCCATAAAAGCGGAGGGGGTACAGGGTTTAGCTTTACCAGATTAAGACCCAGCGGGTCCACCGTTCGTTCTACGGGAGGAGTTGCCTCCGGTCCTATAAGTTTTATGAAGGTGTTCAACTCCGCCACCGAAGCGGTCAAACAGGGGGGGGTGCGCAGGGGGGCCAACATGGGAATTTTGAGGGTGGACCACCCTGACATACTCGAATTTATTCAGTGTAAAAAAGATAACAGGGAAGTAACCAATTTTAACATTTCTGTTGCTATTACCGAAGATTTTATGAGAGCAGTGGAAAAAGATGAAGAGTATCCCCTGATAAATCCCCATAACAGGGAAATAGTAGAATGGTTGAAGGCCAGAGATGTTTTCGAACTAATCATTGAAATGGCCTGGAAGAATGGGGAACCGGGCATAATATTCATTGACCGGATTAACAGGGATAATGCACTGCTTAAAATTGGAGAAATCGAAAGTACAAATCCTTGTGGGGAACAGCCGCTGCTTCCTTATGAATCATGCAATCTGGGCTCCATAAACCTCTGCAAAATGCTTAAAAAAGAAGGAGAAAAGTGGTTTGTAGACTATGAAAAGCTGGGCTATGTGGTGGACATGGCGGTGCATTTTCTGGACAATGTTATTGATGTAAACAGGTATCCGCTGGAGGCAATAGAAAAAGCCACAAAGGGTTCAAGGAAGATTGGCCTGGGGGTCATGGGATTTGCTGATATGCTTATAAGGCTGGGGGTTCCTTATAACTCCGAGAAGGCCATAGCCATAGCCGAAGAGGTGATGAGTTTTATTCAGGACCGTTCTAAACAGAAGTCCCGGGAACTGGCCAAATCAAAAGGTGTATTCACCTATTATCCGGAAAGCACTTATTCTGAAGAAGGAATAGAACTGAGAAATGCCACTACTACCACAATAGCGCCGACGGGGACCATTAGCATTATTTCAGGTACGTCAAGCGGTATAGAGCCTTTGTTTGCGGTGGCTTTTATAAGGAATGTGATGGATAATGACAGGTTGCTGGAAGTACATCCTCTATTTGAAGAGATGGCCAGAGAGAGAGGCATCTACACCGAGGCTCTGATGGAGGAAATATGCAAAAAAGGGTCTTTAAAACATATAGACGGCATTCCTGACGACATAAAAAAATTATTTGTAACTGCCCATGACATAAGTCCTGAATGGCATGTGCGAATGCAGGCAGCTTTCCAGAAATATACCGACAATGCAGTGTCCAAGACGGTAAACTTCTCCAACAGCGCCACCAGAGATGATGTAAGGAAGGTATACATGCTTGCGTATAAAATGGGGTGTAAAGGGGTTACCATATACAGGGACGGAAGCAGGGAAGAGCAGGTTCTTAATATAGGCAAAGTCAATCAGACGGTAAAAGACCTGTCCATATCTCCCAGAGTGAGGCCCCAGATTACCAAGGGGTTTACCGAAAAGGTGAGGATTGGCTGCGGTAATTTGTATATTACTGTTAATTACGACGATAAAGGTATTTGCGAGATATTTACCAACCTTGGAAGGGCGGGGGGATGCCCCAGCCAGAGCGAGGCAACCAGCCGCCTTATATCCATAGCATTACGGTCTGGAATGGATGTCAAGGCGATTATAGAACAGCTCAAGGGTATCCGATGTCATTCAACCATCAGACAGAAGGCAAATGGAAACGGTAAAGATATTAAAGTTTTGTCCTGTCCTGATGCCATCGGAAAAGCCCTGGAGAGAGTAATGAAATTGGAGAATGACTTTAAAAAGGTGGAAGTGGTAAAAGAGCCAATAAATGCAGCCGGGGATAAAAAGACCATATGTCCGGAATGCGGGAGTAAGGTAGAACATGAAGGAGGATGTGTGGTCTGCAGGAACTGTGGTTATTCCAAGTGTGGTTAATTTCCGGACATATGGCAGGATGAAGAACAGAAGGATTGTAAGACCGTGCGGACCAGATTCCGGGCGGTCTTTTTTAGGCCTGGGTATTAAAAGAATAGCAGTATGGACGTAAAGATAATCCTTTATTTTTGATTTTCTACTGGTTTTACTATAATATAAAATATGGCTTTATCAAAGGCAGGCATGATATGGATAACATATTGGGACTTGATAACTTTGACCATATACGTTAGTATATCACTTGTAAAGACAAGATGAGGAAGGATGAAATTATGGATAAAGAAACTATTCTGCAGGAAACTGCTGAAGGCAGGGTAGCGTCCAAAAGAAAAAAGAAGAGCAATAAGAAGATAATGATAAAGATTTTGGCGGTTGTGCTTTGTGCAGGATTATGGTGCGCCATAGTGTATTATGGATATACTTATGCAAAGGAGTATGTGGATACTTCCATTAGAAATATACAGCAGGAAAATGCCTTGAATATTCAGCAACTGACCGATAAGGTGGGGCAGTTGAGCCAGGAAATCAAAGGTTTGAGAGAAAGCCTTGATGATACTGATTCCAGTCTGTCGTATTCTACCAGGGTGCAGAAACGGATTGACGATAAGCTGGAAGAACTGGATGACCAGCTGGAAGAGCTTGAACGAAGCCTGGAGATATTGAAGGAGGCCCCCTGATGTCAAAGGTCAACATATTCCTGTTATTTCTGGCAGCACCCTTTATCGCCCTGTTCCTTGTCAGTTGGGATTTCCAGGATGACAGCAGATTAATGCAGATTTCTGCATCTCCCTTAGAAGAAAAGATAGTACAGTTGCAGGATGAGATAAATCTGTTTCAGGAGAAAGTGGATGTGTTCGGACTGCTTATAGGAGAACAGGAAGAGGTTTACAGTGAACAGTACCAGGATTTAAAAAAACTGTCCAAAGCCAGCGAGACCCACAGAAAACTGTCTGATGACATATATGAGCAGAGAATATTAAAGATGCTTGGCCCGGCCGTAGCATCATACATTTCCGACAATACGGAAATCAAGATCTTTCAACTGGCTGAGCTGGGATATCGCGGCTTTATTGCAAAAGTAAAGCTGTTTGACCCGGATGTGTTCAAGGTGGTTATTGCCCAGGACACCCTTGGGAAACTGGAAACTACATCTGAAGCTGCCGGGAGAAAAGGGGCAATTTTAGCCATTAACGGCGGGGGGTTTTACAAGGAAGAAAGAAATGGTGAACCATATGCACAGTTGATTGGTAATACGGTAATAGACGGCGAACTGGTTGAACCTTTTAACGGATATCCCGGAGACCTGTTTTTTGCAGGTATTAATAAAGATGGCCAGGTAATAGGGACGGTACCGCAGTCGGAGGAAGAGCTTATGGACCTGGATCCGTATCAGGGCGTCAGTTTTATCCCTGTATTGCTGAAGGATGGGAAGAAACTTGAGATTCCAGCGAAGTGGAAAACGACCAATCAACCAAGGACCATTATCGGCAAATATGCCAATGATGACCTTATTATGATTGTTATTGACGGCAGACAGGGGAGCTGGAGCATAGGAGTAACCCTTGAGCGGGTGCAGGACAAATTGCTGGAACTGGGCGTAAAGGAAGCATATAATCTTGATGGTGGTGGGTCAAGTACGATGTATTTCAACGGCAAGATACTTAACAAGCCCTCGGACGGTAAAGAACGACCTGTAGCCAATAATATTATTATATTACCTTAAAGGGAATCTATATATGGGGAGATGATGTTCAATGAAAGTTGTGGCTTTTAACGGAAGCCCAAGGAAGGGGGGGAACACCGAACGACTGATAAGGCATGTTTTCAGAAAACTTGAAGAGGAAGGTCTCCAGTGTGAACTTATACAGATTTCAGGAAATATTGTGCGCGGGTGTACCGCCTGCGGCAAGTGCAGGGAAAACAGGGACAAACGTTGTGTTATAAGCGATGACAAGGTCAATGAGTATATCGGCAAGATGCTGGAGGCAGACGGCATTATCCTGGGGTCTCCTACCTATTTCGCAAACCTTACATCCGAAATGAAGGCCCTGATAGACAGGGCGGGATACGTGGTGCGGGGTAACGGGAATCTGCTGAAAAGAAAGGTAGGAGCAGCCGTTGTAGCTGTTCGTCGTACCGGGGCTATTAATGTGTTCAATTCGATAAACAATTTCTTTTTGATTAATGAAATGGTTGTACCCGGTTCCAGTTACTGGAATATGGGAATAGGACGGGAAATCGGAGAAGTGGAAGCCGATGAGGAAGGCATAAAGACTATGGAAGCCCTCGGAGAGAATATTGCCTGGTTGCTGAAAAGTATAAACTGCTGATTTGCAGGTCAATGGCACTTAGCCTGCGGAATTAAGTCAAAACCACTATTGGGAGGGATCAATCATAAACAAGAGTATTGGAGTAGCGTCATACAGGGAAGATATAATCCGTGCTACCCGGGAACTGATCAGAATTAAAAGTGTGGAGACCGAACCGGAGGAAGGGATGCCCTTTGGGAGGGGTGTTAATGAAGCCCTGCTGTATTATCTCGGTCTGGCGGATAAACTGGGATTCAAAACGAAAAATGTTGACGGTTATGCGGGGCATGTGGAATTCGGCGAGGGAGAAGAAATCATCGGCGTACTGGTACACCTTGATGTGGTACCCGAAGGTGATGGCTGGACATATCCTCCCTACTCAGGTCAGTTGGTAGACAACAGGATATACGGTCGGGGGGCAATAGATGACAAGGGGCCGGCAGTATCCGTGCTTTACGGGCTGAAGGCTATCAAGGATGCGGGATTAAAGTTGAGCAGGCGAATAAGGATAATAGCGGGACTTGATGAGGAAAGCGGATGGGAATGTATGGAATATTATTTCAAACATGAAGAAAAGCCTGTTGCAGGGTTTTCACCGGATGCAGAGTTCCCCATAATAAACAGTGAAAAGGGGATTTTGATTTTTGCGCTGCAGAAGTCCTTTTCCGGGACCGGTGGAGCCGATATAGAACTGGAAAGCATACGGGGAGGAAACAGACCCAATATGGTGCCTGACTACTGTGAGGCAGTCCTCAGATGCTGCAGTCCTGATAAGAGTGAATATGTGAAAAAAAAGCTTGCCGAATACGTGGAAGAAACCCATTTCAAGCTGCAGGCAGAGGAGAGACCGGGAGAGGTGGTCATTAAATCCTATGGCATATCTTCTCACGGGAGCACCCCTGAAAAAGGACAAAATGCAATTTCTCAGCTGCTTGTATTTATGGATAGAATAGATATCGGGCAAGGGGATAAAAAACAGTTTATCAGGTTTATGGTTGATAAAATCGGAATGGAGCATAACGGAGAATCACTGAATATTGCCCTTGAAGACAAGATATCCGGAAAGCTTGTATTTAATCTCGGGGTAATCAATCTTGACGCAGATGGAGTTAAAGCAACCATAAATATAAGGTATCCTATAAAATACAGTGGCGATTATGTTATAAAATCAATAGAAAAAGAACTGGAAGGTACCGGTATAATAATAACTGATGTATCGGACAAAGCTCCCCTTTATGTTCCGGAAGACAACTTCATGATACAGAAGCTGAAAGAAGTATACAGGGAAGTAACCGGAGAGAATCCCGAATTGATATCCATCGGCGGGGGTACATACGCAAGGGCCATTGACAATGCGGTTGCCTTCGGGCCGCTTTTCCCCGGACAGCCCGAGCTTGCCCATGAGAAAGATGAGTTCATTGGTGTAAGTGATTTGATAAAAATTACTGAAATATATGCCAGGGCAATGTATTTACTGGCGAAATAGAGAATACCCACCCATCATTGTGATGGGTGTTTTTTTATGCATTAGACCGGACTTTTATTGAGCATGCTTCAGGGAAGGAGAGCCGGACAAAGGGATGAGTTTTTTGAAATTATTGAAATATTAGGAATAAGGGGATTCGCACATCGAGTCCTGCATGACGAAATTCATGGGGAACACCGAAAATCCTGCACATGAAGCATTAGTCCAAAATATCCATTTCAAACACGGTGTGCAATATGTACATTTTGAATGGGGAATTGTGTATACCTGCACAAAGGTAAGAAAAAGCGTCTTATTGAACTATTGAACAATATATGAATTGAACAATAGCTACAGTTTTGCTATTGAGCATGGAACCTATATATGGAAAGGGGAATGCGTATGAACATGTTCAGGATCGGAGTCTTAAGGGTGCTGACGACTAACGAGGAGAAGGAACTTGAACTGCATGGGAGGCTACTGGAAAAATATTTCCCATTTTTCAAGACCGAATCTCGCTGTATTCCTGGGCAGTACGACGGTATTTATAATGAAGAGACCTTGACCCGGGCTGTTCCCAAGATTATTGAACTGTCAAAAGACTGGTCCGGGCATCTGGACGGTTTAATCGTAAGCTGTGCAGGAGACCCGGCTATAAAGGAATTAAAAGAGGTTCTAACAATTCCTGTAACAGGCGCCGGGATGGCGACGGCATCTTACAGCCTTAATCTGGGCTGTAAAATAGGGATCATTGGCATTGAAGACAGTCCTCCGGCCAATTATATAGAGATACTGGGGGACAAGATTGTAGAATACATAAAACCGGATGGTGTCAGGACGTCAAATGACCTGCAGACATCCAGGGGTAAGGAAAGCATACTGGCGGCAGGGGAGAGGATAAAAAAGATGGGTGCGGATGCAATAGCCCTCGCCTGTACCGGTTTGTCAACGGCAGGAGCTGCCTCCTTGCTGCGGAATAGTCTGGGAATGCCTGTAGCTGACCCGGTTCTGGCAGAAGGGCTGGCAATGTACGGGCTTTGCGTATCCGGCAGTTTTATTGGAGAGGTGTAGTGGAGATGAAAAGTTACGATATAAAGATTACTGCCGAAAAGGCAAAGGCTGCAGTTTTAGGAGGTGTTTTTCTGGGAGGGGGAGGCGGAGGGGCAGTAAAATCCGGCATGGAGACAGCAGGGCAGGCATTGGAACAGGGAGAAGTGCACCTGGTATCTCTGGACAGGATTGATAGTGACGCTACGGTAGTTACTGCTTCGGCAGTCGGTTCACCAGCTTCCAAAGAGGGTTATGTGACGGTGGAACATTGTAAAAGAGCAGCTGAACTGTATGGATGCATTGCAGGGACAGAGATTGCAGGCGTTATAACCAATGAAAATGGCGGGCATTCCACTACCAATGGATGGGTATTATCTGCAGTTGCAGGCATCCCGGTCATTGATGCCCCCTGCAATGGAAGGGCACACCCTACAGCCCGCATGGGGAGCATGGGGCTGAGTATGGACCCTTTATATGAAAGCTGGCAGGTTGCAGTGGGGGGTAATGATGTTACGGGGAAATACCTGGAGGCGGCTGTATGGGGAAGACTGGAACGGGCTTCCCGTATGGTTAGAAGGGCGGCGGTAGAAGCCGGGGGACTCGTTACTGTTCTCAGAAACAGTGTGAAGGCAGGATTTCTAAGAGAGAACGCTGCTCCGGGAGCAATTCTGCAGGCCATGGAAATTGGGGAAGTATTCATTAGGAATGAAGGCAGGCCAGATAAGATACTGGGGGGATTGGCCGAATTACTGGAAATTGAACTGCTGGCTGAAGGAAAGGTCAGGGATTTATCTCTGGTGACGAAGGACGGGTTTGATGTTGGAGAACTGAAGGTGGATACAGGTAAGAACACTTTGCACATGACCTTCTGGAATGAATATATGACGGCTGAGATAAACGGAGAACGCATCGCAACTTTCCCTGATTTGCTGGTAACCATGGAAAGGGTGTCGGGAAAGGTCAGAACCAGCGCAGAGATACGGGAAGGCAGTGAAATAATAGTACTTAAGGTTCCCCGGAAAGACTTGATTCTGGGGCAGGGCATGTTTGATGTAAGCCTATTTGAAGAGGCAGAGAAGATTATAGGCAAACCCCTGGTACCTTATAATTTCTTATAGCTGAGGAGGATTTTTCTGATGATTTTGAAGCAGGTTATTGAAATGTTTGATTTGCTTGACAGGCCTGATGTTAGCGGTGAAGTGGTGGCAGCATTCCTGAGAGGCAGAGGAGCAGAGGATGTAGCAGTAGAGAAAGTGGAGAGCGAGAAGGGAAGTACTGATTTTATCAAGGTTCTTATTAAGGGGAAAAAAGGGAAAAGTTCCGGCGGGAATATACCTACATTAGGTATTATAGGACGCCTGGGGGGCCTCGGGGCCCGTCCGGAAATGCTGGGGTTCGTTTCGGACGGCGATGGCGCCCTGACTGTGTTGGCAGTTGCATTGAAGCTGGTTGATATGCAGCGTAACGGTGATTTTCTGGATGGGGACGTAATCGTTACGACGCATATATGCCCCAATGCCCCTACAAGGGTGCACAAACCGGTGCCCTTTATGGATTCTCCGGTGGACATGGGCACGATGAACAGACTGGAAGTACTGCCCGAGATGGATGCAATCCTGTCCATCGATACAACAAAGGGCAATGAAGTGATTAATACCAGGGGATTTGCAATTTCCCCCACTGTTAAGGAGGGCTATATATTAAAATGCAGTGATAGTCTGCTGGACATAATGATGAGGACTACGGGGAAACTTCCCCATGTCTTCCCGGTGTCACAGCAGGATATCACGCCTTATGGAAACGGTATCTATCATATAAACAGTATTTTGCAGCCCTCCACTTCTACCAGCGCTCCTGTGGTGGGAGTGGCCATAACAACCGAAGTGCCTGTAGCGGGGTGCGCTACAGGGGCAACTCATCCTAACGATGTGGAAATGGCAGGCAGGTTTGCAATCGAAGTGGCAAAAGATTTTCACAAAGGGATTTGTGAATTCTTCGATAGCAAGGAATTTGACAGGCTGGTAAAGATGTACGGTGATAACAAAAGATTTCAGACAATGGGAGAATGAGACCTATGAAAAAAATTCAGTGCACTCTCAACGTGGAGGAAGGCAAGCAGCTTATAGCCCTGGGTACCTGTGAGCATCCCCTTTTCAAGAAAGCTGTATCCGGAGGCAAGATCCTGTTGAAAGGGGGCACAACAGTCTCAAGAATAGCAGAGATGGTTGCCGGTATACCTCTCAGAATCTGCGGGAGGATTACAGGCAGGGGAACGGTTTCTGATTTGAACCCGACGCGCCAGCCCCATTCCATAATAGTCGAAAGGGGTAAATGGGTTAATGCGGATGAAGACACAGTTGGACTGATATCGGGCCTGGGTCCCGGAGACCTGATAGTATGCGGGGCAAATGCCTTTGATGCAGAGGGAAGAGCGGCTATTATGGCAGGGAGTCAATCCGGAGGGGATGTGGGGTTATCCCTGAGTTCGTGGTATACCGAAGGAGTGGACATAATAATTCCTGTTGGTATTGAAAAGATGATTCCCGGTAATCTGGACCACATTATTTCCAAAACCGGAAGAAAAGGGAAAAGTCTCTCCTGGGGAATGTCAGTCGGTCTTTTCCCGGTTAAAGGGGAGATAATAACCGAGATAGAGGCAGTAAAGCAGTTAGCTGCAGTAGAATGTCAGGCAATAGGGGCAGGGGGCCTTGGAGAAGCCCGGGGGAGTGTAACAATGGAAGTATGGGGGGAAGATGGCGAAGTAGATAAGATAATACAAATTGTCAAGAGCATTAAGGGCAGTAAGGAATATATTTCCGGGACACTCGCATCTCTGGTTGAATGCAGGGCCATATGCAAAAGCTGCGGGAGACATGTCGGCTGCGGTTATAAAAGTAAGCAGTTGAATGACAAGATGAGAACAGGTCTTGGAATAATTACCATAGGCCAATCTCCCAGGGATGACCTTGTCCCCGATATTAAGGATATTCTGGGGGATGATATAGAGATTATCCAGCGGGGGGCCCTGGACAGGTTGACATATGAAGAGGTTATAGAAAATTTGGCGCCCGGTAAGGATGATACAGTGCTTGTCACCCGCATGAGGGACGGCAGACAGGTTAAAATCGGAGAGAGGCATATACTTCCCTTGCTCCAGGATTGTATAAATGAGATGGATGCCCGGAATATACCTGTAACACTCCTGTTATGTACCGGGAAATTTCCTGAGTTTGCGCACAAAAATCTGTTGATAAGACCGCAGGAAATGCTTCACTCTGTTATTTCCAGACTGGGCAGCGGGGGAAAGGTGGGATTACTGCTTCCTGACAGTGACCAGGCAGAGCAGGCTCAAAAGTGGTGGAGCAAAAGTGGTGCCAGAGTTGTGATAGAAATTGCTTCTCCGTACGGGGAAATGAAGGAGATTGTTAGAGCAGCGACCGCACTAAAAGGAAAAGAGATTTCCATGATTTTTATGGACTGTATGGGATATACCCTTGAGATGAAGGAAAAGGTTAAGGCAATTACCGGTAAGCCTGTCGTGCTTCCCCGGACATTAACAGCAAGAGTGATAAGGGAATTATTATAGCAGTGATGAAAGGTGTTGATAGGGTTGAACAAATGTATGGAAGCAGGCAGTGAAATAGTTCTGAAACAGTGTATGGGTGTTAAGGAGGGAGAGAGGGTTCTGGTGGTAACCGATGACAACAAGATGGATATTGGTCTGGCCCTGTATCGTAAGGCTCAGGATATGGGAGCGGAAGCTGTCATCTCTGTCATGAAGCCCCTGCAGGTCAGCGGGCAGGAGCCTCCGGAGCAGGTGGCTGCAGCCATGCTGCAATCGGATGTTGTGATTGCCCCTACTACTTCTTCAATCACCCATACCAATGCACGACTTACCTCGGCGAGGAAAGGGACGCGTATTGCTACGATGCCCGGTATTACATCTCAAATGTTTACAAGGGGTCCCATTCAGGCGGATTACAGCAGAATAAAGGATATGACGCTCAGGATCAGCGGGATGCTTTCTTCGGCAGAAGAATGCAGGATAATAACGGGAGGGAAATATGAACTGGTGCTGGATATCAGCCAGCGCCAGGGTGTAGCCAGTACAGGCATCTACCGGGACAAGGGACAGAGCGGCAATCTCCCGTCCGGAGAGGCATATATTGCGCCCCGTGAGCATTATGCATCGGGGGAGTTCCTTGTTGATGGCAGTATTGTAGGTGTAGGCCTCATAAAAAAGCCGGTATTATTGACAGTCCGGGAGGGTATCCTCGTGGGGATTGAAGGTCCCTATGCAGGAGACGTGGAAAATGCAATTCCGGATCATCAATTGTCCAGGACATTGGGGGAACTCGGGATAGGCACCAATCCTCTGGCGGAATTAACCGGAATTATTCTGGAAGACGAGAAGATATACGGCTCGGTGCATATCGCTTTTGGGACAAACACGACTTTCGGTGGTATGATAAAAGCCCCTTCCCATATAGATTGTGTAACTTTAAATCCTAAAGTACTGCTGGACGGACGGATTATATTAGAAGGGGGTGAGTTTATAGTCTGAGGATTATAAAGGGGTCGTGTCCGGGAACAAAAAATCTATTACAAGGAGGAATTAATAGTGGAAAAGGATAACAAGAAAATGGACACCGTGGTCAATCGACATCCTTCGGCCCTGGAACCAAGTACTATCGTATTAAATATTATTGTATCGGTTCTGGGAGCTATAATTGGTCTTGAGCTTATTACAAGGCTGGGGATAAGTACTAATACATCTATAGTAGGGGCACTGATAGCAATACTCATAGCACGTATTCCATTGAAGTTCTTCAGTGAATTCAGGCAGGTTAACAGGCAGAACCTCATCCAAACCGCAATTTCAGGGGCTACATTCTCTGCAGCTAACGCACTGCTGTTGCCCATAGGGATACCTTATCTGATGGGTAAGCCTGAATTGGTGATGCCGATGCTTATAGGCGCTGGTCTTGCAGTAATAACCGATGCCACAATACTGTATTTTTCCTTTGATACCAAGGCTTTTCCGGCTGAAGCCGCATGGCCTCCGGGGATTGCTACTGCCGAGGCCATTCTCGCAGCGGCGGAAAAAGGTAAAAAGGCAATGTTGCTGGTATATGGCACAATAGGCGGTATAGTAGGCAAGTATTTTGGTATACCCACCGATGTGTTCGGGGTTACCTGGATCGGGAATGTATGGGCGCTTCTCATGTTCGGACTGGGGCTAATAATCAGGGGGTATACTCCCAATTATTTTGGTATAGATCTGAATGCCATCTACATGCCCCATGGAATAATGATAGGTGCAGGTTTGGTTGCACTTATCCAGATTATAAGAATTGTGTCTGAGAAAGAGGGAGAAAAAAGCGATAAAGACAGTAAAGTTACAAGGTCCCTGAAAGAAATGCGGAAAGGTCTGGGGCGGGGCTTTGGAGCATATATTATAATCGCCCTTATTATAGCTCTATTGGGTGGTATAATCACACAGATGTCCATTGGAATGCTTGTTGTATGGCTGTTATTTGCAGCTTTAGCAGCGCTGGCCTCTGAATTGATAGTGGGGATTGCCGCCATGCATTCGGGTTGGTTCCCTGCTTTTGCAACAGCTTTAATATTCCTTGTCCTGGGTATGCTGATCGGGTTCCCCCCGATGGCGCTGGCATTTCTTGTTGGCTTTACCGCCTCAACAGGACCGGCATTTGCAGATATGGCGTATGACCTGAAGGCAGGCTGGATCCTGAGGGGTAAGGGGGAAGACCCCGAGTTTGAAAAAGAAGGCAGAAAACAGCAGTATATAGCCGAGTTGTTAAGTTTTGTCGTTTCTATAGTTATGGTGGCAGTTTTCTATAAGTTCTACTTTGCGCAGGACTTATTTGCACCCGTTGACAGGGTATATGTTGCTACAATCCAAGCGGGTACGAGTATGGCGGTAGCAAAAAACCTGCTATTATGGGCCATACCCGGCGCCATAATACAGTTCCTGGGGGGGCCTTCCAAACAACTGGGAGTTTTATTTGCGACAGGTCTGTTGATCAATTTCCCCATTGCAGCCTAGGTTCCCGGGAAGTGTAACGATGAATTCTTGACGAAACGTTGAAAAATCAA
>JAENYD010000054.1 GCA_016842005.1 Clostridium thermobutyricum | reverse complement strand
GTTAATTTTATGCAGTTTTCAGACTTCTCTTATTCAAAACTTGTAAAGTGGTCTTTTATGGGATATAAACCTGAGAAACTTTCTTGTGTCGGACAATATATACGGGCTGGATTTCGAAGACTGCCGCGAAGGGCTGCCCGAGCAGGATATTGGAAGGTTTTGTGCATTCCTGTTAACCTATATCCCTTCTTTTACCCCATTCAAAATAAATGCAGCCAGGCAGGCTTTTGGGACAATAAGCAGGGGGCTGGGATTGAACAGGAAAACTGTCCTGATGGAGATAGAGAAAGAGCTTACCGCTATCAGCAGGCGCAGGAGAATGGAAGTACCCCACAGTATAGAGGGCTTATTTGAATGATTGCCCGGTGGCAAGGGGGCGTCAGACTGTGCTAAAATAGAAAATCATGGTTTTATCCGATGGCTACCGTCGCTAATACTCCCGTCCTGTCAGCGGTCAGGGGACACACCTGCTGAAGCCCCGGTATTTCTCTGTGGACAGGAATGTCCCCATCGGAATGTCCCCAACTAAAGATAAGCGGCGCTACGCCCCTGGATAACGGTTTCTAAGCTTCAGATGGGGTTAAAACCCCACCTGAAGCCAAGAATCCTGTTTATGTCCTGGGCATACATGTGAAGCCAGATTATCATCTCCGTATTCAGGTCGGCAGTTAAATCGAAGAATCTGCTTATAAATTCCGCCTGTTCTTCTTCACTGTTTTCCCAGCCCTCAATACTGTCATCAGTATACCAGCCGATTTCTGTAAAGGCAACAGGTTTGGATATATGAGTTCGAATCTCCGAATAATAGTTATCCGGGATGTCTTCAGAGGCACTGTAAATAAGATATGGATAGGCAGTAAAAGCGATGATATCCGATTTCGGGAATTTGTCAAGCAGATGCCACTGAGCATTGCCTGGATCACTTGTTCCTCCGAACAGTCCCCTGTTCAGGGCCTTCGTACACTCCAACCGGGATGTAGTGAACACTTTGGTATACGGTGATACGGCTTTGACCGCATCATATACTTCACTGAAAAATTCTGCGAATAGTTGAAAGCCATCGGGATCATCATATACATCCTGTTAACCTCTATGCCGAAGGCGATATACGGTGGCCGGTATTTCCGGACAAATGCCACGCACTTTCCTTATAGCTGTCAAGTGTTTTCTTATCCAGAGGTCTTATTATAAACTGCAAAATAGCCTGTTCTGTTCTAAACAGGGGGAACAGACTAAAAAGTTATGAAAATCAATACTACACTTTTACCCGAGTTCGACAGTTGCTAGATAAATAAAGTCCTAGTGCGGCTTATAGATTGTATTAGCAGCCTGGAAAATATTAGGCGTGTTTCTATGCATATCTATGGGGTTTCTGCCTCGAAAGCCAGTATTTCTTAGGACCTGGCTATGTTCAGGCGCTTGAAAATATTCTTTTGAATTTTATCGATTTGGGTACGTTGTTTAAGGTAACCACTATCCGTCAAGAATTCAACCAGGCGAATCTTATCTACCGTTTTGACAATCTCCCGCCATGGATGGCCGGTTCCGTTCTCAGCAATGCGTATCAGCAGCAGTCCCAGCCAGCAAAGCAATACATGGGCTCTGATCCGGTCACTTAAGCGATGATAAACGGGACGGATCTCAAGGGTCTGCTTAATGGTACGGAAAGCATCCCCAATATCTATCAACTGCTTGTAGCCTGATGCCACATCCTCGTCCCTTTTCCCGTTACGGAGCTTTTCACCGATAATGTAATGCCCACCGCCACGCTGCAAGGTGCTAAGGTTATCATCAGAGCAGAAGCCACGGTCCATTTTGATTATATATCCTACATTCCCGGAATTTATAACGAGGGTGGTTCCACTCCTAATGCAGTGT
>JAENYD010000035.1 GCA_016842005.1 Clostridium thermobutyricum | reverse complement strand
GTCAGCAACTTCCTCGGATTAGATGAGGCAGTCTAATAACTTGTAAACTGGTGTATGTATAATTTAATTGGGGGATATATATGAGGAAAATTCCGGTTCACAGTATCAAGCCAGGAACAAAACTGGCACGGGGTATCTACTGCTCGGACGGCAGACTTCTCTTGGCAGAGGGAACTGCTCTGAGTAAAAGCTATATCCGAAAATTGACAGACATGGGAATATACCATATTTACGTAGAGGATGAGATATCCAGGGGGATAGACATTCAGGATGTAATATCCGGGCGAACGCGAATACAGGCCAGGACGCTGATAAAAAAGGTAATGGAGGATATTTCATCCGGTGACCGCATTGATGTTTCGGCGGTAAATAATGTTGTGGAAAGCATAATGGATGAACTCATAGACAATAGAAATATAATGCTCAACATCGAGGATATAAAAACCATTGACGATTACACCTTTTCCCATTCGGTCAATGTATGCACCCTTTCCATGGTCACCGGACTGGAACTTGGATATAATAAAGTCCAGCTTAAGAAGCTTGGCGTGGGAGCGTTGCTGCACGATATCGGGAAGATGAGGGTCTCAAGGGATATAATAAACAAGCCGGACTTATTGAGCGAAGAGGAGTATGAAGAAATCAAGAAGCATACTATTTATGGACATGAAATACTCAAGGAGAATCCTGATATAACCTATACCTCCCGTTTTGTCGCCCTGGCCCACCATGAGAGATATGACGGCAGCGGCTATCCCCTTGCGCTGAAAGGAAAAGATACCCATGAATTCGTTAAAATTGTCTCGGTAGTAGACGTATATGATGCACTGACCTCGGACAGGGTCTACAAGAATCGTATGGAGAGGCATGAAGCCATTGAATATATTATGTCCATGACCGGCAGGTATTTTGATCATAGGGTAGTGGAGGCCTTTGTGAAAAATATACCTGCTTATCCTCCAGGCAGCATTGTACTGCTCAGTACCGGCGAAAAAGCCATTGTTACAGCATCCAATAAAAATTTCCCGACGCGTCCTGTTGTAAGAGTGGTCAAGGACAGCAGGGGAAACAGCTATGACAGATACAGGGAAATTGACCTGAAAGACGTGAATAATATAACCATAAAGGTGGTATGCGATGAAATATAGGCTTTTAATAAGCCTTTTTTTATTCGGTCAGGTTGAGTATAATTAATAGTGTAGACCGGGTTTGGTGTGCAGAACGGGCACGGACAGAGCAGATTTCAACTGGAGGTTGTTAGAATGACCAAACACGAACAAATACTGGATTATATTAAGTCACTGAAAGCCGGGACCCATATCTCTGTCAGAAAAGTTGCAGAGGAAATGAATGTGAGTGAAGGAACGGCATACAGGGCAATCAAAGAGGCAGAGGCTTCCGGGATGGTAAACACCATTCCCAGGGTGGGGACAGTGCGCATCCAGAGCAGTCATAATAAAGATATTGAGCAGCTTACTTTTTCAGAAGTGCTTAACATAGTGGAAGGGAGTATCCTTGCCGGGAGGGAGGGTCTTCACAAACATGTAAACAACTTTATTATCGGGGCTATGACGCCAGATGCCGCATCCCGGTACCTGGAAGATAACAGCCTCCTCATTGTGGGCAACAGGGAAGAACTCTTTGACCTGGCCCTGGAAAGGAATTGTGCCGTTCTCATAACAGGAGGATTTAGCTGTAGCGAACGGGTCAAAGGGAGAGCCACCTCCAAGGGGATACCAATACTGAGCTGCAGCTACGATACTTTCACTGCCGCCACTTTGATTAACAAAGCTGTATATAATAACATGATAAAAAAAGATATAATACTGGTGGAAGATATTATGGGAAGAAACCCCTATTATCTGACCACCGGCAGCAGGGTCAAGGACTGGAAATTGCTGGTCAGGGAAAGCGGTCATACACGGTTTCCTGTTGTGGACAGCAGCGGCTGTGTGGTGGGGATGGTAACAACCAAAGATATTACCGAAAAGGATGACGACCAGGCAATTGAAAACGTTATGACAGGGGACCCTATTACTGTAACCTCGAAGACTTCCATAGCTTATGTGGCACATATCATGACCTGGGAAGGCATAGAGCTTATACCTGTAGTCGAAGGGAGAAAGCTTATAGGCGTGGTAAGCCGTCAGGATGTGATAAAAACTCTCCAGTACAGGAAGAATCAGCCCCAGATAGGCAACACCCAGGAGGAATTTTTACTGAAGAATTTCAAGGTTTCGGATTACAAAGATGGCATTATTCTTCAGGGACATATCGAACCTTTTATGCTGAACAATTTAGGGTCGGGAAGCTGCGGGACACTGGTCATGCTGATT
Organism: Clostridium thermobutyricum; assembly: GCA_016842005.1. Classification (GTDB taxonomy): domain Bacteria; phylum Bacillota; class Clostridia; order Ch29; family Ch29; genus JAENYD01. The sequence goes on along the minus strand of JAENYD010000035.1, from coordinate 15,690 downwards.
TCCCTGGCAGCCCATATGGCTGTTAAGAAAAAGAAGAAAGTGGAAAGCGTGATAAAAAGCCTGTCGGCATATTTTCTGAGGCCGGTACAGTTGAATGATATAATAGATGTAAGAGTAAAGATTATAGAAACCGGCAGAAATTCTTGCGGTATTGATGTGGTGGTAATGCACGGGGATGTTACCGTTATGAAGGCTATAATGTCGGCAAACTATTTCAGAAAATAGGCTGGTGTATATTTATGGATTTTGTTCATCTTCATGTTCATACCGAATACAGTCTCCTGGACGGCGCATGCAGGATAGGCAGACTTCTGGACAGGGCAGTAGAATTAAATATGGAGGCCATTGCCATTACCGATCATGGTTCCATGTTCGGAGTGGTGGATTTCTATAAGGAAGCCTTAAAAAGGGGCATCAAACCTATAATAGGTTGTGAAGTCTATATTGCCACCAGGACCATGAAGGACAGGGACCCAAGGTTGGATGCAGACCAGTATCATCTGGTGCTGCTGGCTGAAAATAATGCGGGGTACAAGAACTTAATGAAGATTGTATCCAAGGGGTACTTGGACGGTTTTTATTATAAACCCCGGATTGACGCCACTGTTCTGGAGAGACACTCCGAGGGGCTGATCTGTTTAAGCGGATGTATTGGGGGAGAAGTGGCCCGGGCTTTGATCAATGGAGATTATCAAAAAGCCAGGTCAACGGCTCTCAGGTACAGGGATATATTCGGCAAAGAGAACTATTTTCTGGAAATTCAGGACCAGGGGCTGGATGAGCAGAAGAAAATAAATCCTTTACTGGTCAAGTTGAGCAGAGAGACAGGTATACCTCTGGTTGTAACCAATGATGTGCATTATGTAAACAGGCAGGACTGGGAGTTCCATGACGTACTCCTTTGTATCCAGACAGGGAAGACGGTGGACCAGGAAGACAGGCTCAGGTTTCCCAATGACCAGTTCTACCTGAAATCTTACAGTGAAATGAAGGAAATAGTACCACAGGTACCGGAGGCCATGGAGAATACCATAAAAATAGCCGACCGGTGCAATGTGGATATGGATTTTGATACCATACACCTGCCTCATTTTAACCTGCCGGAGGGCTATTCGGCAGACAGATACCTTGAAGAACTGGCGTATAGCGGGCTGAATGAAAGATATCCGGTCATAAGCCACCAGATGCGGGAAAGGTTGGAGTATGAACTGGGTATTATAAAATCCATGGGTTATTCTCATTATTTTCTGATAGTCTGGGATTTTATAAAGTTTGCCCGGGACAGAGGCATAATGGTGGGGCCCGGAAGGGGTTCCGCAGCCGGCAGTCTGGTATCCTACTGTCTGGGAATTACCAACATTGACCCCCTGAAATACAATCTGATTTTCGAACGGTTTCTCAATCCCCACAGGATAACCATGCCTGATATTGACATAGATTTTTGTTTTGAAAGAAGGGAAGAAGTAATTGATTATGTTGTTGAAAAATACGGGGCGGATAGGGTAGCCCAGATTATTACATTTGGTACCATGGCTGCAAGGGCTGCCATCAGGGATGTGGGCAGGGCCATAAACATGCCCTATGGTGAAGTGGATTATATTGCAAAACAGGTGCCAATGGAACCGGGTATTACCATTGAGAGAGCCCTTGAAATAAACCCTGCACTGAAGGAGATGTACCAGCAGGACGACAGAGTGAGCTATTTGCTTGATATCGCCAGGGCAGTGGAAGGCATGCCCAGGCATGCGTCCACCCATGCTGCAGGGGTAGTAATTTCAAAAGAGCCTATTGAAGAATATGTTCCCTTATACAGGCAGGACAGCGGTATAACCACTCAGTTTCCCATGGGGACCCTGGAAGAACTGGGACTCCTCAAAATGGATTTTCTGGGGCTGAGAACCCTTACTGTCATAAGGGATACCGTAAATCTCATAGAAAAGACCACGGGTGAAAGGCCGGATGTCAATAATCTTTCCCTTGAAGATCCTGCGGTGTTTGAGCTTATCAGCAGCGGGGAAACAGACGGGGTATTCCAGCTAGAGAGCAGCGGCATGAAAAATTTCATGAAAGAACTGAAACCAGGCACCTTTGAGGATATAATAGCCGGTATATCCCTTTTCCGGCCCGGGCCCATGGATCAAATTCCCGTATACATTCACAATAAGTACAATCCCGGTGATGTAAAGTATGACCATCCCATGCTGGAAAGTATTCTGGATGTAACCTACGGTTGTATTGTTTACCAGGAGCAGGTCATGGACATAGTACGGAAGCTGGCGGGGTATTCCTATGGCCGTTCCGACCTTGTACGAAGGGCTATGTCCAAAAAGAAGATGGATGTCATGGAGAAAGAGCGCAGGAATTTTATATATGGCATCACCGAAGGGGACAATGTAATAGTGGAGGGTGCTCTGAGGAGAGGCGTTGACGAAAGGACGGCAAACCGTATATTTGACGAGATGATAGATTTTGCAAAATACGCCTTCAACAAATCCCATGCAGCTGCCTATGCGGTGCTTGCTTACCAGACCGCCTGGCTCAAGTGTTATTATCCGGTGGAGTTTATGGCTGCTCTTTTAACCAGTATAATGGGCAGTAGCGACAAAGTGGCCAGGTATATGCAGTGCTGCAAAAAGATGAATATTGAAGTGTTGCCTCCGGATGTAAATGAGAGTTATGCCGGATTCACGGTTGTGGGAAACAAAATCAGGTTTGGACTGGCTGCCGTGAAGAATGTAGGAATGAATGCGGTTGATGCTATCATTGAGGCGAGGAAGACATCAGGCAGGTTTACCGGCTTTTATGACTTCTGCTACAGGGTTGATATGACCCATTTGAATAAAAGGGCTGTTGAAAGTCTCATAAAGGCCGGGGCCTTTGATACGCTGGGCGGCTATCGGTCCCAGTATATGGCTGTTTACGAAAAAATAGTGGAGGGTATACAGCAGATCAAGAAAAATAATATTCAGGGTCAGATATCTCTGTTTGACACTATGGAAGAAGATGAGAATAATAGTATCGCAGCCGACAATCTGCCAGATATACCCGAGTTCAATAACAAGGTTATGCTGACATTTGAAAAAGAAATGCTGGGACTGTATATAAGCGGTCACCCTCTGGAGGATTACAGGGAAGATATAGAGAATAATTCTACCATAAGCAGCGAACAGATACAAAATATTGTAAGTCAGGAGGGCGGTATAGATACAGGAAATGAAAGATTAACGGATGGTGCCGAGGTCAGGATAGCAGGAATGGTAGTCCAGAAGAAGAACAAAACCACCAGGAACAATAACCTTATGGCCTTTGTAACCCTGGAGGACCTTACCGGTGCTGTAGAGATTATTGTGTTTCCCACCGTATATCAGAAATATGCAGAACTGCTGAATGAAGACAGTATTATCGTAGTCCAGGGCAGGCTGAATTGCAGGGAAGATGAAGAACCTAAAGTCATATGCGACAGTATCCATGCCCTATGTAAGAGGACATCCGGATCAGGCAAGAAATTGTGTTTGAAAATCAGGGAAAACATGCCTTTTGATGTATTGAACCGGATAAAAACCATCCTTAGAGACGGCAAAAGGGGAAACATCCCCGTGTATATTTATTTTGAAGAGAAGGGCAGAAGTCCTGTGATGGCAGGCAGGGACCTCTGGGTGCGGGTAGACGAACGGCTTATTGAACAGTTGAATGATATTCTGGGCAGTGAGCATGTTAAAGTATGTTAGGTCTTCCGTTCAAAATGCCGGATGTCTGATATGGTATAATGTACCTATGAGTCAGGGTAAAACAGTTGAACAGGGGAGGGCGTGACTATGTGGGCTGTTGTATATATGGCACCGAGCAAGGAAATTGCAGAGAAAATAAAAGAACACCTGGTGAAAGAGAGTTTGCTGGTGAGGGTCAGGCCTGTACAGAAGAGCAGCTGTAAAGACGGTTACTATGAAGTACTGGTATTGGAATGCGAAATAGAAGAGGCACACAACATCCTGTATCAGATAGAAATATAATTTTTTTGGGAATACGGGACTAATTATGTCCATGGGGCGCATATTAATTTTCAGGGACAGAATTATGAATTGTAATGTATAGCATAAATCAGTCACCCAAGATAGTTGTTAGGAGGGGAACATATTTGAATATAAAGACCATAGGAGTTCTTACCAGCGGTGGGGACGCTCCCGGTATGAATGCTGCAGTAAGGGCAGTGGTCAGGACCGGTATTTTTAACGGACTTAATGTCCTGGGGATCAAAAAAGGCTATCATGGCCTTGTGCACGGAGATATAACAGAAATGAGTTTGTCCTCTGTTGCCGATATAATTCACCGGGGAGGGACAACACTTCAAACCGCCAGAAGTAAAGAATTCATGACCGAAGAGGGGCAGAGGAAAGCCCTTAACATTATGGAAGTTTTTGGTATAGAAGGTCTGATCGTTGTTGGAGGAGATGGTTCCTTCAAAGGGGCGGTGGAGCTTGCCAGGAAAGGGGCCAGGGTAATCGGTGTCCCGGGGACTATTGACAACGACATCCCTTTTACCGATTATACTATAGGATTTGATACTGCAGTTAATACGGTGGTTGACGCCATAGGAAGGATAAGAGACACTACATCTTCCCACAACAGGGCCAACATAATAGAGGTCATGGGCAGGAATTCCGGATGTATAGCCCTGCATGCCGGTCTCGCAGGGGGAGCTGAGAGTATCATAATACCGGAAGTAAGATATGACATTGATGAGGTGTGTAAAAGAATAATGCAGGGGAGGAACAGGGGCAAACTCCACAGTATTATAGTACTGGCAGAAGGTGTGGGGGGTGCTTTTGAAATGGCCCGTACCATTGAAGAAAAGATAAATGTTGAGACCAGGGTTACCATACTGGGACATGTCCAGAGAGGGGGCAGTCCTACAGCATTTGACAGGATTATGGCAAGCAGGCTGGGAGCAAGGGCTGTGGAACTGCTCATGGAAGGACAGACTACCAAGATGGTAGGCTTTTATAACAATAAGGTGCATGAAGTGGACCTGGAAAAGGTCCTGGCAGCAAAGAAAAAATTTCCTTCAGAGATGTATGCCCTGGCAAAAATCCTTTCAATCTAGGAGGGGAGCCATGAGAAGAACAAAGATAGTGTGTACTGTAGGTCCTGTTTCCAGCAGTAAAGAGACAATCAGAAGGCTTGTGGAAAACGGAATGGACGTGGCCAGACTGAATTTTTCCCACGGGAACCATGAAGAGCACCTGCAGAGGATAAAGGTCATCAGAGAAGTAAGAGATGAGATGGATAAACCTGTAGCCATCATCCTGGACACGAAGGGTCCTGAGATCCGGCTTAAGACATTCAAAGACGGAAAGGCCGTGCTGAAAGAAGGGAATACATTCCTTTTGACCACCAGGGATATGGAAGGGACCGAAAAGGGTGCCAGTGTTACATATGAATACCTTCCCCAGGATGTGAAACCAGGAGATGCGGTACTTCTGAACGATGGTCTCATCGAACTGAAGGTGGAAGAGGTAAAGGATCAGGACATTCTATGCAGGGTGGAAAATGGTGGAGAAATCTCGGATAACAAGGGGGTAAACCTTCCCGGTGTCACTGTAAGACTTCCGGCGGTGACTCCGAAGGATGAACAGGACATTATTTTCGGCATAAACCATGATATTGATATAATTGCGGCTTCCTTCATACGAAGAGCGGAGGATGTTCTGGATATAAGAAGGATACTGGAAAGCAACGGGGGCAGTAATATCAAGATAATAGCAAAAATTGAAAACCGGCAGGGAGTGGAAAACCTGGACAGCATCATCCAGGTCGCAGACGGTATAATGGTGGCGAGGGGCGACCTTGGAGTTGAGATTGCCACTGAGGAAGTTCCCCTGGTGCAGAAGGAAATGATTAAAAAGTGCAACAGGTTCGGCAAGCCGGTTATCACGGCTACCCAGATGCTGGACTCCATGATAAGAAATCCAAGGCCTACAAGGGCGGAAGTAGCCGATGTTGCCAATGCCATCCTGGACGGTTCCGATGCAATAATGCTTTCGGGCGAAACGGCAGCAGGCAAATATCCGGTTGAAGCAGTGAGGACAATGGCAAGGATAGCGGAAAAGGTGGAGGAAGCATATAGTTTTGGAGAAAAGGCCCATGAAAAACTGGATGACGAAAAGGCAACGGTAACGGGCGCAATAAGCCAGGCTACCTGCGCTACTGCCGAAGCGCTGGGGGCATCTGCCATAATCACTGCCACCCAGTCGGGCTATACTGCCAGGATGGTATCCAAATACAGGCCCAAATCAATGATACTGGGGGTTACACCTGAAGAAAAAGTAATGAGGCAGTTAAATCTTGTCTGGGGAGTATATCCGGTGCTTTCGCAAAAATACAATAATACTGACGACACTCTGGAATACAGTGTGAAGGCAGCCCTTAACAAAGGTTATATTAAGGAAGGGGACCTGGTGGTGATAACAGCAGGTATACCCGCTGCGGTTACAGGAACCACCAATCTAATCAGGGTTTATACGGTAGCCAGGGTTTTGACCAGAGGTATGGGTGTGGGTAAAAAATCTGCATACGGTAAGGTTGTCCTGATAACCGATCCTGTTGAACAGAAGGACAGATTCCAGGAGGGCAACGTACTCGTGATAAAAGCCGGCAATAAGGAAATGACACCTCTAATGGAAAAGGCGTCTGCTATAATTGCGGAAGAGGGTGGTCTTACCTCTGATGCCGCTATAGCAGGTCTTAACCTGGGGAAACCTACCGTTGTCGGGGCCGGGGATGCTTTCAAACTGTTGAAAGATGGTGAAATCGTCACTGTGGACGGAACAACCGGTTTGATTTATCAGGGTATAGCAACTGTAATGTGACAGGAGGAATATTTACATGTATACAAATGATGCGGAAATAAGGGTAAGGTACAAGGAAACCGACCAGATGGGCGTGGTGTATTATGCAAATTATTATGTGTGGTTTGAGGTAGGGCGGGTGGAGTTTATGCGGTCACTGGGCACAAGCTATAAAGAGCTTGAGGAGGCGGGAGTAATACTGCCTGTTATTGAAAGCCGCTGTATATATAAAAACTCTGCCAAATATGACGACCTGATAGCAATAAGAACCGGAATAAAGAGTATGAGCGGTGTTAAAATCACTTTCACCTACGATGTCATCAGGAAGGAAGATGATGTGATGCTGGCCGTTGGAGAAACAGTCCACGCATTTGCCGATACTGAAACTTTCCGTCCGGTGAGGTTTAAAAAGGATTTCAAGAAGTATTATGATGTTTTGCAAAAATGCCTGTAATGCATATAATGATAAGACTGAGATAATAAAAGGACGGCATCCGGCAAGATATAACCGGGGGTGAAGCTCCATCCTTTTTAATCAGGAGTCTGTTCCATCAAGGAGGAGAGAAAAGGTGCTATTTCGACTTGTACTTTTATTTACGGTTGTCCCGCTGGTAGAACTGGCCCTGCTGATAAAACTGGGACAGCATCTGGGGGTGGGATATACTGTAGCCATTGTGCTGGTTACCGGGGTAGCAGGGGCATTTTTGGCAAAGACCCAGGGAATAAGCATTCTCAATAGAATCGGGGAGGAGCTTGAAGAAGGGAGGGTGCCGGGCAACCAGATAGTAGACGGTCTGTGTGTTCTGGTTGGAGGTGCCATGCTCATAACACCGGGACTTATAACGGATATGTGCGGTTTTTTCCTCGTTGTACCGGCAACCCGTTTTATAGTCAGGGAATGGCTGAAACAGTGGTTCCGCAATATGATAGACAGGGGTCAGGTCACATTCTACTGGAACAGGTGGTAAACAATGCTGACACTTTCCGATGACTACCGCCGTTAATACTCCCGTCCTCTCAGGCAGGAGATAAACGGCGCTACGTTCCTGGATAACGGATTCTAAGCTAAACCCCCACCTGAAGCTAATCCTGTTTATATTTTTACCGTTAAACCAATTAGGAGACAGCTACGGCTGTCTTCTAATTGGTTTCAGGATTGATATACAGTGGTCTTTTAAATCTGTTTGTTAGCCTGTTGTCTGCAAAGGTATACTGGTCATTGCCTTCAATCAGTATTTTCACGTATTGGACTCCCGGGATGGTGGTATAGGTATATAATATGGCGTCCATCATCATGGTCTGTTTTTGCCTGTTCCCTTTATAAGCCTCAAGAAAAGCCGGGTTAAAGTCCAGTGTTATAGTATTATGAAGATAGTATACATTAAGCAGTTTAACCTCTTCAGGTATTACCGGCATAACCATATGGTCATCCTCTATTCCCTTTTTTAAGGTCTGAAAAAGAATATAAGCGATTTCCCGTATAGAGCCGGCCGATGATGTATCGGGTCTGTATGGAATAATCAGATATCTGTCTACAGTATTCAGGGCAAGGTAAGCTGCCGGCGTTGTTTCGGGGCTCCATGGACTGCCGGTAGTGATGCCGGGAGAGATTTCCTCTACTCTTTTTCCGTCCAGCAAAAACTGGACTCTTTCCATGCCGGGGATCTCACACATGGAATACACAATTGAGTCAAGGGCATGGAACAGACGGGGATTGTCTTTAAGCCTGTCTGACCGGGAGTTTATGTCAACGTACACCGTACTGCCGTTGTAGAATACTTTGTTTATATGAGGTATAATATCTGTATCAATCAAACCTGTTGAGAAATTGGCACCCGTAACAAGATTTGACGCAGTGGTATTGAGTACCGCCTGTGTATAAGGTACGAACCTTGTAACGGGAACCATATAATTTTTTCCTTTTTCAGGGAAATAGAGTACTATGCCCATGGTACCTTTGGGATAGTAATTGAGACTTTTATAATACTGAGGATTGGATTTATACGTAACCCTCAGATCAAGGGGCTCAATACTATCCAGTTTGCTGTTGCTGCTGGAAAATTTAAAAATATATTCTCCATCGGGTAATCTTGTCGTCTTTTGCGATATGTCTAACTGGACAATCAGAGGGTTATTCCTGGTAATTGTGAAGTTGCCATCCGGGATTTGGCTGGCCTCTTCGTCATAGTTTACCGCTTCCAGTTTGTTGCCGTCTTTGAACACTTCAATCTTTATGTTTTTTCCCTGGGTGCCCTGAATATTTACACTGGTCCTGGTGGTGGTCATGGCAAATTTTACTGTTTGGGGATTAGTAACTTCACTGTATGCCGGCTGGAAGGAATAACTGACTGACCGTTCGACAGGTATGTACAGGAGGTCGTTAATCTCAATCGGAAGGCCTGAGCTGAAGAAACCTACAAGAGCTATGAGAACTAAGATTAGCATGCTTCGGAACAAAGGCATCACCCCTAAATTTATATACTACTTCCAATTATATGACAAAATGCATCACAGGTAAATACTTCTACAATAATATAAAGATTGGAATCTGTCTATAGGGCATCATGTCATTTTCTTATTTAATACATCGGCAAAAAAACGACAATGCATTAGAGGGATTTATTACCATAAGTTATTAAGACATACCTGCCGCATACAAAATTTTGTTTGAGGGATTCTATCTTCACATTTATTTCACATTTTGCTGATATACTGGAGAGCGGCAATTGAAATAAAGATATTTCCAGGAGGGAATTTGCGTGAAAAGAGCAATTATAAAATTAAAAAATAGAAGATGGCTGCTACTGACTATTGCGATTATTATTTTAGCCGGTAGCGGTTATGGGGTTTTCTGGTTTAACAGGCCCAAGGCTATAAACACAACAAGCATTTCGCTTTCTGAAGTAATCAGAGGAGACATCAAGGTATCAATAACCGGTACAGGAAATGTCAACCCCGAGAAGGAGCAGTCCCTTCAAGCGGAAGTTACGGGAAAGGTAGAGGAAATATACTATCATGAAGGAGAACAGGTACATGCCGGAGACCTTATTTATATACTCAGCAACAGCAGTTTGCAGACAGAACTTACTAAAGCCCGGGTCAACATGGAGAATGCGTTGCTAGACTATGATACGACAAGCAGCAGGGTGCGGGACCTTGAAGTAAGGGCACCCATTGATGGGGTGATTGAACAGCTGCAAATTCAGAAAGGGGATACAGTGAGTAAAGACCAGGTCCTGGTAATTATAACTGATAATTCATCCCTTGAGATGAAGATACCCTTGAATTTCCCCCAGAAGCAAAAGGTATCACCGGGGGATAAGGCCCGGATTACTTTCCCTTCCAGTTTCGCTACATATGACGGAGAGGTTGTTTCGGTGGATCAGGCGGGAACTCCTAATGGAGACGGCTCAATATCATATTATGTATATATTTCCTTTAAAAACCCAGGGGGATTTGTTGAAGGAGAGACGGGATACGCTACAATAATAACAGAAGAAGGAGAGGTAAAGGCTTCCAAACCCGGAACGGTTGAACTCAGTGACAGTGTAGAAATAGAGGCACCTGCTGAAGCGGTAGTTGAGAAAGTTTTCAAAAGGGAAAGGGACTATGTCAGCCAGGGAGAACTGATAGCATCATTGTCCAGTGATGACTTGCGGCTGGAACAAATGACAAAGGATATACAGCTTAAGCAGGCCCAGCTGGAGTACCAGGAAAAGCAGGATCAGGTTGCTGCTCTGAAAATTTATGCTGAAATTGACGGGATAATTGCCGGGCAAAACGTAATCCCGGGAGATGAGATATTTGCGAGGGGCAGTGACGAGGCAAGTTCACAAACCGTATCTCTCGGTAGCGTGTTCAGCAATCAAAAACAAATAACCATTCCGGTGGACGAACTTGATATATCCCGTATTCAGCACGGGCAGAAGGCGGTGGTGACCGTAGAGGCATTATCCGGCCAGACATTTGAGGGAACAGTGTCAAAGGTTTCTGAAATGGCGGATATCCAAAATGGTGTCGCCACTTATGATGTGACTATAACTATTCCTCAAGGAGAAAAAATAAAGGCGGGTATGACTGCTGATGTAGAAATACTGGTTGACAGTAAAAAGGATGTACTTCTGGTGCCCGTAGAGGCGGTTATAGAACGCAACGGCGGTCAATTTGTGATGGTACCCATCCAGGGCCAGAAGGATAAAGAAAACAGGCTTGAGCAGATAAAAGTTACGACCGGTATCAGAAATGAAAGATATGTTGAAATAACAGAGGGTCTTACCGAAGGACAGAAAATAGTGCTGTCCGGACTTAGCGGGGAAAGCACACAAAACAGCAGACCTCCTATGGGTGGAGGATTTGGCATGCCGGGAATGGGTGCTGTCCGTCGGCAGGGAGGTAGATAGCCCGTGGCGCTTATAAAGATAGAAAACCTTTGCAAGAGCTATATTATGGGTCAGATGGAGCTAATGGTGCTAAGGGAAGTTAACCTTGAAATACATGAAAATGAATTTGTATCAATAGTAGGGCCTTCGGGTTCCGGCAAATCCACCCTGATGAATATCCTCGGATGTCTTGATACACCAACCCGGGGCAGATACCTGCTTGACGGAATAGATGTAGGGAGCATGGAAGGCAATAGACTGGCAGATATAAGAAATAAAAAGATAGGGTTTGTATTCCAAAGCTTTAACCTCCTTCCCAAACTTACTGCCCTGGAAAATGTGGAATTACCCCTGGTATACAGAGGAATGCCGTCAAGGGAGCAAAGACACAGGGCTTCACAGGCCCTGGAAATGGTAGGGTTAAAAGACAGGTTTCATCATCGTCCTTCGGAACTCTCAGGCGGTCAGCAGCAGAGAGTGGCCATAGCAAGGGCGATAGTGGGGGATCCTTCCATTATACTGGCCGATGAACCTACCGGGAACCTGGACTCCGGTTCCGGAGAGGAGATTCTGGGATTGCTTCAGGACCTCCACAGGAGGGGCGCTACTCTGGTCATTATCACCCATGATATGGATGTGGCGAAACAGGCGTCAAGGATATATCAGATCAAGGATGGAGAAATGGCAGAGGAGAAGGGGCTGGGACTATGAATATAAACCTTATGCAGACACTTAAAATGGCTGTTAACAGCATACGGGGAAATAAAATGCGTACATTTCTTACCATGCTTGGAGTAATCATAGGGGTCAGTGCTGTTATCATCCTGGTATCGGTAGGGGAAGGGTCAGCCAAAAGTGTTACCGAGAGAATAGAAAGTATGGGTTCCAATCTGATAACAGTGAATATCATGGGCCGGGGTGTCGATACATCTATTTCGTACGAAGAAGTTACCGGGTTTAACAGTTTTCCGGGTATACTGAGGGTATCTCCCGCCCAGACTTCCGTAGTTTCTGTCAAATACGGGAATAGAACAATGGACGATGTTTCTCTGGAATGCACAAATCCTGACTATATGCACGTATTAAACTATGAACTGTCAGGAGGAAGATTCCTGATGGAGAATGATATTGTCGGCCGTTTGAAGGTGGCTGTTATCGGCAAGGAAGTTGCCGATGAGCTGTTCCCCTATCAAAATCCTCTTGGGGAAAGGATCAAAATAAACGGACAAAGTTTTACTGTAGTGGGAACTCTGGAAGAGAAGGGGACTTCCATGAGGGGTTCCAGTGACAACAATGTGATAATACCCATTACCGTTGGGCAGAGACTGCTGAAAAATACCAGTATAAGAACTGTATATATTCAGGCGGATTCTCCTGAAGGAGTGGATACTGCAATCCTGTACCTGAACAACTATCTTACAAGAAAATTCAAGGACGAAGAGGCCTACAGAGTTTTCAACCAGAGCGAAATGCTGTCCACCGTCAACGAGGTGACAGGCACTATGACAGCTATGTTGGGAGGTATTGCCGGTATATCCCTGGTAGTTGGGGGTATTGGAATAATGAACATCATGCTTGTGTCGGTAACCGAAAGAACCAGGGAAATTGGTATCCGTAAAGCCATAGGAGCTAAACACAGGGACATCCTGATACAATTTCTCATTGAATCCATTGTTGTGAGTGTTATAGGAGGCATAATAGGCATCATGCTGGGAATATCAGGTTCAACGCTTGTGTCCCGGCTGGTGGGTTTTGATACGGTTATATCCGTCAAGATACTGGTAATAGCAAGTTTGTTTTCAATACTCATAGGAGTGATTTTTGGTATATATCCTGCCAACAAGGCTGCCCGGCTGAATCCTATAGACGCCTTGAGATATGAATGAGGCAGCACATACCTGCACTCTTTTATCCAGAGTGCAGGTTTTTTGTTTGCCAATAGAATAGAGAGAACCTATTGTATTTATCAATAATATAATACAATGGGGGTGATGCTATTGGTATATGCTTCTCGATATCTGAGAATCACCGACCCTTTTATGACAGGGCCGGATGTTGCCTATCTGCAGAGGAGACTGAAAGACCTCGGTTATTATGAAGGACCGGTGAACTCAACCTATGATTTTGATACGGAGAAAGCGGTAAGAAATTTTCAGGAGGCCTTTGGTTTACAGGTGGATGGTATTGTGGGTCCTGATACCTATAATGCCATAGGACTGGATCCCGGAGAGACCTACAATGTGCCGGCGGAGGGCTACAGGATAACGGTGGATACAAATACCTTTACTCTTACGCTAAATCAAAATGGCCAAGTTATAAATAGCTGGCCGGTAGCGGTTGGAGCTCCAAACACGCCAACACCCCTGGGCAGCTGGCGGATTATACAAAAGACCATGAACCCCGGAGGGGCCTTCGGTACCCGGTGGATGAAGCTGAATGTACCCTGGGGAGGATACGGAATACACGGTACCGATAATCCTTCTTCCATAGGTTCGGCTGCAAGTCACGGGTGTGTCAGAATGTACAATGAGGATGTCAACGAACTGTACGATATAGTTCCCCTGGGCACACCGGTTCAGATAATCGGCAGGGCATATACGGGGAGAATCCTGAAGATAGGAGTACCGCCCGGTGATGATATCAGAGAGGTACAGCGTATACTGCAGATACTGGGCTACTACAGGGGAGATATTGACGGCTTCTACGGACCGCTTACCGAACAAGCGGTGAAAGACTTCCAGCAGGCAAACGGATTGGCAGCGGACGGGATTGTAGGACCCAACACTTACGAAGCACTGCAGAGACAAAGGGATATAGCCGTTGGAGATACAAGGCCGTAAAGGGAAACTTATATCAGTGGGGGAAGGAGAAAACCCCCACTGATAGTTTTTTGCATCTCAGCAACAGTGAAGAACGGTGTATTATCGCCCCAGCTTTGTTATAATAGTTTTCAGGAATATCAGGACTTTGGCGGATGTGTGACCTTTCCGCAGACAGGATAAAGTAAGTACCAGTAATATTTTTGTGACCTATGGGAAGGTATACGTTAGGATACGCTGCAGGGGGAGGTAAAGACATGAAAAAAGTGAAACCGGTTGAACCGGGAAAGCACTATGTAATTGATATTGAAAACATGGGGAATAACGGAGAAGGTATTGGTCGTGTTGAGGGCTTCACCGTATTTGTAGAAGATGCGGTGCCGGGGGACAGGGCGAAGGTCGTAATAGATGAAGTCAGAAAAAGCTTTGCCAGGGCGCATCTGGAGGGTGTGATTGTCCCATCAGGGCAGAGGGTGGAAGCCCGCTGCCCGATTGCACTGGAATGCGGAGGGTGCCAGCTCCAGCATATGGATTACCGGTGGCAGTTGTATCACAAAAGGCAGAAGGTTGTGGACAGCATGCTGAGGATAGGCGGTCTGAAAAATGTGACAGTTCACCCGGTTATTGGCATGAAAAAGCCCTGGAGATACAGAAATAAGGGGCAGTTCCCGGTAGGAGGTACCACCGGTAGCGTAAAAACGGGATTTTACGCCAGAAAAAGTCACCAGATTGTTGAAACGGATGACTGCCTTATACATCATGAAGTGAGCGGCAGCGTTATTGCAGAAGTAAAACAGCATATGAAAGAATATGGTATAGAGCCGTACAATGAGATTACGGGGGAAGGGGTCATCCGGCATATAGTTACAAGGACAGGTTTTTTTTCGGGAGAAACAATGGTAGTTATTGTTGCTACCAGTCGATATTTCCCGGGGAAGGATGAACTTGTAGAGCGGCTTGTCGACAAGATATCCGGTATAAGCTCGGTTGTTCTGAACATTAATGACAGGAATACCAATGTAATCATGGGAAGGGAGTGTACAACCCTGTGGGGAAAGGATTACATAATTGATTTTATCGGAAATCTTAAGTTCCGCATTTCACCCCTTTCATTCTTTCAGGTGAATCCGGTACAAACAGAGGTACTGTACGGTAAGGCCCTGGAATATGCAGGGCTTAGCGGAGACGAGGTTGTGATTGACGCCTACTGCGGGATCGGGACCATATCCCTATTCCTGGCAGGAAAAGCGGGCAGGGTCTACGGTATCGAGGTGGTGGAGGCAGCCGTGCAGGATGCCCGGGTAAACGCCGGCCTGAACGGTATTGAGAATGCGGAGTTTATAACCGGCAAAGCGGAGAAAATTATGCCCCATCTTTTGGAAGAGGGTATAAGGCCGGACGTGGTGGTGGTGGACCCGCCGAGGAAAGGATGTGAGGGGGAACTGCTGGATACAATTGCTCACATGCAGCCAGATAGGGTGGTATACGTGTCCTGTAATCCGGCAACCCTGGCGAGGGACCTGGCCTATCTTGGCGGGAAAGGCTACAGGACGGTAGAGGTACAGCCGGTGGACATGTTTCCGCATACTTATCACGTTGAGTGCATAGTTCAGATAAAACGTGCTGAAAGCCGCATGAAATAAGGCT
>JAENYD010000034.1 GCA_016842005.1 Clostridium thermobutyricum | reverse complement strand
CTTTGCCTGATTATATCAAGGCAAAGCTATCAGTTGTTTCCTGCGAAAGTTGATTTACTATATATAACGCAATAAAGTAATTACATGCTAGACATTACCAACATACAAACCGTCCAATGCGTGTTATTATGTTAACTATAAATGCTGAATAGAACGGTGGTATGGGAAATGTCTAAAGCTAACAAAATATTTCAAGCAGATAACAACAATCCTCAAATACAAGAAGTAAAAAAAGCTATGAAGCAGGCTAAAAATAAACGTATGTATTAAGATATTATGTTGTTTATCTTCACCTAAAAGGCCATAGTAATGCTCATATAGCCAGACTAACCTGTCTTTGCCAGCATACGGTCGGTAACTATATAAAAGCCTATAAGGCAAAAGGCCTTGAAGGTCTTGTAATGGGAAAAAGCACAGGTGCACCTCGTTTGCTTACACAGGAGCAGGAACAGCAGCTCTTTGAGGTCATTACTACCAAAACTCCCGATGAAGTTGGATTCCCGAACAGGAAAAATTGGGATTCCAATATAGCCAGGCAGTGGGTGCACAATAACTTTGGTGTCCAGTACAGTCCCCGGGGCATGCTTGAGGTACTGCACCGGTTAAACTTAAGCTTTACAAGACCGACATACACTTTAGCAAAAGCTGACCCTCAAAAACAGGAGGAGTTCAAGCAGGAGTTTGAACTTTTAAAAAAACCTGATTGACGGAAAAATTGACCATATCCTGTTTGAGGATGAATCTATGATACGCGATTACCAGGCTATAACAAAAACATGGTTTGAAAAGGGTAAGCAGCGTGTCATTCCTACTTACGGAAAACATGAAGGCGTCAAGCTATTAGGCGTATTGAACTATGAAACCGGGCATGTTTACTGTGTTGAGGAACAGAAGTATGATGCTAAAGTCTTTTTGAACTTCTCAAAGAAAGTACTTGATATCTACCCGACCGGCAGAATTGTAATGATTTTGGATAATGCCGGAAAAAGGAAATCATCTGCAATGTGTTCTATGCTTCGGTAAAGGAAATCCGTGCAGCAGTACAAAGCTTCATTAGTTCAATTAACAAAGTACCGGAACTTGTGCTTAACCGCTTATGCTTACGTATGTGAAATCATTTTTGCGTTATATATAGCTCCTTTATTTTATCAATTGTGTCGCAGATCGATTCTGCCCCCTTTGATATAATTGTACATTGGGCAGATGGATTTGTTCAGTATTATATTTCGCTGTAGTAATAGGATATAAAGCTTAGAAAGAGCTTTAGAATAATACTCTACCCTGGCTTTGTCAGCAAGATAAGTAGGTAGGATACTATTGATCAGATACTCTTGATACTCGGTGTGAGGACGCCAATAACCTAACATTTAATCACCCCAAAAGAAGAAGTAATGGTAAATAATACCATCCATCTCGATTTTGGGGGTGGTTTAAAAAAGTCAAGGTAGATTGAACCCAGAAAAGGATGACTATGGCAATTTAACTGGCAAAAATTTTAGGATTTTGTCTTGATTTTTGGAGGTGAAACAAAAAAAACTGTTCCCTGCAAGTCAAGCATATCAAGGAACATGAATTTCCGAAAGTATTCGAGTTTATTAAGGAAGGGTAATAATACATTCTGGAATGCTGTTTTCAAATATATTATATATCCAAACTTTTCAGCTTCCTCCAAAGCGTTGTAACGCTTATCCCCAGCCTTTCTGCAGCAAGGGTTTTATTACCCTTAGTATCCTCTAGGACCTTCTTTATTATCTCGCCTTCGGCGCGCTTTAAAAGTCCCTCGCTCGATATAACCCCCACGGAGGTATTTTGCATATATTCTTTTGAGAAATTCGGAGCTCCATTCATTACTTCAAAAATTATATCCACATCAATTTCTTTGCCTTTACATAAAACTACTGCGCGTTCAATGATATTCTCCATCTGCCGCACATTCCCCGGCCAGCAATAATTAACCAGTTTGGCAAGTGCTTCGGGGGAAACGCCTTTTATTGTTTTGCCCAATCTCCTGCTCTTCTCTTCAATAAAATAGTTGACAAGGTCGGGGATATCCTCAATCCTTTTTCCTAGAGTAGGTATCTCCAGCCTTAGAACACATAAGCGGTAATACAAATCTTCCCTGAATTCGCCCCTTTCCACCTGGCTGTAAAGATCCCGGTTGGTAGCGGCAATAACTCTTATATCTATGGGTATTACTCTATCATCGCCCAGCCTCACCACTTCTTTTTCCTGCAGCACTCTCAAGAATCTTGCCTGTAGCATCGGCGACATCTCGCTTATCTCGTCAAGAAAAATTGTCCCCTCATGGGCCAGCTCAAACAATCCAGCTTTACCCCCTTTTTTTGCGCCGGTGAAGGCCCCTTCAACATAGCCAAAAAGCTCGCTTTCCAAAAGATTTTCCGGTAGCGCTGCACAGTTCACCGCAACAAAGGGTTTGTCAAAGCGGGAGCTTGCGTTGTGTATGCTTTGGGCAAACAGTTCTTTCCCGGTTCCTGTTTCGCCGAGAATCAATACCGTGCTATCCACTTCAGCATACTGCCTTGCCTTTTCTTTGGCCTGAATTATTGCACTGCTGTTTCCAATAATATCCTCGAATTTCGCTTTGGCTACATGCCCCTTGAACAAAAGCTTTTTTCGGATTTTGCTCTCCATCTTCTGTATTTTGTCCAGCTCCTGAAATGTGGCAACAGCCCCCAACACTTCCCCTTCAACCAATATAGGCACCCTGTTGGTTACAATGGATGTATCGCCTATATTCTGTATCTCGCCCAGTTCTGCTTCCCCTGCTTTAAGCACGCAATCCATTCTGGTGTTTTCCACTACGTCATCCACGGGCTTGCCTATAGCCCTTTCAGCCTTAATGCCGATTATCTTTTCCGCCACCGGATTGAACACGGTTATGATGCCTTTGCTGTCCACACCCAAAATTCCGTCATAGGCAAAATCAATTATGGATTTCAATATCTCTGTCTTTTCCTTTTCCTTGAGCTGAACTTCAAGTATGTTTTTCGCATGTCTAATGGCTTCAACTATAGTATCATTCCCGGTTTCTATAAGCACTCCATGGAAACCCAGCTTTTCGACTGCGTCAATTACCGTATATCCCCCTATAAATACCCTTATGCCTAATCTGTACAACTGCTTTATCTTTCTCTCCGCTTCCCTTCCATCATTGATAACGGCTGTAGTTATTTGCGCAGAGAAAGTATTTTGCATTATTTTATTGACCCTTTCATAGGCGGAAATCAAATTCTGAAAGCCGACTATACCTATGTTATTTGAATAGGTCACCGCTTTATTGATTGTGTTGATAATGTCAAAGCCGCTGGTCTCCAAGTTAACCACCGGTATCTGCAGATTGCTTTTTATCAGGTTTCCCGTTCCGCCCCTGCTTATAATGATGTTGGCTCCGTTCTTAACCACATGTCTGGCAATCTTTAATCCTTCCTCCAGCGAGCCCTGATACACTTCTATTTCTTCGCCAAGGGCGGAAATTAGCTGTTTTGCCCTATCGGCCAAATTCTTATCCGGTGCGATGAATGCAATTTTTCCTGTCATAGTTTTGCCCACCCCAATAAATTTCAACAAATATTTAAGCCGTTATTTGATAATAATATTATACCATGTTCCTTGAAAAGCCAAAGTGCAAACGTATGCCAGGACGGATTATGCTTATAGCTTGCCCTGCTCCCTGAGCATTTTTTTTACATAGGGCAGCAGGCCACCATTTTCAATGAGACCCCTAACATAATCCGGATATGGTGTGAAAGGAAATTCCCCTTTGGATGTCCTGATAGCACTTGAGCCAAAATCTATGGATACCTCTTCACCGTTGTCAATGCATTCGACAGCCTCGGGACAAACCACGGTAGGAAACCCTTCATTGAGGCAGTTGCGGTAATATATCCTTGAAAATCCCTTTGCAATTACAGCACCAATACCACGAGCTTTAAGACATTTAACCGCCTGCTCCCGCGCTGAACCGCACCCCCAGTTTTTTCCCGCAACAATTATATCCCCTTTGCCCCCTTCCCTATTGAATACGGGGTCCAAGTCCTCAAGGGCGTGGCTTCCCATCTCCTGCTCAGTAATCAAGGTATAGGTATATCTGCCGGGATAGATGACATCGGTATTGACATCGTCCCCGTATTTCCATACCTTTCCGGAAATAATCATAAAAAAACCTCCCCATACTGCCGGTCAAACTCTGCATCAACCAATAAATACCTCTCTGGGGTCCCGTATCTCTCCGTAAAGTGCCGAATAAGCCGCTGTCATTGGACTTCCAAGGTATATAAAGCTGTTCCGGCTGCCCATTCTCCCGCGAAAATTCCTATTTCCGGTTGAAATGCAGACTTCGCCATCACCTAAAACCCCGCCGGAAACACCGAGACAGGGCCCACAACCCGGATGATTGATGGTGCAGCCGGCATCCAGCAGGGTTTGTACTATGCCCTCCTCCACAGCCTGCCGATAGACTTTATATGAAGCGGGATTTACAATGGTGCGCACCGCTACCCTATGTCCTTTCAAAATATCTGCGGCTATTCGAAGGTCCTCAATCCTTGCGTTTGTACAGGTTCCGATAAAGGCCTGGTCTATCTTCGTCCCCACAAGCTGAGATGCTTTGGCATAATTATCTACCCTATGGGGTTTTGAAACAGCGGGCTCAATCTCATCCAGATTATAAAACAGCTCCGCAGCATATCGCGCATCACTGTCCGCCCAGATTTTTTGATAGTTTGTGCTTTTGGTCCGTCCCTGGAGCGAAATATCAACCCTTTCATCCGGCCTGCATACCGCATTTTTTGCTCCCATCTCTACTGCCATATTGCATAAAGTCATTCGCTCTGAAATGGACATGTCTTCAATGCATTCACCATGGAATTCTATAGACATATAATCCGCGCCATCGGATTTTACGTCCCCTATGATTTTGAGAATTAGGTCTTTGGCACAAACTCCTGGTTGAAAGCTGCCTTTCAAAGTGATTTTCATGGATGCGGGCACCTTCAGCCAAATCTGTCCCGCAGCCCAGACAGCAGCCATTTCACCCCTCCCTATCCCGGTTGCAAAGGCTCCCATAGCGCCCTGCGTACAGGTATGGCTGTCGGTTCCGATAATGATGAGACCCGGGGCGGCATAGCCTTCCTGGCACATTATCTGGTGGCAGATGCCGCCTCGGTGGTGCAAATCATAAAAATGTTCAATCCCTTGCTCCACAACAAGCTCCCGTATCATCCTGTGTATATCCGCATAGGCTTCTGTGGATGCCGGCACAGTGTGATCCAAGATAATCACAATTCTTGAGCTGTCCCATACCTTTTTAGTGCCGATTGCTTGGAAAGTTTTATAGACCGAGGCAGCGTTCTCGTGACACATGCAAAAATCTGGCTGCACAGTAACAACGTCACCGGCGCTGACCTCTATCCCCGCCGCTCTCCCAAGGACCTTTTCAGCGAATGATTTTCCCATTTATACATCCCCTTATATTCCCTTAGCAAATATTTATACCCGCCATGTGTATTAGGTACACCAAATCCCATACGCTATTTCTTTTTATAATATTTGATTATCCCTCCCGAGAGGAGAATATCTATCATAATAGACGGCAGCGGCGCAACCGCTATCTCCTCTCCCGTTGTCTTATTGATTAGTTTTTCTGAGCCAACCTCGTATTCAAGGACATCCCCATCGGAGATGGATGAAGTATCGCATTCCAGCAAGGGCAGTCCGATATTGATGGCATTTCTATAAAATATACGCGCGAAGGATTTTGCAGCTATGCCTAATACACCTGCTTCTTTTAGAGCGACCGGTGCCTGTTCCCGTGATGATCCGCAGCCAAAGTTGCTGCCTGCTACCACGAAGGCCCCTCCTCTTACCTTATCGATGAATCCTGAATCCAAATCTTCCATCGCATGGGAAACAAGCTCGTTCTTGTTTAGAGTTTTTGTGTATTTGCCTGCAATAATCAGGTCTGTGCTGATATCATCGCCATATCTTAAAGCCTTTGCTGAAAGCTTCATAGCGAGAACCTCCTTTCGCCTTATAAAGCAACACATCTTGGGTCCGTTACCACACCATATAAGGCAGATGCTGCCACAGTGGCGGGGGAAGCCAAATAAACAAATGCCTTATTGTTGCCCATGCGTCCTTTAAAGTTGCGGTTTGACGTTGAAATCACAACTTCTCCATCCCCCGGCACTCCCCCATGGGTACCGACACAAACGCCGCATCCGGGCGTAAAAAGCACTGCCCCCGCATTGAGCAGGTCCTTCAATATCCCTTCTTCAATAGCTTTCAGCAGTATTTGCTTGGAGGCGGGAACTATCAGAAGCCGTATGCCGTCGGCAACATGCTTGCCCCGTAAGATTTCTGCCGCTGTGCGAAGGTCTTCAATTCGCCCGTTGGTACAGCTCCCCAGGAATGCCTGGTTAAAGGGCATGCCCGCTATCTCGCTCACCGGGCAGTAATTGTCAACCGAATGCGGCTTGGCAACGCCAGGCGTGATTGATGTTAAATCAATATCTATGGTTTTACAGTATCGGGCACCATTATCAGCCTCTATGCCTAACCCTGAGCAGCACGTAAAACCCGTTTTGCCTCCCATTTCCACCACCATGTTGGCTATGGTCAGCCTGTCTGCTTCAGCGCAGTTTTCCAGGTACTCTCCGTAAAACTCAAAGGCTTTATAATTGCCTCCGTCTGCACCCAGACAGCCTATAATGTAGAGTATAACGTCCTTTGCAGAACATCTGGGCTTCAGCTCCCCATGAAGATTTATGCGAATGGTCTCCGGCACCTTAAACCAGTTTTTCCCTGTCAAAAACGCAACTCCCATATCTGCAGCACCCACTCCGGTGGAGAACGCGCCTAGGGCACCGTATGTGCAGGTATGCGAATCAGTCCCGAGCACAAGGTCGCGCGCCTTGACAAAACCCCGCTCCACAACAAGCTGATGGCATACTCCCTCTCCGCCTTCGATCAAACGTATCCCCTGCTCCTTTGAAAACTTACGCATCATCATGTGAAGGTTGGATATCCTTTCATAGGGTGCAGGGCAGGCATGGTCCATAATAAGTACTATTTTGGATGGGTCAAAGACCTTAACGCCTCCCATTTCTTCAAATGTTTTGATAGCCATAGGACCGTTTGCATCATGTGCCATTAAAAAGTCAATATTGCAAAATACTATATCGCCGGCTGAAACATCCTTGCCCGAATGAAAAGATAATATTTTCTCGGCAATCGTCTTAGCTTGCACCCTCTACCTCTCCCTTCCAACATGTCATAAGATGTGGAACATTCTTCCCGAACAAACGAAATACAGCTATAATACACCCTTTTCACTCAAAATTTTATCTATATCCTTTGATACGATTACACCCTCTTTTATCTCTATCTTCCGTCTTGCCTCATAGCTTAGTTTTTTTTCAATATTGGGCAGAAGGTCGGCTAAATCACTTTGAGGCACCACAGCAACACCATTAACATCACCGACTATTATGTCGCCCGGATTCACAGATATCCCTCCGCAGGAAATGGGATAGTTTATCTCGCCGGGCCCGTCCTTGTCGCAAGCCGTTGGTATAACGCCCTTAGCAAATACAGGAAACCCTAATTCCAGCAGCTCGTCAACATCCCTTACGGCGCCATCGACGACAATGCCTCCCAACTTCTTTTCTAAAGCAGACATGCATATGAGCTCGCCGAGCACCGCATTGGTGCAGCAGCCCGATGCATCTACAACCAGTATATCTCCGCTCCTGGCTACGTCGATGGCTTTGTGCAGCATCAGGTTATCCCCTGGCCTTACCTTTACTGTTATGGCAGGCCCTACAATCTTATATTTTCTGCTGAGGGGTTTTATCATATGATCCATTGCCCCGAACCTGGACATGCCGTCGCATATGTTCGGTGTACTGTATGCGGAAAGCTGGTCCAGGGCTTCCTTCGAAGGTCTTTCAATCTCGTACCTGATTCTAAACCCGTGTTTTCCGTTGCTCAATGGCTATCACCTGCTCTTTGCAAAGATTTATTCACAACCGGTCAGCTTGTCATGGGCATCCAAAATCTGGTGGAAGTCCTGCGGAGGAACGCCCTGAAAATATTCTTTAAATCCCATTTGGGTGCACCATCTCAATTTATTCTTGGTGCCTTCAGACATGGTATAATCCACGCCCAGGCTTTGCAGTGTGGCAATTACCTCCTCCATTTCGTGCTCGCGCCGCGCTGAATGGATAACTCCTCTGGTCAGCAGATTGTTTATTACTTCAAGAAATGGCCCTTCTTCAAGGGTTTTCTGTATCGAGGACAGGACATCATCCTCTACCCGGTATCTGTGGCTGGCGATAATCGTTTCCAGCAAAATGGTTACAAAACCCTTCATAAAAATGCTTCTGAACATCTTTGATGCAGAAGAACTACCGGGTTTTTCCCCCATATAAGTTATGTCCATACCATATGCAGAAAATGTTTCTTGGAAATACCGCGCCCCATTCCCACAGACAGATATGGGAACTTTATGCTTATACACCGGAACCGGTCCCATTACCGCCGCATCCACAAAGGATGCTCCAGTTTCAAGTATTACTTCCGAGACCGCTTCTTTTGTCATAGGGGAGGCGGCGTTTAAATCCGCGAAACATTTCCCCTCCCCCAGATACGGCTGGGCCTCCTTGGCCAAGGGCAGGGCCAGGTTAGCGCTGACAGCGCTAAATATAAAGTCGGATTTCTCTATCATCTCGGCCAGGCTTGGCGCCAGAGCAATATTCGCATCCTTAGCCCTTTTCCCGATAATCTCAGCCTGAGGCTCAATGTCCCAGAACTTGTCATAGGCTGTTACCTCGGATATGCCTTCTTCTTTCAAACCCTTCGCGATATTGTAAGCAGCCTCTCCGAATCCGATAAAACCTACCTTGGGTGTCTTCATGTAATTCTCTCCCTTCCCCTAAAAACGCTGTCTATTCAGCATTTCCAGCAGCTTTACCCATACTTCCCTTAATTCTGCGATATAAAGGCAGGGCGACTGAAAGCAGGGTAAGCACAATCAAAATAAGAGATATCGGTCTTGAAAGCATAAACAGCAGTATATTTTCGCCGTACGAGATGGCTATTGTACCATTTAGTCCCTTCTCGGCAATAGGCCCTAATATAATTCCCAATACGACTGGTATAACGCTGAAACCGTGGGATTTCATGAGATAACCGATGAGACCAAACGTAATCATTACATATACGTCAAACACATTGCCCCTTAAGGCGTAAGAGCCTATTACCGTAAGCATCATTACACATGCAGACAGAATATGCTTGGGCGTATTTGTAACAATAGTGAAATACGGCGCGCAGAAAGTACCAAACAAAAGCATCATTACATTGGCCAAATACAGTGCAATGATAAAGGTATACACAATATCTCCGTTGCGCGCGAACAGCTGTGCTCCGGGCTCCAACCCGTGGACCATAAGCCCTCCCATTATAATAGCAGCAACTGAGTCGCCGGGCACTCCCAAAGTAAGCATGGGTATCAATGCTCCACTCGCCATGGCATTATTTGCAGATTCTGAAGCTGCAATCCCTTCGGATATACCTGTGCCATACTTCTCCGGGTGCTTGGATGACCTTTTCGCTTCGTTGTAAGCCATAAAGCTGGCTATACTGCCTCCCGCGCCTGGCAACATGCCAACGTAGGTGCCTATCATGGATGACTTCAAATAAAGAAACGCATGGCTCTTAATGTGTTTTAGACTAGGAAAGCCTACCTTTATCTTTCTTAATTCAGTGGTGTTTATCAAGCTTATGGTGTCTTTATTTAGATAACTACTCACCAGGGTTAAGGTCTCCGGTATTGAAAAAAGACCAATCATTGCGGGGACCAACTGTACTCCATCTATTAGATTCACAATCCCCATGGTAAATCTCGGCATGCCTAGCAACGGGTCCATACCGATGGTGCTGATCAGGAGTCCCAAAACCCCTGCAATCAAACCTCTAAAAAGCGACTCTTGGCTTATTGCCGCAATTATTGTCAGCCCGAATATTGCCAGCAGAAAATATTCGGGCGGTCCAAACATAAGGGATATTTTTGCAAGGGGCGGAGCAAATAAAAGCAGTACGGTTACGCCAAAAATACCTCCTAGGAACGAAGCGAACACAGCTTCACGCAGCGCTTCACCCGCCAGCCCCTTCTTTGCCATAGGGTGACCATCCAAAATGGTTGCAGCAGCGGCGGGGGTACCGGGCGTATTAATCAGAATTGCTGCAATAGAACCACCATACATAGCCCCTCCGAAAAGAGCACCCAGCAGTATCAGCCCCGTATCAGGGGGCATACCAAAGGTTATGGGCAGCAGGACTGCAATGCCCATGGCCGCGGTAAATCCAGGCAGTGCGCCAAAAATAATGCCCATCAGTGTGCCTCCGGCAGCGAACAATATATTAGATACGGTAAATATGTTCTTAATAGCGACCAATAAATTAATATCCATAGAAACTCGCCTCCATCATCTTGGCTACATAATCAAACCTTCTGGAAACCAGACATACAGCCATTTTTGAAATACAAAATATATAATTGTTAGGTATACAACTGCGATTATAATATGCTTTTTCCATTCCTTTCTATTGAAAACACTCATATATGCCACTGCAAACACAAACGTGGTTGCAAAAAAACCTAGAAATGGAAACACAACAGCATAAGCAATGAGCATCAATGCAGCCGCAACCTTTTCTTTCGATATTATTGTCTTGAATTCATAATTTGGATGTCCTTTAGGAAAAGCAAACAACAGGACGCACAAGCCCAAAAAAATCCACAACAGAAAACGAGGAAATGCAACTATTTCGGGCGGATACCTATAAGATGCCGCATAAAATGCAACAAATAAGCATATCAATACCAATGAAATCTTTCTGTCCAGTGCCAACTCACTCGCCCCCTTTTTTGTATTAGGCTGGATTGACCCGCAGGTCAATCCAGCCAATTGGACCTATTGCTGAGATAGCTCTTTACCTATAGGAGTATAGATTTCATACTCTGCACGAATCAACTTTCCGAACTCCTCCGGCCCCAGGTATTTTGCCGGAAGACCCATCTTCTGCATTTCCGCTACGTATTCGGGGTCCTCAGAAGCTTTTCTGAAGGCTTCCGCAAGTATGTCTATGATTTCCTTGGGTGTGTCTTTGGGTGCTGCAATTCCCCTGTTGGAAGCTATAACAAGATCTATGCCTACTTCTTTAAAGGTAGGAACATCCGGCAATTCAGGCATTCTTTCCTCTGTAGCTACCGCAACAACCTTAGCCGAACCGTCCTTTATCATCCCGAGTACTTCGCCGTAGGTCTGGGCAATAGCATCTATATGGCCTCCCAGGAAAGCAGCCTTTGACTCCCCCGCACCTCCGAAGTGAACCGGTTGAGCCTCAATTCCGGCAGCTTTATTCATGACCAGAATTGACAGATGCCCCGACGTGCCCGCTCCCGAGGTCCCAATCGTTAATTTGTTTGGATTTTCTCTGGCGTATTGGATAAAACTCTCTGCATCGGTAAATTTTGTCTCATTAGCCCTAATTGCGAATAACCTCGGGTCAGATACCACCAGACAGATTGGTGCTACGTCATCGATTGGATGATAATTGGCCTTCCTCATGGTTGTCAATGTCACCGAGGCTGAATTGAAACCGCCAATGGTATAACCGTCGGGAGGAGAATTCAGCATCTGGGTAACCCCCACCTCGCTACCTCCACCAGATACATTCTTAACCACTATAGGCTGTCCCAAGTATTTTTCAGCATATTTTGTAAGAATTCTTGTTCCAATGTCGGTACCGCCGCCTGCCGCAAAAGGAACTATCAGCGTAACCGGCTTCTCCGGAAATTTAATATCTTGGCTTTCTCCAGGACTTTCGGAAGGAACAGTAGGCTGCTTGGCGCACCCAGCAGCTACCGAAACCAGTACCATCATGACGATAAGAAAATAGATTGATACCCTGATTTTCATTAATAAACCCCCTTAGTTAATTTATTATTTTCCGGCTGTTACAATGCTTTAACCACCAATCACCCCCTACCTTGTCAAATTTCGTTTGAAACTTCATTCCCTCATTATATAGAATTTACTGTAAAGACTACAGCGCAGGCAAACCATAACGGTTTGCTAAGCCGTTCAGGGATTTCACTACTTTGCATTCGACAGGGATGCCCTCTCTTTTCCTCTTCTCCTCAAGCTCGTATTCAATTTCACCCGGTAAATATACCGAGTTGTTTCCTATTGCATCAAGGGACTTTATGATATTAATTGTCTGGTCAATGTTGCTTTTAAATGCGTTTGCATCCATGAAGCTTGAGATATTAACAGCACAAAACATATGGCCTGTTTTTGAGGGACCGCTCATGTCGGTTATATTTTTTACTTCCCCGGTCAGACAGCTGTTTGTCAGTACTCCGCATAGAATATCTACCATCAAGGCTAATCCTGACCCTTTTACCCCACCTATGGGAACTAAACTGCCGCCTTTTAATACTTGGTTGGGATCTGTCGTTGGATAACCATTAGAATTTAGTCCCCAGCCTTCCGGAATTTCCTCACCCTTCAAAGCTGCATACCTGATTTTTCCTCTTGCCACCACAGACATAGACATATCTAAAACGATTGGTCTTCCACGCTTAGCCGGCACTGCGAGGGAAAGCGGATTTGTCCCCAATAGTGGAGTAATTGTCCCGTACGGAGCCATGGCGGGGGAAGAATGCGTCAAGACTATTCCAATCATGTCCGATTTTAAAGCAAGCATGGAATAATACGAAGCTATACCAAAATGGTTTGAATTTCTTACGCCAACAAGCCCGACTCCATGCGTTCTGGCAATGTTAACAGCGGTATTCATCGCCTTATGACCTGCAACTTGTCCAAAACCGTTATCCGCATCCAGTAAAGCCATAGCACCGCCTTTCCGCTCAAACTCCATATGGGCATTAAGGGATAAAATCCCCGTTTCCAGCCTTTCTATATAGGTGGACAGCCTTACAATCCCATGGGATTTGACGCCTCGCAATTCTGCACAAATAAGCGATTCGGCTATTATGTCTGCATCCTCGCCTTTAACTCCTGCTCCAATCAAAACATTGGTGCAAAAATCCTTCAATATTTCGGCCTTGTATAATTTAGTTTCATTCATACATGTAACTCCTTTGTATCAAAAATAAGTCTATTGTTTAGCCTTGAACCAACGTAGCACTGGAGGACATCCTTATATAGACTCTGCAGTCCATATTTCTGTTCATGCTTAATCCTCTCACAAATGCCCCATGAAAACACCATTCAACACTTCAACATAGAAATAAAGTCTCTAATGTCACAGATTTGTTCAATCCCGAATATGCTGTCAACGATTTCCTTTATCTTTAGGCCATTGAAATAGTATTCTGTACAGTTGGCAAATTTTTGTATCAGTTCATCACGGGAAACCGGGTTTTCAACCTCACCCTTAGGCAGGTTAATCCTTTTGTACAGGCTGTGCCCACCCTTCAAGTATATATATACTTCAGCTCCCTTCGTTTTGGGTTTCGAGCTCTCCAAGCTTTGATCTGCCTCTATCCTTACTTTTTCTACAAGGGCGCGTATTAATGAATCATTTAGACACTCCGGCTCCAACTCCTTTAATCCAAATTTTCCCCTGGCCAGTGCAGCGCACGCGCAGTAGGGTATGCTGAATTTTGCTTCCTCCGGAGTTTTTGGTTTGAATATTTCCCCGGCAAAACTTATCGCTGTAGGGAAGGTCCTTATCAATATTTCATCGATATCCGAAAGGCTGAAATCATTTTCACTGAGCAGGCCAAGTACTGCATCTACTGGAGAATGAGTGTGCCGACAGGAAGGATAGAGTTTTATATAGCAATCGTTAATATGGAATACTTCATTTAGGTTTTTAAGCATCAGCCCATAATCACATTCACCCGACATGGTTGTGGCAAAACCCTTTTTCCCTTCGATTATTGTTTTGGGTCCCTGCACCCCTTCTTTAGCCAAAAGCGCCGACAGGACACCGGCCTGGGCGGACTTGCCCGGGTGCAGAGCCTTTGCCATCTGTCCGTCTATGGTTACTTCGAGAAGTCCCGCTGCCTGTATGCCCGCAAGGCCTAAAGCATTCGCAGTCTTTTCAGCATCCAGCCCAAACAGTTTGGCTGATGCCGCTGCCGCTGCCAATGTCCCGCAGGTGCCGGTGGTATGGTATCCTCGCTGCAGATGGGACGGGTTTACAGAAGAAGCAACTCTGACAAAGATGTCGTATCCTGCTGCAACTGCGGTTATCAGTTCCTTCCCGCTGGCCCCCAAATACTCCGCTGCGGCCAATGCAGAAGAGACCACGGCGACTCCCGGATGTCCTCTTGCTACTCTGTGACCGTCATCCAATTCAACCACATGGCTTAATGCACCGTTGCAAAGGGCTGCGTTAATAACCGGCACTTTAACTGCAGGTCCAATAATGGTTGCTTCTTCTGCTCCTCCGTTACGTATTATTAATTCAGTAAGTCTCTCGCTGAGCAGACTCCCTCTGTTGTAACCGGCTAACAGAGCGCCGATATAATCAAGTATGGCCTCCTTGGCCTTTTCGGTTACACTTTGCGGCAGCCTTTGAAATTCCAATTCGTGTATGAAGCTTGCAAGCTTAATTGTTGCCCCATGCCTGAAGTCGGTATCCTCTTTCGAGTTGATTTCGGGCCCCATCATTTCACCCCCTGCATCTTAAAACCACGGTTATAGCTTAACCCTGGCAACCCCGCTGTCTATGGCAGCCTTTGCCACCGCCTTTGCCACCGCCGGCGCCACCCTGGGGTCAAAGGCCTTGGGGATTATATACTCCTCGTTAAGCTCCTCTTCGGGTATTATACCTGCCAGCGCATAGGCTGCTGCCAGCTTCATCTCTTCGTTTATGTCGGCTGCCCTGACGTCCAGCGCTCCCCTGAATACCCCCGGGAAGGCCAGTACGTTGTTTATCTGGTTGGGGTAGTCCGACCTCCCTGTGCCTACTATACGCGCCCCTGCTTCCTTTGCCAGGCCGGGGTCTATCTCGGGCACGGGGTTTGCCATGGCAAAGATGATGGCATCTTTATTCATGCTTTGCACCATCTCTTTTGTAACTATGTTTGCCGACGATACGCCTATAAACACATCGGCTCCGGCCAAGGCGTCCGCTAAAAGGCCCCTTTTGTTTGCCCTGTTTGTAACCTGTGCTATCTCTTCCTTTGCCCAGTTCATGCCTTCTTCCCTGCCCCTGTATATGATGCCGTTCCTGTCACAGAGGATTATGTCCTTTACCCCTGCCTGAAGCAGTATCTTGGTAATGGCTATGCCAGCCGCTCCTGCTCCGTTGACGGCGATGACGATTTCTTTGATGTTTTTGCCTGTTATCTTCAGCGCGTTTATCAGGGCGCCCAGCACGATAATGGCGGTACCATGCTGGTCATCGTGGAATACCGGGATGCTCAGCCTCTCTTTTAGCTTTCTCTCAATCTCAAAGCATGCCGGCGCAGCTATGTCCTCCAGGTTAACACCGCCAAAGCTTGGCTCCATCAGGGTTACTGTTTCGACTATCTTGTCTATGTCTGATGTGTTTAGGCAGATGGGAAAGGCGTCCACCCCTGCAAAGCACTTGAACAGCACTGCCTTACCCTCCATTACGGGCAGCGATGCCAAAGCGCCGATATTCCCAAGCCCCAGGACAGCTGTGCCGTCGGACACGACTGCAACCATGTTGCCTTTGGAAGTATACTGGTAGATTGCTTCCGGGTCTTTATGTATCTCTTTGCAGGGCTCGGCCACCCCGGGGGTATAGGCCAAGCTGAGGCTTCCCTTATCCTTTACGGCAACCTTGCTTTTTACTTCCAACTTGCCCTTGTTGTCACGGTGCAGTTTTAATGCGTCTTCCCTTAATGACATGGCTGTTTCTCCTCCCCATTTACTCTGTATTGTTCTTTGCCAATTTTGTATAGGTTGTTCCCTTGGCTGTCTATTATTACGGTCACCGGAAAGTTCTCAACCCTCAATTTATAGATCGCTTCGGGCCCCAAATCAGCGAAGGCAAGCACCTCCGCCTCCTTAATGGCTTCTGCAAGAAGGGCGCCGGCGCCGCCGATAGCTGCAAAATATACGCACTTATTTTTTACTATTGCATCAACCACTTCTCTGCTGCGTATACCTTTACCTATCATGCCCTTAAGGCCTTTTTCCATCAATACGGGTGCATAGGCATCCATCCTGCCGCTTGTGGTGGGCCCGGCTGAGCCGATCACTTTCCCCGGTTTTGCCGGGCATGGGCCTACGTAGTATATGACTTGACCCTGAAGCTCCAGCGGAAGTCCTTCGCCCTTGTCCAGCATCTCTACCAACCTTTTGTGGGCGGCATCACGCCCGGTATATATGACCCCGTTAAGCAGCACCCTGTCTCCGGCCTGCAGTTCTTCTACTGTCGCATCGGTCAGCGGGGTATGTATAACCTTTTCCAATCCTTCCACCTCATTTCGCCATAGTGTTCAGAACGTAGAGCACAGATCACAGTCCACAGATGCCCGGGTTGGGCTTTTGGGGTTTTACCCTATAGCGTTTCCCTGACGTCTGTCACCTGTCATCTGTTAACTGGTAACTATATTATCGCTTCTTTATGCCTTGCCGCATGGCACTGGATGTTTATGGCTACAGGCATACTGGCTATGTGGGCAGGGAATGTTTCGATATTGACGGCCAGTGCCGTTATCCTGCCGCCAAAGCCCTGGGGACCTATCCCCAGATTGTTTATCTCCTCAAGGAGCTCTTCCTCCAGCTTGGCCACTTCGGGATTGGGGTTATGCTCTCCTATAGTTCGCAAAAGGGCTTTTTTGGCTATCAATGTGGTAACCTCGATGGTGCCGCCTATACCCACCCCTACTATTATTGGAGGACAGGGGTTGGAGCCTGCCTTATCCACCGCGTCAACCACAAACTTCTTTATACCCTTTACCCCGTCGGAGGGCTTGAGCATGGCCAGGGCACTCATGTTTTCGCTGCCCCCGCCCTTGGGCGCCACGGTTATCTTGACCTTGTCGCCGGACACGATTTCGGTGTGGATTATGGCCGGGGTATTGTCACCGGTATTCTTCCTTACCAGGAAAGGGTCGTCCACGCTTGATTTGCGCAGGTATCCGTTTTTGTATCCACGTCTTACGCCCTCATTGATGGCTTCATTAATGTCTCCTCCTACAAGCCTTACATCCTGTCCCAATTCAAGAAATATTACAGCCAGACCTGTATCCTGGCATATTGGAACCTGGTCCTGTTCTGCAATTTCCGCATTCTTCAGGATATCCAGGAGAATTTCCCTGCCAAGGGGAGATGCTTCCTTTTTAACTGCTTCCTGCAGCGCTCCCTTTACATCTGACGGAAGATTATAGTTTGCATCAATGCATAACTCTTCAATGATTTTTGTGAGAACCTCCACGTTTATTTCTCTCATCTACAGCGCTCCCTTCACGCTTGGTATGGATAAACAACTCTCCTGTGGGGAATACGTTTCCCCACAGGAGACATAATTCAAATTTTTTATTCGGGTATGTGCATGTCTGCTTGCCCGGGTTTGCTCTGCACTGCTTCCGGATAATACCTCTTGACCATTTCTACAACTATTGAAGCCTGCCTTGCCATATCTATACCGTTCTGCGCTGTGGTCAGCTGTCCGTGCCCGGATACGCAGGAGTTTCCGGTTTTCAGGTATACAGGGGCAGCAACACGGACCATCTCAGGAGCTTCATAAACACGGATAAATCCGCCAGACCCCGGAGGATTATCAGTATGTAGGTCCAGTGGAACATTAACGGCCTGTCTCAAAGCTGCCAGCATGGGCAGGCTCAGATCTCTTACAGGGTTAATGGAGTCGGCTCCCAATCTTTCTAACATCTTAAAGCTGGCAGGGTTCCCTTGTCCGTTGTGCGCCGAGTTTTTGAACTTCATGTTTGCGGGCAGTTCTCCGGCTTTTCTCATCTCATTGAGTACCCAAAGGAGACCTTCGTCATACACCAACACCCCACGGCAACCGATTTCAGCAATACGCTTGACATCCTCTATTGCCCTGACGATTTGCTCTTCTCCCCTTAACCTGTATGCGATTACCCTTCCCTGCTCACTCATGCGAGTTGCACTGGTATCATAGGCTGCCCTTGGGCCAATTGAGAGATTTAGCGCAACACCGTAGTGCTTGCAGATAGCAACGTATTCTTTCAACTCTTCCAAAGTATGCCTGAATGCACCGTATGTTTCGTCTATACGGTTAATGGTTACACCTAACTTGTCAGCTTCTTCCAAAAGAGCTTTGCATGCCAGTGCTGTGTTGACTGTGGGTACCTCGATACGGAAATGAGCACCATCAGCGAATCTTTTATCAGATGTAGGCAGATCAAATGCGTCACCCGCAGGCAGACCCAAGCTTACTAAAAATTCTCTTGTTTTGTCGAACATTTGCCAATACCTCCTAAAAAATTAACTTCTTTTAGTCTTGCAATTGCTTCCTGACTTATGCCTATGGCCAATCAAATACTCTGCAGAGTTTGCAAGCGGGTATTGTTGATAATACCAACTCGCTTCATGCTATAGGGCAATGATTAGATTTGCCTTGCTATTGCTGGAAAACCCAATAGTCAAAACATGGGTTCATAGATAAACATATACCGTTTCCGGAATTGGCATAGTCGTTTATCACTCGGTTATAAATATAAGCAAGGCACATGCCAAGAATAGCATCTTGTCGACCTTATGGAACAAATAGACCGTTTTTTTATTCTGCAATGCTTTAAAAAGTGCATTTTCAACAATGTCATTGTTTTGTTGGAAATGCCTTGAAAATCATTATCAGAGTTATTTTGAAGCACAAAAGCGTCATTTTGCTTTTCATATTGAAAAACTTATTTCGCATAATTTCATTTTGAAAAGTTTGTTGACTGGTCGAGCGAACCTACAAATAGCCGACAGTAGACCGGCTATTACTGTAGTGTACTCTATACTTTTCAATTGTTTAGTACTTTAAAGACGGAGTGGCTACAAAGAATATTATTATTACTGTCGGCCTATGATGTCTAGGAATCCGCTCGGAAACGCATTATAGAATATGATAAAATTAACATAAATTACTAAATGACACTAACAAGAAAGACATACAAAAACCGCTTGTAAT
>JAENYD010000033.1 GCA_016842005.1 Clostridium thermobutyricum | reverse complement strand
CAAGAAACCGTTATCCAGGGGCGTAGCGCCGCTTATCTCCCGCCTAAGAGGACGGGAGTATTAGCGGCGGTAGCCATCGGATAAAGGCTTTTTTAGCTTTTTTAAAGCTCGATCGGGGCATTTTTTAGAATTTAGTTTAACATCAGCATCAAAACTATTTTAGCGAATATCCTGGTATATATTATTCATATTATTGGGAAATGACACTGCAAATGTCTGTTTTTATTTTAGCGGATAAGTCCGTAAAAAATGTTACGTTTATAAATAGACAAATAATCAAATTCATATTGACAATCAAGGATTACAATTGTAATATATAAGTAAGTATTACATTTGTAATCCTTAATCGTGATTCTATTTTGCTGTGGTATTAATACAGAATAAAGGATATCAATACCGGCAGATATTTTCTGCATGGTAATGATATAGTTAATCGCCCAGATTAACTCAAGGGGTAGCCTGCATTTTTGCAGGCTATTTTCCCTATATTGGGGAAAACAGTTTCAAATAAGCAGGCGAAATATATTGACAATTTATGATTACAACTGTAATATATAAATAAGTATTACAAATGTAATCATATATGAAGTACTTCAGCTATTTTTATTATTACTAAGTTTGTGCTTACATTAAGCTACAGTAAAAAAAATAAGGAGGTCAATACTTAGATGGCAAATAACGATCAATGGCAATCACGTATAGGCTTTGTTCTGGCATGTATAGGTTCAGCCGTAGGTTTGGGTAACATCTGGCGTTTCAGTTACATGACCTATGAAAACGGCGGAGGAGCGTTTCTCATTCCTTACTTTGTAGCGCTTCTTACGGCCGGTATTCCTATAATGCTTCTTGAATTCGGTGTAGGCCACAAATTCAACTCAACTTCTGTTGGTGCATTTGCAAAGATTAACAAGAAGTGGGAAGCCTTGGGTTGGTGGCCGCAGCTGGCATCATTTGGCCTTATGTCGTACTACATGGTAATTCTGGCCTGGGCCTTAAGTTATGTGGGCTATGCGTTTACAGGGGCCTGGGGAGGAGATCCTAACGCATTCTTTTTTGGTAATTACCTGCAGCTTTCAAGCGGCTTCTGGGATCTTCAGGGCTTCAGCATGCCGGTAATTATTTCATTCGTATTAATCTGGATAATAAACTATGTCATTACCGTACAGGGCGTATCTGCAGGTATTGAAAAGGCCTGTAAGATATTCATGCCTTTGCTGTTTGCACTTTCTATTATTATAGTAATAAGAGGGGTAACCCTTCCCGGCGCGTGGGAGGGTATTAACTGGTACCTCGCCCCTAACTTCACCAAAATAGCTAATGCTCAGGTCTGGGTTGCAGCTTACGGTCAGATATTCTTCACTTTAAGCGTTGCCTTTGGTGTAATGATAGCCTATGCAAGCTATCTGCCCAGGAAGTCTGACATAGTAAACAATGCATTTATTACCTGCCTTGCAAACTGTGGATACAGCTTCTTCATGGGCTTCGGTACATTTGGTATCATAGGATACATGGCCAAGACCCAGGGAGTGGCATTCCAGGACGTAATAACTCAGAGTATAGGTCTTGCGTTTGTAGCATATCCTAAAGCTATAGACCTTTTGCCTGCTGCAAATACATTGTTTGGTATTATGTTCTTTACAGCACTTATTTTTGCAGGACTATCATCCAGTGTTTCACTGATAGAGGCTTTAGCATCAGGTTTAATTGAGAAGTTTGACATGCCAAGGAAAAAAGCAATCAACACGATAGCAGCAGTAGGTTTTCTTATAGGTCTCATGTATACAACAAAGGCGGGCCTGTATATATTCGATACCGTTGACCAGTATGTTGCAAAGTATATCATAATCATGGTTGGTCTGTACGAATGTATCCTGATAGGTTGGATATATGGTTCTGACAAAATAAGAAATTATGTAAACCCATTGTCTGATTTTGCTATTGGCAAATGGTGGGATGTATGCATCAAGTATATAACTCCTGTTATTCTTGGTGTAAGCTTTGTACAGCTTGTTTATGGTGACCTTGTAAGACCTTACGGTGGATACCCGTGGAGCGGTATAATTGTCTTTGGATGGGGTTCAATAGCTGCAGTTATTATAGTTGGTATAGTTCTTGCCAGCAAGCCGTGGAAGTCAGATGTTCTGTCCAGACCCGTTGAGGAGGTGCAGGAATAATGACAGGCGGAGCAATAGTAATGGCATTATTTGGCGCAGTAGTACTCTGGGGCGGAGTGGCTGTATGCATGAGCATAGCCATGAAAAAGCAGTAATGAGACCAATATGGATTAAAGGCGTAATATTTACGATGTAAGGGCTGTAGAATGTAAGCACATTAAAAGGCTGCGTTAAATGCAGCCTTTTTTCAGTTTGCATAATTAATCCGATGGCTACCGCCGCTAATACTCCCGTCCTGTCAGAGGTCAGGGGATACACCTGCTGAAGCCCCGGTATTCCTATGTGGACAGGAATGTCCCCAACTAAAGATAAGCGGCGCTACGCCCCTGGATAACGGTTTCTAACCTTCAGATGGGGTTAAAACCCCACCTGAAGCCAAGAATCCTGTTTATATACAGGTGCAGTAATTGGGAATCCTGGTAAATATACCGGCTTGCAATATTGACTTGTATAGATTACAAATATAATATATACATGCAGGTATTATTTTTGTGATAGAAAACAGGGAGGTGAGATTTGTGGCAGGAGTACCAAAAATATCTGAGAGTGAATGGAAGATAATGAAAGTACTGTGGAAGAATTCACCATCCACGGCAAACCAGGTAATAGATAAGTTAAAAAATGATACAGATTGGAAGCCGAAAACGGTAAAAACATTATTGAACCGTCTTGTAAAGAAAAAAGCTATTGGATATGAAGTTGACAAAAGAACATATCACTATTTTCCTTTAGTAAATGAAGATGAATGTATCATGGCAGAAAACAAATCATTTTTGGAAAGAGTGCATAATGGAACGTTAAATCTAATGATTGCCAGCTTCTTGAAGGAAGAAAAATTGTCTAAAGAAGAAATTGAGGAACTGAAACGTATTCTTGATGAAAAGGCAGAATAAAGCGGGGGAAGCTTATGATTTGCTCAATGATAATTAAGTGGATAATATACTCTTCTGTAACCGGTACAATCCTGGCGTGTTTTATACTAATTATCAGGGCATTATTAAAGGATATACTGCGGGCAAAATGGCTCTGTCTAATGTGGATACTGCTGATTATCAGGTTGGTGTTTCCGTTTGGCCCTCAAAGTGCAATCAGCCTGTTTAATCTTTTTTCTTCGGTTGAAGTTGAATCAGCATATGTTGTCGAAACGGTTATCCATGATGCAAACTCGACTATGCACAAATTAGGTCTGGAAAATACAAAGCTTTATATGCTTTCTGAAAATAACAAAACAGATTACAGTGATTTGAGAAATAAAGACATTATTGCCCCTGCAGAGGTTAATGAAGACATCTCAATTATCTCGGTTTTGTTTCTGATGTGGATAGCAGTATTTGCTTCTGCAGGTCTATATACAATAATATTAAGTATTAAGCTAAGATTATCATTTGTTAAAAGCAGGAGAATAACAGATAGGGAAACCTTAAGCTCCTTGGATGATATGAAACGTAAAATGAAGGTTAAAAAAGATATCAGGCTTATTGAGACAACCTTGATTAATACACCTTCTGTATGTGGCTTTATTAAACCCCATATTCTTTTGCCAAAGGGTATAACTGGTAAATTGAGCTGTGAAGAATTGCGGTTTGTATTTGCACACGAACTGGCTCACCTAAAGAGGATGGATACCCTTATTAATCCTGTCATGATGTTTTTGCAAATGTTGCACTGGCTAAATCCGCTTGTTTGGTGTGCTTTTCGTTTGATGAGAGAAGATATTGAAATTGCCTGTGATGAGATTGCTCTCTCATATATCGCTAAGTCTGAAAGAAAAAGGTACGGCAAAGCCATAATAAATCTCGTTGAAGGTTTTTGCAAACCTGCTGGTCTTCCAGGAGTTGTGGGGTTTATGGGCGGAAAGGCATTTATAAAAAAGAGGATTTTATTTATTAATTCTTTTAGACAGGATGTTGATAAATATCCATTTTTAGTAGTATTACTGTTATTTGTAGTGTGTTTTGTGGGATTGACTAATGCTGTCCATGTTTCGGATATTGTGTATGAAACAGTAAATATTGAACTGATATCAGACTTTATATGGCCTGTCCCCGGTACAGCTATTATTAACAAAGATTACAACGATAGACATCAAGGCATTTATATTACCGCAAAACCTTCCGAACAAATTGTTGCTGCTGAAAAAGGAGTAATAGTTCATGTCGGATTGAATGATAAATTTGGTCACAATTTAATTATTGACCATGGAAACGGTATCACG
Source organism: Clostridium thermobutyricum (assembly GCA_016842005.1). GTDB lineage: Bacteria > Bacillota > Clostridia > Ch29 > Ch29 > JAENYD01. The sequence goes on along the minus strand of JAENYD010000033.1, from coordinate 15,859 downwards.
TCGTTTTATGCCTATTGCCGTGAAATAAACGTCAAGGTGGGTGAGAAAATCGAGGCAGGAAGTATTATTGGCGAGGTAGGAAACACGTTTGTCGACAATAATCTATGGAATAAAAGAGTTCCGAGAATGTGTGGTATCTATTTCGAGCTCAGAGAAAACGGTATACCGGTAGATCCGGTTATGCGATTGTGATGAGTAATGCCAGGGATTTTTATCCGATGGCTACTGCCGCTAATACTCCCGTCATCTCAGTCGGGGAATAAGCGACGTTACGCCCCTGGATAAAGGCTTCTAAGCTTCAGATGGGGTTAAAACCCCACCTGAAGCTTAGAAGCCTGTTTATACCCTGGTTTTTTATTTGCGAAGGTACTTAATAAAAAGAGAGGCTGTATGGCTGACTGCAGTTATGTTATAATGGTGACATGGATAAAAAAATAACAAAATGCGCTTATATGAGTGGTGATGAACATGAGAAAAAAGAGAAAGTACAAAAGCAGGACAAGGGGCTTATTGGTTGTGCTTTTCATATTCATACCTCTTTTGGGAATAGGTCTGGGGTACATAGCTGCCCAGAAGGTGGTTATACCCTGGCTTTCAGAAAATCAGCATTATGAGGAGAAAGGTCCCGGGGCCGGTGGAAGTGCCGATCAGCATGCGGGAGAAACGGAAGAAGCGGAAGAAGAGGAGAGTGAACCGGTGCTGGCCTACCAGCAGGTATTGAAGCTGGAGGGTTTCAGCCTGTATGCTGTTCAGGTGGGGGCCTTTTCAAGCAGGGATAATGCCGGCAGGCTTGTTGAAAAACTGGAAGAGCTGGGTATACCTGCAGACCTGAAAGAGGAAGGATTGTTCAAGGTATTTGTTTTCTACGCCTTTGACAGGGATGTTGCCAAAACCCATTTGGAGCATATAAAGGAATATCTGCCTGAAGATGTCCATGTTTCAGAAATCATATATCCTTCCATAGGTATAGGGATACCGGGGTCAATGGTGAAAAATGCGGAAGTACTGGACAGACAGTTTTACAGCGTAAGGGAAATGCTTGAAGACATTACGGAGAGTACAGCGGCAGGAGAAGAATTAAGCACCCTTGCAGCAGAACAGGAATCAGAAGTGAATGCCTTGAGACAGCAGCTTAAGGCTTTAAAACTTGAATCTCCCCTCGCCGAATACGGCGAACTGGTGGATGAGCTGTATAACAGCATGCTGCAAGCGTACTCCCTTTACGGTAGCGAAGAGGACGGGGGTATGCAGCTATCCGTTGAGCTTGTAAGCAATTTTGTAAGGTTTATGGATAAAGTGAGCGACGCACTTTAAAAGGAGGGATATTATGGAACTCTGGCAGGTGAAGGATATTCTGAATGCCGAGGTGTTGTCCGGAAAGGAGCATTTGAAAAGAAAAGTGGACCATGCTTTCGGTGCAGACCTTATGAGTGATGTACTGGCCTTTGTTAACGAGAGGACTCTGCTTCTTACAGGACTTACAAACCCGCAGGTTATCAGGACTGCAGAAATGCTGGATATTGCTGCAATAGTATATGTGAGAGGAAAGAGGCCGGACGATGCTTCTATACAGATGGCCGAGGCGAACAACATGACTATTATGTGCACGCCTTTTACCCTGTATACAACCAGCGGTTTGCTGTACAGCAACGGACTCCGGGGAATAGACGACCTTGGGGGTTGCCAGATAAAATGAGTGAGAAGATACAATTGTTTTATAAAGTTGACAGGGAAGATTTTGCAAAGGCCGGAGAGGCATCCAGCAACACCAAAAAAGTACTGAAACAACTGGGGATTAATCCGGAAACGCTCAGAAAAGTCGCCATAGTGACATATGAAGCGGAGATGAATATAGTTATCCACTCCTTCGGCGGAGAGATAGAAGTCAACATATATCCCACCAGAATAGATATTATTGCAAGGGACCGTGGACCGGGGATTGATGATGTTGAGAGGGTTATGGAGGAAGGTTATTCAACGGCCTCCGACCGTATAAGAGAAATGGGCTTTGGTGCGGGTATGGGAATCCCAAATATGAAGCGGTACAGCGATGAATTCAGGATTAGCTCTAAAATGGACGGGGAAACTGAAGTCTATATGACTGTTTATATCCAATAGATGAAGAAGGTGAAATAATGGGAGGCTATTTCCATTCGGTAATATTAGACGAAACAATGTGCAACGGATGTACCCACTGTTTAAGAAGGTGTCCTACCGAGGCTATCAGGGTCCGGGACAGAAAAGCCAGTATTTTCCCCGGGAAATGTATTGACTGCGGGGAATGCATCAGGGTTTGCCCTTATCATGCTCAGAAGGCGGTTAATGATGCCCTTGAAGATATTAACCATTATAAATATAAGATAGCCATTGTACCGTCTGTTGTACATGCCCAGTTTGATGCCACGGTAGATATCCAGAAGATCCTGAAAGCCGTAGAAATGCTGGGATTTGACAGGGTTTATGATATCTCGCCATATAGCGATATAGTATCGTCTATAATCAAATATTATCTGGAGAACGACCTTATGGATAAGCCGATAATATCAAATAATTGTCCGGCTATTGTAAGGTTGATACAACTGAAATATCCCGGCTTGATAAAGAACATACTGCCCATTGTCCCGCCTATGGAGATGGCTGCCCGTCTCATTAAAAAGCAGGTGGTAAAGGAGAAGAATTACCGTCCCTTTGATGTGGGTATCTTCTATATAACTCCCTGCCCTGCAAAGGTAACCAGCATAAGAGCTCCCCTGGGAGTTGATTTTTCATATACCGATAAGGCTATTTCCTTCAGAAGTATATATACAGCCATATGCAGAAACCTCAAGAAGATTCAGGATGCGGGGACCAACGGAGAATACAGCTATTCAGGCAGGGGCATCGGTATCGGGAGGATAGGAGGGCAGAGCTATTCTATAGATTTCAACCGGTATCTCGCCGTGGATGGCATAGAAAATGTCATCAGGATACTGGACGAGCTTGAACTGGGGAATCTGCGGGATGTGGGCTTCATTGAAGCCTGTGGATGTGTGGGTGGATGTGTTGGAGGACCTTTGCTGGTGGAGAATAATTTCATAGCAAAGACAAGGATAAGATACCTGTCCGAAAATCTAGACTCTCCACCTTTGCTGAGCAGAAACCAAACGGAGGAACTCCTTAAAACCCATCCTGTAAAAATGATGAAGGAAATAAGGCCCAAAAAACTGATGAGCCTGGACAGCAATATCAAGGAAGCAATAAGGAAGATGGAGAAGATAGAGGATATAATGAAGAAACTGCCCAATATTGACTGTGGGTCCTGCGGTGCTCCTACCTGCAGGGCCCTGGCGGAAGATATTGTGAACGGCATAGCCCGGATGGAGGATTGCGCTTTCAGGATTAAGTGAAAAACATGGTATGAAGGAGGGAGACCATATGACTGTAAAAGAACTGTGTCACCGGACAGGACTGAAGCTTCTGGCCGGCAGCGGAGGTCTGGATAACCAGGTTGAAGGGGCATATGTATCGGACCTGCTGAGCTGGGTTATGTCCCATGCCCGGAAGGGCAATGTATGGATAACAGTACAGTCCCATACCAATGTTGTGGCGGTGGCCTGTCTTGTAGACCTGTCCTGTATAATCATTGCCGAGGGCGTGGAAGTAGATGGGGATACGCTCGAGAAGGCGGAAGAAAAGGGAATACCCATACTGGCCTCTGAAAAGGATGCTTATTCAATATGCTGCATGTTGAATGGATTGAATATCCGGTGAGTTATATCAAAAGCAGGCTGGCTGTCTGGGATTTTTCCGGCAATTGTGTATCTTGAAAATATGAACTGTGTGGATAAATTGACCGTATTCTGCGAGATAAACAGGAGCAGAACCTATTCGATTGTCAATTAACAAACTTTGTGCCTCATTTTTTGTTTATCCGATGGCTACCGCCGCTAATACTCCCGTCCTTTCAGAGGTCAGGGGACACACCTGCTGAAGTCCCGGTATTCCTCTGTGGACAGGAATGTCCCCATCGGAATGTCCCCAACTAAAGATAAGCGGCGTTATGCTTCTGGATAACGGGTTCTAAGCTTCAGATGGGGGTAAAACCCCACCTGAAGCTTAGAACCCTGTTTTGAAGCTTTGTTTCTACCGGGATGAAGGGGGTATGATTAATGAAAATCGCCGTTGACCTTCATATACATTCAGCGCTGTCTCCCTGCGGGCATGAGGATATGACACCCAATAACATAATAAACATGGCATGGATTAAAGGATTGGATGCCATAGCTGTAACCGACCACAATTCTGCCGGGAATGTGGAACCCGTAATGGAACTGGGACGGGACAAAGGGATTCTGGTTGTACCCGGAATGGAAGTACAGTCCAGGGAGGAAGTGCATCTCCTGTGCTATTTTCCCGGTATCAGTGAAGTGCTGGACTTCCAGGAACTCATTTATGATAATCTGGAAGGGAGCAACGATCCAGAACTTTTCGGGGAGCAGCTGATTATGGACCGGGAGGACAGGGTAACAGGCACAAACAGTAAACTGTTAATCGGTTCTACCGGACTGACGGTTTCTCATATATGCGATGAGACCATCAGGAGAGGGGGAAGGGTTGTACCTGCCCATGTAGACAGAAAGGCCTTCAGCATTATATCAAATTTGGGCTTTATTCCTCCCGGGCTGGGGGTTGCCACGGTTGAGATTACAAAAAAGGCAGTGCTGGAAGAATTGCTGATACAGTTTTCCTTTCTGTCAGAATACAGGATTATCCGGTCATCGGATGCTCACAGTCTGGAAGATATAATGGAAAGAGAATTTTTCATTGAGGTAGACCAATTGGAAATTATTAATATTGTTGACAGTCTCTAATTTTTTTACCCCTTGTATTTTTTTTTGTGCTTTATTGTGTTAAAATGAATTATGATAGTTATTTAACTAACACAGGTAATAGGAGGGAAGCAAATGGCAGTTAAAGAATGCCGGGATACAGTTCTGACACCGGAAAATTTTCAGAAATTGCAAGAAGTTATTGATGAGTACAAAGGCAAAAAGGGTGCCTTGATACCTGTACTTCAAAAGGCACAGGACATTTTCGGGTACCTTCCCCTGGAGGTGCAGAAAGGCATTGCAGAAGGAATGGGAGTGACACTCCAGGAGGTTTATGGTGTAGCTACGTTTTATTCGCAGTTCAGTGTGAAACCAAGAGGAAAACATACTATAGGTTTGTGCATGGGAACTGCATGTTATGTTAGAGGGGCAAAAGCAGTGCTTGATAAAATCAAGGAAGAACTGGGAGTGGATGTCGGAGGAACTACCGAAGACCTGAAGTTTACCCTGGAACCGACCAGGTGCCTTGGTTGCTGCGGGCTTGCACCGGTTATGATGATTGATGAAGATGTGTATGCAAAACTGACACCCGACAAGATTCCGGACATCCTGAAAAAGTACTAGTCATGAGAGAGATTTCGCTTCACATTCTGGATATTGTGATGAATTCGGTGGAAGCGGGAGCTGACATTATAGAAATTGAAGTAAACGAAAATCTGGCGGATGACCTTTTATCCATTAGAGTAAAAGACAATGGCAGGGGAATGGATGAAGAGTTTGTAAAAAAAGTAACGAGTCCTTTTATTACTTCTAGGAAAACCAGGGGAGTAGGTCTTGGACTATCACTCTTAAAAGCGTCATGTGAAAGATGCGGGGGAGAACTGGTTATTAAGTCCGAGCCCGGAAAAGGAACCAGTATATACGGGACTTTTATATATTCACATATCGATAGGCCTCCTCTCGGTAGAATGGCGGACACCGTTACTGGCTTGATAATATCCAACATTTCGATAGATTTTGCTTACAGGCATATTTTTAACGGGCAGGAATTCTCAGTGGATACAAGAGAGCTAAAAAACGTCTTGCAAGAAATTCCTCTGAACAGCCCGGAGGTCGTTGGCTGGTTAAAAGACTATGTGGTGGAAGGATTATCAAACATTAGTGGAGGTGTTGTTAAGTGAAAACCATCCAGGAACTGGAAGAGATAAGGAAAAAGACCCTGGAGAAGATAAATATCCGTAAAGACAGGGAAGGTACCAGAGTGGTTGTTGGTATGGCGACCTGCGGTATAGCAGCGGGTGCAAGACCTGTACTGATGGCTTTTGTGGAAGAGGTAAACAAGAGGGGATTGCAGGATGTAATCGTGTCCCAGACCGGATGTATAGGAATCTGTGAATATGAGCCGGTTGTTGAGGTTTATAGACCCGGAGAAGAAAAAGTGACCTATGTTAAAGTAACGCCTGAAAAGGTTTCCAGGATTGTTGCAGAACACATTGTTAACGGGAAAACAGTAACAGAATACACCATTGGTGCTTGTGGTAAGTAATACATGGAGATGCCAAAAGGAGGTAAAACAATGGACATATATCGTTCTCATGTGCTTGTTTGCAGGGGTACCGGATGTACTTCCGGCGGCTCTGAGAAGCTGATAGAAGCCTTTGAGAAGCATTTGAAGGAAGAAGGTATTGAAAAAGAGGTTAAGGTGGTTCAGACAGGCTGCTTTGGCCTTTGCGAAATGGGTCCCGTTGTAATAGTATATCCTGAAGGGGCTTTTTACAGCCGGGTCCAGGTGGAAGACGTTATTGAAATAGTCAAAGAGCACCTTGTTAAAGGAAGACTGGTCAAAAGGTTGCTTTACGAGGAGGCCGTTGATGAAGATACCATAAAATCACTGAATCAAGTAGGCTTCTACAAAAAGCAGTTAAGGATTGCCCTGAGAAACTGCGGGGTTATTGACCCTGAAAATATTGACGAATACATTGCCATGGACGGCTACAAATCTCTGGCAAAAGTTCTTACCGAAATGACCCCCGAGCAGGTAATAGACGAGGTTAAAAAATCAGGGCTCAGAGGCCGGGGGGGCGCAGGATTCCCCACCGGAATGAAATGGGAGTTTGCATACAAGTCCAAGGACGACAAGAAATATGTATGCTGTAATGCTGACGAGGGTGATCCCGGTGCTTTTATGGACAGGAGCGTTCTTGAAGGGGATCCCCATAGTGTACTGGAGGCAATGGCTATAGCCGGTTATGCTGTTGGTTCGGATGAGGGATATATCTATGTAAGGGCAGAGTATCCCATTGCAATAAAAAGACTGGAAATAGCTATAAAACAGGCCAGGGATTATGGTCTGCTGGGAGACAATATACTGGGTACAGGTTTTTCCTTTGATATAAATCTCAAGGTTGGGGCCGGTGCCTTTGTATGCGGTGAAGAAACCGCCCTGCTGAATTCCATTGAAGGTAAGAGGGGAGAACCGAGGCCGAGGCCTCCATTCCCTGCGGTTAAAGGATTATGGCAGAAACCAACCCTTCTCAACAACGTTGAGACCTATGCCAATATATGCCCCATTATACTGAACGGTGCTGACTGGTTTGCAGGTATAGGCGCTGAAAGGAGTAAGGGTACCAAGGTATTTGCACTGGGCGGTAAGATAAACAATACCGGTCTTGTGGAAATACCAATGGGTACTACTTTAAGGGAAGTTATTTATGACATAGGCGGAGGATGTCCCGGTGGTAAAGCCTTCAAGGCGGCCCAGACAGGAGGACCTTCGGGAGGCTGTATTCCTGCGTCATTGATTGATACTCCCATAGAATATGATACCCTTGTAGAAATCGGTTCCATGATGGGTTCCGGCGGTATGATTGTTATGGATGAGGACAACTGCATGGTGGACATTGCTAAATTCTTCCTTGAGTTCACATGTGATGAGTCCTGCGGCAAATGCCCTCCCTGCCGGATTGGTACCAAGAGAATGCTGGAGATGCTGACCAAGATAACCGAAGGTAAAGGTGAAGAGGGTGATATCGAGAAGCTGGAAGCCCTTGCCTTGAATATAAAACAGACAGCCCTTTGCGGTCTGGGGCAAACCGCTCCCAACCCTGTACTCTCCACCATCAGGTATTTCAGGGACGAGTATGAGGCCCATATACGGGACAAGAAGTGTCCGGCGGGTGTATGTACTGCTCTGCTGGAATATACAATTGACCCTGAAAAATGTAAAGGCTGCGGTATTTGTGCCAAGAATTGTCCTGCTGACTGCATCTCAGGAAAACCCAAAACACCTTATGTGATTGATCAGGAAAAATGTATCAAATGCGGAACATGTATGGAGAAATGTCCATTTGATGCTATAAGCACAAAATAGCAGTGCATTTTATAAAAGGAGTGTGAAGAATGGATAAAGTTACTCTTACCATAGACGGTATAAAGGTTGAGGTGCCCAGGGACTACACGGTATTGAAAGCTGCTCGCAGTGTTAATATAGATATCCCTACCCTGTGTTATCTGGAGGGGATAAATGAAATCGGCGCCTGCAGGATGTGCGTTGTCGAAGTGGAAAGGGCCAGGAGCCTTCAGGCAGCCTGTGTACTTCCAGTATCGGAAGGCATGGTTGTCAGGACCAATTCAAAAAAAGTCAGGGAAGCCAGGAAGATAAACCTTGAGCTTATCCTGTCAAACCATAACGGGGACTGCAATACCTGTGTAAGAAGCGGGAACTGTGAGCTTCAGAAGCTGGCAAAGGACCTGAATGTCACAGAAGTAAGGTATACAGGAGAAAACATTGAATATACGCCCGACCTCCAATCTCCTTCCATCGTAAGGGATCCCAACAGGTGCATCGTATGCAGGCGCTGCGAAAGCGTATGCAAAAACGTGCAGACAGTCAATGTAATCGGCGCTACCAACAGGGGTTTCCATACCATGATCAAGCCTACTTTTGAAAGAAGCATCAGTGAAGTTAGCTGCATCAACTGCGGTCAGTGCATAGTTAACTGTCCCGTCGGGGCTTTGAGAGAAAAGGACGACACTGAAAAGGTATGGGATGCCCTGGCAGATCCTGACAAGCATGTTGTAATGCAGACAGCCCCTGCAGTCAGGGTTGCCCTGGGCGAAGAGTTTGGTATGCCCATGGGCACAAGGGTTACCGGCAAACTGCCTGCAGCTGCAAGAAGACTGGGGTTTGATACAGTATTTGATACCAATTTTTCAGCTGACCTCACCATACTGGAAGAGGGCACTGAATTCCTCGGCCGGTTGAAGAACGGCGGCAAACTGCCCCTGATAACCTCCTGCAGTCCCGGATGGATCAAATTCTGTGAGCACAATTTCCCGGAACTGCTGGATAATCTGTCAACCTGCAAATCTCCCCAGCAGATGATGGGGTCGGTAGTCAAGACTTACTATGCGGAAAAGGCCGGAATAGATCCTTCCAAGATTGTTATGGTATCCGTGATGCCGTGTACTGCCAAGAAGTTTGAAGCGCAGCGTCCTGAATTCATTCCCGGCGGATACCCGGATGTGGATGTCGTGCTTACAACCAGGGAGTTTGCAAGCATGATCAAGCAGGCAGGGATAGACTTTGTTAATCTGGAAGACGAGGGCTATGACAATCTCCTCGGAGAATCGACCGGTGCCGCTGTTATATTCGGTGCTACCGGCGGCGTTATGGAGGCTGCCCTGAGGACTGTATACGAAGTTGTTACAGGCAAAACCCTTGAGAAAATTGACTTTGAGGATGTCAGGGGTATTGAGGGGATAAAAGAAGCGGTTATCCCGGTGGGGGACCTGGAAGTTAAGGTTGCGGTTGCCCATGGCACCGGAAATGCCAGGAAACTCCTGGAGAAAGTTGTTTCAGGCGAGAAAGAGTATCACTTCATCGAAGTAATGGCCTGCCCCGGTGGATGTCTTAACGGCGGAGGACAGCCTATAGTTCATGCCAAGGATAAGATCAAAATGGATCCCAGGGTTGCAAGGGCCAAGGCTATATACGATGAAGACAGGGATATGCCTATAAGGAAGTCGCATGAAAACCCGATGATCAAGAAGATTTACGAGGACTTCCTTGGTGAGCCCAACAGCCATAAAGCCCACGAATTGCTTCATACCCACTATACCAAGAGAGAAAAAATCATGTAATTGCAAGCCAGGAGAAATCCTGGCTTGTTTACTGTCCAATTAGCATTGGATATGTTGACAGTCAATGCTAAAATTGATAAACTTATAACAAGCCAATATCGTAATTAAAATTCAAATTGTTTGAGAAAATTCTTAAACAATTTGTTAAATAAAAATCAAAACCTTACAGATAAGAGCAATCTGCCCTGGAAGGAATTGGAACATATTGAGCATATAAGCGATGGCAATGGCTGGTAATAGCTTATAGTGCTGCTTACGTACCTAACTTTCCTTTCGGGAAAGTTTTTTGTGTTTATGGAGGTACTTCCAGGGCAGAGTAAAAACAAATAGTTAACAGGAGGGATATATTATGTCAGCATTAGCTGAAAAGGAATGGACTGAAAACGTAATAAAACAGGAGGAGATAGACAAATACCTGATAAACGGCCGGGATTTTATTGACGAACGGGTTATACATGAGAAACTGGTCAACAATCAAAATCCTGACAAGCAGCAGGTAAGGGATATCTTGCAGAAATCACTCTCGGTGGAAAGACTGTCTCCGGATGAAACGGCTGCCCTGTTAAATGTAAAAGATGAAGAGTTGTGGGAGGAGATGTACCAGGCTGCATATGAAGTTAAAAGGAAGGTTTATGATAACAGGATCGTATTCTTTGCACCATTGTACTGCAGCAATCTCTGTGTAAATAACTGTGCATACTGCGGTTTCAGAAAAGATAACAAAGCCGAAAAGCGCCGGATTTTGAGTATGGAAGAAATAAAAAGAGAAACCGAATGCATTGTTGATGAAGGACATAAAAGGCTGATTGTTGTATATGGAGAGCACCCTCTCTCTGATGCGGACTATATTGCTGAAAGCATTGAAAACATCTACAGTGTAAGAAAGAAGTCCAGATACGGGCCAGGATACGGAAGCATTAGGAGAGTGAATGTAAATGCCGCACCGATGTCTATAACGGATTTGCGCAAATTATGGAAAGTAGGTATAGGAACCTATCAGGTGTTCCAGGAGACATATGACCACAAATTATATGAAAAGCTGCACCCCTCAGGACCAAAATCCAATTATTTATGGAGACTCTATTCACTGCACAGGGCAATGGATGCCGGTATAGACGATCTGGCAATAGGGGCGTTATTCGGTCTCAACGACTGGCGCTTCGAAGTAATGGGACTTTTATACCATGCAATTGACCTGGAGAGGCAGTTTGACATAGGCCCGCACACCATTTCTTTCCCCAGAATGACTCCTGCAAGCGGGTCGGATATCAGTAAAAATTCAAAATACCTGGTCAGTGACGGGGATTTTAAAAAACTGGTTACTGTATTAAGGCTTTCGGTTCCCTACACAGGCCTAATCATAACAGCAAGGGAAAAACCGGAACTGAGGAGAGATGTAATAAAGGTGGGCTGTACTCAGACAGACGCATCCACTAAAATAGGAATTGGAGGTTACAGTGAAGCTGCAGAAGGGCAGGATGAGGATAAGCAGCAGTTTACGCTTGGAGATACTCGAAGTCTGGATGAAGTAATAAGAGAGCTGGCAGAGATGGGCATGATCACTTCATTCTGCACAGCAGGTTACAGATGCGGGCGAACCGGAGATAAAATAATGGGGTTATTGAAGAACTGTGTGGAAGGTAAATTCTGCAAATTAAATGCCATTCTTACGTACAGAGAATACCTCGATGATTATGCATCTGAAGATACCAGAAAAGTGGGTGAGAAGCTCATAGAAAGGGAAATGGACGAGATTAAGGCTGCACCTTTCTTCAGAGAGCACAATCTGGTTGAAAAACTTGAAGAATATTATGAGAGGATTTGCAATGGAGAAAGAGACCTTTATCTATAATGCACTCAAAAATATATGCGGTTCGGATAAATCTCAAAAACAGAAACTGCACGATGTGGCGGAATGGGTTTACCGGAACCGTGGTGTAAAGCTGTATTTCTGCGAGATACTGGGCAGCCGCTGGTCATTTTTTTCGGGTTTTGACGGAATGATTGTACCGGAAGAACGGATAAAGATAACCGATACCTTTGGAATACTGGTTGAAAAGAGCAGTGCTGACTGCCATAATTGGGATGAGATATTGTCTGCTGTAAAAAGAATAATTATGGAAGGGCAATCGATCTGAACAGGATTTTCAATTGTTAACCCATGTTAACCCACTTTTCCAATCGACGTATTCATCCGATGGCTACCGATGCCAATACTCCCGTCCTGTCAGCGGTCACAGGCGGAAAATAAGCGGCGCTACGCCCCTGGATAACGGGTTCTAAGCTTCAGGTGGGCTTTAAAACCCCACCTGAAGCTTGGAACCCTGTTTGTAGGATCCGAGAACAACGGCCGGGGAACAGGTCTCCCGGACTGTTCCCCGGCCGGGTATTAAGAAGGATTAGAATACCATCTTTCTTACCTTAATACCCCGGATGGAACCGAGCTCTTTTTCCAGCTCTTCGCATTTGACATCGCAGTTTTCATTCAGTTCCAGCAGTATCAATCCTTTCTCAGTGCAATTATTCCCTGTTTCGGGCTGTTGATGCAAACCCAGTCTGGTCCTTATTATGCACCCATACTCTGTTAATATGCTCTGAACATCTGCCACTTCTTCGAAACGGTTGTCAATCTGAAGTCCTATTATAACCTTGGACACTTTTTCACCTCCGTAAGAAATCGGTTGTATGGATTATTTGAAACTGAATGCTGCTATATTATGGTATCCATATTATAGCATATATATTCAGCGGTAGACCAGGCAACAGCTATGCCGTAATGAGAAAAAAATACATAATAAAAAGTATTTCTACTAAAAAAATCATAAATATTATTATATTATTTTAAGCATTGACATTATTTTTGTCTATTTTTATGGTAAAATAAAATGGTAGAACATTAGTTAATTATTTAACACATAAGGAAGGAGTAGTCTTGCCAATGGAGAAAAGATTTTTAGCACCTGGGGAAGTTGCGGAAGCAATGGTTAACGTAGGATGCAAGAAATGCAGCCTTAAAACCAGTCAAATGCTCTGGCTCGGCGTTTTCGCAGGAATGTTCATCGCTTTCGGGGCCTTTGCATGCGGAATGATTTCTCATACTATTACTAATACCGGTGTTGCCAAATTTGCCGGTGCGGCAGTTTTCCCCGTAGGCCTGATGCTTGTTGTAATATGCGGAGCGGAACTTTTTACAGGTAACAATCTCATAGCAGTTGCACTGCTGGACAGGAAGGTAACTATGGGAGAAATGTTGAAGAACTGGGTGTTTGTATATATCGGGAACTTCATCGGGTCTATTCTGGTAGTACTGCTTATCATGGGCTCAGGTCTCCTGAATACAAGCGGTGGAGCACTGGGAGGACTGGCCGTAAAGGTTGCCGCCGGGAAAGTGGGACTTACTTTCGGTCAGGCTGTGATAAGGGGTATACTGTGCAACATACTTGTTGTTCTTGCCGTATGGATGGCAATTGCAGCTAAGGATGTAATAAGCAAGATCTGGTCATGCTGGTTCCCGATCATGCTGTTCGTTCTTTCGGGATTTGAGCATAGTATTGCCAATATGTACTTCATACCTGTAGGTGTTATGGCAAAAGCCAATGACGTATTTGCCGGGGCCAGCGGCCTGGCTGCGGAAAAGCTGGCAGGGCTGACCTGGGGCACCTTCCTGGTAAACAACCTTATACCCGTTACAATAGGTAACATTATCGGAGGCGCGGTAATTGTCAGCTATGTATACTGGTATGTATACAGGAAGGATGCTGCTGAAAAGGCTGCCCAGACCGCAGCTGCAAAATAGTGTAGAAAAATAGGGTATAATATATAAAAGGACCCTTATACGGGTTCTTTTATTGTATCTCCGGGACGGTGAAAGAGTTGAATTTATTTGGCAGCGCTGTGGTGCTGGCAGGCGGTAAAAGCAGCAGGATGGGTTTTGATAAGGCATTAATAAAGATACAGGATAAATCCATGGTGGAAATGGTTTTAGGCCAACTAGAGGGGATATTTGACGATTTAATCGTGGTCACCAATACTCCTGAAAACTATGAACACTTAAATGCCAGGATTGTTACAGACATATTAAAAGGTGCGGGACCTCTCGGCGGTATTCATGCCGGCCTTAAGACTGCCGAGAGCAGATATGTATTTTTAACGGCCTGTGATATGCCTTTCATCTCTATTGAGTATATAAACTATATGAAAAAAATTGCCCGAACATATTTACCTGATGCGGTAATATCTGAAAAGGGAAAATGGGTGGAACCCTTTCACTCGTTCTATTCCAGGGATATAATTCCTGATATAGAAATTAACATAAAAAACAATTTGTACAAAATTTATGACACCTTGAAACAGAAGTGTCTGGTAAAGGTCTCTGAGGAAAAGGTAAGGGAATACAGTCCCGACCTCAGGATATTCCTAAATATAAACAACAGGGAAGACCTGAAGGCGTTCTACAGTATCAGGGATAGGAGTGACTAGGATGGGTTATTACACCGAAATGGATATCACAAGGTTTACCCGGGAAGCCAGCAGCCGTATCAAGGATATTGTGGTGGAAGAGTATCCTCTTACCGTGTTTGTCAATAGCTGGGAACTTGTTACCCTGCTGTGTTCACCGGTGGACCTGGACTTTCTCGTGACAGGGTTCCTGGTCTCGGAAGGTTTTATCGGCTCAGTGCAGGACATAATAAGCATGGAGATAAACCAAAAGCTAGGCAGAGCAGATGTAAAGGTCATGGAGACAGCTGACTTTGTCGGAAAGGACCGGGACCGGCGTACCGTGACTACCAGTTCCGCCAGAGGTTCTGTCTTCTATAATTTAAAAGATGCCGACAAACTGCCGGTACTCAGCGGTGGTATGCCCGAAGTCGACTATGATACCGTTATTAAGCTTATTGACAGTTTCAATGAGAAGTGTACTGTTTTCAGGAAGACCGGAGGGGTCCATGCCTGCGCCTTTGCACTGGGGGAGGACATCCGTGTGTTTCACCAGGATATCGGACGGCATAATGCCATGGACAAGGTCATTGGCCATTGCATGCAGGCATCCCTGGATTTCCGGAGCGGGCTGGTCATGTCCAGCGGCCGGATTGCTTCAGAAATGCTTTTGAAGGCTGCCAAAAGGGGTATTTCGGTATTTGTCTCCAGGGCTGCACCTACCATGATGTCAGTGGATATTGCGAGAAAATTAAATATCACCCTTATAGGATTTGCACGGGAAGACAGGTTCAACGTTTATCACGATGCAGGGAGGATAAAGTGAAATTAATATAAGAATGAGACAGTCATCCGATCAAATTAAAAGGGGGTAAGAGAAAAAGATGATAGACAGCATTTTGGGTTTCAACAGGGAATTTGTGGAAAAGAGGAAAAAGGATGACCAGTGCAAGGAAATAAGCGGTCATGCCCGGAAGGAAGTTATGATATTTACCTGTATGGATACAAGGCTGGTAGGGCTTGTTGAAGAGGCCATGGGTTTCCGGCGGGGAGAAGTCAAGGTATTGAAAAATGCAGGGAATACTATCAGGGAAGGCTGTGACGATGTAATCAGGTGTGTATCCCTTGGGGCCCTTATGATGGGTATCAGAGAAGTCTACGTGGTGGGGCACAAGGACTGTGGGATGAGGAAGGTTTCTCCCCAAGAGATAAAACAGGCCATGAGAGAGCGGGGCATACCCCAGCAGGCCATAGACCGCATAGATGTGAAAAAATGGGCAGGCATAATTGAGGATGAAAAAGAAAATGTTGTTCATGTGGTTAACAAGCTGAAAAATTCTGAATATATCCCAAAAGATATTGTTGTTCACGGACTTTTGATTGACCCTTACAGCGGAGAATTGGAAGTAGTGATATAGGTGTCAATAACTTTAGAAAATGTCACCCTAAAAGACAGTTAATTATCGTTAGAA
>JAENYD010000032.1 GCA_016842005.1 Clostridium thermobutyricum | reverse complement strand
ATGTCATTTTCTTCCCTTTTACCTTATTATGGGTCACTAATATTTCTAAGTGTCACTAACACTAACCTTTTCCCGAGGCCGGTTACTGCATAAAAATGATAATCCCTTTCAGCCTGTATCCCCGATAAATGCTTAAATGAAAAGACCCCCGTTCTTTAAAACCGGAAGTCTTTTATTCTTGAATATATAGAGAATACGACAAGGGCGACAGGAAGACACTTCGTCCGCCATTCTTCCCTGTATTCTAATATTATGTGGCAACTGAAGTGTCCCCTGCCATGCATCCGGGACAAGACCAACGCACCAGACAGGTCCCTGTCCCTCTGTCTGGTCCCTCTGTCTGGGCTGGGGTCAGAACCATAAAGGGCTATCCCACAGTTTCAGGGTGGTTCCCATGCCTTTTACCCTGGCAGTCCTGTAAATCCTGCTGGCAACAATTATATCTTCAATGCCCATACCTACGGGATTGAAAAATACAAGTTCCCTCTCCTTCTCCCTCCCCGGCCTGTCTCCGCTTACTACAGCCCCCAGTTCTGCATATATATCCTGGTCTGTTAGCAATCCCTGGTTGAACATAATGGCAGTTGTCTGGGTACCCCTGTGTTTAACCTGGTACCAGTCGTCCACAACAATCTTGTCCGCTTTCTTCAGGGCATCAAATTCTGTCTCATATCCTCCTACATTGGCAATAAACATACCTTCCTTAACCCATTCCCCTTTGATTATAGGGGCCTTTGCCGTTGTCGCGGATACAACCACATCTGAACCTGTTACCGCTTCTTCTGCCGTATCTGCTACAGTCATATCAACCTGTACATATTCCCTGGCGCTTTCAATAAAGGCCTCTGACCTCTCCTTCCGCAGGTCATAGACTTTTACCCTTGCCAGATGAGGGAGCACCTCCTTCAGGGCCATCAACTGCGTCCTGTTCTGGGTCCCCGCTCCTATTAATCCGACCACTCTGGAATCTTTTATCGCCAGGTATTTAGCCGCGACCCCTGTTACTCCCCCTGTTCTCATGGCACTGATAACGGTTCCGTCCATTACGCAAAGGGGGAAACCTTGATAGGGGTCATTTAATATGGTCAGAGCGGATGCCCGGGGCATCCGGTATTTGATTGGATTCTGGGGGGCACTGGCAATCCACTTTATTCCCGAGACATCTACATTACCCCCTACATGCCCCGGCATGGCATTAATCCTGCCCCGGGTTTCTTCAGAATGTATGTCCCCCCATCTCAGTGCAACCTTTGCCGGAACAACTGTATCCCCTTTATGATGAAGTTTGAATACTTCTTCAAGGTCTTCTATGGTCTTTGCCATATCAAGACCCCCACATTCTATAACCTCTTGCTGGCTCAGATATAGGAACTCTACTCTGTTCACCTTGTCTCACTCCTCCTGTCCTGGATTCCTGTATAATCACCGGGTATCAGCTTATATACTCCAGTATCTCCTCACGGGTCAATCCTTCAATGCCCATTCTCCTGAGGGTACGTCCCGAACCCCTGTAATCGGTTTCATGGATGATTGAGGCAATTTCAATTATCATATCGATTACCGGAGTTTTCACGTTTACCAGTCTGCCCAGTTCGGATATGGGCGTTAAGCTCATTGGTACATCCTCGGTAATATATCTTGCAAAAGGGTTTTTAGGAGCCATAATACCTGAATAAACCTTATTCTGGTGTACCGCATCATAGATGCTGTCTTTGTTTACTCCATATACCTCTTTCAGCCACTGAACAGTGGACAGTGTTTTAACCCCCAATGCCCGGGCCACTCCCATCCGTTCCTCATCCACCCTTGTCAGGACCTTGGCTATTGAAGGTGAAATACCCTGATGGTAATATTCAAAATCCTCCCCTGCCTCAATGCGTGTAATATTAAAAATACTGGGCACCGGATGAAATACGGCTCCTATGTTGAGAAGGCTTGTTTCCAGCACATTTTCAGCCGGCACGAACTCCCTGTACAGGTCATTGAGCCGGGAAACTACCTTCTGTGTATCCCTTGAGGGAATAGCCGCCACCGATACCCTGTTCTTTATTCCGTAGATGGTGGCCTCTGCAGGGCCTGTCCTCCTGCTGGCATAAATGAGGGTCTGGGCCTCCGCAATACTGACGCTGATGCCAGGATTATTGCTCTTGACTATATTGTAAAACTCAAGGGCACCGCCGGTTCTACCGGGATGCAGCACTATGACCTGTCCGTCCCTGAGAATACAGGCACATTTTTCCGCAATCTCCTTATGAGCAAAGGCTGGTGTTACAACCATAATAAGTCCGCAACCGTCTATAACCTCACCTATATCTGCAGACACAGTGTTGAAGGATGCAAACCCCTTGAGGGATACCCCCTTAAGGTCCACCCCTCCTCTCTCCTGTATGGGCTGTATTACCTCGGGAAATTTATCGTAAAGGTTTACCCTGTAACCTCTTAGTGCCAGGTATGCTCCCATTGACACTCCGCCATTGCCGGCCCCCAGTACGGCAATACTGTCCATCATCGTATCACCTCGGTTTCCTTGATAGTAATTTTTTTGTTTTTGAAGTACCTTGTAAAGCCAATTATCAGCACAATGACAAGACCGGCAATATCTGTCACAATACCCGGCTTAATCAAAACAAGGGCAGCAATGAACATAAATATACGCTCTATCAGAACCAGCTTACCCATCATATAATTCTCCAGCGCACTCCCGAGGGCAAATACCCCTATCAGGGCTGAACCCACCACTCTTACAGTCTTAATGGGACTGGTGTTTATTAAAAGCAATTCGGGAGAAAGGGCAAAGATAAAGGGCAGGATAAAGGCCGCCGAAGCCAGCTTCAATCCTGATAATGCCGTCCTGACGGAGTCAGCTTTGGCAATGGCTGCAGCCAGATATGAGCTCAATGCCACAGGCGGGGTTACAGCCGCGAAACACCCGAAATAGAAAATGAAAAGATGGGCGGCAACTATGGGTACATCCATGAGCACCAGTGCCGGAGCGACCATTGACCCCAGGATAATATATAAAGCCGTGGTAGGCATGCCCATACCCATGATTATTGATGCAATCATAGTAAGTACAAGGGCCGGGTACAGCTGTCCGTTCGCCAGTGTCACAATCAGGTCCGCAAACTTCAGACCCAGGCCTGTCAGTGTAACAGTACCCACTATCAGTCCTGCAACCGCGCAGGCTGCTATTACGCTTAGAGATGCCCTTGCCCCTTTCTCAAGGGCGCTTATAAGCCTGGGTATATTCAAACGGGTTTCCTTCCTGAACATACTGGCAACTATAACAATTACAACAGCGGTAAAGGAAGCCTTTATCGGTGAATATCCCTTGAGAAGCATGTAGAAAATGCTGGCAGGTGCCATAAGCAGAAAGGCCCCTTTTTTCAGGACATCCATAAACCCGGGAAGCTCTTCCTTTGATAAACCTGAAAGACCTAGTTTGGCAGCTTCCAGGTCAACCATTAAAAAGACCGATACATAATAAAGGACTGCCGGAATGGCAGCATAGATAATCAGCTTTCCATAGGGAACTCCCGTCATTTCTGCCATTATAAAGGCTGCAGCTCCCATTATCGGCGGCATTATCTGACCTCCCGAAGATGCGGCAGCCTCAACTCCTCCTGCAAACTCAGGCTTGTATCCCACATTTTTCATCAAGGGTATGGTAAAGGTTCCGGTACCTGCCACATTGGCAAAAGAGCTTCCCGAGATTGTCCCCATCAAACCGCTACCAATTACAGCTGCCTTTGCCGGGCCGCCCCGGTAACGTCCTGTCAGGGAGAAGGCAAGGTCTATGAAGGATTGAGCCCCTCCGGTTTCACCCAGGAATGAACCCAGCAGGATAAATACAAATACAAAGGTGGATGTCACATATATTGCAACTCCATAGATACCTTCTGAAGTTAAAAACATGTGTTCAATTATTCTCTTGATTGAATAACCCTTATGGCCCAATGCCCCCGGAATATACTGGCCGAAAGCGGCATAGGCAAGGAACACCAGCGCCACTATAACCAGCGGCCATCCCATGGTTCTTCTGGTGGCTTCTAGTACCAGGATTATAGCCAGGCCCCCCAGTATGAGGTCAAGAGTTGTGGGGTCACCCAGACGGTAAACTATGTTCAGATAGTCAACCGTAATATATGCGCCTATAAACAGGCTTACAACTATGCATAATATGTCGTACCAGGGTAACCGGTTTTTCTGCCTGGCCGTTGCGGGGTAAACAAAGTATGTCAGTGCCAGGGCCAGTGACAGGTGTATCGCCTTATGCTGAATCTGCGGCAGCATCCTGATGCCGGATGAATACAAATGGTATATGGACATGACCACGGCTATTATAGTAAAAATCCTTAATGCTATTCCCTTGAGATTTCTGGTGCGTTCAAACTTTTCATGCAACTGCTTCAGTTTTTCCTCATCACTCATATTGCTTGCTTCTTGTCTCCTCCTGAAAAACATCCATTTCACCCCTTATCAGATACACAATATACGGAACTTTTCTTACCGCAATATCTATCCTTTCATAATTGTCTACCGTCCTTGTAAGGTCTATTTCTCTTCCGCTGCCGAGTATTAAACGGGGCCGGGCAATATAGCTTATCCGGAAAGGTACGAAATCTATAGGCTTGTTGATATTTTCAATGACCATCATATTATTTTCAAACTTGAAATCATAGTCAAAGGTTGATGGAACACCCCATCCCAGGTCCTGCAGGGATGTGCCTTTGATAATAATTCTGCCGCTGCCGTCTATCCCGTAATACTCATATACCGGCGTCCTGTGAACAGAATGTTTTATCAGAGTGGCAAAGGTATATCCCTCTTCAACCCTTTTTCTGAACAGGAGCTGGTTATCATGATAGTTGCTTATTACCAGGACGTTAACAGGACGGGAAAATCCATATACTGCAAATGCCATTATTATAGCCATACAGACCAGTACCGGTTTTTTCAAACGAATCATCTCCCCAAAAGCTTTGGGGCACCCCCGTACGGGGGTGCCTTCAGTTCATATGTTATTACAGTATACCTGCTTCTTTATAGTACCTTTCAGCTCCCGGGTGCAGAGGAATTGACATTGCTTTAAGGGCATTTTCCAGCTTGATATTCTTGCCCTGGGCGTGAACCCTTTCCAGTTCGTCCAGATGCTCGTATATAGCCTTGGTAATCTGGTAGACCAGTTCTTCATCCATGTCCTCGCTGGTTAACAGGAGGGCGGGGCTGGCACCTGCCAGGACATCCTTGTCAACACCGTTGTAAGTACCTTCGGGGATGGTCTCCAGCCTGAAGAAACTTACTTGTTTCAGGAATTCATCCATTACCTGTTTGTCCACTTCCAGCAGATTTATATCAAGACTTGCTGAAGCATCTACCACTGCCGATGTAGGTATGCCGGAACCAACAATAGCGCAGTCAATAAGCCTGTCCTTTAATGCAGTTATCGCTTCCCCGAAATTAAGGAACTGGGCTTCTATATCGTCGTAAGTAATGCCATGGGCTTCAAGCAGCATTTTTGCAGTCCTTTCGGTCCCGCTCCCGGGTGCCCCTACCGCAACCTTCTTTCCTTTAAGGTCACTGACCTTCTGCAGTCCCGAATCTTCCAGCACAACAAACTGGAATATTTCCGGATACAGGGCGGTAATACCCCTGATATTATCGACCGGAGCATCGTTGAAAGGCTCCTGTCCGCTGTATGCACCAAAAGCAGTATTTGATGCAGCCAGGATCATATCGATTTCCCCCGCCCTTATCATCTTCAGGTTCGCTACCGAAGCACCGGTGGATTCGGCTGTAGCCTCCACGCCGTCAACATACTTGGTAATAATAGCGGTAATACCTGACCCGACAGGATAATATGTCCCTGCGGTGCCGCCGGTGGCCAGGGATATTCTTTTTACTTCTTTGCCACCGTCATTACCGTTGTCAGCAGCATCTTTTCCTCCACAACCTGCTGCCAGTCCAACAACAAGTACAAAGGCAAGAACCAGCGTTAAAACTTTCCCGGTTTTCTTCAAGATAAATCCTCCTTATTTTTTTATTTTCAGTGAAAAATCTTAACTTGTATTTAAGTTAAAAGCAAATATCATGCCATTAATATTATGAGTAGTATTGATCCTTCAACATACGGTATCAGACCATACCACGAACTGTTCCCCCCGGGCAAATGCCGTGATTAATTAAGAAAGAGGATTTTCCCGGACCATGAAAACCCTCTTTACTGTATAATAGTTTTTAAATGAAAAGGGGAAAAGTTTTCCCCTTATGTTAATTACTTAACGAAATTTTTTCCGGGTGACCAGAAATTTTTTCCCTTTTCATATTCGCTAAGCTTGTTTCTCAAGGTCCGTTCGGTAATCCCCAGTATATCCGCAGTCTTTTTCCTGTTCCCCCCGTTTCTTTTCAGATTTTCCATAATGACCTTTTTTTCAACCGTTCTCAGGTCCTCCCCGGGATATACAGGAATAATCTCCCGGTCCCCGAGGTCCCCCTTGGGGGTCAGTATGTTCTGCGGCAGATCGCTGACGGTAATTTTATTGTGGTCTGTAAGGGCTACGGCTCTTTCTATGATGTTTTCCAGTTCCCTTACATTACCCTTGTATTGGTAGTTTTCAAGGTAGTCCAGGGCTGAAGCCTCAATCCCCTTGATATTTTTGTTCAGACTGTCATTATATTTCTTGATGAAGTGGTCAACAAGAAGAGGTATATCTTCCCGTCTCTCCCTTAAAGAAGGCATGTTTATTGTAATAACGTTCAATCGGAAGAACAGGTCTTCCCTGAATACACCCTCTTCAATAGCCTTATCCACATTTTTGTTGGTCGCTGCAATAACCCTTATATCAATTTTATACCTCTGATTTGAGCCCAGCGGTGTTATTTCCTTTTCCTGCAGTACCCTCAGAAGCTTGGACTGGAGGCCCATATCCATCTCTCCTATTTCATCCAGAAAAATCGTTCCTTTATCCGCCAGCTGGAATTTGCCTTTTTTCTTTTGTACAGCGCCTGTAAAGGCCCCTTTTTCATAACCGAAAAGCTCGCTTTCCAGCAAATGTGACGGTATTGCAGCACAGTTTATTGTCTCCAGGTGAAAATCCTTTCTTTTACCCTGGTAGTGAATGGCCTTGGCTATCAATTCTTTTCCTGTTCCGCTCTCTCCAGTAATCAGCACATTTGAGTCAATATCCTTTATTTTATCAATTATCTCAAAGATATCCCTCATTTTTTTGGACTTTCCTATAATGCCTTTGATGCCGAACTTTTCGTTCAACTGCGTGTTTAACCGCTTCACCTGGTTGTTCAGGTTTGCATAGTCCAGTGCCTTCAGTATCAGCAGTTTCAACTCCTCTGTGTCCACGGGCTTGGTGACATAGTAGTACGCCCCGGCTTTCATTGCATCAACCGAAGATTTTATAGTACCGTAAGCTGTCATAATAATTACCACTATGTCTTTACTAATCTTCTTTATCTTCTGAAGTACTGTAATCCCGTCGTATTCCCCTATCTTCAAATCCAGCAGCACCAGGTCTATCTCTTCCTGCTGTATTATTTCCAGTCCCTTTACAGGGTCCTGGCAGCTGAGTACCCTGTAATTGTCTTCAAGGGCAAACTCCAGGGAAGTACATATGGATTTTTCATCATCTATTATCAAGATACTATTCATTGGCAACACTCCTGACCATTTGTGATGGCAGTGTGATAGTGACCTTGGTTCCCAGACCCGGCTGACTGTCGATAGACATCCGGCCGCGGTTTTCCCGTACTATCTGGTAGCATATAAACAGCCCCAGACCACTGCCGTCTTTTTTTGTAGTGAAAAACGGATCCATAACCCTATCCAGGTTTTCCTTGGATATACCCCTTCCATTGTCCTCTATGACCACTTCAGTAAGGTTGTTCAGTCTGTTTGCATATAATTTTATCCGGCCCCCGTCTCTTACCGCTTCAAGACTGTTCAGCATCAGGTTAATGAATACCTGCTTCATCTGGTGTTTATCTGCATATATCATGGCATCCCGGTCAATTTTCACTTCAAAATCTATTCCCCTGTCCTTTATCTGTTTGGAAAAAAGGACAAAAACACTGTCGAATATTTGCTTGACGTTTATCATTTGCCTGTTTGACCTCTTGGGTTTAGAGTACTCGAGCAGGTCGGTTATGAGACTGTTCAACCTGTTTATCTCGCTGGGGACTATTTCAACAAACTTATTTCTAAAATTTTCATTGTTTATCTTTTGAGGTATCAAATCTGTAAATGTCTTGATGGATGTAAGGGGATTTCTTATTTCGTGGGCAAAACCCGCCACCATCAGGCCAAGGGCCCGCATCTTGTCCTTCCTGGCCAGTTCAGCCTTAAGCCTCTTCTCTTCGCTTATGTCACGGAAATTCAGTATGGCACCGGTTATACTGTTACCCTTCCCTCTAAGGGGATAAAAATTATAATTAAAGGTTTTAATTACATTGTCCAGTACAATATCAATCTCGTAATTCCTGTAATGTTTACCCTTGTCCAGAACATTGGCAATCTTGTCTTTATCAAAGAAATGGGACAGCATTGTATCATTGATATTCGCCCCGATTATCTCCTCTCTCTCAATCCCGAATATATCCAGTCCCTGGTAATTTATAAAGGTGATTGTACCGTTCCTGTCAAGGGTGACCATACCGTATAATACACTGTTCAGTATTTCTTCCTTGAATCTGTCATCGTTTTCCAGTCTTTCCTTCTGAAACAGCAGCTGTTTATTTGCCATATCCAGTTCTGAAGTCCTCTTCTCCACCTCTTTTTTGAGAGCCGAATTCCACCTCAGGATCAGGAAAAAAATCACAGCAATTGACACAAGAACCATTACTAAAACAGCAAGAATCTGCCTGGTCAGCCTTAATCCGGTACTTACCGTCTCTCCGAACCACTTTTTGTAGATTTTATCGTAAGTACCGTTAACTTTTATCGCTTCAAGTCCCTTGTTGAAAAGCTTTATCAGTTCCTCATCTTCCTTTTTTACCGCAATGCCATAGCCCCTGACATTAATAGGGTCTCCCACAACCTTTATAAAATTCTCCTGCTTCCATTTTTGAATGGTATATAGGCCGGAAAGCCTGTCCCCGATAAAGGCGTCAATTTTCCCCGCCATAAGCATTTGAATACCCTGCTGCTGATTGTCCACATATTCAATATTATCAGGATCCAGCTGGTTTAAAATATCCATGGTTACATTTCCTCTGTGAATAGCTACCTTTACATGTCTTAAATCCTCCAGATTGACAATATATTTATTGTCCCTCCTTACAAAAATACCCTCTGAACTCTGTAAAACAGGATAAGACAGGATAAATGACGGGCTTGTAGTGTTGACATTCATGCCGAGCACCGCATCAATCCTGTTATCCGCCAGCTCTTCCTCCACCTCGTACCAGGGCATGGGATAAAGCTCAACGTCTATGCCCGCTTCAACGGCAATAGCCCTTGCAATATCCAGGTAAAATCCCTTGAATATACCGTTATCATTGACATAAGAATAGGGAGGCAGGTGATTATCCGCCCCTATCACAATAGACCGGTCAAATTTCGTAACCTGACTGAAACGCCCTGAAGCAGCAAAGAATAAAGCAGCAGTCATTATAAGCAGCAGGACCGCTTTATTATATTTGTTTAAACACCTGTTGCCCTTCATAATATACCTACTCCCCATAAACCCCTTTTGTTAGAAATTCTATAAAAATGTCGAAATCCCTTCATATTGACATCACCATGCTGCCCTTCCCTTTACAATGTATCAGTTGCTCAATTTCGGAACCTGCACCGGTGCGGACAGGATCTCTATATCCAGAGAAATATGAGAAAAAATAGGAGTGTTCTATAACACGTTGAATTACTGTACTATAACGGAGAGATTTGGTGATGAAAGAGTTATCGGCTGTTCTGCCGGTTGTAATCTTATCTGGTGGTCTGATAGTCTGCGTGCATCTGGCAACTTCGGAACAACAGAACTGGAAGCGAGGTTAATAAATGCCCCGGCCGGTTTTGCATTGTTATGCATTTTGGTATTACTGGAATATGCAATAGGCATGTTCGCATAAAATATATTAACTGACGCAAGCCTTTTCCCAATATGTGGCACACAGGCGCTTTGTGGAAGATGAAATCATATTGCGTTAAAACGGAAGAAAAGAGTCCGGCTGGTAATGAGGGTTAGAGCAACATACATGCGATACGGTTATAAACCGCTTCTGCATGTATGTAAGATAATTTTTGGTGCTTTATACACCAAAATAAAAAAATGGGGGGATGAATTGATGAAAAAGTCACTGGCGTTTGTGATTGCGATACTGTTTGTTTTAAGTATTGTAATCACGGCATGTACGCCGAAAGATGCTTCGGGAGGGGAGCCAGCTTCTGAAGCAGCATCAGAATTGAAGATTTTAAGGACCAACAACCTGAATGAGCCCGGCTCACTGGATCCAGCTCTGGCTCAGGGAACCCATGATTCCTGGGTGCTTGACCATGTATTTGAAGGCTTATACAAGAAAGCACCCGACGGCTCAATTGTACCCGGAATGGCCAAAGAGTACAGCCTGGCTGATGACGAAGTTACATATACC
The DNA here is from genome assembly GCA_016842005.1 of Clostridium thermobutyricum. Classification (GTDB taxonomy): domain Bacteria; phylum Bacillota; class Clostridia; order Ch29; family Ch29; genus JAENYD01. The sequence goes on along the minus strand of JAENYD010000032.1, from coordinate 12,306 downwards.
TTTGTCCTTCGCGATGGTATTACATGGTCCAACGGAGATCCGGTTACGGCTTATGACTTCGAGTTCGCCTGGAAACGGGCACTGGACCCCGAACTGGCAGCCGATTACGCATTCCAGCTCTATTACCTGAAGGGAGGAGAGGCATACAATACCGGACAGGGTTCTGCTGACGACGTAGGTGTCAAAGCCCTTGACGACAAAACACTGGAAGTTGTTCTTGAAACTCCTACCGCCTATTTTATAGAGTTAACCTCATTCTATACCTACTATCCGGTTAACAAAAAGGTGGTGGAATCCAATCCTGATTGGGCCAAAAGCGCTGACACCCACGTATCCAACGGACCTTTCAAATTAACCGGATGGGAGCATAATGCTAAAATCACGTTATCCAAGAATGATAATTACTATGACGCATCACTGGTTAAACTGGACGGGATAGAGCTGGCCATTATAGCAGATGAGAATACGGCCTGGCAGAGATACCTCGGCGGGGAGTTCGACTTCCTGACACCTCTCCCCCAGGCGGTGGTAGCTCAGTTGAAGGCTGAAGGGAATCCTGAACTGGTAATAGGCGGAGAACTGGCAACATATTATTACAACCTCAACACAAAGGTCAAGCCCTTTGACAATGTCAAAATAAGAAAGGCTTTATCCCTGACTTTGGACAGACAGGTTATTGTTGACAAGATAGCCCAGGGCGGTCAGCTTCCTGCCGAAGGCGTGGTACCTTTCGGTATGCTGGATGAAAACGGCAGGGAATACAGGGAAGGTGCCGGTAAATTAGTCGAATACAATGTGGAAGAAGGTAAGAAACTGTTTGCCGAGGGTCTGGCCGAAACAGGCTTTAAGGTTGAAGATTTCAGCAAGTTTTCCATTCTTTACAATACTCTGGAGGCCCACAAGAAAATAGCCCAGGCAATCCAGGAAATGTGGAGAACCAATCTGGGTATCGAGCTTCAGCTTGAGAACGTTGACTTCCAGGTTAAGCTGGACAGGGAAAAAGCAGGTGACTATTATGTTTCCCGTGCAGGATGGATTGGCGACTATGTTGACCCTATGACCTTCATGGACCTGTGGTTAACCGACGGCGCTTTCAATGATGCCGAATTCAGCAATGCCGAGTACGACAGGCTGGTTCTTGAAGCAAAATCGACTACCGACCAGAAAGTCCGCATGGAAAATATGCGTAAAGCGGAAAAGATATTAATGGATAATATGCCGGTAATACCAATTTACTTCTATACTCAGCCCTATGCCCAGAAACCGTATGTAACCGGTGTGTTCAAGCCGCTTAACAGATATCCTTATTTCATTTATGCCGATATGAATAAATAATTGATTGGAACTTCTATCTGGAAGAGCGATGGGCTATAAACAAAATTCTTGGCTTCAGTTGGGGTTTCAACCTCATCTGAAGCCAGGGATCCGTTATCCAGGGGCGTACCGCCGCTTATCCCCCGCCTGAGAGAACGGGAGTAGTAGCGGCGGTAGCCATCTGATAAAAATTATAGCCCTCGGTTTTCTTTTCTGTTAGTGGCAAAGGAGGGATAAGATGAGAAGATATTTATTAAAAAGAATAATAATGGCGGTAATAACCATTTGGGCAATCATCACCATAACATTTATTTTGATGCACTCGGTTCCCGGCAACCCCTTCATGACCGAATCCAAAATGCCTAAAGTAGTATACCAAAATCTTCAAAAAAAGTATGGATTGGACAAACCTTTGAGCCAGCAGTATTTTATATATCTGGGCAGAATCGTCAGAGGCGATTTCGGAGATTCTATGAAATCCAGGGTGGAAACTGTTAACGATATGATAAAAAGAGGTTTTCCGGTATCGGTTGTAATTGGTCTTGAAGCCTTAATAATAGCTCTTGCTTTCGGACCGGCTCTGGGAGCGGTTGCCGCCTTGAATCAGAATAAATGGCCGGACTATTTATCAATGGTAATTGCAATAATCGGCATCTCGGTGCCCAGCTTTATTATGGGAACAGTCTTCATCCAGTTTCTGGCCAGGAATATAGTATATCTGCCCATAGGTGGATGGGGGGAATTCAGGCATACCATTCTGCCGTCTCTGGCACTGGCAATGATGCCGCTGGCGCAGATCGCAAGGCTTATGCGTTCCAGCATGCTGGAGGTTATGGGACAGGACTATATAAAAACAGCCCAATCCAAAGGCATATCAAAGGCAGCAGTTGTTTTTAAGCATGCTGTCAGAAATGCAATATTGCCGGTTGTTTCGATTCTTGGTACAGTAGTGTCCAACCTTTTGGTGGGGAGCTTTGTTATAGAGAAGATATTCGGCATTCCGGGTCTTGGAATGTTCTTTATCATGTCAATAAGCAACAGGGATTATCCCCTGATTATGGGAACTACAGTTTTCTACGCAATGGTTCTGGTATCCATGCTGTTAATTGTGGATATTGCCTATATGATAATCGACCCGCGAATAAAGCTTATTAAGGAGGGGCGATAATGAAAGCGGAATACGGATTTTCACCCGAATTGTTCAGACCTGTGTTCAGGGAGGATAAAAATGCCGAGAAAATACGTCGCCCCAGTATTAAATACTGGCCGGATGTGTGGCGCAGACTGAAATTGAATAAACTGGCCATGACGGGTTTGACACTGATAATAATATTCCTGGTCATGGCATTTGTGGGTACCGAAATAAATGGGTTTGAATATTTTGAACAGAATTATGAGCTTATCAATTCACACCCTGACAATATTCACTGGTTCGGAACCGATGAGCTGGGCAGGGACTTGTTTACAAGGACCTGGTACGGTGTCAGGTATTCCTTGTTCATAGGTGTTATGGCAGCGCTGATTGATTTCTTGATAGGTGTATTATACGGCGGCATTGCCGGAATAGCCACCAGAAAGGCGGATGCCGTAATGATGCGTATAGCAGAGGTAATATACAGCATCCCCTATTTACTGGTAGTTATACTGATATCCGTGGTTTTTTCCCAGGCGGGGCAGGGAAGTTCGATGTTCGTACTGATACTTGCCATGACTCTGACCAGCTGGGTCCCTATGGCCATACTGGTCCGCGGACAGGTGCTGCAGCTAAAGGAAAGCGAATATGCCCTGGCATCCGAATCCCTGGGAGCCACCAGCGGCTGGATACTGAGAAAACATATTATCCCGAATACCCTCGGACCCATATTGGTTAATGCCACACTGACAATTCCCCGGGCGATTTTTGCGGAAGCAACCCTGGGCTTCCTGGGTCTCGGCCTCCAGGCACCCAGGTCCAGCCTGGGAACCCTGGCCAATGACGGGCTGGCGGGCCTTGCCGTTGGAAACGAATATCAGATACTTATACCGGCCGTATTTATTTCCCTTATTATGTTTGCTTTCAACGTGCTGGGAGACGGACTTCGCGACGCACTGGACCCAAGACTGCGCAAGTAGAGAGGTGGTAAAATGGAAAACATATTAGAGGTAAAAAATTTACGGGTGTCCTTTCAGACTTTTTTCGGCGAAGTGGAAGCTGTCCGCGGTATAAGCTTCAGTGTGGGCAGGAGGGAGACCGTAGCCATCGTGGGGGAATCTGGCTGCGGAAAATCTGTGACTGCCAACAGTATTATGCAGCTCCTTCCCATGCCCCCGGCTTTTTTAAAGGGGGGGGAAATACTTTTCAACGGCGAAAACCTTTTAAATAAAACAGAAAAACAAATGCAGGCAATCAGGGGAAGTAAAATAACGATGGTCTTTCAGGACCCCATGACATCCCTGAACCCAACTATGAAAATAGGCAGGCAAATTGTGGAAAGTTTGGTGAAGCACCGGAGAATGAGCAGAGAGGAAGCTCGAAAAAAGGCTGTTGAGATGCTCAAACTGGTTGCAGTACCGCAACCCGAAAAGCGAGTAAACCAATATCCCCATGAGTTTTCCGGCGGTATGCGCCAGAGGGTAATGATTGCCCTGGCTATGGTCTGCAATCCTCAATTACTTATCGCCGACGAGCCCACCACCGCTTTGGATGTCACGGTCCAGGCCCAGATTCTGGAACTAATGAAAAGATTGCAGGACCAGCTGGACATGTCAATAATCCTGATAACTCACGATTTGGGTATAGTAGCCGACATGAGCGACAGGGTTGTGGTTATGTATGCAGGGCAAATTTTGGAAACCGGCTTGACTGAAGAGATATTTGCATCTCCAAAGCATCCCTATACAAAGAAATTATTGGCTTCAGTGCCTCGCTTGGATATGAACAGAAATGAGCCCCTTTATTCAATAGACGGAACTCCACCTGATCTGTATATTCCACCCAAGGGCTGCGCTTTCTATGACCGCTGTACCGAGGCTATGAAGATTTGCAAAGATTATATGCCGGACTTTGATGAACACAGTGATAGCCATAAAAGCTGCTGCTGGCTGAACCATCCCATGGCACAAAAGATAAATTCAGCGGATGGGAGTGAAGAACGATGATACAACCTTTAATCTCCGCAAGAAATATAAAAAAATATTTTGATGTGGGAGGAGGAAAGCTTAAAGCGGTAGACGGGATCAGCTTCGATATATATCCTAAAGAGACCTTTGGATTGGTTGGAGAGTCCGGCTGTGGAAAGACGACAGCGGGAAGGACCATAGTCAGGCTTTACGAACCGTCCGACGGAGAACTCATTTTTAACGGCATAGATATTTATAAGCTCAATAGGAAGGAAATGCAGGAGGTCAGAAGGAATTTCCAGATGATATTCCAGGACCCTTATGCCTCCCTCAATCCCAGAATGACAGTTGAAGACATAGTGGCAGAACCCCTTGATATACATCAGGCTTACAAAAATAAAAAAGAACGTTCGGACAGGGTTATTGAACTTCTGGAACTGGTAGGACTGAATAACGAGCATGCCATGCGCTTTCCCCACGAATTTTCCGGAGGGCAGCGGCAGAGGATAGGTATCGCACGGGCATTGGCATTAAATCCTAAATTCATTGTCTGCGACGAGCCCATTTCCGCGCTGGACGTATCCATTCAGGCACAGGTGGTCAATATTCTAAAAAGCTTACAGGATAAGCTGGGTCTGACTTATATGTTTATAGCCCATGATTTATCCATGGTAAGATATATATCCGACAAAGTGGGGGTTATGTATCTGGGTCATTTGATGGAGCTTGCAAAATCGGAAGAACTATATGCAAATCCTATTCACCCCTATACTAAGGCTTTGCTGTCGGCCATTCCCATACCGGATCCCGGTATTCAAAGAAAGAGAAAGAGGATTATGCTGGAGGGCGATGTGCCAAGTCCGATAAATCCGAAGGAGGGATGCAGATTCGCTGACAGGTGCAGCTGTGTCACAGAGATATGCAGAAAAGAAACCCCTGAATTCAGGGAGATAAAAGAAACCCATTTTGTAGCATGCCATAACGTTTAATATAAGAAATCAACTTTCGCACATAGTTAATGTACTGTGAACGATAGTTAATGTACTGTGAACGCTGGGTTAAAGACCATGCTGGCGGTAATAAAAACAAAAAAGCTTTCGTATGCTTACCCTTATGACGTAGACGACAGTTACAAAATCTTTTAAGCTTTCAATTTCTTTGATAGAATACATTCTATAAAGCTCCATCATATATTGTGACCTCCTATCATGGGTTTGGCGATTAATGAGAGGTTGCAATATTATGCTGGAGTTTTTTCGTTTACAATTTTTACCTGCAAACAAAGCTGGCACAACAAACTGATTTAATGTTTTTAATAATTCAGCTAAAGTTCAGATAACAAACAATTACACTTCAGTTTCATAGTTTAGAATTAAGCCATTCGAAAGAAAAGGAGTGGAAAAATGGGAGAATCCCGAGGTAGACATGAGCTAAAACATTATATAAACTATTCCGACGTATTACAGCTTAGAGCGAAACTTCCATTTGTGGCTAGTTTCGACAAAAATGCGATAGAAGGAAATAGCTATCGGGTAAAGAGCCTCTACTTTGACAACCATAACGACAAAGCGTTGAAAGAAAAGGTTGACGGCGTAAACGATCGGGAAAAGTTCCGCTTGCGTCTTTATAACAACGATACATCCTTTATCCGCCTTGAAAAAAAGAGAAAAAAGAATGGGATATGCTTTAAAGAGAGTGTCATTATTACGGCTGAGGAGTGCCGGCGGCTACTTGCCGGTGACCTTGCCGCTTTAAAAGAAAACGGACGCTCCCTGTGCTTGGAGCTGTATACTAAAATGTATTGCCAGCAGCTTCGGCCAAAAAACATCGTAGCCTATCAGCGGGAGGCTTTTATTTACCCCATGGGAAATGTACGTGTAACTATAGACTATGACATTCACACAAGCTACAACATTTATGAATTTTTGAAAGCTGAATCCGTTCTTATGCCAATTTCGGGCGTTTATATTCTTGAAGTGAAATACGATAACTTTCTGCCTGAGATAATTCGTGGCATGGTATCACTTTCCAGTAGAAGAAGTACTGCATTTTCTAAATATGCAGTAACAAGAATTATTTAAATCGGAGGTTAATTAAAAATGACATTCAAAGATATCTTTAAATCAAGTTTTTTAGAGAAGGCAGTGGAGTTTTCAATTTTAGATGTTGCTATTGCAATGCTTCTAGCTTTTGCGATTGGGCTTTTCATATTTTTTATATACAAAAAAACCTTTTCAGGGGTTATGTACTCGGCATCCTTCGGGGTATCCATTATGGCTATGACATTGATCACAACCTTCATTATTCTTGCGGTAACATCAAACATTATCTTGTCACTTGGTATGGTAGGTGCCTTGTCCATCGTTCGTTTCAGAACTGCAGTTAAGGAACCTCTTGACATTGCATTTTTGTTTTGGGCAATCTCGGCAGGTATCGTCATTGGTGCAGGATTGATTCCTCTTGGCATCATAGGGTCAATTTTCATTGGAATTATTCTTCTTGTGTTTATTAACAGGAAAAGTAATGACACGCCCTATATCATGGTGCTTAATCTTGCAAACGATAAAGCGGAAAGCGACTGTATGGCAATGATAAAGGCAAAAACCAAAAAAAGCTTGATTAAGGCAAAAACAGTTTCTAATAATGGTATCGAGCTTACTGTTGAAGTACGACTTTTAGATATGTCGGCAAAACTTCTTAACGAATTGCTTGCAATAAATGGTGTAAACAATGCTTGTCTTGTGAGCTACAACGGCGAATATACAGCCTAAGTATGCGAAATCGAGGTGAAAGCATGATACAAAGTAAAAGAATAAATATAATTGTTGCGGTAGCCGTGGTTTTTGCTTTGATAATAAGCATTACTCTTGTGGTAATTGGCAATATACAGGCAGAAAAAGGAGGTATAAAATCTGAGCCAGAATACGCAACTAAGATTTTCGGTACCGATATTATTTCTATTGAGATTATTGCGGATGAAGCTGATTGGCAAGAAATGCTCGACAATGCCATAAACGAGCAATATATTATGGCCGATGTGGTAGTAAACGGTACGAAATTTCAAAATGTTGGGATCCGCCCAAAGGGCAACTCCAGCTTAACTCAAGTGGCAAACTCCAACAGCGACAGATATAGTTTTCGCCTGCAATTTGACGAATACATCAAAGACCAGACATGCTTTGGACTTGAGAGCTTTGTGCTCAATAATATGCTTGGGGATAACACTTACATGAAGGAGTATGTTTCCTATGAGTTAATGCAGGAAGCCGGAGTGAACGCGCCGTATTTCGGATATGCGGACATCAAAGTAAACGGTGAAAACTGGGGACTGTACCTTGCGGTAGAGCTTTATAACGATAGTTATGAGCGGCGTGTTTATGGTGATACATCAGGGATGCTTTACAACGTGAAAAGCATGGATATGGGTGGTAATCCGCCGGGACAGCAAGAGGTAAACGTCCCAACCATGCCGGATAGACAAAACAGCAGACCCCAAAGACCTGGAACACAGCAAAACTCTCAAGATAATATTGGAGATCAACCTTTTTCACCATCAGGTGATAACGCCAGGCCTGATTTTAACCAGCCACCCAACACAGACACAACCATGTTTCCAGCACAAATGGATGGAAACATGAACGGCATGGAAAGAAATTTTGGAGGAAGAGGCGGACGTGGCAACTCGGGCGGCAGCCTTGAATATATAGATGATAACATTGAAAGCTACAGTGCCATTTTTAACAATGTAGTAGGGAAAGGGACAGAGAGCGACTTTCAGCGTGTTGTGCAGGCTCTAAAAGCACTTTCCGAGGGAAAAGAATTAGAAACTTATTTTGATGTTGACCAGATTCTGCGCTATTTAGCGGCACATACCATTGTTGTGAACCTCGATAGCTATAGTTCAAACATGGCACAAAATTACTATATCTATGAGCGAGATAGTCAGATTACCATTCTGCCTTGGGACTATAACCTTGCGTGGGGTGGTTTTCAAAACGGCAGTGCATCCTCTGTGATTAACTTTCCCATTGATACTCCGCTAAGCGGCGTTGAAATGTCAAGCCGCCCGCTGATAGAAAAGCTGTTCGCAAACCCAGAATATTTAGAAAGGTATCACAGCTATTTGCAGCAATTGATTGATAACTATTTTACAAACGGCAAGTTCGAGGAAAAAATTAATACGCTTGATGCCCTAATTTTTGATTATGTAAAAAATGATGCCACCGCATTTTGTACTTATGAGGAGTACAAAACAGCCCTTTCAACTTTTATTACTCTCGGCAATCTCCGTGCCCAAAGTGTACAGGGTCAGCTTGATGGTACTGTTCCCTCTACTACGGCAGAACAAAATACAAACGCTGATCATCTTATTTCACCAGGGGATTTAAAGCTATCAGACCTTGGCACTATGATGGGCGGAAAAGGTGGCAATAACAGCGATTTTCGAGATAGAATGGTCGACCAGTATAAAAACGCATTCCCCGAAGTCATGAATAATGGGATAGATACGGAACTTATGAGTAAGGCGATAAGCATCATCCGGCAGTCAAACGGAAAAATAACAGAAGAAGTAAAGGAGACTTTGCTTTCCCTTGGCCTGACGACGGATCAGATAGAACAGCTTTCAGCAATGGATGGTAGGCGTTTTGGAGAAATGGAACAGGGGGAACAAAATAAAAATACTCTGAATCTTTCAGATGCGAGTGCTCCATCAAACCAAAGAACAGGAACCAATAATCTTATCCTCATCGGTGTCTTATCAGTTATGCTAATCGCTGCTCTATTATGTGTCGCAAGGTTCAAAAAAAGCTATTGAGCTTAAAAAGCCACAAGATTTATATGCTCCCCTTGTGGCTTTTTAATACTGTGCAGTTAAAATTGGGATAACTTGCATTTTACTTATTTTAAGATACAATTAAACACAGGACAGGCGAACATTGTCCTCAATTTTCTTACCCCCTCCACAAAACGCCATGAAAGGAATGATTATAGAATGGCTAAAATTTTAATATGCGATGATGAAGCAGGGCTTCGCGCGGTAATAAAGCGGTACGCTATCTTCGAGGGTCATGAGGTTGTGGAAGCAAGCGATGGTATGGAAGCGGTGGAGCTTTGCCGTAATAGCACATTTGACATAATCATCATGGATATCATGATGCCCGAACTTGACGGTTTTTCCGCTGTGAAGGAAATTCGTAAAACTTCCGACACACCGGTAATCATGCTTTCTGCTAGAGGCGAAGAGTATGACAAGGTGTTGGGCTTTGAGCTTGGAGTTGATGATTATGTCGTAAAACCATTTTCTTCAAAGGAAATTATGCTCAGGATAAATGCCATTTTACGCAGAGTAGAGAAAAGCAGTTCTGCAAAGCAAAATGACAAGGGGCATATCATCTTTGAAAAGGATGGCTTCAAGGCGGATATGACAGCGTATAAAGTGTTCATTGATGGAGTGCAAGTAGATATGGCCCCCAAAGAATATGACCTCCTGTTTTTTCTGATACGAAATAAAAACATTGCTGTACCGCGGGAAAGGATAATGGCTGAAGTATGGGGCTATGATTATTATGGCGACGACAGGACTCTGGATACGCATATGAAACTGCTGCGGAAATCTCTCGGTCCATATGCGCATTTTATTAAAACCCTGCGTGGATTGGGGTATCGGTTCGATGGATAAACTTAAATTACAATGGAAAATATTCGGATTTCTCTTAGGGTTTTGTGCTTTGCTGCTAGCAATCTTATGGATTTTTCAGACGGTGTTCTTAAGCGACATGTATAAGTTTATCCGCAAAGTTGAAATAGAAAAAGCAATTGCGTTGGTGGAGAAAAACATCAATAGCCCAAAGCTTGAAGATGTTTTATATGAACTTGAATTAACCAAAGAAATAATTGTAAGGCCGACACAGGATTTTGCTCCACCTTTTCGGCCTGTGCCTGACAGACACAACCGCAGGCAACCAGAAACTATCACCAAAGCTCGAGAGTTTGTTTTAGAGGATGGCAATAAAATTTCTCTTACCTTTTATGCCATGGTAACTCCGGTTGATGCCACAGTATCTACCCTACAAATGCAGCTTTTAATAATAACGGGGATCATGGTAATTCTTGCAACGCTGCTTGCGATTATCATATCAAAGCACATATCAAGTCCTATTGAGCAGATCAATCGAAGCGCGAAGGCGCTTGCAACGGGTAACTACGAAACCGAGTTTCATGGCAGAGGATTTTTGGAGATTAAAGAGTTGTCAGATACTCTAAACACTGCCGCTTTAGAACTTTCCAAGGTGGAGCGACTGCGCCGTGAGCTAATGGCAAATATTTCGCACGATTTACGAACCCCACTTGCCTTCATATACAGCTATGCCGAGATGATGCATGATTTCCCTCAAGAAGTTACATCAGAGCAAAGTCAAACCATCATGGATGAAGCAAAGCGCCTGACTTCTCTTGTGAACGATATACTTGATATTTCAAGTCTTGAGACAGGTATAGCAAAACTAAATAAGATAAAATACAACCTGACTGAAAGTCTGCGAAAAACTATCAACCGAATGAGCGAATTTGTTAAAAACGAGGGTTATAAATTAGTTTTCGAGTATGACAAAGATGTCTATGTACTTGCTGACGAGGTAAAGATTATTCAGGCCTTTTATAACCTTTTGCTCAACGCAATCACATACAGCGGTGATGATAAGACTGTAATTGTACGGCAAAGTATCAAAGGGAATATGGTGAGAATAGAAGTGATCGACCATGGAGAGGGCATCAATCAAAATGACTTGCCTTATATATGGGAGCGCTATTATAAGGTTGATAAAAAACATAAAAGATCTATAATGGGTACAGGTCTTGGGCTATCTATTGTTAAAAAAATTATTGAAATGCACAATGGTGAGTACGGAGTTGAATCGGAAGTAGGTAAAGGTAGTATTTTTTGGTTTCAAATAGAATTCGAGTAGAAGCGTAAAGCAGGTACTTGCTATTGTCTTATTTTGCTGTTGCTTTTGGCAGTTTCTACTTGCACGCAAACTATTCTAAGCCCTGATAGATGACATTGTACTGCTTGACTTGATTTTTCAACTCATTATGGCGGTATGTTCCCTCATGCCTTGGTTCCCAAAAAAACACCCAAAAACCGATTGATATGTTTCCACTAACTCAAGGGTCAAAAACTAACAAAAACCATCAATCCGAACGCTCGTTCCACGTTGGGTACGTGGTATCACTCAAAAGAAAACACAGTGAGTAAAGTCTTGTGGTGCAAGGCTTTATGAGTATTTGGGGAAATGGCTATGTTTCTTTTTGATTTTGCCTCGATCAAATTTTGATAGATGTTTAAAAGTACGTGCGGATGTGCTATTCTTGTTAGTAAAAGCCATAGCAAAAAACTCCGTATGTATTTGTTTGACACCAATATCATACTAGGTTTCTCGCTGTGATTCTAATTTTTTGTCTTGTTGCATTTAATTTTACAATGAACCTTCATATTTTGTAACTCACGGTTATCTTTGCTGTCAATTCCCCTTGTCTGCGGGTACTTGTCTGAATATATTCCCCCGATTGACATCTCTGGCAGATCTCTGCATCATTTATTTATATACCTGCCAAAGAAATCGTAGTTCATCCAGTTTTCGTCCATCCATTCCTTTTCCTCGCCGTTAAAATAAACTTCTTCGCAATACTTATTATCCTAGAAATAAAGCTGCAACACCAGTCCAAGGTAGTCAATATTTTGCATATACTTTTTCTTTGATTCTTTTTCGAGTACTGGCGCTAAATTGGTTTCTATCATATTCTTTATATTGTTAATGTCTTTATCGTTGTACTTTTTCCTGTCAACGCCGGGCTGTTTTTGACCGAATCGCCGGTTGAAAACTGACCCAATCG
>JAENYD010000031.1 GCA_016842005.1 Clostridium thermobutyricum | reverse complement strand
CCTGGTGGGGCTTGCACCCACTAGAATTAGCGACCTTGCCCGGCCGCACTACACATTATATAATATTTTTATTCCTAATTCTTGCCACATAATGGGATTACAGCATAAATACGAGGAGTGATTGAAATGAAAAAAAGTATTGTTATATTCCTGGCGGGGTTAGCTGAAGCTTTCTTATTATCATATTATTTTCTCCAGTTGCAATAATTACAGTCTGAATGACAGGATAAAAGGCATGTCTTTTAATACAAACTATACATAGAGAAATATAAGTCGGGAGGAAAAATAATGATTGATGAACGTTTTATAATACAGCTCCAGGGTAAGAATTTTGTGACTTATGAAGGCCTGCTGGACCAGGCCCACCAGCAGGGTCTGGAAGCCATCCAGGTGGATATAGTACAGCTGCCCGGACAGGAAAACGACATGACAGCCGTATGCCGTGCCACTGCCAAGGCGGGAGACAGGGTGTTCACAGACTTCGGAGATGCCAGCCCCGCTTCTGTGGGCCAGAACCTGGTACCCCATATACTGAGGATGGCATCTACCCGTGCCAAGGCGCGGGCTTTGAGGGACCTCACCAATATAGGGATTACTGCCATTGAAGAACTGGACGTAGGAAACAGGGAAGACTTATATCCGGAAACCGGTCAAAAGAAAACTGACGGACGTAAACAGACAGCTATGCCTGAAAATTCTCCCCCCACAAAAAAACAGATGGAAACAATAAAAGACCTGTCCCGGAGCCTTAATATACCGGTGGACACGGGAAATCTCAACAAGAAAACCGCGGGGAACCTGATAGCCCATTTGCTGGATGAAAAGTATAAAAGACATTGATTTAAGCCGGGTAATTAATATCACCCGGCTTGTTTCCCTACTCGACAGGCTTCATCTTTGCAGTGAAGTGCCTCAGTATCTTGGGTTCGAAAACAAAGTCAAGACCTGTCAGCTTATCCCTTCTCTTATAAATCTCAATGAGGGCGTCTGCCACATAATCCATATGATTGTAAGTGTATACCCTTCTGGGAATGGTCAGTCTCAAAAGTTCCATGGGAGATTCCAGCTGTTCTCCTGTCCTGGGGTCCCGGCCCAGGAGTAATGAGCCAATCTCAACCGCCCTTACCCCTGCTTCCAGATACAGTTCGTTACAGAGAGATACCGCGGGGAACTGGAAATAGGGTATATGGGGCAGGAATTTCTTTGCATCCACGAATACGGCATGACCGCCTACGGGATACTGAATGGGAATACCTGCATCCATAAGCCTCTGTCCCAGGTATTCGACCTGTCCTATCCTGCTTTCCAGATAAGGCATTTCCACAACTTCCCTCAGCCCCCTGGCCATTGCCTCCAGGTCTCTTCCGGCAAGACCGCCGTATGTGGGGAATCCTTCAAAGGCGACGTTCACTTCCCTTACCTTGTTGTAGAGTTCTTCATCATCCTTGATGGCAATAAACCCGCCTATGTTTACAAGGGCATCTTTCTTGGCGCTCATGGTAAGCCCTTCTGCATAGGAATACATTTCCCTTACGATTTCCACTATACTCTTTTCCCCATAGCCTTCTTCCCTTTTCTTAATGAAGTATGCATTCTCCGCAAACCTGGCGGAGTCTATAAATACCCTTACGCCGTATTTTCTGCATATTTCACTTACACCCTTTATGTTTTTCATGGAAACAGGCTGGCCGCCCGCCGAGTTGCATGTTACTGTAATCAACATGAAAGCAATATTCTCGGCCCCTTTATCCTTTATGAAACTCTCCAGCTTTTCCAGGTCGGTATTGCCCTTGAACGGGTGGTAGGTGGATGTATCGTAGGCGTCTTCTATTACCAGGTTGACCGGTATACCGCCTGCCAGATGTATATGGGCTTCGGTAGTGTCAAAGTGCATGTTACCCAGTACATACTGGTCTGTCTTGATCAACTGACTGAAAAGGGACTTTTCCGCACCTCTGCCCTGGTGGGTGGGTATTAAATATTTGTACCCGAAAGTGTCCTGTACAGTCTTCTCCAGATTGTAAAAATTCCTGCTGCCTGCATATGATTCATCCCCCAGCATCATCCCGGCCCACTGATTGTCACTCATAGCCCCGGTACCACTGTCGGTAAGAAGGTCTATAAAGATGTCTTCCCCTTTCAGGGCAAACACGTTATAACCGGCTTCTTCCAGCCTTTTTTCCCTTTGTTCCCTGGGAATCAGCCTGATTGGCTCAACCATTTTAATTCTGTAGGGTTCTGGTTTTCTGACAGTCATATCCATCCTCCTCATAAATTTTCTTCATGCACTGTTTAATCATGCAAGACCCGTGCCATATCCGGCGGGAATTTCTGGGAGGTGGATGCAGCAGAAACACAGGAGATACATCCTTATATAGCTGCCCATAGTATAAATTTAATACATGATATGGATATATATGTTTCATAATGCTACATAAATCTTGCGCTAAATGTATATATATGATGCATAACAATCGGGTTGTTGCCACCTTCTCCTGAAAATGTATCATTTGATTACACGGGCAGGAGATTGTACTTTTCCATCTTCCTGTAAAGGGTGGCTCTGGATATATTGAGTGCCGAAGCCGCATCCGTCTTATTTCGGAATTTCCTGAGGGCCCTGATTATGATTTCCTTCTCCACTTCTTCAAGGGTTGGAAAACTTTCTGTAAAAGACAGTTTTATATCTTCCTCTTCCTTTTCCCCCACCAGATATTTAGGCAGGTCATCCACATCAATTACATTATTCTCGTCCATAACCACCGACTGCTCAATTATGTTTTCCATCTCTCTTATATTACCTGGATAATGATAATTCATCAATATCCTCATTGCCGGAGGGCTTACATCCGCCACTTCCCTTTTGAGCTTCCTGCAAACCCGGATAATAATGCTCTTTATAAAAAGATGAAGGTCTTCCTTCCTTTCCCTCAGAGGAGGCAACTGCAGCAGTATTACCCTTAAACGGTAATAGAGGTCTTCCCTGAACTTATCTTTTTCAACAAGGGATTTCAGGTCCTTGTTTGTGGCTGCTATAACCCTTACATCCACCTGTCTCACCGAATTGCTGCCAACTCTCATTATCTCGCCATTCTGCAGTGTCCTGAGCACTTTGGGCTGAAGAAAAAGATTCATATCACCTATCTCGTCCAGAAAAATGGTCCCACCGTCAGCCAGCTCAAACAGCCCCATCCTTCCCCCCTTTTTGGCTCCTGTAAAAGCCCCTTCTTCATAACCGAAAAGTTCACTTTCCAGCAACTGGTCCGGTATGGCGGCACAGTTCACCACCACAAAGGGTTTATCCTTCCTGTCGCTGTGCCGGTGAATAAACCGGGCATAAACCTCTTTTCCGGTTCCGCTCTCCCCCTGAATAAGCACATTTGAATTCACCCTGGAAGCCTTTATGGCCAGTTCCATTATTTTATGCATCTCTTTGTTGCTACCTACCACAATATTCTTGTCAATTTCACTGACCTGATTAAGCCTCTCAGAAAGAAGGGCAATGGTATTCTGCGCTTCGTTAAGCTGCCTGTTCAGTTTAATGATATCCGTAATATCCTGGAATATGGAAATGGCTCCTATCAGCTTCCCGTTCTCCTTTACCGGCACAATGTTTGAGATCACATCGCTTTTACCTGCCTTTGTCCTGACACCTATCATCTCCTTACCGCTCTCAATAACCTGAAGGATATGGGCATCGGGCACCGCTTCCATGGCATGTTTTCCTATGGACTCTTCCCTTTCCATGCCGGTAATCCTGTTATTGGCAGGATTGACATAGACCACTATGCCTTCATGGTCTACAGCCACTATGCCATTATAAATCACATCAAGGATCTTCCGGGATTTATTTATCAGTTCACGCATGTCCATTTAAATCACCTTCCTGCGGTCGTATATTTTTGTCAGCAGATAATAGTAATCCATTATTCCCGGCTCATTCCTGATGGCCAGTTTAATAATCAGTTTGGCCAGTTCCATTGCGTTGTGCCTGATATATTCCCCGTCCATATATACAAGGTCCTGTGAAATTACTTTTATACCAGGTCTTATTCTGTCGCTGTCTATACCCACGGGAGCAGAGCCATCCTCATAATATTTGTCGAGATACGTTTCCCCTATCTCCCCGCTGTTTGCAATGACAAAATCAACAAATTTTTTTCCCCCATGTTCTTCCAGGACCCTTATGTGGTCGGAGACCGAAAAACCGTCGGTCTCCCCGGGCTGGGTCATGATATTGGCAACATAAATTTTTACCGCATCTGATTCGGATACGGTCCTGACCACATCCCCCGCCAGCAGGTTCGGTATTATACTGGTGTAGAGGCTGCCCGGTCCGAAAACCACAGCATCTGCACTGCGTATGGCATCCAGGACTTCAGGAAGAGGTTCCGGATGCTCCGGTCTGATAAATATCCTGTCTATGGGGGATGCTTCAGCTCTCGCCTCCCGGGGAATATTCGATTCCCCCTTTACAACCTTCCCGTTCCTCAGTTGTGCATAAAGAGTAACATCTTCAAGGGTAAGGGGAAGAACCTGTCCTGTAACGGCCAGCACCTGGGATATTCTTTTCACCGCTTCTTCAAAATTATGGGATATGCTGTTCATGGCAGCTATGAGAAGGTTGCCGAAACTCTGGCCTTTCAGGGAGCCTTCCTCAAACCGGTACTGGAGCAGCTGCTCCATAACGGGCTCAGTATCCGCCAGGGCCAGGATACAGTTCCTTATATCCCCCGGCGGCAGCATCCCCAGTTCGCTCCTGAGTATACCGGAGCCTCCTCCGTCATCGGCAACCGTAACCACCGCAGTCAGATTGGCTGTAAACTGCTTAAGCCCGCGAAGCAGCACCGAAAGGCCTGTTCCCCCGCCCACAACCACTATCCTGGGTCCCTTATACAGCATCCTCCTGCTGATTGATCCCCTGCCCGGGTTTGTCTTATCCCTGATAGATCCCCTGTTCTTTCTCAGGTCTGTGAAACTGAATACCATCTCTCTGGCAGCAGCAAATATCAATATAAAACCTCCCAGTATCAAGCCCCACAGTATTTTCGAATCTTCTATCTGTATGCCCAGTTTCAGGCTGACACCCGAAAGCCCCAGACCCGCCATCCCTATCCCTATAATACCGGCAGTGACCCATCTTTTTATTCCTGAAAGCATAAACTTCATTTGGACTCATCCCCCACCACAGCCTTGTTGATATCCCTGTGGTCAACTATAACCCTGTGAGCTCTTTTTTTCAGCAGTTCGTAAAGGGCATTGGCTATTATAACCGAGCGGTGCCTGCCGCCCGTACAGCCTATGGAAATGACAAGACTGCTTTTACCTTCCTGGATATACCGGGGGATAAGAAACTCTACCATGTCCTCCAGCTTCCTCAGGAACTTGCTTGTGTCCTTCCATTTTAGGACATAATCCTTAACCGCTTTATTCTCCCCGCTGTAATCCCTCAGTACTTCGTTATAGTAGGGATTGGGCAGAAACCGCACATCGAAAACAAGGTCGGAGTCCAGGGGAATACCATATTTGAATCCGAAAGATACCACCGAGATCAGCAGGCCCTCTTTCTCCCCTTCCCTGACAAACAACTCCGCCAGTTCCTCCTTTAACTGCCTCGGATGAAGGTTGGTTGTATCTATAATATAACTGGCCCTTACCCTTATATCTTTCAGCCGCTCCCTCTCCTCCTCGATTCCTTTGATTACCCTGTCTCCGGGAGAAAGGGGATGATGCCTCCTGCTTTCTTTGAACCTCTTGATAAGCGCCTCGTCAGAAGCCTCCAGGAAAAGCATCTCCCATTTTGTGCCTTCCTCCTCCATGACCTCCAGACTGGAAAGAAGGTCATGGAAGAATTCCCCTCCTCTTATGTCTATAACCAGGGCAATCTTATCAATTCCCTCCCCGGTCTGGTAACACAGTTCCGCAAACTTTGGTATCAATGTGGGGGGCAGGTTATCCACACAGAAAAAACCGAAATCCTCCAGGCTTCTGATTGCCTGGGTCTTCCCCGCTCCCGAAAGACCGGTTATGATTACAAATCTCATAAAACCACCTCACTTCCAACAGCATTAATTATATCTTTTTCAGTCAGTCCGGCTTCAAGGGCCACCTTTACCGCGTCAATCACTTGTCCTACCGCTTCCGGTCTGTGGGCGTCACTGCTCAGGACAAACTTGGCCCCCCATTTTTTCGCAATCCTTACATACTCAACGGTCATAAAACGGTGACCCGCATTTATCTCAAGGGCAACATCCTTTGCGGCTGCTGCCCTGGCCAGGGAAGCGGTATCAATGTCCGCCTTGGCCCCGGGATGGGTTATTATGTCAATGGGATACCTTTCCATGGCCTTTACCAGGGCTTGGGTATTTACCTTCCTGGCATCCTCTCTCAGCTTCTTAATAACTTTGCCTCCCAAGTTTTTTAAATGAATATGGTATCCATCCGCCAGCGATGCCGGCAGCGCCCCGAAATGAAATCCCACCAACAGGATATCCAGTTGTGAGATAATCTCCTCATCCACGTCTATTCTGCCGTCTGTCCCTGTTATGTTTGCTTCAACCCCCAGCATTATCTCTATATCATCATATTTTTTATTCAGTTCAGCAATCTCCTGCTGTGCTTTTTTGAAATCCTCCTTCCTGACCCCGTACAGGAAATGACCGGGACCATGGTCGGTTATGGCGATTTTTTTGAGTCCCTTCCGTCTTGCCGCCAGCACGTTCTGCTCTATGGTTCCCTTGCCGTGACTGTAACGGGTATGGGTGTGGTAATCAGCATATATCCTCACAGTGGTTCTCCCTTCGCAGTAATATTTTTAATTATTTTGCCCGATGACTACCGCCGCTAATACTCCCGTTCTGTTAGACGGCAGTCCAGCGATATGTCCCCGGATAACGGCTTCTAGTCTTGGGATGGGCTTAAACCTCCACCTGAAGCCAAAAATCCTGTTTGTCTACAGCAAGTAATTTGACGCAGGCGGATGTAACATTTTAATACGCCCGTCTGTATAGTATTTAGACATCTGAGCCTGAAATCCTTCATAGAGGCATCAAAAGACTGCCTCTCTTATATAATTTATCCGATGGCTACCGCCGCTAATACTCCCCTCTTAGGCGGGAGATAAGCAGCCCTACGCCCCCGGATAACGGTTTCTAAGCTTCAGATGGGGTTAAAACCCCACCTGAAGCTTAGAAACCTGTTTATCAATAATTCCGAAGTAAAGGGTGAAAATCTAAAAGCCACCATGTATGGCGGCCCCTTTCCTCACTCACCTATTATTCTTACTTCCGGCTCAAGCTCTACTCCGAATTTCACCTTCACTACCCGGCGGATATGGTTTATCAGATCTATAACATCCCGCGCACTGGCTCCACCGAGGTTAACAACAAAACCGCAGTGCATCTCTGAAACCTGGGCATTTCCTATCCTCATCCCTTTGAGCCCTGCATCTTCAATAAGCTTTCCGGCATAATGCCCCGGCGGCCGTTTAAAGGTGCTGCCTGCGCTTGACAGATGGAGAGGCTGTTTGGTTTTCCTGCGTTTTGCATACTCCTGGATTTTTTCTTCTATTTCCTCCCTGTTTCCTTTACTGAGCTTTATACAGCAGTCCGCCACCAGATAGCCTTCCCTTTGCACGATACTGGTCCTGTAGCCCATTTCCATTTCCCCGACAGTAAGCTTCCTGATATCACCGTCAGGGGTAATAACCCGTACCCAGGCCACAATATCCTTCATTTCCCCGCCGTAAGCTCCGGCATTCATGGCTACCGCTCCACCCAGGGTACCGGGGATACCACTGGCAAATTCCATGCCTTCCAGAGAGGCCCTGGCAGCATGACCTGAAAGGGTAGACAGCAGTATGCCCGCCTGGCTGTATATTTTGTCCCCATCAATACTGTAATTGCTCATGTTATCGCCTATCTTGACAATTACGCCCCTGTATCCCCTGTCTTTTACCAGCAGGTTGGTCCCATTGCCCATTATAAAATAGGGACAGCTATTTCTCCTGCAAACATGTACTGTATTTATTATCTCCTCCAGACTGCCGGGTAAAACCATAATATCAGCAGGCCCGCCAATCCTGAAGGAGGTATGCCTGTCCATGGGCTCATTCTGTTTAATACTGCTCTCCGGTATGTATTCCAGTAAATCCTGGTATACTATATCCATCATCAATATACCACTCCTATTAGATACAATGCTCCCAGGTAACTATTTTATAGTATTTTATCCGCCTTTACAACTTCTATCCTATTTTTCCCCAAACAGCATATCCACTTCCTGCTGGGCCAGTTTAAGAGCCTCATCCGGTTCCTCTACCCCGAGGACAGCCTGGCGTATATGATTGTTTATAATATCTTCCACATAGCTCCACTTTTCCATCCTGGGAATTGTCTTGATATGCATGGGATCTACCACCATGCTCTGCTGCCCCGGGGATGCCTTTACGGGCAGCACCCCCCTTTTGGCAGCCTCCGCGTCGTCAAAATCTCCGGATATAAAGTCCAGGAACTTTATGCACATATCCCTCTTTTCCCTGTCTTTTTGCCTGAAAACCCCATAGGAAATCACACCGCTTCCCGCTGTTACCGGATGTCCCAGTTCACCCACAGGATATTCGGCTATACCGTACTCGAAACCCGTCCCTTCATTCTTTAAATTTTCAAGCTGAAAAACCGCCCACAACCCGGCAGGGTATACCGCTACCTTTTTCTCCCGGACAAAGGTCAACCATGCCCTGGAAGAGGACTGGACCCCGAAATCCTCCGGTACAACCTTGTATTCCTGTGCCAGGGCCACCAGTTTTTTTAACCCTGATACCGCCTCAGGGGTGTGGAGGGTATATTTATTCCTTGCCAGGTCAAAAATCTCCCATCCGTCCGACAAAAGGATGCCCCAGAGATTAAAAGATCCGTTCATTATATAGGAATTGAAACCGTACACATCCGTATCGCCATCGTTATCTTTGTCGTAAGTAAGCTTCCCAAGGATGTCAACAAACTCATCATAAGTCCACTGTCCCCCGGGAGGAGGCTCTACACCTCTTTTTTCGAATATTTCAAGGTTAAGAAGCATAACGGGTGCTGTCCCGTATAGGGGTATTCCCCATATGCTTCCTTTATAGGTGACAGCCCTGAGGGCATAGTCCAGGTACATTTCTTTTGTCCCGGGGGTAAAATAGTCGTCCAGAGGTTCCAGAACTCCCTCCTGTGCCCAGCCGAAGTTATTTCCCACCGGTGCAATATCCGGATACCTCCCCGATTGTACCGCCAGGTCAAGCTGTATTTCCCCGTTATTTTCGTCCAGACAGTGGAGTTCTACCAGCACACCCCTATGCTTTTCCTCAAATTCTTTTATCTTCTCTTTTATCCACCCAAAACCGCTGCCCCCTCCCCGGTACGGTCTTGGAAAATCCCACAGGGTTATTACCCCCTGCCATTCCTCATCCGGCTGGTCCTCTACGATTTGGTACTCCGCCCGGTTTTTGATCAGGCGGGGTCCGTATACCATAAAAGCAGCCACTGCAAGGCATAAAAAAATAGTTAAAAGCCTGAACTTATAACTACTGTATCTGTATTTATTTCTATTCATTTCATACACCCTCTAAACATTGAACTTAACATCCCCGGCATTTTAAAAGCGCTCTATATATAAATATGGTGCAGTTTTAATGAATATGTTGATATTTTCTGAGAAGAATAAAAATACTATCAAAAAAGCAGGTAGACCATACAACCACCTGCCTGTTGCAAAGACTTGCTAGAATTCAACCCTTTTACCCTTATTATTCATAAATCGTCTCAGTTTGTCCAGAGATGTGTTTACTATCTGCTCCTCGCCAATACCGGCTTTGTCGACCAGTTCCATTACTTTACCGAATTCTCCTACGGCAGCGGAGAAATGGGCATCGCTTCCGAAACAGACCATCAACCCTTTTTTCCTGGCTTTCATGGCAATATCAAGACAGTTGTCATAACTTCCTTTTCTGCTGGTTAAGAATGAACTGTTGTTTATCTCCAGGAGAGTACCGGTCTCAATGGCTGCCTCTGTAATTTTGTCCCTGTCCAGTGGAAATCTCGGGTTGCCCGGATGTACTATTATATCAACAAACGGATTCTTCATGGCATTAATAACAGCCATGGTGTTTTCTTCAATTCCTTCTCCCTGATAGCATATATCGTGCAGCCCTGCCAGCACGATATCCAGCTTTTTCAGATATCTCTCGGGGATGTCAAGCTCTCCTTCAGCATTAATTATATTAGCCTCTACTCCCCTGAGTATCTTCACCCCGCATATTTCCCTTGGTAAGGCAATGAGATTACCAAAATGATAAAGGTCCGGCCCCCCAGGCATTGTAGGACCATGGTCAGTCATGGCCATAAGAGCCAGCCCTTTTCGAGCAGCCTCGGATGCCATTTCGGCTATGGTACTGTAGGCATGGCCGCTGGCAATTGTGTGACAGTGCAAATCCATGACCAGATTCAAAATTTTCACCTCTTCTAATATTCTTATCCACAGCGTCTGGGCATTATAAGCCAGGCAATAAAATAGGCAAGGATCCCTGAACCTCCCAAAAACATAAACAGTATCCATCCAAGTCTTACCAGAGTAGCATCTATTTCGAAATATTCCGCTATACCCCCGCACACACCGCCTATTTTTTTATCTGTTTCGGACAGATATAACTTCTTCGTCATATATTATTCCCCCTCTAATTTTTTTGTAAAGAAACTGTAAACTTCCCGTGCAGCACTGATATTCATCCCTTTCACTGCCGCCAGTTCTTCTACAGTAGCTTTCTTTACGGCATCTATGCTGCCAAAATGTTTCAAAAGGGACTTCCTTCTTTTATCCCCTATTCCCCTTATCCCATCCAGTACAGACCTCACCTGCTTCCGGCTGCGCAAATGTCTGTGAAAACTGATGGCAAACCTGTGAGCTTCCTCCTGTACGGCTGAAATCATCCGGTAGGCATGCTTATTCTCCCCAAACCCGATCTCCATTCCATCTTTAATAAGGGCTTTTGTCCTGTGCCTGTCGTCCTTGACCATCCCGCATACCTGCAGTTTCAATCCTATCTCAGCCAGTACCTGTTCCACAGCCGATACCTGGCCTTTTCCCCCGTCTACTAGTACCAACTGGGGCAGTACTTCTTCCGACCGGTCATCCGCATATCTGATATATCTCCGCCTTGTTATCTCCCTCATGCTGTCATAATCATCAGGTCCCTTCACCTCTTTTATCCTGTATCTCCTGTAATCATTCTTCTTCGGCCTGCCTTCTTCAAAAACCACCATGGAGCCTACAGGCTCAAGCCCCTGTATATTGGATACGTCAAAGGCCTCTATCCTGAAGGGAAACTCTTCAAGACCCAAAAGACAATACAGCTCTTCAAGGGCCTTGTAAGCCATTTCCTTTTCCTTTTTCATCCTGTCGCTGAAATTTTTAAGGGCATCCGCCGCATTCTGGGCGGCCATTTCAATCATTTCCTTCTTATCGCCTCTCTCAGGCACTTTTATCTGTACACTGCTCCCTTTCTTCTGTTTGAGCCATTCTTGAATAATAAAAACTTCATCCACACTGTTCTGCAGCAGTATCTGACCCGGGACAAAGGCTGTCCCCGAATAAAATCGTTTGACAAACTCTGTCATCAGTTCCTGTGCCCCGACTCCTGATATGTCCTCCAGGAAGTAGTGGTCTCCTCCCAGCAGCTTACCATTCCTTATGAAAAATACCTGTACACAGGCTCTGTCCTCACTCCTGGCAAAAGCTATAATATCCTGGTCTTCCATGGCTGTGGTGATGGCCCTCTGCTTTTCGGCAATAGACCGCACCGCTGATATCTGGTCCCTGAGACGGGCCGCCTTCTCGAAATCAAGGCTGTCTGCAGCCTTATTCATCTCCTGCTCCAGTTCATCAATAAGCTGCTGGTGCCTGTGCCCCAGAAACATGCATATCCGCTTCATCATATTCCTGTATTCATTTTTATCCACATACCCCTGACAGGGGGCCATGCATCGGTTTATATGATAGTTGAGGCAGGGCCGGTCCCCCGAAGGGATACTGTCCAGTCCCCTGCTGCACGTTCTCACCGGAAAAAGCCTGTTGATGGCATCTATGGTCTGTTTCACGGCATGGCTGTTCCTGTAGGGACCAAAATATCTGGAGCCGTTTTTTTTGATATCCCTGGCCAGTAGAATACGGGGAAAATCTTCTTCCATAGTTACTCTGATATAGGGGTAGTGCTTGTCGTCTTTCAACAGGATATTGTACCTGGGACGATGCTTTTTTATCAGATTGCATTCCAGTATCAGCGCTTCCAGTTCGGTCTTCGTTATTATATACTCAATATCCTCTATCTGGGACACCATATTCCGGGTTTTCACAGACTGGGACTTCCTGCCCTGGAAGTACTGCTTTACCCTTTTCTTCAGGTTTTTGGCCTTTCCTATATATATAATCCTGCCCTTCTCTTCCTTCATCAGGTATACTCCCGGTTTATCTGGCAGTTTCCCAAGGCAGTCCTTTATCTTTTCCTTCACTGCTATCACTCCTGAATTGTTTGCCATAGCATGCTGGTAGCAATTTATTTGTACTGCTACCCTTTATAATGTATTATAGTATAAAAACAGATAAAAAGTACAGGGGGATAAAAATATGCGATTTCCTACAAAACAGCTTGTTTTTATGGCTTTACTCACTTCTGTCAGTATTATCCTGTCAAGGGTCGCCAGCCTCAGGATAGCTTTTGCCGGCGTCGAAGGCATAAGAATCGGGCTGGGAACCCTTCCCATAATCCTGTCCGGCCTTCTGTTCGGTCCTGCCGCCGGCGGTATTGTCGGTGCCGTAAGTGACCTGATAGGCTATTTTATAAATCCCATGGGAGCATACATGCCCCACTTTACGGTCATCAAAGCCCTGACGGGCATAATACCCGGCATCATGATACGTATTAACCCCGAAGGCTACAAAAATCCCTTATATATTGCCTGGATAGTATTTATCACTCACCTGGTTACATCGGTTGTCCTTACCCCATACTTCCTGCAGTTGCTTTTCGGTATTCCTGTTATGGTAACCCTGCCTCCCAGGATTATAGCCCTGGGTATATACACGGCAGGATTCCCGTTTATAATTCACACCCTTATAAACCGCCTCAGACTGATGAACTTCTCAGGCAGTTTCCTTACCACAAAGTGAATCCAGGGCCTGTCCTCCGGGACAGGCCTTAATAATTAATTCCGCTGACAGGATAGTAGAAAAATATTGTATACCCGTCCTCCTCCCTGGCAATAATCAAGCTAAAGGGGAGGAGTATAACATGTCAAAAAAGACAATTCTTGCAATAACATTAATGACTCTGTTGATGCAGGGCAGTGCCCTCGGTTCAGCAGTAATGGAAAAAATCGAGGTCTATAGAGGAGATATAAAAATCGTCATAAACAATACCCCTGTCCAATCGGAATATGAACCTTTCATCTACAAGAACAGGGTATATGTTCCCCTGCGGTTTGTATCCGAATCCCTGGAGAAAGACATAGAATGGGTCCCGGCAAGCCACTCTGTTGTAATCAGAGACCGGGACTTCGGCATGGAACTGGAAGATTGCAGGCCGGACAGGGGTGAAGTCTTCGTATACGGAGAAATACTGGATATCGATTACAATAATTATACTATCAGAATAGAACAGCACTATGACGACAACAGCAAACCGGTGGGTCCTGTGCTGTCCGTCAGGACGGATGCGGTAATATTGCTCCGGACCGGCGCGCAGGAAAACATCCACTTCTACCAGCTGAAAAAAGGAGACACCGGTGGATTCATACTTGACAGCAAGGGAACAGTGAGAGGAATAATAGTTTCAAGATAAAAAATTGTCAAGGGGACGGTTCTTCTGACAACGTTGTCAGAAGAACCGTCCCCTTGACAGAAGAACCGTCCCCTTGACATTATTCTTCCAGTATTCTCTTCAAGAATTGTCCCGTGTAGGAGTGTTCCATTTGGGCCACTTCTTCCGGTGTGCCCGCTGCAATGACGGTACCTCCCTTTTCTCCTCCTTCGGGACCCAGATCGATTATATAATCTGCGGTCTTTATAACGTCCAGATTGTGTTCTATGACTATTACGGTATTTCCCGTATCCACCAGCCTGGTCAGTACGTTAATCAGCTTGCGCACATCCTCGAAGTGGAGGCCGGTGGTAGGCTCATCCAGTATATAGAGGGTTTTGCCCGTGCTCTTTTTGCTCAGTTCAGTCGCCAGTTTAACCCGCTGGGCCTCGCCGCCGGACAACTGGGTAGACGGCTGACCCAACCTTATATATCCGAGCCCCACATCAGACATTGTCTGCAGTTTCCTCTTCAGGGGCGGTATATTGCCGAAAAAATTCAGGGCTTCCTCCACCGTCATATTCAGCACATCGGATATGGTCCTGCCCTTGTATTTGATCTGAAGGGTCTCCCGGTTATATCTCATACCCTTGCACACATCACAGGGTACATATACATCCGGAAGGAAGTGCATCTCTATCTTGATAATCCCGTCTCCCTTGCAGGCCTCACAGCGTCCTCCCCTGACGTTGAAGCTGAACCGCCCTTTCTTATACCCCCTCATCCTGGCTTCAGGTGTTCCTGCAAACAGGTCTCTGATATGGTCAAATATACCTGTATAGGTTGCCGGATTTGACCTGGGGGTCCTGCCGATGGGCGACTGGTCAATATCTATTATCTTGTCTATATGTTCCACTCCCAGAATACCGTCATGCTCACCGGGCCTTGCCTTGGCACTGTACAGTTTCTGAGCTATACTCTTATACAGTATTTCATTAACCAGGGTGCTTTTACCCGAACCCGAGACACCTGTAACGCAGGTGAATACTCCCATGGGAAATTTCACATTGATATTCTTCAGGTTGTTTTCCCTGGCCCCCCGCACCTCTACCAGCTTTCCATTGGGCTTCTTTCTCTCCGGTGGAATTTCAATCTTTTTCACCCCCGCCAGATACTGGCCAGTAATGGATTCGCCGCATGCCATTATATCTTCCAGACTTCCCGACGCAACTATGTCTCCACCGTGTATCCCCGCCCCCGGTCCTATGTCCACAATATGGTCGGCAGCCCGTATGGTCTCTTCGTCGTGTTCAACAACCACCAGGGTATTGCCCAGGTCGGTCAGCCTCCTGAGGGTATCCAGGAGCCTGCGGTTATCCCTCTGGTGAAGGCCTATACTGGGTTCGTCCAGGATATACAATACCCCTACAAGACTTGACCCTATCTGGGTTGCAAGCCTTATCCTCTGAGCCTCTCCCCCTGATAGGGTGCCCGCTGCCCTGGACAGCGTCAGGTAATCCAGACCTACATTGGCCATAAAGCCCAGCCGTTCGGTTATCTCCTTAAGTATCTGCCGGGCTATTACCTTTTTCTTGCCCTCCAGCACAAGCCCGTTAAAAAACTCCAGGGCCCTGGAAACCGACATTTCCGTTACCTGGTGTATATTAAGGCCGCCTACCTTGACAGCCAGCACCTCTTTCTTCAGCCGGGCCCCATTACACTCCGGGCAGGGTATTATGCTCATATATCTTTCAATATAACTTTTTATATAATCCGACTGGGTCTCGGTATATCTCCTCTGAAGATTCCTGACCACCCCCTCAAAGGGTGCTTCATAAGTCCTGGTGCCGTATTTCCCGGTGTACCGGACCTTAAATCTCCTGCCTTTTGAACCGTATAAGATTATGTCCAGCACCTTCCTGTCAATCTCTCTCAACGGTGTATCGCTGCTGTACCCGTGTTCATTTAGAATAACCTCTACAATACTGTAATACCAGCTGTTCTCCGAATCGGACATGCCTTCAATGCCGCCTTCCCTGAGACTTTTCCCGTGGTCAGGCATTATCAGGTCAGGGTCAACCTTCATATGACTTCCCAGACCGTTGCATTTGGGACAGGCACCATAGGGGCTGTTGAAGGAAAACATCCTGGGACTCAGTTCCTCCATGCTTATACCGCAGTGTATGCAGGCAAAATTCTGGCTGAACACCATTTCCCTGCCTCTCACCACGTCCACCAGCAGTATTCCTTCGGACAGCCTGAGGCAGGTTTCTATGGAATCGGTCAGGCGCTTCTCTATGTCCGGCCTGACTACAATCCTGTCCACCACAACCTCAATAGTATGTTTTTTATTCTTCTCCAGCCGGATGTCTTCACCGAGGTCCCGTACCTCTCCGTCTATCCTGACCCTTACGTACCCGCTTTTCCTCATTTCCTCCAGCAGCTTTGTGTATTCCCCTTTCCTGCCCCGGATAACAGGGGCCAGCAGCTGAACCCTTGTACCTTCCTCCAGCTCCATTATACTGTCCACCATCTGGTCCACCGACTGCTGGGTTATCTCCCTCCCGCAGTTGTAGCAGTAGGGCGTTCCCACCCTGGCGAATAACAAACGCAGGTAGTCATATATCTCGGTGACCGTCCCCACCGTGGACCGGGGGTTCTTGCTGGTGGTCTTCTGGTCAATGGATACGGCAGGGGACAGGCCTTCAATATAGTCCACATCCGGTTTTTCCATCTGCCCCAGAAACTGCCGGGCATAAGCGGAGAGAGATTCCACATATCGTCTCTGACCCTCCGCATAGATTGTATCAAAGGCCAAAGACGATTTGCCCGAACCGCTCAATCCTGTCATTACTATAAACTTATCCCTGGGAAGTTCCAGGTCTATGTTCCTGAGATTGTGTTCACGGGCTCCTTTAATGATAATTCTATCCTTTGCCATGTCTTCACCTCTGTAATTTTTTCCTCAGTTCGATAATGCTGTCCCTCAGGAAGGCAGCCCTTTCAAATTCCAGCAGCTTTGCCGCTTCCCTCATCTCTTTCTCCATCTGTCTGACAACATCTTCAATATTCTCTTCAGTCATGTCCGTATTCACATCATATGAAGCCTTTTCTTCCGCTACCAGGGTAGCCTCAATGATATCTCTCACAGCCTTCCGGATGGTGCGGGGCGTAATACCATGCTTGCTGTTATATTCCAGTTGTATTTTTCTTCTCCTGTTGGTCTCGTCTATAGCCCTTTTCATGGACCCCGTTATCCTGTCGGCATACATTATTACCTTTCCATCCACATTCCTGGCAGCTCTGCCCATGGTCTGGATAAGGGAAGTCTCGGAGCGTAAAAATCCTTCTTTGTCCGCATCCAGTATTGCCACCAGGGACACTTCCGGAAGGTCCAGCCCTTCCCTCAGCAGATTTATACCGACAAGCACGTCAAAAACCCCCAGCCGCAGGTCCCGGATTATTTTCATCCTCTCAAGGGTGTGTATGTCCGAATGAAGGTACCTTACCTTAATGCCCACCTCGCTTAGATAAGAGGTAAGGTCCTCCGCCATTTTCTTTGTGAGGGTGGTAACCAGAACCCGCTGGTCTTTGTCTACCCTCCTGTTTATCTCACCAATCAGGTGGTCAATCTGTCCCTCCACCGGCCGTACCTCTACCTCCGGGTCCGCAAGGCCGGTGGGCCTTATTATCTGTTCCACTATCCGGGCACTTTTTTCCCTTTCATAAGGCCCCGGTGTTGCACTTATGAAGATTATCTGGTTAATCATCTCCTCGAATTCCCGGAAGGTAAGGGGCCTGTTGTCCAGGGCGGAAGGCAGCCTGAAACCGTACTCCACCAGGGTTTCCTTCCTGGACCTGTCCCCGTTGTACATGGCCCCCAGCTGTGGTATGGTAACATGGGACTCATCCACTATAATCAAGAAGTCCCGGGGAAAATAATCAATCAGGGTATAAGGCTTGCTTCCCGGCGGCCTGCCGCTGAGATGTCTGGAATAGTTCTCTATACCCGAGCAGTACCCCATTTCGGTCATCATCTCCAGGTCATACCTTGTTCTCTGCTCCAACCGCTGGGCTTCCAGCAGTTTGTCACTAGCCCTCAATTCCTTCAGCCGCATCTCCAGTTCCTCTTCAATGGTACTAACGGCTCTTTCGAGTTTTTCACGGGATGTGGCGTAATGGGAGGCGGGAAATATGGAAATATGGTGCCTTAATCCCAGCACCTGGCCGGTGAGGGTATCAATTTCGGCAATCCTGTCTATCTCGTCTCCGAAGAATTCAACCCGTATGGCATTTCCTGAGGACCCTGCAGGAAACACCTCCACAACATCCCCCCTGACCCTGAAGGTACCCCTGGTGAAATTGATGTCATTTCGCTCATACTGTATATCCACCAGTTTTTTGATAACCGCTTCCCTGTCCTTCACCATGCCCGGACGGAGGGAAATGACCAGGTTCTTGTAGTCAATGGGGTCCCCCAGCCCGTAAATACAAGAGACACTGGCAACAATAATCACATCCCTTCTCTCAAAAAGGGATGCCGTTGCCGAGTGCCTGAGCTTGTCTATCTCGTCATTGATGGATGCATCCTTTTCTATGTAGGTATCACTCTGAGGCACATAGGCTTCAGGCTGGTAATAGTCATAATAACTGACAAAGTATTCTACGGCGTTATGGGGGAAAAACTCCCTGAACTCGCTGCACAGTTGCGCCGCCAGGGTCTTGTTATGGGCAATGACAAGGGCAGGTTTCTGAACCCTCTGTATCACATTGGCCATGGTATATGTCTTCCCTGTACCTGTGGCCCCCAGCAGTGTCTGCCCCCTGTGGCCTTTCTCCACTCCTTTTACAAGTTCTTCTATGGCAGCCGGCTGGTCACCCCTGGGCTGATAATCCGAAACCAACTGAAATTTGCCTTCCAAAACAATCACCCCGTCCTGGAACGTTTGTTCGCTTTATCTATTATATTACTAAATGTCTTCCAGGTCAATATTTCGCCATCCCTTCCTACGAAACCTCATTGTCATAAGCCCTGACTCTATGGCAAATTGCGTTACCGTAACCATCCACACATAAGTTATATTCAGTCTCAGCAGGAATACCACAATATATATCAGGGGCAGCCTGATCAGCCAGTTGCTTATGGCAGCAACGGCAAAGGCCCCCCTGGTATCGCCGGCCCCCCTCAGAGCCCCTGCCATTACCATGCTCAGGGCGATAAAGGGCTGCTCCAAGGCTCCTATCCTGAGGCATCTTGCCCCCAGCTCCATCACTTCAGGTATATCTGTAAACAAGGATATCAAAAGAACGGGGAACATAAAAAACAGCAGCCCCACCACCGACATGAGCAAAACGCCCATACCCGTGGACTGCACGGCACCGTATTCCGCTTCTTCCATCTTCCCTGCTCCCATGTTCTGTCCTACGATGGCTGAGGCTGCCACTGCAAAGCCGTATCCCGGCATGAAAGAGATGCTTTCAGCGGTAACCGCCACCTGGTTTGCCGCAAAGGCTATGTGTCCCATGCCTGCAATCCAGAGAGATGAAACCACCCTGCTGCCGCTGTGGGTGAATTCCTCCATGGCGGCAGGAAAACTCAGCTTTATTATTCGCCTGATTTCATATGCATCCAGTTTGAACATTTTGGAAAATCTGACCCTGATGCCTGTGACACCGTAAAGGAGCAGACCCATCATAATCAGTGAACCGATTATCTGGGCCCCTGCAGTGGCGATAGCCGCACCGTCAACCTCCAGTCTTGGAAAACCGAAATGCCCGAATATAAGGACATAATCCCCTATGATATTGATGCCATTGGTTATACCGGCTATTGCCATGGGGGTTTTTGTGTTCCCGGTCCCCCTCATAATGGAACTGCCGACACTTAAGACTATCATGAACCCGATGGCCATTGAAGTGGTTCTGGTATATGTTATGGCTAAATGCAGTACATCCACATCTTTCACAAAACAGGCCAGCAGCCTGTCCGAAAAGAAAAAAAGAGAAAGGGTAACCCCTATGCCTGTCAAAAATCCCAGGCCCATGGCCTGGGAAGCGGTATCTTCCGCCTTTTCCTTCCTGCCTGCTCCTATGTACCTTGCCACTATGGCCATGGTACCCGCCCCCAGAGACCCGAAAATGAATGTGACGGTAAAGACTATGGCTCCGGCCAGTCCTACGGCTGACAGGGCCTGAGCACTGAGCCTTCCCACCATGGCTGTATCAAAAACCCATACTATCATATGAAGTGCCATCTCCAGTATAACAGGCCAGGCCAGGGACAGTATTACTTTTCTAAGATATTTAACGTCTTTCATCTCCGATTATCCTCCGTAATGCCTTAAGGTGAGCAAATTTCATCTGTTCCGCCTTTTCCTGGTTTCAAATCTGTTGAGCAGCCTTTTCAAAGGGCTGATAAACTCTGTTGTCATATAATCCACATTTCCTTCCCTCGGCACCACCATAACGCCCAGGCTCCCGATACCCGAAGGGTACTGCCTGTATTCCCGGGTATAGCGATTACCGTCCAGGGATAATACATCTACCCAGATATAAGCAGGATAAATGGAAAGAATGTCTGTTATGCTTTCTTCTCTCAACACACGCTTCCCGTTTATGCGATATATAATGTCTCCTCTCTTAATACCCATCTTTTCGGATACGCTATCCGGCAAAACATCCAGTACCCTTACCCCGTCCTCCACCGGTATATAGAGAGGCTTACTCCTTTTCTGAACACTTTTACTGCGGATAATAAGGAGTTCGTGAAACACCGGACCGAAAAAGGCGGCCAGCCACTGGAAGGGCCTGTAGTATGAAGCTATTACCGAAATAACAAGCAGCACTATACTGTAGCCTGAAAGGGATAGGGCGGATTTAAGGCTTTTGGCCTCCGGCGTATGGGTTATGGCAACATCACTGTATCCCAGGGCAGCCACCACGGGAAGCATAATATATGTAAGGTTCTCCGGGTCCGCTGCCTCCAGCATTTCCATGGACCTGATTAGGGGCCACCAGTCAGGCATTGGCACCGCATCTCCCGGCAGCACCTGCCCTGTTATAACGGTCATAATAACAATAGGTATGGGCCAGAACCTCATAAGGCTGAACCCCCCCACAACCCCGTATCTCCTGTCATGCATATATACTGGTACACTGTGCTTGTGCCCGTTAAAATATATCAGTACGCTTTCAACCAGGTGAAGTATGGCCACGATCGCCATAAGTGAAGGTACATCCACCCGGGGGAACCCGAAAACCAGGCTGCAAAGGGATACAATACCCCCGGCATATGAAAAGCACATATACCTGGGATTTACCATCATGAGCAGGATTGCAATGACCCAGACGTAGAGTATCCCTGCATTGCCCAGGGTCACTCCAACCAATACCATCACCATGCTCCCTATGAAACCTCCGGCCAGCCCCGCTAACACAGAGCTGGCCAGCCTATCCCATACCGAATACTTTTGTATCCCGAGCATCCTCTCTTCCAGCATGCAGCTTTTTCTGTACTGGCTGTGCACAAGGAAGAGCACAACCCAGAAAAGGGGATTTATTATAACACTGACAATGGATTTGACGATCATGACAAATATATCTACAAAGGGAAACACCTTTTCACCCCTCAGATCTGACTTTTTATTATCTCAATGGCCTTTAACAGCTGAGGGTCCTTTCCTCCCTCAATATCACCCATGACACCGTCTTTGGGCATCTCCACCACATAATCCGGTTGTATGCCTTTGCCCTGGATGCTCTTGCCACTGGGTGTATAGTACTGGGCTATGGTATACTTAACCGCAGAACCGTCTTCCAGTTCCCTTACCGTCTGTACAAGGGCCTTACCGAAGGTTTTGGTGCCTACCAGTACACCGGTACCTGAATCCTGGACAGCCCCCGAAAGTATTTCGGATGCGCTGGCGCTCCCGCCGTTAACCAGGATAACAAGGGGAAGACCCAGATTTTTGGCATCGGACATCTCTTCCTCCCTCTTGCCCTGCCTGTCTTCGGTATATACAATCAATCCTTTATCCATAAGGGCGTCGGCTACCTTCACCACCTGGTCCAGCAGTCCTCCCGGATTGTTTCTCAGGTCTATGACCAGTCCTTTTATACCCGACTGGGACAGACTGCGCAGTGCCTTGTTGAAATCTGCATACGTCCTCTCATCAAAGGCTGATATCCTCATGTATCCTATATTTCCTTCAACCACCTGTGATTTGACCGTCTTAAGACGTATCTCCTCCCTGGTTATGGTTACATCAAAGGGCTTTTCCACGCCTTCCCTCAAGATTGTAAGGGTTACTTTGGTCCCTTCGGCACCCTTCATCATGATGACAGCCTGGTCCAGCTGGTCGCCGGAAACCTCTTTATTGTCAACCTTGATTATCTTATCGCCGGCTGCCAGTCCGGCCCTTTCCCCTGGAGTATCTTCTATGGGCGCTACAATAGTTATGAGACCGTCTTCACCTTCGCTTACCACTATCCCTATTCCGCCGTAAGTACCGGTTGTATGAACCATAAAGGAAGCGTATTCTTCTTTGTTCATGTATACAGTATAGGGGTCGTCAAGGGCTTTGAGCATTCCCCGGATGGCCTCTTCTTCCAGATCTTCCTTATCCACTTCTTTATAGTAACCCCTCTCCACCAGTTCTTTAATCCTCATCAGCTTTTTCATATCCTCAAAGTTCTGGTAGTCTTTTGCGGGAAGGATTCCCAGGCCTCCCGGGAGAGGTATGCGTATGAAGTTTATTACCCCTACTATGACAAAAACGGTAATTATAACGAGAACTATGCCTCTTAAAAAGTACCTGCCTCTTGACATATGAAAGTTCCTCCTGTCATTTTCTCTACATAACAGTATACGTGATTAAGACTGCTAATATAAGCACGTATTCATTATATCACCAGGCAATTTCTATTTCAAAAATAATGGGCATTCCATCGGCAATTTTCGCTCTATCTCTATGCCTCCAGTAAACCGATCGGCCCTGCCTGTTCATCCGGATATCCTGTAGTACAAAGAGGAGATAGAGGCGTATATGTCTTTGTTCTGCAGGATGCACTTAACGCTCTTGGGTATACTGGTTCAGGTTTTGATGGAATTTTCGGTCCAGGAACTGAAAACGCAGTTATAAATTTTCAAAGGGCGTACGGATTACAAGATGACGGCATCGTAGGCTGCCAGACCTGGACAGCATTGACATCAGAAGCGAATGACATTGGACAAACTGGTACAGTAGTTGATCCGTAAAATATATTATTATTGAAAATAAATTGAGGGGACAATTGTCCCCTCGATTTATAATCCTAACCCGGACAAGCCGGAACCAATAAGAATTTAGTAGTTTTAAAAAGTTTATT